>DJYQ01000005.1 GCA_002450165.1 Prevotellaceae bacterium UBA6974 | reverse complement strand
ATCAACGGCAAGAAGGTGATTAAGTAATCTTACAGGCGATAAGCTTTAAGATACAAAACTGACATCGGGACTCTCGGAAACGGGGGTCCCGATTTTCTGTCAGTATATCACTGCTTCATCACTGCTCCATCATCCTTATAACTGTTTTGCTATGTTAAAATCTATTGTTCTGCTGTACTTTTAAAATAAAATAGGTATATTTACATGCGCAAAATGCATGATTCTAAACCTAAACAATACTTAATTACTATGAACAAGAGGCTACTTTTATCCGTATTTGGATGGGTATTCTGTATGTTTGCAATGGCTCAGTTGGTAACGCCCGAGGCTGGCAAATACTACAGGATAGTGAACCAGAATCCCGACAAGGCAGTTTCGGCCGAGGGTGTATCCCATGGCTTTGTGATACAGGAGAACAGGATTTCTCATGGTCTTAATGCCGTAGAGCCCGGCAGCAGTTCGGCATATCAGCAGATTTGGTACTGCGCAAAGGCAGGTCAGTTCAAGAACGCACTGACACAGAGATACATTGGTACTGCATCGCGTTCGGTACAGGTTAAGACTGTAACGAATGCCATGACCCTGACAATGCTGGCGGTGAACACTGCCAATGCCGAGCACTTCCTGCTCACCAACGGTATGCAACTGCATGCCGACGGTAGCAACGTGGTTGTAGGCTGGAATGATGAAGGAAACAAGTCCAACTGGTGGCGGTTTGAAGAGGTTACGGACATTGATGCCAGTGACCTGGCACAGGCACAGGCCGACTATAACACCGAGCAGGCACAGAAGGCTGCGCTCGAGGCTATCGTTGCCAAGGAAAGCACGTATGCACCTATTGTACAGGGCTACTTCAGCGATGGTGCCTGCACGGTACTGAAAAGTACATACAGCAGCAAGACGGACGAACAGATGAAGTCGATAATGACAAGTGACGGTCTGCCTGAGCAGATACAAACCATCGTACTGCGTATCAAGAATAAATGGAGTGACGAGCTGAATCCTGCCATCTCCGAGCAGTTCCGTGTGGCCGAATACAAGTGCTACACCAGGCAGGGAATCAAGAATCAGGTAAAATCAACGCAGTTGGGTGACCAGAACAACCCGACGGGTATATGGATGAATTCCCTGCAGTTGATGTATGTGTTTGTCGAGGGCGACATTCCATCTGGAACCCAGCTTAACATCGTTGGCGGCAGCGGTGCAGAGATTGACCGCCAGTATTGGTATGGAGGCACACAGTTGCACTCGGGAATGAACATCATATACAACGGCAACGAGAATTCGTACATGTGGATTATGTACACTGCCGAGGGTGACCTGACAAAGAATATATCTCGTTTCCCTGCCCTGAAGATTCATATCGAGGGTGGTGACGTGCTGGGATATGCCGACGTTGCCGGCAAGAACGAGGCTGATGCCAACAGCGAATACGAAAAGACCCTGAAGCATGCCAATGCTATGATGAATGCAAGGGGGGTATCTACCAAGAAGATGAACTTTGCCGTCAAGGGTGAGCGCGGTTTGTTCCTTTTCCCTGTTGACTGCTATAATCAGATATGGAGCAGCAGCACAAAGTGGGGTTACAAGATATACAAGAGCATGAAATTCTACGATGATGTACTGAAGTGGGAATGGAGTGCAATGGGATGGCAGGACCGTGTTGAGGCAGGCGAAGCTACCGGTCGCGAGTGTCTGGACCCTGGATATGGCTTTGCCTACTACCCCAGCAAGATAAACAACCTGGCGGCTACGATGATGCTGTACAACGGCAAGAATCCGTACAGCTCGGACAACTATACGTGTATGCCGAGCGTGGGGGCCGTGGAGAGCTCGTACAATGCGGAGAGGGAGAACTTTGACACTTGGTGCGTGGGTCACGAGTCAGGTCATAACAACCAATCTACCATCAACCTGCCATCCAGCATGGAGTCATCCAACAACTATTTCTCTAACATAATCACCTACCAGTGGGGCTATCGCATGAGCCGCGGAATGAACTTTGACGAGAACCTGCAGTATTGGAAGACAAAAACCATGTTCCCACAACGCAGCATATCAATGACATTGCGTATGTGGTATAACCTGTACCTGTACTACCATCTGGCAGGGCACAACAAGGGCTTCACACAGAAACTGCACAAACTGTTGCGCCAGAGCCCGCTGATGTTCGGTGGCGACGGATGGTACGAAGGCGGTGGCTCGGACGGCAACGGCGGCGCCAATATGGGTCAGGCTGCCAACAGCTGGCTCAAGTTCTACGAGAAAGCCTGCGAGGCTGCCGGCGAGGACCTGACTGAATTTTTCCGCCTGTGGGGATTCTTCTACACCTCGCAGGAGGCGCAGTATGCAACGCAAAATCCCAATAATGGCAAGTGGTATGTATATTGCGGCGACTACACCTCGTATTACGTCGAGAGCACACAGGCTATGATTGACGCAGCCATTGCGCGTGTCAAGAAAAAGGGTTACCCCGAGAACAAGCAGATTATGTTCATCGAGGATCGTCTGGAGGCCCAGGAGAGATATGACATAAATGCGACTGAGGGGGCCATAAAGCCTGACAACGGCGGTACGATACGTACGACGGAGTGGCTGAAGAAGTATCATGGCGACATCGGCTTTTTCAAATACTACCAGGACGGCAAGATGAAGTTGGCAAAGGCCGAGGACTATACGTACATGGTTACCGGAGGTGAGGTTAAAATCAAGGTAAAGTCCGGGTGCGAAAACAATGGTGTAGGCATCATTGTCTATAAGGAAGACGGCACGATTGGCTGGCTCAGCAACCGTTTCAACTTCACCATGCCTGCCGAGGTTGCTGCAGGCAACTACAAGGTTGTGATTATCAATGCAGACGGCAGCGAGGTGGAAATCATGAATGCCCTGGACAGCGATGATCCTGACGTGCTGAAGGACGTGCTGACAAACGCAGTGAATGCTTCCAAGACTTATACGAATATGTCGAGCAATGCCAAGGTAGGTTGGTACACAACAGATGCTGTCGCAAACCTCAAGAGCCTGGTCACACAGGCCAACAATGCCATTTCGTCAAGTGACAGTGAGCAGTACAAGACACTGGCCAAACAGATTAATGCCGAGATGGTTGACGTGGAGAGCAACGGTGAGAAGACCCAACTGGAGAATGCCGGCATCTACTACTTGCAGAATTTTGAGCGCGGACATTTCCTGACTACCAACTACAGTTGCAGCGAGACTAAGACGGCAGCCAGCCGCTGGGTTCTGATTCCTGTCAAGAATGAGCCCGGATATTTCTACCTGCAAAACAACAGCACCAAGAAGTATGTTAATTTCTACGACGGTTATAGCTATAATGCCGCAACCCAGCAGGATGCCACTAAATTCCACATGGAGGACTATGGCCAGGGTGCATTCTGCTTCGCATTCAGGAACAACAAGGACAAGACGATGTATATTAACGAAACACCGACATGGAACGGCACTATAAGCTGGAGCTGGGCAAGCGGCTCGGCATGGGTCATCGAGCGTTACAGCTACATCAACCCATACGTTGACACCGAATTGATGAACAAGCTGATTGAAGACGAGAAAGCACTGGTTGACATGGTTGCCATATACGATGCTACACCTCATTCCGTAGGGTTGCAGGTGACCGACCAGGCATCGGCAGGCTATCTGTCGTGCAATCTGGGTCCACAGGCGCACAGCAATCCGAGTTACTACACCATGAGCAAGTTGCTTGATAACAACAAATACACTTTCTTCTTCTCAGCCAAGCCGGACGAAGGTGTGACTCCCGCGCTGACGGTTGACCTGGGCGAGGGTAATACACTGAAGGCATTTACGCTAAGACTGGTTACTTCTACGTCAAACAAGCCTGCAAAGATTATTGTGCGACGTAGCAACGATGCCAACACCTGGTACAACGTAAAGACATTTACCGGTCAGTTCCCCGACGCTGTCAAGGAATTTGAGCAGAGTGTATCCACTACAACGGCATCAAGGTATTTCCAGTTCCAGTTCAGCGAATTCCAGAACGAGGCAGCAGGATACGAGGGTGCTTTGCGCCTGGCTGAATTTGGTATGACAACAACAGACGTTATAAACGAAATGCGCGAGGAGTACAAGGACATCAAGAGCGGCACGACACCGGGAACAACCCTGGTAGCAAACTGCAAGAAGCACGAGGCTACGTGCGAGGAAGCTCTCAAGGGTGATCCTTCGCCCCTGTCCTTCCTGACTCCGTACAAGAATCTGCTGAATGCGTATAACAAACTGGCCGAGGCAATCGGTTGGCAGGACTTTGACCCGACCGGAATAACCAATCTGGACGAGAGCGGTAATACCGCTACCGGAGCCGATGGTGTCGCCTATGACTTGACGGGCCGCAAAGCTGCTGATAACGCAAAGGGTATAGTTATCGTTAACGGTAAGAAAGTGGTCAGATAAGTTCAAACACGTCTGATTGACTAAAAATAATATCGCTCTGCTGAAAACGGAGCGATATTTTTTATATCTTTATCCTGCAAATTATATTTAGTATAACCTAATATCCGACATACTATGAAAAGATTTATGACAGGTTTTGCGGCAATGGCAATGGCATTTTGCTTGCAGGCACAGGACACGAAGGTGGCGATAAAGACAATTACCACGTCACCTAACACCCATTATGGTACCAATACCATATCACTTGCCTACGACGGCAACACCAATACTTTCTGGCACAGCCTGGCCATAGACAACCAGATAACAATGACGGCAACCCTGAAAGCGGTGTCCCATGTTGACTATATCAGATATACTCCGCGTCAGGACGGTAATACAAACGGCAACTGGGATATGGTCAGCCTATATACTGCTCCATCTACGACATCCATAAGCTACAAACTGATTGGGACCTATTATCTGGACGGAAGCTCCAACAGCTATGATTTCTCCCTCGGAAGCGAGGGGGCCGACATAGGCCGTGTCAGGTTCATCATCAAAAGCGGTGCAGCAAACTATGCAAGTGCCGCAGAAATCGAGTGTTTTGCCAAGGACAGGGTCAAGCAGCAGGCATTTGAGCAGTACTTCAGCGACAACATGTTCACGCAGCTGAAAGACGGTGTTACTACCAGCGAAGGCATCGAGGATGCCGATGTAAGGAAACTGGTAGGCAACCTGCTGGCTGATGCTGAGGGTTACAAAAAATTCCGTGTAGGTGAATACGAGGCTTATCGTCCTACCGAGAATCTGAGGGTGGAACTGAGGACATCGTCTGTGTACAGCAACTACGAGAATCCTACGGGTGTTTACCTGAAGGCGGGCGAGGAGTGCTGGGTTGCCGTCGATGGAATAGGCAGCGAAGCCGTAGGCCTTAAGATACAGAGCTGGGGAGAACAGGGTACTGCAGGCAGCAGCTATGGACTGTCGAACGGTCTGAATTACATAAAGGCCACTACCGAAGGTAATGTGTTCGTGAATTACTACACTACCAAATACGAGACGGCGCCTAATGTGAGACTGCATTTCATAAATGCTCCGCGTCAGGGATACTGGGACAGCAGGACGATGACCAATACGGACTGGAAGTGGATTATGGCCAACAAGGAGGTTGGTGACCGCACGTCAAACGACAAGACGATAATCATCACGCAGAGCGAGCATGCCGAGACAGCCTACCCTGCCTATGCGTGGAAGGCAAACTGTCCGACCAATATCGCCGAGACTATGCGTCTGTACGAAGGTGTACAGTGGGCTGAGCGTGATATCATGGGCCTTGACAAATATGGTAGGCAGACGAAGAACCGTCAGCTATTCTATGTAAGCACATCGGGATTCATGGCTGCCGGATACGAGGGTGCCTGGTGTCACTATGGCTCGCTGGCTGCCATCATGAAGCCCAACAGCAACGAGTTTGACCTGTGGGGTGTAGGTCACGAATGGGGGCATAACAACCAGATTACACCCGGTTTCAAATGGACGGGCTGCGGCGAGACGACAAACAACATATACGCAAGCTGGGCTCAGCTGCATTTCAGCGGCAAGGCGTCCACATACCTGCGCCTGGAGGACGAGGTAACCGGCGTCAATGACTACAGCAACATGCGTGGCGGACGTATGCAGGTCTATTTCGAAGAGGGTGTGCGCAAGGGTGTACAGTGGCAGCTGCAAGACGGTCCTGACTATCATGGGTCTGCACCTGGTGATGACGGAGGGCGCAACTATGACCATTTCGTGAAACTGGTTCCGTTCTGGCAGATGAACCTGTGGGGAACGAAGGCAGGAAAGTGCCCGGACTTGATTCCCATGATTATCGAGAACCTGCGCAAGACATCGTACAGCACCCTGTACAATATGAATAACGGTCAGATGCAGCTGAACTGGATAAAGGTCGCATGTGATTCTGCCAAAATCAATCTGCTGCCGTTCTTTGAAAAGGCGGGTATGTTCAGGGAAATCGACCGTGTGATATATGACTATGGCAACGTCCGTACTACCATAACGACTAAAATGCTGGACGAGGTACGCACGTACGTCAAGAATAAGAAATACCCCGAAATGACCGAGGAAATCAACTATATAAACGGGCATAACTGGGAAATATACAAGAAAAATGCGAAGCTGAGCATACCGGCTACAATAGGTACGGGATGCACGCGGAGCGGAACGCTGGTTAAGGTATTGCACTCGTCGGTAAAGAATGCCGTTGCATACGAGACGTATGACAGCAATGACAATCTGATTCGCATTACGATGTACGGTCTGGGCAGCGACGATGCCCATTCGTACACCCAGGTACTGTATCCGACAAGCGAGGATGCTGCATACATAATGGCTGTAGGCTATGACGGAGAGCGCAAGGTTATATACCGCGGACAGGCAGCATCGCTTAAGAGCGACAGGTTCTATAACATCGTGAGCAAGAATACGGGGGGTGCCCTGTCATGCGGCACATCAACATCAGTTGACCAGGACAACAAGCTTACATGGTCTGTGGCGCGTGCTGCAGAAAACGCAGGCAGGGCGGATCAGGTATGGGCATTGCAAAACATTGACGGCTACAAATACCTGTACAATCCTCAATCGGACTGCTACCTGGGCGGAACCGGCAATACGGCATTTACACAGTTATATCCGGCAGGCGATGCCGCGTACTTTACCTTTGACAGTGTAGATGAGAACGCAAACACCTGGACGGTGGCACTGAACGGTGGCAGTCAGTACCTGAACTCGTACAGTTCGACAAACACTGGTTACTGGAGCGGTGGCAGCAGTGACGCAAACAACGTCTGGACAATCAAGGAGGTCAAGGAATACAATGCAACACTTAACAGCTATGGTTTCCTGAACACCTGTCTGCCGTTTGCGGTAACAGTTCCCGATGGATATACGGCAAATATAGTAACTGGTATAAAGAAAGACGGTAATGTGACGTTTGCGATAATGGAAGAACTGACCGGTGTGGTGCCAGCAAGGACCCCGATAATCCTGCTGGGGAAAAAGAGCACGACTTGCAAACTGACCCTGGTATATGGCGACGATACTCCAGCTCCTGCAGTGAACCTGCTGAAGGGTTCCAACCTGAAGACAACGGGATTTGCCAAAGGTTCGGTAATGTCAACTGCAGCTACGGGCGTTGCCACTGACATAGATTGTGCCGTGGGCGCACTGAAGGCTTCGACACTGACATACGCTGCGATGAATAAGTCCTTCCTGATGACTGAAGATACGGACAATGCCCAGGTTGCCTACCTGACCCTGGACAGCAATCCTACATCTGTTACCGATATCACGGCAGCAGATATCACGGCAAGCGATGACATTTATGACCTGCAGGGCCGCAGGGTGGACAAAGCGATGAGCGGGGGAATATATATTATAAAAGGTAAAAAGGTTATAAAGTAAGGAAATCGAAAAGTTTTTTCGTAACATTGGCTTTGCCGAAGTTACCGGCACTCGGAAATGAAAAGAAAAACTTGTTTTCCTTTTACATTTCGCTCGTTTTTTCGTAACTTTACGGACGGAAATATGTAGTATAATGAAGAATTCCCCGAAAAAAACACATAAGACGCCCGTAACTGCATCCAAGAATGGGAAGACGGGATTCCGCCTTCCCATTTTGCCTGTATTGTCAATAATGTTTGTATTGACATACATCTGGGCAGCCTGGTACTATGCAGATGTGCTGAGAATGGCACGTGAGCGCAGTTTTTGGGTAATGTCTCCGGATCAGATGAATTTTCTGCTGAGCAAGGAGTTCGGCGGCCTGTGGTACATTGGCAGGATGTTGTTGCAACTGTTTAGGTATCCCTGGTTGGGCGGTCTGGCGTTGTCTGCAATGATAACTTTGGGGACATGGTGTCTGGGGTATGCAATGCGTCTGTCGCCAAGGTGGAGGTGGCTGCAGTATATTCCTGCCGGTGCCTATATGATGTACATTGCATACGAAGGGATAAACCTGTTCTTCGAAAACGAGGGCGGCATGATTATGGGCATACCGTTCTGCATATTGCTGATACTGCTCATCTGGACTGCACTGATTGCAAGTTTCTCCCGCAAGAGAATGCCTGCACTTGTATGCCCCCCCAAGGACGAAACAAGGTGGCAGAACTGGGGACAGATGCTGATGCTGCTTGTAATATTCGGCATACAGGCCGCATGGACCGAACTGCAAAGGCCATATACCCGTGTTATTGCAAAAGAGAATGTGTGCCTGATTAACAGCGACTGGAAGGGTGTAATGGATGTCGCACGGGCAAACGCCGGGATTTCTCACCGTCCCATTGCGGCGATGTATGCCATTGCGCTTGTCGAAACTGAGCAGATTGCCGACCGGATGTATGACATCCGTCTGGATTACGACTCGCTGTATCTGCATGGACAAAGCGGTGAGCACAGCCTGTCGTTGTGCCTGTATCAGGAGGACTGTGACTATTATGCAGGTTTCGTCCAGACATGTATGCATCATGCCATCGAGCGCATAACAATGATTGGACCCAACATCCATTCGCTTGAGCTGCTTGCCAAGTGTTCGATACTGCGCAACGAGAACGAAGCTGCATACAAATATCTGCGCATACTGCAGGATGTTCCGTTCGAGGGTGATTTCGTCAGGAAATACATGGCTTATGTAGGCGATTCGGCAATGATTGCAGACGATCCCGAGATGGCTATGATACGCAAGCTGGAACCCATACACGATTCGTTCGAAAACAACTATCAGCAGCCAACGTTCATGGGTTACAACCTGGCTTTGGTCGAGGGACGGAGCAAGAATGCCCTGTATAACTCGCTGGCATGCTGCATCTATACCAAGGTGATGCCTGCATTCATGATGCGTACCGAGCCACTGCAGGGGCAGACACCCCCGGAAAATGTCAGCGATGCGCTGTGCCTCATGGCCAACAAGGACCCTGGCATTATGAAACGCTTTACCGGACTGGATCTGCGCTATACGATACTGTCGGGCCGTATTGCCGAAATGAAACCGTATATGAAGGACCGTCAGAAATATGCAAAGGAACTGTTCCCTAAATTCAAGGGATATTATCCATACTATTATTTCTTCGGCAACCTGAAGGCTACCAGGAAGAATAATGACACGGCAAGCAGCAGTGCCGGTGTTAACTGACCGTGGCAGGTGACTGATATTATTTGAAAATGAGAAGACTGTTATATTACTTTCTGATACTGGCAACAACTGCCTGCACCAAGAGCCACGATGTTCCGTCGCAATATACGGATGTGAACGAACAGGCTCCTATATATCCTGACTACAGGGATATTGTGATTCCGCAAAATATTGCTCCGCTTAACTTTATGGTAAAGGATGCCAAGGGTCTGGTGGCTGTTTTTGAGGGTACTGGCGGACACTGCCTGACTGTAAGCGGCGAGGACCGCATTGACATTGATTCGGCAGAATGGCGCAATTTGCTTACTGCCGGGAAGGGGGCGGACATAAAGGTTACGGTGTATGCTGACATAGACGGGTGGAAGCGCTATGCACCGCATACGCTTACGGTTGCCGAGCCTATTGACAGCTACCTGTCCTATCGCCTGATAGAGCCGGGATACGAGTTGTACCGCCAATTGGGACTTTACCAGAGAAATCTGGAGAATTTCACACAACGGGTTATCTATGAGAACAACCGCGCGTACGAGAACGACAACAACCACTGCATAAATTGCCACAATTTCCAAAATTACGATACAGGACACATGTTGTTTCACGTCCGTGCCCAACATGGCGGCACCATAATAATAGACGGGGACAAGTGTAAAAAAATACAGATAAAGAGTCCTGACATCCTGGCTGCCGGTGTATATCCCACATGGCATCCCAAGATGAACTTGGTGGCTTTCTCAACTAACAAGACCGGACAGGTCTTTCATATCTATCATAAGGAGAAACTGGAGGTTGTGGACGAGGCAAGTGACCTGATTCTGTACGATGTTGACAGGAACGAGGTACGCAATATAATTGCAGGACCGGATTTCGAGACCTTCCCATGCTGGAATCCTGCCGGTGACAAATTATATTTCTGCTCGGCCCACGTCAAGCAGATGGACAATGTTCCCGACAGCATGGCTGCCGAGGTCATTTCCCACTACTACGACAGTGTGTACTATGACCTGAAGTATATGACTTTCGACCAAAAGAGCATGAAATTCGGCAAACCCGAAATGCTCATCCAAGCATCGGCCTCGCACAAGAGTATCTCGGTGCCACGCCTGAGTCCTGACGGCAGGTACATATTGTTCACATTGGGAGACTATGGGCAATTCCATATATGGCACAAGAGCAGTGACCTGTGGGTAATGGATTTGGACACCGACAGTGTTTACGCCCTGAGGGAAGCCAACAGTCCTGACGTTGACAGCTATCATACATGGTCAAGCAACGGACGCTGGATAGTGTTTGCAAGCCGTCGCATGGACGGGAACTACACACGTGCGTTTATCGCCTACTTTGACAAAAACGGCAAGGCACACAAGGCATTCTGCATGCCACAGCGTGACCCCGAGTACAACATTCTGCTGCTGAAGAGCTATAATGTCCCTGAACTGACAAAGAATGCCGTAAATGTATCACCTGGAGACTTGCGGGAATGTATATATGAGACTTCAGGTGATACCGCACGCTTTACCGGTAATATCAAGCGCAGTGTGGACGGCAGTACCGGTGCGAGCCGGCAACTGGACGGCAAGACGGGAGCCTCGCCCAAGAACGGGAACTGAAAAATGTGTAACCGAATAGAAAATATCGTAATAATTAACCTAAAAAACTAAACCATTATGCGAGTAATTATCGAGCCTGATTATACTGAGCTGAGCCGCTGGGCAGCTGAGTATGTCGCAGCTAAGATCAATGCTGCTAACCCTACACCCGAGAAGCCCTTCAAGCTGGGTTGTCCCACCGGTGGTTCGCCACTGGGCCTGTACAAGAACCTGATTGAGATGTACAAGGCAGGCAAGGTCAGCTTCGAGAACGTTGTTACATTCAACATGGATGAATATATCGGTCTGCCCGAGGAGCATCCCGAGAGTTACCACAGTTTTATGTGGAACAATTTCTTCTGCCATATCAACATCAAGAAGGAGAATGTGAACATCCTGAACGGTAATGCCGAGGACCTGGAGGCTGAATGTGCTGCATACGAGGCCAAAATCGAGGCTGCCGGTGGTATTGACCTGTTCATGGGCGGTATCGGCCCTGACGGTCATCTGGCATTCAACGAGCCTTTCTCAAGCCTGACAAGCAAGACGCGTATCAAATCCCTGACAACGGACACTATCATTGCCAACAGCCGTTTCTTTGACAACGATGTGAACAAGGTTCCGAAGACCGCACTGACAGTAGGTATTGGTACCGTAATGGCTGCCAAGGAGGTCCTGATTGTATGTAACGGCCACAACAAGGCACGTGCCCTGCATCATGCAGTCGAGGCTGGCGTAAGCCAGGAGTGGACGATATCTGCATTACAAATGCACCCACATGCAATAATCGTTTGCGACGAAGCAGCTACCGATGAACTGAAGCACGGAACATACAAGTACTTCAAGGATATAGAGAAGGATAATCTGTAAGGGGTTACTCTTCCTGGGAAAACAATAAAGCCTGGCAGTTTGCCAGGCTTTATCTGTTTGTATCATTTCTTGGCCTGTATGCCTTCCATAACCACTTGTGCGTGGTGGCCGGACTTGAGAATGACATTCTGCAGGAAATCCGAAACGGTACGCGTATCGACTGCATTGATGGTCTGCTTGTAGTCGCTGTGGAAGTCTATGCCGTATCTGTACAGCTTTGTGATGACCGCTACCCAGTATGAATTGGTCTTGAACATAATGTCAGCCTGATTGAGCACAATCTCCTTGGCCTTCTTCAAGTCTGTCGCACTGGGGGACTGAATCAACTTCTGCATCTCGGATATCATAAGCGGCAGTGCATCCTTGCTCTTTGCAGGGTTGATAAGAGCCACTCCGTTGATTATATAGTGCATACCACCGTCTGCATCAAGACTGATATCACCACCTGCCTGTGCCGAGTATGCTGCGGACAGCTCCTCGCGAATACTGCGGTCGTACGCCATGCTCAGCATTCGTGACGATATATCCAGCGCAACACGGTTAAGCTGGGTATTGGGAGCCGCATCCGAACGCCATACCTGCTGGGCGCGGTTTTGCGGGGTTTCCATGGGCATTGTAAAGATATTGCTCACCTCGCCGTGGAATTCCTTAAGGTTACGGTTACTGTACGTCTTGCCGTTATTGGGAAGAGATGCCATATATGTATTGATAAGCGGGAGGAGCGTTGCCTCGTCATAATTACCCACAATGACAAATGTAAAGTCACGGGCATTGCCATACATATCACGAATGGTGCTTAGGGCACGGTCGTAATCTATTGCCTGAATGTCCTGGACCTGTGGCATACGGCCGAACTTGCTTCCGCAGCTGAGTGTACTGCCTAACGAATCCTGGAATACAATATCCGGATTACCACTTTGCAGTGACAGCATGCTGATGATTTGCTGACGCAGGTTCTCGAAGCACTTCTCGTCCTTTGACAGTGCCGTCATCTTGAGATACAGCAACTGCATCATGGTTTCCAGATCCTTGGGCGTCGAACTGCCCGAAACACTGCGTTCTGTTTCAGAAATACGCAGTCCGACATGTGCCTGCTTGCCTGCCAACGCCTTGCTCAGTTCTGTTGACGAGAAATTGCCCACACCGCAGCATGATGCAACCTCGGTCAGCGTTGACGCCTCGACTGCCTGTGACTCGGGGAAACATGAGAAGCCACCTTTTGCATATCCCGAAAGGATTATCTCGTTGTCCTTGAAGTCTGTCTTTTTAAGTATTACCTTGACTCCGTTGGACAGTTCCAGCTCCTTGAAACCCAATGTGTTGTTCACGGTAGTCTTGACAATACTTCCTGCCTGAGGAACAGATGCCATAAGTGGCTCTTGCTTTGCGTTGTCCACGTATGCCGAGAGTGTATCTGACAAAACCTTGCTCTTGGCTGCTGCCATGTCATCAGCTGTAGGATATGTAGCCCCCTCACGCTCTGCCAATGCGGCAAACACAACAAAATTGCGGTCCTGGAGTCTTATCATGGACTTGGCAGTCTGATTGATTATATCCAGTGTAATCGCAGGAACAAACTGCTTGTACAGATTGTATTCCTGTTCCAACGACGGAATGGGCTCCTTTTCCTGGAAGTGATCAAGATACTGTTGTGTAAACTCGTCGTTCTTCATCTTGTCGCGGTTGGCATAAGCCTTCTCCAGACGTGACATATACTCGTCACAGAAACGCTGGTACTCGGTTGCTGTAAATCCGAACTCGGCAGCACGGCGTGCCTCGGTCAATGTTGCCGCCCATGCCTCGACTGTCTTGCCGGGTTTGGGCTGTGTGGATAATTGGAAAGCCTGCTTTACATTTGACACCAAGAATTCTCCGTCATCTGCGGATGCTCCCAGGAATGGGCAGTCAGGCTCCTGGGCCTTCTCCTGCAAACGTTCGGAAAGCATACCGGAAATTGCACTTTGTATAAACGTTACTGCCAGGTACTGAATAGTGTTCTTGTACTGGTCTGGAACAGGGTCGTGCTTTAGGAATGTCAGAATCATGTCTGCCGGCAGTTCCTTGTCCTTGTCAATAAAATATATTGCTTTTTCGTTGTCAGGGATAGCCTCGGGCTGAACCTTGGCTGCATTCTTGGCTACCTTTATCTTGCCGAAGAGCTTCTGTATTTTCTTCTCGATATAGTTGACATCAACATCACCAACTACGATAATGGCCTGGTTGTCCGGACGATACCATTTGATGTAATAATCACGTAAAACCTCGGGATTACAACTGTCAATTACGGACATCAGACCAATTGGCAGGCGATGACCATACTTGGAGTCCGGGAACAGTGTTGGCAGTGCACGCTCAAAAAGTCTCATAAAGCCCTTCTGGCGCTGTCGATACTCGTTGTGAACCACGTCACGCTCTTCGTCTATTGCCTTGGTGGATAGGGTGATTCCGTCTGACCAATCCTTGAGGATGAGCATGCACGAGTCAACCGCTGTCAGACGTGTCGTAGGTACATCTGTAAAGTAATACACCGTACTCTCGATGCCTGTTGCAGCATTCAGGTTACGGCCATACTCGACACCTATTGACTGCAGGTACTCGCGCAAGGTGTTTCCCTTGAAATGCTTGGTTCCGTTGAAAGCAAGGTGCTCAAGAAGATGTGCAAGTCCGCGCTGGGACTCCTCCTCCTGCAACGAACCTACCTTTTGGGCAATGTAGTAGCTGGCAACGCCCTTGGGAAATTCGTTATGACGTATGTAATAGGTCAGGCCGTTAGCCAACTTGCCTATCTTTACGTCAGGATCCTGTGGAATTGATGGCATCTGCTGTGCCACCGCAGTTCCGACTGCCACAAGCACAAGTACTATGGCATAAAATTTTCTTAAACTCATGATTTATAAAAATTTATAATAATAATGTAATTATGGTTATTCTACTTCATTACCGCAGAAAGGACAATAATGGGCATCGTCCGGCAATGCACTGCCGCATTCCTTGCATTTTGGCTTCTCACCGTCCTGACAGCTATGGAGATTGTCACGGCTGAACTGTGCACTGACTATGCCTGTGGGCACTGCGATTATAGTATAGCCCAGAAGCATGACGACAGCACTTAAGATGCGCCCTACAAAAGTCACCGGTACGATATCGCCATACCCCACGGTGGTCATAGTGACAACAGCCCAATAGATACTGGTCGGAACATCGGTAAACGGCGTTCCCGGCTGACTTCCCTCGACCATATACATCATGGTTCCGAGTGATATTACCATAATCACCACGAACAGGAAAAACACCATTATCTTGGGGAAACTGAGCTTCAGTGACTTCAACAACTTATCACCCTCCTCCAGGAAGCTGAACAACTTGAACACGCGGAAAACACGTATCAGCCTGAATGTCCTGAGCACCATAAGATACCTGCTAGCCGAGAAAAAGAGGCCAAGATAGAACGGCATCGTACTGAGCAGGTCAATGATACCAAAGAAACTGGTAACATATTTGCGCGGATCAGGCGAACAGTATATACGTGCTACGTACTCGACGGTAAAGAAACCGGTGAACACATATTCCCATATTATCAGGAACCTGTTCATCCAATCCGGTATAAACGGGATGCTCTCGATTATAATCAGGACTATACTAAGCAGTATAGCCCATAGCAGGGCAACGTCAAATGCTTTGCCCAGCGGAGTGTCGCTTTCGAAGATAACAATGTAAAGGCGTCGCTTGAACTCATCGTTTTTGAACAAGCGACGCCATACAGATATTTTGTTGCTCACTTACAATATCAGAATAAGGTATTCTCAATAATCTTACCCATCTGCCATACCATACGTACGTTCAGGTCCTTGTCCAGAATCAGGATATCAGCATCCTTGTTGCGTGAAAGCGAGCCCTTGCGATCATAGCAACCCATGATATGGGCAGGCGTTTCGCTGACCATACGGCAAGCATCCTCGAGGGGTATTTCGGCCTGCTGCACGGCAGTACGGATAAGGCGGTCCATAGTCGCTATGGAACCTGCCAGTGCACTGCGGTCAGACAGTTTGCAGACACCGTCCTCGATAATTACGCGCGGGTCAAATGCCTCGGCATCATCACCTGCTGCAGCAACTGCCAGGGCGTCGGTAATCAGTGCCATACGCTCTACACCCTTGATTTTGTAGCACATACGCATGATTGTAGGCGGAACATGTATTCCGTCCGCCACGACCTCGACAGTCATGTCGTCCATCAGATATACACTCTCAACAGTACCCTCGTACTTGTACTCCTGCTTGTTGTGGAAACCTGGCATTGCATTGTAGAAATGTGTCACATGTGTATAACCTACCTCGTAAGCTGCACGCACGTCCTTGTACTCGGCATTGGTATGGGCAATAGACGGAAGCACTCCTTTTTCTGCACAGTACTTACCAAACTGGATTGCTCCGGGCATCTCGGGAGCCGCATCCCAACGAACCAGACACGGACTGTTCTCAACTATAGGAATGTACTCGTTGGGGTCAGGATTCTTGATAAGTTCAGGCATCTGGGCACCCGCCTTCTTGGGATTAAGGTAATGTCCCTCCAGGTGCAGGCCCATTATCGAACTGTCCTTCTCAGCCATCAGCTTATTACATGTCTCGACGGCAGCCTCGATCATAGGAACCGTGGATGAAGACAACGTCGGATAGATTGAAGTCGTACCGTGCTTGGCATGAGCAGCACAGGCAATGCGGAATGCCTCTTCGGTACCCTCCTGGAAGTCGCGGCCGCCACCTCCGTGGACGTGCATCTCTATACCACCGGGTACTACATACATTCCCTTGGCATCAATCAGTTCGGCACCGATGACAGCCAGATCGCAGTTGGTTACTTCCAATATCTTGTTGTCGCGAAGGATTACACTGCCATCCTTCAGCCAACCCTGAGGGGTCAGTATGCGACCATTGATAATCTGTGTTAACATTTTACTTGACCATTGAATAAACTACATCCATAATCTCCTTGCCCAGCTTGTCTGCGGCCTCCATTGTGCTTGCCTCGCTATATACACGGATAATTGGCTCGGTATTGGACTTACGCAGATGAACCCACTTGTCTGGGAAATCAATCTTGACACCGTCAATATCATTCACCTCCTGATCCTTGTACAGCTCCTTGACCTTCACCAATATTGCATCAACGTCCGTATCGGGAGTAAGGTCGATGCGGTTCTTTGCAATCTGATACGAAGGATATGTTGCACGCAACTGGCTTGTGGTCATTCCCTTCTTGGCCAGATATGTAAGAATCAGCGCAATGCCTACAAGAGCATCACGGCCGCTGTGAGCTGCAGGATAGATAACGCCACCATTGCCCTCACCACCGATAACGGCATTCGTTTCGTACATCTTGGTAACAACATTGACCTCGCCCACTGCAGCAGCATTGTACTTGCAGCCCGCATAACGGTTGGTAACATCACGCAAGGCACGGGTCGAAGACAGGTTGCTGACGGTATTACCGGGAGTATTCTGCAGGACATAGTCCGCAACTGTAACCAGAGTATATTCCTCACCATACATCGTGCCGTCCTCACAGAACAAAGCCAGACGGTCCACATCAGGATCGACGACAAAAGCAATGTCGTGTCCACCCTTCTGCATCAGGGCCTTTATGTCGCCCAGGTTCTTCTCCAGTGGCTCGGGGTTATGCTGGAAATCACCTGTTGCCTCGGTAAACATTCCAGTGTACTCGACACCCAACTGGTCGAATAGCTTAGGCAGGATAATGCCTCCGACCGAGTTGACTGCATCAAAGGCAACCTTGAATTTACGAGCCTTCACAGCCTCGACATCAACCAGGTCCAGACCCAGCACCATATCAATGTGTTTCTGGTCGTAAGTATTATCCTCGCGATAGCTGCCAAGGTGATCGACATCGGCATATTCGAAATCCTCAGCTGCAGCGATTCGCAACACTTCCTCGCCCTGTACCTTGTTCAGGAACTCGCCCTTCTCGTTAAGGAGTTTCAAGGCATTCCACATACGCGGATTGTGACTGGCAGTAAGGATGATGCCACCGTCAGCACCCTCCATGGTAACGGCAATCTCGGTTGTCGGTGTTGATGCCAGACCAATATTGACTACATCAAAACCCATACCCATCAAAGTACCGCAAACCACGTTCTTGACCATCTCACCGGATATACGGGCATCCCTGCCCACGACAATCTTGTTGCTCTTTACGGGAGATGTCTTGCGGATAAGTGTTGCATAAGCACTCGTAAATTTGACGATGTCCAGGGGATTGAGTGTATCACCTGCCTTACCACCGATAGTACCTCTGATACCAGAAATTGACTTGATAAGTGTCATAATGATAAAGATTTATTTATTATGTTTGTTTTTGCACCCACAAATATATAAAAATTATAAACACGTTATTCTGCCTGACCGCTTTTTCCTATATTTTATTTTAAAAGCTTTGTAGTTTTGTCATAATTTACTTAACTTTACACGCAAAATTATATCCGGATTAGGATAACCCAATACAAAAGCATGAAGGTTACAGACCTTATCAACGACAAGAACAGCAACCCGTTTTCCTTCGAGGTACTTCCGCCACTGAAAGGAAACGGGACCGATGCGTTGTTCGATACCATAGACCGGCTGAAGGGATTTGAGCCGAGATACATCAACATCACCACGCACCGCAGCGAGTTTGTGTACAAGGACCTGGGTGGCGGTCTGATGCAACGGCAGAAAATCCGACGACGCCCTGGCACAATCGCCATTGCCGCAGCCATCCAGCAACGCTACGGGATACCTGTGGTACCGCACATCGTATGCAGCGGCCACACTCGCGAAGACCTTGAATACATGCTTCTGGACCTGCAGTTCCTGGGCATCAGCGACCTACTGGTACTACGCGGCGACAAGGCCAAGGAGGATGCCTGCTTCTACCCGACCGGAGACGGCCCCGTGCATGCAACCGACCTGATTGAGCAGATACAAAAGTTCAACAACGGCTATTTCTTCGATGGAACCGCAATAAAATGCCCTGGCGAGAAATTCAGGTTCGGTGTGGCATGCTACCCGGAAAAGCACGAGGAGGCTGCCAATATCGAAAGTGACTTGCAGGTACTGAGACAGAAAGTCGATTCGGGGGCCGAATATGCAGTAACGCAGTTGTTCTACGACAACGAAAAATATTTCCAATTTGTCGGGCGCGCCCACCAGGCAGGCATCACAGTACCCATTGTACCCGGCATAAAACCATTAGCCAGGCTTTCACAACTGACCATGGTGCCCAAGATATTCCACTGTGATATTCCAGAACCGCTGTATCACGAGGCTGTCAAATGCAAGACGGACGACGAAATACGGCAAGTCGGTATCGAGTGGACAACCCAGCAATGCCGCGAGTTGCTGGAAAAAGGTGCTCCCAACCTGCATTTCTACACGGTCGGTTCGGTGGATAGCATTACCGAGATTGCAAAAAGGATATACTGAAACAAATCAAGTACGTCAAGTGGATTTTAACAAAGTCATAGGACTGGAAGATGTCAAAAACCGTTTGAAGGCAATGGTTACCGAGAACAGGATTGCACATGCCATTATGCTGTGCGACCCATTTGGTGCCGGCGCAATGCCATTAGCCCTGGCCTTTGCACGCCTGCTGCTGGAAAAGGATGAAAGTGATGCAGCAATGCTTGACAAGTGGGCACACCCCGACCTGCACTTCTCGTTCCCCATATACAAGAAAAGAACAACCGATCACCCTATCTCGGACGATTATATACAAGAATGGCGTGACCAGTTGCTCCGCAACCCATATTTTGATACCGAGGACTGGCTCGAGGACATCAAGGCCGAGAACCAGCAGATTGTAATCTATGTAAGCGAAAGCGACTCGTTACAGCAGAAACTGCAGCTAAAAGCGAGTCGCGGAGGCAGGCGGGTCGTTATTATCTGGCTACCCGAGCGAATGAAAACCGAAGCCGCCAACAAATTGCTGAAAATCATCGAGGAACCGCCACACGAAACATATTTCCTGCTTGTCACACAGGATGCCGACAATGTTCTGGGCACCATACAGAGCCGCACGCAACAGTTGCACATCCCTGCACTGAGTGAAGCAGAGATTGCAACTGCCCTGAAAGAACGTGCGTCAGTTCCCGATGAAACAGCCATTGCCATTGCACACGTCTCGCAAGGCAGTTACACAAGCGCCATAAAACGATTGGCAGCAGGTAACGAGCAGAAGATGTTCTTTGACCTGTTCGTCCAGCTGATGCGACTGAGCTATATGCGCAAGATTAAGGATATGCGTGCATGGAGCGAGACAGTAAGCAACCTGGGGCGCGAACGTCAGAAAAGACTGCTGGAATACTGCCAGCGACTGCTGCGCGAAAACTTCATATACAATTTCCAACGTGCGGAAATGGTATTCCAAATGCCAGAGGAATCGCAGTTCAGTACAAAATTCGCCCGTTTCATAAATGAAAAGAATGTAATTCGCATCATGGAGGAACTGGAACACTGTCAGAACGACATAGAGCACAACGTAAATCCACGCATGGTCTTCTTCGACTTCTCGCTGAAAATGATTGTGCTATTGATACAATAAAACACCACCCTACCGACGGAGAGGTAAACACCAAACAATAAACGGTAAACAGTAAACAACACAAATGGAAAACAGATATATTTGCGGTGGCGGACGCGGCCTGTGTGCCAAGGGTTGGCATGCCAACCATTACACACAACTCAACGTCTTCGACTACATGGCCGACATACCAGGTAACACCGAGGCCAGCGACCTTGTGGAGGTACAGTTCAAGAATACGCGCAAGGGATATTATCACAACAGCAACAACCTGGAACTGCACAAGGGCGATGTCGTTGCGGTCGAAGGTACACCCGGACACGACATAGGAACGGTTACTATGACCGGTGCATTAGTTGCGCTGCAAGTCCGCAAGGCCAACCTGAAGAACCCTGATGACATCAAGAGAATATACAGGATTGCCCGCGAGGCTGATCTTGAGAAATACGAGGCAGCCAAGGCGCGCGAGCACCAGACCATGATCGAGTCCCGCCAGATAGCCAAGGATCTGGGACTGGAAATGAAAATAGGCGATGTCGAATATCAGGGTGATGGCGGCAAGGCCATATTTTACTACATAGCAGACGGTCGGGTAGATTTCCGTCAGTTGATAAAAGTGCTGGCCGAGGTATTCCACATACGCATCGAGATGAAGCAGATTGGTGCCCGCCAGGAAGCAGGACGTATCGGTGGTTTCGGACCCTGCGGACGCGAGTTGTGCTGTTCGACATGGATGAAGAACTTCACCAGCGTTGGAACTCCTGCTGCACGTATTCAGGATTTGTCACTCAACCCACAGAAACTGGCCGGACAGTGCGCCAAATTAAAATGCTGCATGAATTACGAGGTTGACCAGTATATCGAAGCCTCGCAAAAACTACCGCAGCGCGATGCCGTACTGTGCACCCAGGACGGCGAATGGTTCTTCTTCAAAGCAGATATCCTGCGCGGTCGCGTATCATATTCATCAGACAAACACCTGGCTGCCAACGTAACAGAGATTTCGGCACAGCGTGCAATAGAAATCATAACGATGAACAAGAATGGCGAGAAGCCCGATTCCCTAATCGAGGGCGGACACGCTAAACCCCAGTTGCACGTTGACCTGGCAACACAAGAGGACCTTA
The DNA here is from genome assembly GCA_002450165.1 of Prevotellaceae bacterium UBA6974. Lineage (GTDB taxonomy): Bacteria > Bacteroidota > Bacteroidia > Bacteroidales > Bacteroidaceae > Physcousia. The sequence goes on along the minus strand of DJYQ01000005.1, from coordinate 39,872 downwards.
ACCGCTTTGACAGCAAGTTCCACAGCAAGCACAAGAAAAAAAAGAAGAACAATGGCAAGAAGCACGGTAAGCCTAATACTGGCGGCTCTGCTGCTAAGTAGCTGTACCGATGGAACAATCCAGCACCAGTTTCGCACAGTCAGCGGAAATAATGGCTGGGAGCGTACCGATACACTCACTTATGACATACCGGAAATACCAGCAACTTGCAACTACGGCATGCAAGTGCAACTCAGGGTAGGCACACGCTTCCCCTATCGCACTGTCTGGGTCGCACGCGAGGTGGAACTGGACAATCCGCACATGATTAAACGCGACACCGTACGCATTGACCTAAGCGAAGATGGCAGACACATCGATGCATCCGGTGTAACCCTGTTCAGCATCAATGCAGAAATCAAGCCCATACAGTTGGAAAAAGGACAGAAAGGCAAACTCAGGCTAATGCATCTGATGAGACAGGAAACCATACCACAACTGCATGACGTCGGAATTTGCATATCGTTCCAATAGTCTGTTATTATTTTCCTATAGAGCCATTTTGTCGTTTGGCTTAAGCCGATTGATCGATTGGCTCATGCCATTTGATCGTTTGGCTCGAGCCAAAAAGACGGGTGAGAGCACTCTGAAGGCTTTTCAAACGGAAATCAATGCAGCAGTCTGTTGCGGGCCGCGTCTATCCTGAGGAAGATAAAAAGCAGGATGGTGAAGCCCCAAAGGGACGAGCCTCCGTAGCTGAAGAACGGCAGTGGTATCCCGATAACGGGAGTCAGGCCGAGCACCATACCGACATTGATGAATACGTGGAACATGAATATGCTCAGCACGCAGTAGCCATAAACACGTCCGAAGCGCAACGGTTGTCGCTCTGCCAGGTGAATCAGACGCAGGGTCAATATCAGAAACAGCACAAGTACCAAGGTGCAGCCTACGAAGCCTTCCTCCTCGCCCACCGTACAGAATATAAAGTCCGTATCCTGCTCGGGGACGTATTTCAGTTTTGTCTGAGTACCATTCAGGAAGCCTTTTCCGTACAGCCCGCCACTGCCTATGGCTATCTTGGCCTGAATCACATTGTAGCCGGCACCACGGGGGTCATCCTCCAATCCCAGCAACACACGTACACGGGTCTGCTGGTGCTTCTGCATCACTTCGTTCAGCACATAGTCAACGCTGTAAAAAAATCCTGTACTGCCCATGGCGAATATTCCTATCAGCGCATAGCTTAACAGCCTGTCGCGCAGCGCCAGATAGAAAAGGTATATAGTCATTACGGCAAGCACTACCCATTGTACCCAGCAGGCATTGAACGGCAACATATATTTGCAGAAAAGCACGGCAAAGATATATGTCAAAGAGCCTATCAGTAGCACTCTCATGAAAGGACCGCGCAACGGTGTATATACCCACATCATAATGGAAGAGAACAGATGGATGGCGGCAAGTACCAGAAACTCGCCCATACTGATTTGTACAATGCCCCATAACGGTTCGTCTGCATATCGTATGCCTACCACGAAATACAGGACAGCAGCAGCACCGCTGAACAGGATACTGCCTGCCATTCCCTCGCGGTAGAACATAAAGAAGAATGCAAGATAGACCAGTGCCGAGCCTGTCTCCTTTTGCAGCACAATCAGTAACATTGGCACCAATACGATGATACCGCAGATAATCAGGTCGCGCCATTTATCCAGCCTGAGGTTGAACGACGATATCGCCTTTGCCACACACAGTGCCGTGCCGAACTTAGCAAACTCGGCAGGCTGAATGCTGAATGAACCTATCTTAATCCACGAAAGACTGCCCTTGATATCATGAGCCAGAAACGGAGTTGCGAACAGCAGTATTACGAATCCAATATATATAATGTACGAGAAGCTCTCGACTATACGGTCATCAATACACAGTATAACCGTCCCAAGCAACAGCGAGGTCAATATCCATATTATCTGCATACCGCTGCGACTGCCAAAATCCAGCAGTTGTGTGCCTTCCTCGAAATCATAACTGGCACCGCATACACTCATCCAACCCATGGCCAGCAGTGCCACAAAAAGGAACAGCGTGAACCAGTCCAAGCTGCGTAGGATTCCTTCGTCTTTTCTATTGGAGTTATTCAGTGCCATCTTGGATTGATATTGTATGCATGTTTTCAAATGACTTGGCACGGGCTTCGGACCCCTCGCTCAGTTTTCCGTTTATATATTGTTCCATTATAAGTGCACCTATGGGCACACCGAAATGGGCTCCGAAACCGCCATTCTCGACATATACGCAGACTGCTATCCGGGGGTTATCCATAGGAGCAAAGCCCATGAAGGCCGAATGGTCCCGACCATGGGGATTCTGCGCCGTACCTGTCTTGCCGCAGACCTCGTACATAGTGGTATTGGCACCACGGCACGTGCCACCTGTCACAGCCTTGCGCATACCCTCGACTATGTATTGGTAATACTGGGGCTTGACCTTGGTGTATCTCTTGTGCGTATATAGGGTATCCAACGGTTCGTCCTGGATATGCTTCACCACATGGGGTGTAATGAACCATCCGCGATTGGCTATCGTTGCACCGAGATTGGCTATCTGCAGGGGTGTTAAAAGTACCTCGCCCTGTCCAATAGCTATACTGATAACCGACAGGCTGGTCCAGTCCTTGCCGTATGCCTTGTCATAGTAATCGGCATTGGGTATCATGCCGCGCTTCTCGCCGGGGAGGTCTATTCCCAGCGGATAGCCGAATCCCATGCTTACCATGAAGTCCTTCCATGTAGTCATGGCTTCCTGTATGCTACCATATTTCTTGCGATTTCCAAACATATGGTACAGACCCCAGCAAAAATATCCGTTACATGACGTAGCAATCGATGGAATCAAAGGAAGCGGGGCAGGATGAGAATGACAACCCACTTTCATGCCGGCGCATCTGAAACCATGGCTACATGGATAGGCTGTCGCAGGACTGATGATGCCTTCTTGCAGGAATGTCAGTCCCTGACTGGTCTTGAAAGTCGATCCGGGCGGATACTGTCCCATAATGGCACGGTTCAGCAACGGCCGTGCAGGATCGCGATTCAGATTGGCACTGTTAACCCCTCGCTGGCGACCTACCATTTTGCGCGGATCATATGTAGGAGAACTGACCATGCACAACACTTCACCTGTACTGGGTTCTATTGCGACAATAGCACCTTTCTTACCTGTCATCAGCCGCTCGCCAAGAGCCTGGAGGTCCAAATCCAGTGACAGCGTCAGGTTACGACCCGGTTCCGGGGCACGGTCCATTTTGCCGTTCTGATACTTTCCCTTGATACGTCCACGGGCATCCCTCAACAGTATCTCGACACCCTTCTCGCCACGCAGTTGTTTTTCATAGAAACGCTCGACGCCCAACTTTCCAATATAATCACCGCTCCTGTAATAATCATCCGCCTCTATGTCCGATGGACTGACCTCGCCTACGTCACCCAGGATATGAGCAGCATGTGACATGGTATATTGACGTATGCTGCGCTTTTGGATGGAAAAACCAGGAAAGCGAAACAGTTTTTCCTGAAAGGCGCTAAACTCCTCGGTATTGAGCTGGCTCATGAATAACTGTTCGGTATAGCTGCTATATCCCGGGTTACGGCTGCGGTCCTTGATTTCCTGCATGCGCTTTTCGTACCATTCCACCGTAATACCCAGGGCATTACACAAACCTGCCGTATCAACGCCCTCCTGTTCTTTCATGACAACCATGATATCATAGGCCGGCTGGTTGTAAACCATCAATTTTCCATTGCGGTCGGTAATGCCGCCCCTGGCGGGATATTGAATACGGCGCAGAAAAGCATTGCTGTCGGCATTACGCTTGAAATCATCACTGAGCAACTGCAGGGAGAAAAGACGCAGTACGTATATAAAGACAACAGCAAATGCTATAGCTCCCAGCACGTAGCGTCGCTTGCCCAATTCGTAATTTCTCTCTGCCAGCATCGGTACCGAGAACTGTATTGTCTGACATCAGGCCTTGTCCCGCTTCGTAAAACGAAACAGCTCGAAGGACATTGCCAATATATAACTTAAAACATAACTGCAACCCATGGAGATGAACAAATCCCTGGGATTCAGGAACGAAAATACCTCGAGGACAAAATATGCCATATGATAGACTGCCAGCATAATGGCCAAGTAAGCACTGTAGGATGCCATTCCCATTGTATGCCATGATGGCAGCATACTTTCGTCAGCATCCTTTGCAACCATCGCCTCCAGCAAGGGATGCTGGATAAACGATGCCAGGGTCATCGATGCTGCAGCCACTCCTGGTGTATTGGTAAACATATCCATTACCAAACCTGCAAGAAAAGACATCGTCATATTTGCCAGGCGGTTGTCGCTGAGCGGGGAATAGACTACAACCATCACACCCAGTATCGGAGTTGCGTACCCCCACAAATGGATATAGTCAAACACCAACACCTGCAGTGCCAGTATTACTATTATCTGCCATATACGCCCAAAATAAGAGTTAATCATTTCTTTCCCAGAATTACAGATACATTACGCACGTTGGCCAAATCAGCAGAAAGTGCTATCACAGGCTCGTAGCTGAGTCCGTCACTGCTGTTACGGATTTTCAGTATGCGCCCTACAAAGATACCCTCGGGGAAGGAACTGGAATAACCGCTTGTCTCTACAGCATCACCCTTCCTGAGACGGGCATGACGCGGAATATCATTTAGAAGGGCTTCAATCGGACTGCCGCCATCCCAATGCAGATAGCCGAAATAGCCGCTGTTGCGCAAACGGCAGCTGATGCGGCATTTGCTATTCAGAATGGGTATGACTATTGCTGCATGGCTGGAGACCTGACTGACAATGCCAACGATACCAGTACCGGAGACGACACCCATTTCGGGTCGGACTCCATCCCTGCTGCCACGGTCTATGGTAATGAAGTTGTCCTTTTGTGCAATGCTGTTGTTGATGACACGGGCACTGAGCAGCCTCATGGTATCCAGACGCACTGCCTGCGAACTGTCCTGACCTGCCTCTCTCAGTTTTTCGCGCAACGTTGTGAGCTGGAGCTGGAGCTGGATATTGCGTTCGGTCAGGCTCCTGTTTTCCGCACCCAGGTTCATATATGCAACAACCTGGTTTTCCCACCCCTGTATCGTGCTCACGACTGTATTGGCACTTGTGAACCACAGGCTTCCCTGATAACTGTTGAACTGAAATAACAACACAAGGCTGATGCTCTCCAGCAGGAGGAACATCAGCGTGTGCAAGTTTTTATCTATCCAGTCTAATATTATCCTCATTCAGGACATCACATCAGGAAGGGGAAGTCATGAACATGCTTCAGAGCTACACCTGTTCCCTTGGCTACGCAGCGCAACGGATCGTCGGCTACGTGGAAATCGATGCCGATTTTCTCGGACAGACGTCGGGCAAGACCCTTGAGCAAGGCACCGCCGCCAGCCAGATAGATTCCGTTCTTCACTATATCAGCATACAGTTCTGGCGGAGTCTCCTCCAATGCCTGCAATACAGCAGTCTCTATCTTGGAAACAGTCTTCTCCAGACAACGTGCAATTTCCTGGTAGCATACCTTGACCTCCATAGGCAAGGCCGTGATTTTGTTAGGACCGTGCACTATGAAGTCTTCCGGAGCCTCGTCACCCAATTCGGTAAGCGCGGCACCTACGTTTTTCTTGATGCGCTCGGCCATACGCTCAGAAACCTTGACATTATGCTGGCGTGCCATGTATTCCTGAATATCAGCCGTTAACTCGTCACCGGCAACACGCATTGATTTGTCTGCGACGATACCTCCCAGGCTTATTACGGCTATCTCGGTACTGCCACCGCCTATGTCCACAATCATATTACCCTCAGGAGCAAGGACGTCCAGACCTATACCTATAGCGGCTGCCATCGGCTCGTAAATCAGGTACACCTCGCGGCCACCGGCATGCTCGGCACTGTCACGGACGGCACGCTTTTCGACTTCGGTGCTGCCGCTCGGAACGCCAATCACCATCTTCATTGACGGAGTGAACAGACGCGAACCTGTATTGACTTTCTTAATCAGACCACGCATCATCTGCTCGCAGGCATTGAAGTCTGCAATCACACCGTCCCGCAATGGACGGATTGCACGGATACCGGAGTTGGTCTTTTCGTACATAAGCTCTGCCGGGGCACCCACGGCAAGCATCCTGTCAGTGCGTCGGTCCAGGGCAACTACGCTGGGCTCATCTACGACAATCTTGCCATCATTGATTATGATGGTATTTGCCGTACCCAAGTCCATCGCAATTTCTTTGGTAAAACTAAATAATCCCATTTCGTGTATATTGTTTTTCTTTTTACTTTATAAAATAATCGTGTATCGCAGTATCATAATGGCTTGAAACGCCAAAGGCACGTGCTGCAAACCACTTACGGTCTTCCAAGTCGCTCACGCCACCCTTCTTCTGCAGGAGTTCCAGCAGTGGCTGGTATTCGGCCTTTGACGGTACAATGACAACATCACGGAAATTCTTGGCACCTGCACGTATCAGGCTGATTCCGCCTATATCAATTTTCTCGATAATGTCCGCCTCGCATGCGCCACTTGCCACTGTCTGCTCGAAAGGATAGAGATCCACTATGACAAGGTCTATTTCCGGAATTTGATACCGGGCCATCTGCTCACGGTCATCCTCCAGTTCACGACGGCCCAAAATTCCGCCGAAAACCTTGGGATGCAAGGTTTTAACCCGACCGCCCAATATGCTGGGGTAGCCGGTGATGTCCTCGACCTTGGTACATGGGATTCCCAGACTCTCGATAAAAGACTGGGTACCGCCCGTGCTGAGCAACTCGACTCCCTGGGTATGTAACTCCTTCAAGATGGTATCCAGCCCATCCTTGTGAAACACGCTTACCAGCGCCCTCCTGATTTTTTTCTCTTCCATTTCGATATAATGATTTATGATTTTGCGCGTGCAAAGATATAACTTTTTCTCAAATCACAGCACTTCAGTCCCAAACCGATGGAATGTTACTGCCCGATTCGTACCACTTGACAAAGTGCACGTCGAACTGCAGTGTGGAGTACGCAGGAATTTTTCCCTGTGCCGTAGCATTGTAACCCAGCTTATAGGGGATGTATATCATCCAGTGATCCCCATCCTTCATATACTGCAAGGCAGTCTTGAAACCCTCGACCAAACTGCTGATGCCCATCAGGACAGGTGTTGCGGTGCTTGGGTTGTAATCCCCGTAATATGAGGTGGAGAATACCTCTTGAACCACCGCCATCTCGCTGCCATGACCAGTATAGTTCAGTGCCGGCATAAGGTATCCCCTGAAAGAAATGCGTACCGAATCACTATGTGCAGGTGAACCCTTCTCGATGGATGCCTGCAGTTCTTCGCCTGTCAAATCGTTGCCCAGGTCCTTGACACAGATGGAATCCAATATGGTACCTGCCTCGTCCTGCGACTTGTACAGGGTACGAATCATACGCCACTGGCAATGTTCCTGCCACTGTTCGCCCCACTGTGCCTTCGCCTGGTCAATGGCGGCGTGTACCGAATCACGTACTATGGCTTCCCACCAGTCTGCATTGCGGGCCTGCCAGTTTTCGTACGGGTCGAAGGTGTTGTCTGTCTCCTGGCAGGATACAAATGCCATGCTGGCGACAATAACGGATATGAGTGTCTTGAAGAGTTTCATTTACAGAAGGTTCTTGAGTAGTGAAGTGATGCTGACCTTGTCCTCGATAATGCCGCGCAATTCGCTGACGGCCACACGACGCTGCTCCATGGTATCACGGTCACGCAGGGTAACTGTATTGTCCTGAAGCGTCTGCTGGTCAACGGTAACGCAGAACGGACATCCGATAGCATCCATACGGCGGTAACGCTTGCCTATCTGGTCCTTCTCCTCGTATTTGCAGTTAAAATGGAAGCGCAGTTCGTTTATAATCTCCTGTGCCTTTTCTGGCATTCCGTCCTTCTTGGTCAACGGGAACACGGCAAGCTTGACAGGCGCCAATGCCGCAGGCAGGTGAAGGACGGTACGCGTCTGTCCGTCTGCAAGCTGTTCCTCCTCGTAACTATGGCACATAATTGACAGGAACATACGGTCAACACCAATTGATGTCTCGATTACGTACGGAGTATAGCTCTCGTTACGCTCGGGATCGAAATATTCAATTTTCTTGCCACTGTACTTTGCATGCTGACTGAGGTCGAAGTCGGTGCGGGAATGGATACCCTCGACCTCCTTGAATCCAAATGGCATGCGGAACTCGATATCAGTTGCAGCATTTGCATAGTGTGCCAGCTTATCGTGGTCGTGGAAACGGTAGTTCTCGCTGCCAAAGCCCAGGTTCTGATGCCACTTCATGCGTGTCTCCTTCCACTTGGCAAACCAGTCAAGCTCAGTTCCCGGTTGGATAAAGAACTGCATCTCCATCTGTTCAAACTCACGCATACGGAAGATAAACTGGCGTGCAACTATCTCGTTTCGGAAAGCCTTTCCTATCTGCGCAATACCAAACGGCAGTTTCATCCTGCCCGTCTTCTGCACGTTCAGATAGTTGACGAAAATACCCTGTGCAGTCTCGGGACGGAGGTATATTTTGCTCGCACCCTCGGCTGCTGCGCCCACCTCGGTCGAGAACATCAGGTTGAACTGCCGTACATCCGTCCAGTTACGGGTTCCGCTGATAGGGCAGACAATCCCCTCGTCCAGGATAATCTGTTTCATACCCTCCAGGTCAATGCCGCCCTCGGCATTCATCACCTCCTGGAAACGATGGTGCAAGGCATCATATTTCTGTTGGTTCTCCAGCACGCGCGGATTGGTTGCACGGAACTGAGCCTCGTCAAAGGCATCACCGAATTTTTTCCTTGCCTTGTCTATCTCCTTCTGTATCTTGTCCTCGTATTTGGCCATCTGATCCTCGATGAGGACATCTGCACGATAGCGCTTCTTGCTGTCGCGGTTATCTATCAGCGGATCGTTGAAAGCATCCACATGACCGCTGGCCTTCCAGGTCATCGGGTGCATGAAAATAGCCGCATCAATACCTACGATATTCTCGTGCAGCAAAACCATTGACTGCCACCAGTATTGCTTGATATTGTTCTTCAGTTCCACGCCGTTCTGACCATAGTCGTAAACGGCACCCAAACCGTCATATATATCACTTGAAGGGAACACAAACCCATACTCCTTGCAATGGGAAACAATTTTCTTGAAAACTTCTTCCTGCTGTGCCATATTTTAATCCGTTTTACGTTAGCATTTGACAAATCAGGCTCCAATAACCCAATTTTGCAACAAATGTAGTGATTTCACACTGATTTACCGAGATTAAGTCTTTATAAATAAGGTAAAGGACAAAAAAAATAGCAATTTTTTTGCTCATATCATGGAAAAAGCATAATTTTGCCGACTGTAAGCAAAAATGCACGTAAATGAGACAACTTAAAATCACCAAAAGCATCACCAGCCGCGACAGCCAGTCGCTGGACAAATACCTTCAGGAAATCGGCCGTGAGCAGTTGCTGACAGTTGAAGAAGAAGTGGAGTTGAGCCAACGCATCCGTCGCGGTGACCATCGGGCTCAGGACATCTTGGTCCGCAGTAACTTGCGTTTCGTGGTATCCGTAGCCAAGCAGTATCAAAATCAGGGCCTGAGTCTGCCCGATTTAATAAACGAGGGCAATATGGGCTTGATAAAAGCTGCTGAAAAATTCGATGAAACCCGTGGTTTTAAGTTCATCAGCTATGCCGTATGGTGGATACGCCAGACTATACTGCAGGCGCTGGCAGAGCAGAGCCGTATTGTACGCCTGCCACTGAACCAGGTAAGTGCCGTAAACAAAATCAGCAAGGCCATAACCAAGTTTGAACAGGAAAACGAACGCAAGCCAAGTGCCGAGGAACTGGCCGAACTGGTAAATGAGGTCCCCGAGAAGATTAACGACAGCCTGCGTGCCAGCGGACGCCATGTAAGCGTGGATGCGCCATTCATCGAGGGCGAAGACAACAGCCTGCTGGATGTAATGGAAAATACCGATGCCCCAAGCGCAGACAACACTCTTATAAACGAGTCGCTGCAGAAGGAAATTTCACGTGCCCTGGAAATACTGAACGAACGTGAGCGCGACATTATCGAAATGAGTTTCGGTATTGCCCAGCCAGAGATGACTCTGGAGGAAATAGGCGACAACTTTGGGCTCACACGCGAGCGTGTCCGCCAAATACGCGAGAAGGCAATACGCAAGCTGCGCAGTGCCAACAAGAACAGCCTGCTAAGGTCTTACCTGGGTTAACAACCCACGATTAAAACGAGGGAAAACGAACTGGAGCAGAGTTATTCAAAGCAGATTTTGCCGTCAGTTCGACCGCACAGGACCATAGGGCGGCTTCATAGACATCAGCATCAAAGGACGGTTCCGAAAGGCCGTCCTTTCTGTTTTTCAGAACCTGATGCATAGTATCCACAACACGGCGGTCCATAATGTAGTTCATCAAATTGGAGGCGCCGCAAGCCTTGCCCTGGGCAATCAATTCCCTGAACTCCTGCGGGATGAAGCTCTCGACGTACTCCTGTGCATCATTTCCACTGAGGCTTACACCACGCCCACCGGCACCCCTCTCCTCCAACACAACCGTCGGAAGCGGATATTTCTGCAGGAAGCCCAAAGTTCCGCATACCGTCTGCATACGGTTATACGGGCGTGGCGTCGAAATATCATAGTGCAACAGCATGGAAACACCCTTGCGGCTATGTATCAACGATGTATTGGTATGGTCACCAGGAATTGCCGAAGACAGCGAAACCAGGTAATCCGGCACGTCATCCTCGTCCAGCAACTGGCACATGGGTCCCAGAGCATGTGTAGGATACGGATTACCCGCATGGCGGCGGCCATAGCTACGCATCCAGCCCTCAGGAACAGTATGGGCATAGGCACCCTCGATATGCTTAATACGCCCGAGCATGCCACGACGAACCATTTCCCGTGCCCCCAGATGCCACGTGTCATAGCAGCAATTCTCCAGGATAATGCAATGACGACCGGTCAGGCGTGACACCCTGACCAGCTCCTGACATTCAGCAATGGTCATGACAGCCGGAACCTCGAGCGCAACATCCTTGCCGCATTCCATAGCCAGCGTAGCCATACGCAGATGCCACTCCCATGGAGTGCATATCCACACAAGCTCCACCTGTCTGTCACTGACCACATCACGCCAATCCATATCCAGGTCACACTGATGCGTGACATTCACCATTGGGATATCCCTGAGCCTTGCCAAAGTGGCACGACCTCGCTGTCCCATACCTATAATGGCGATATTTAGCATACCACAAAGATACGTTTTCTTTTTGATTTACGTTATTTATTCCTTTATTTTTTGTCATTTGGACCGAAAATGCTAACTTTGCATGCGTTTAATAATACAGGCCTTGTTTCCCACTTCAGGCAAACAACAATCAACAGATGAAGTATCCCCACAAAATGTTTCTGTCCGTATTGCTCCTGTGCAATACCATTGCCGCATCAGCACAGTTCAGCAACACGACATGGGAACAGCGTCTGGGAACGGGCAGGGACAGTATCGAAGCCCGCAATCTGTACATAGGCATCTTCAACGATTTCATAACCCCACGGCGCGAATATAACGACAGCACCTACATGATGTGGCGCAGGATGCTCAGTCACGCCCCCTACGTCGATTACTATTTCTACAGCTCAGGCTGGATGGAGTCCTTCCTGATACCACAAATTGCCAAACAGGACGACCGTGCCGTACAGCTGATGTATTTCCAGGACCTGATGGAGACTGAGGACAGGCTTATTTGGGACAGGGAAAAGCTAAACTCCCTGCGCATGACGACCAATCTCAGGAACGAGCAGAGCGAGGCGGATGCGCTGGTCAACAAAGCCCATTACTATTACAGCATAGGCAAGAAGTATTTCAGCGGCACACCAGCCTACAGCCCCGACTCGGCCTACTGGTATTACAGCAAGGCATTTGAGAAAGTGCGCGAGTCCAAAGACGTAACCGGCAGTGAAATCATAGGCATCTACCTGTGGGAGAACTTCGACACAAGCTATTCGCTGTATAACAGCGACCGCGACAAATACCAGGAGCAGTTCCTGACAGACTATCTTGACTGCATCTCGTCATGTGACAAGATGCTGATGCCTGCCTATGACGAGCCCGACAGTGCCAAGCAGCAGCAGTTACTGGGAAAATACTGGCATTACCGTGATACCATACAGAAAGTCTTCAATGCCAGCGGTGCAGCCACGCCCCAACGGCTGGACGACTACTACGGCAAGCGTCTGGACAAATACCGTCGGGATGCAGACTACATGAACAAGGCCATCCACCTAATGACAGAAAACGGCGCAACCGACATCGATGCCTATTATGCATATTGCGAAGCCAGCAACATACTGAAGCCCACCTACGAAAACTGCATCGGTTGTGCCTTGTCGTCCAAACGTGACGGGATGCAAGAAGAGATGATAAAGTATTTCCTCCAAGCAAAGGGTTTGGCTGACAACGACCTTCAGAAGGCCCTTGTAGCTTATATGATAGGTGTTGCATCCAATATTACACGTCCCAAGAATCCTGAAACAAGCAAGAACTACCCCATAGGGTCACCCGAATACAAGCAGTGGCAGAAATCCGCAATGCTTGCCGAAGCCAACCTCAAACAGGTACTGGAACTGGAACATGCACTTATCACCAGTGGCAGTATAGCCATGCGGCAGATTCCTGCCCATGCCGCATTCCAGATTGCATTGGCCGAATACCGCATGAGCCAGTCAAGCCGCGACTGTGACGAAGCAATCAGGTACGTACGCCTGGCCATGCAGAAACAACCAACGCTGTACAACCGCAACGCCCAGGACATGATACGAAACATATCCAACACGCGGGAGGCATACATCAGCAACGAGAACATACGCAGGCGGAATAACAACAAGCAGGTCAATGCGCAACGCAATGCTGAATACGAGGAATATCTCAGGCACAAGAAGGCGGAGGAAAATTTCTGGAACAGGAGAAAATGATGAGAAAGTTCAGCATACACATACTACCTGCCTTCATCCTCACGCTTGTGATACCGATTACAGTTCTTGCGCAGACCGATGATGCCCAGAACAGCCGCAGCACACTTACGCCCGAGGCCGAAGCCTACTATGTAAGCCTTATACCCAAGAAAGACACGACATTTTCGTCCATTGCACTGAACAGCCGTAAGAACAGTTTCTGGAAACGATGGAGCATACACACCAACACCGTTGACTGGGTACTGACGCTGCCTAACCTGGGTCTTGAATTTGACCTGAGCAGCAAGACCCGCACCCACTACAGCGTGGCTGTATTCGGCCGGATAAACCCCAAGACACACCACAACTTCTCGCCCAGGTTTGTCTTCAACATCAACAGCGTGCGTGCCGAGGTTCGCAAATACTGGCGTACCGGCAAGTACGGCAAGAAAGTCTATTACCACGACGAATATACCAAGCTGGTGACCAACCGCAAAGATCCCGCCTACAATGCCGACTCACTGCGCGGACGCCTGTACAACCTGACACACAAGGTCAGGCGTAACGTCTTCAGCGGACGCACGATCGAGAATCCGCGCAACTGGCGTGCATATTACTTCAGCCTGTGGGTAGCATACAACCAGTGGGCAATCAAGATTACGGGTACAGGAAACCAAGGACGCGGCCTTGCCGCAGGCGCAGGCTTCGGATGGAGCGTCCCTCTGTTGCCCCAACGCTTTCCGCGCGAAGGAAGCCTGGACCTGGACCTTGGAATCAACGTGGGATGGATGATTGCAAAATATGACAAGTTCCAGTATGACGACTATACGGGCTGTTACATCAAGATTCCGGAAAGCAGCCGTGCAAGCTGGGGCATTATACCCTACCCCATTGTCCAGGACCTGCACATAGGCTTGGTATGGCGCATGCGCAGCATCAAGAACAAGGTGGACCTGTCACTTGTCGATGACTATGCAAGGAAGGTTGACCGATTCAAGGAACGGCAGCGCCGTGAAGCATGGATTCGCGACAGCATACTGGTACGCAACGGCGAAATCCGTGACTCGATAGAAAAACGCAGACAATGGGAGGCCGACAGCACCCAATACTGGGACTGGTATCACACACGCCGCCTGAAGGCAGCACGCATACTTAAATCCGACACTGTATTCAGCGGCCGTGACATGATGCTGGAGATGAAACTGCTGAAAGGCATCAAAGACCCCAAGGCGCTGAAAAAGGCATTGGGCAAGAAAAACAAGGGCAAGAAGAAATGAAACGCATATTGACCATCCTCTTATTAAGTGTTGCCGCAGCATTTCCTGCAGCAGCCCAGTATGTCAATATACAGATATACACGCAGGAGGAGGGCAAGGAACGAATCCCCAAGAGCGGTGTACAGGTATGGACCTTCAACGGACGCTCGGATGCTGAACGCGCACTGAAGAAATACCTGGGCGGAAGCAGCATAGGCAGGTCCGACGGCGTATTGGACACAGACCAGACACGCGGACAGGTACTGCAGTTGCGCGGTACATACCACGGATATCTCATTATCGATGACGGATTCGAGTTCACAAAGGCCATGCCCTGTCAGGACCTGCTGCACACAGATGCAAACGGACAGCAGATACTCAGCTACACCTTTGTCACAAAGGCCCGCAAAAGCAAGCTGGACGGAGTGACCGAGATGAAGAACGTGGACATCACAGGCAAGCGTACAGCCCGCAAGGCAAAAGCCGGCACAGCCTATGCATGCGGACGCAAACTGGCCTACGACAAGATGATACTGCTTGACCGCGAATTCACCAGCACCAACGCCCGCTGGGTAGTCAGCCCATATCTTGTACTTCCCGACCAGAACAACGACACTGTCTGCTTCCTGCCGCCTGTCGTCTATGATGGCTTCGCATACCACCGCACCATGGAACGCCTTATGGGCTTCCAGCGTGATGAATACGACCATGACAGAAACGACAAGCTGGGACAATACGTCATTCCCTACCGCTACATGCAGACCCGAAAGGACGACCAGGTACACGTCGTCGGTGTATGGAACGGCTATGACGAGACCAAGAACTACCGTATGCTGGGTCATGTCTGGTACGAAGACTATAACACCGTCTTTCACGAGGACGTCATTACCATCTGGGACGGAAAACCCAAACGCCCACAGCGATACCTTGACTGGGCATCAGCCATGGTCGAAATTCCCATCGACCCTACACGATATGCAAGACGCGAGCTGCTTGAAATACAGAATTTCAAAGACCACCTTTCGCTCGAGTTTGAAAAAGGCAAAGCCTCGCTGAACATGGAGGACAGTGCAACAGTGGCACAGCTGGATGCCGTTGTCGCTCGCCTGCGAGCCATAGCAGACAATCCCGAAAGCGAACTGCAGAGCATTACTATCCGTGGATACTCGTCCCCCGAAGGCTCGGTGTCAACCAACCGCCGCCTCAGTCACGAACGCGCAGCATACCTCTCGCAACTGCTTTCCTCCCGCATAGGCGGCCGCCTGCCCCGTCCCCGGCTGATGTTTGACAGCAACGACAACATAATCCCCTGGGACAGAGTGGCACACGTACTGGACAGCATCGGGACCGACGAGACACAGGCAATGGCAACATCCATACGCAGCATTACCGAACGCTACAGGAACATGGATTCGCAATGGTCGCAGATCCGCAGCCAAAGCTGGTATCCGTATATCGAGAAGAACATACTGCCAGGCCTGAGGCAGGTCATTATCGAATACGCCGCAACCGAGGCGCGCATTATTCCGCCTGACGAAACATACCAGCGTTACAAGAACGGTGAGAAGGGCTATGTGGACGGTTCGTCACTGATGCCCTATCAGGCATACCACCTGATGAACATCCTGTACGACATGGGAGACTGGGACGGTCTGGAACGCATAGCATACAACACCTACCACAGCAACAATCTGGAGATGAAGCAACTTGCCTGGCGTCATACACGGGACATGAGCCAGCCTGTGATAACCGAAGACGGAGACACCACATATACGCTGAAGCACAGCGAAGACTTCCTGCGCCCGTACGAGCTGGCTGCCTATTACCTGAGCAAATGCCTGATACGTCGCGGAAAGGCCGACACCGGCATCCTGCTGCCATATCTGGACGATTCCAACAACGGTATGGAAAACCGCAAGCGCGACAACTCGGGCAACCTGCGCGAATGGTGGAACGACGTAGCAATAGCGATAAACCAGACGCGTATGTATTGCCTTGACAACGATTTCGAGAAGGCAACCTACTGCGCCGCCAACCACCTTCCCGACGACGACAGGTTTACCACCTTCCGCATGATGCTTCGTGCAATGAACTGCGAATGGCACGTTCCCGAGGTACGGGATGCCGTCGCAGCCACGTCACCGATGAACGCCGTTGCGATGTACATTGCCCAGGATCAGCCTCAGTACTACCTGAAGGCAGACTCCATACTGAAGAACGACACCACAATGTCCTCCCTTGATGCCCGTGTACAGTACCTCCGTGCCATTTGCCGCTTCCGCACCGAATGCTCTACCTGCGAAGACGAGAACATCCGCCATTACTCCTCCCAAAACGTCTATGACCCCAACGCCGCAAAGTATGGAGACAAGGCCGCCGACTGGGCAGCACCGATGATTGAAGCATTCAGGCTGAACCCCGAAAATGCCGAATACATCAAGACCGACGGCTACTTCAACGATGCATACCGCAGTCTTGTGCTGTATTTCTGGAAGCGCATACAGGACGGCATTCCGATGACCGATATATGTAATGAATATGATGAACTGGTTGCAAAATACAATTAAGCCCCTGGTACTGACCTGCTGCCTGCTGACATTTGCCTGCAATGCAGATGCACAGAAGCTTGCCCTCAGGAACAATGCCCTGTTGGACATCGCATGCGTACCCAACCTGTCGCTCGACGTAGCCCTGGGGCGCAAGACGTCAATATCCATCGAGGGCTTCGCATCGTGGACCCTGTACGGACACAAATTCAAGACCTACGGTGTCATTCCCGAATTCCGCTACTGGTTCGCAGGCCGCACCTTTACCCGCTGGTTTGTAGGCGTTGACATGATTCTGGCAGCCTACAAAGTTCAGTTCCGAAGCACACTCTACGACGGAGAGTGCTACGGTGGAGGCATAACCTTCGGCTACGACTTCAACCTGGGACGCCACTGGAGCCTGGACCTGCATGCAGGCGTCGCACCTGTTTACTACAATCACCGCCGCTCGTACCAGGGCGACGTGCTGGATAACCCGACCGAATACAAGGAACACGGAATCGCAATACTGCCCCTGCAAATCGGCGTCAGCTTTGTATATATCATTAAATGAAAACAATCTCCTCCATATCACGGATTGGACTCTGTCTTGCCACAGCACTGCTGATGCTGGGGAATACCCTGTGGGCACAGGAGACCGACCCCGCAAAATATCAGGTCCAAGGACTGTGGCGCAACCATGACAAGGACAGCCTGTTCCCCAGCAAGGCATACCAGCGCCTGTACTTCGGAGCCTCGGCAGGAGCACTAGCCATCACCGACCGCGTATCGACCTGCAGCCAGGCCGTATTCAGCGCCCACGCCGGATACAGGTTCAGCCCCATCCATTCACTCAGGCTCAACCTGGGATATTCACGATTCAATGTCCCCGACAAATTCCGCGGAGCACCCTCGGTAAACCTTGGCATAGACTACGTAGCATCCCTGTCTGACTTTGTCAGCGGATTCAACCCAAAGCGTGTCGTGGATTTTTCAACCGTAATCGGCATCGGAGGCCGTATTACCCGATACACAGGCAAGACCAAGCTGTCCCCCTACGTCCAACTGGGGATGAATGTCGGATTCCGCTTCAGCAATCAGTTTCGCCTGTTCATCGAACCATACATAGGTCTCACAAGCCGTCAGACCGAGTTGTTCATGCGCGAGTGTCCCTCACACTTCAACCTGTACTACGGTGTAATGGCCGGAATCCAGTACAACCTGGAACCCCTGCGTACAGGCATAGCAACCGCCAATAGTAATTTCAACAGCTGGTTCATCGACTATTCCTGCGGCTGGCACCAGCCACTGACACAGGGAGCAAACACACACATGAGCGGTGTGCAGAGCCAGCTGAGCATAGGATGCTGGATTACGCCGGTCATAGGCCTGCGTCTCGGCGCCGTTGCCCAGGAACACTGGCACAGCGTTACGCACATGGCACAGAGCGGTACCCGCGACTACGACATCTACCGCAGCCAGCACATGGCATCGGTACGCGGCGAACTGATGTTCAACATACCCAATATGTTCAGACGCTGGCGTAAGACCGACCGCTGGTTTGACCTGAACGTGCTGGGCGGCATCTCGTACGGCTGGCTCAAGCGCGACCACCTTGTCCGGTCCGAACGCGTCAGCTGCTCGACATGGGCATATACGGCTGCCGTACAGACGCTGTTCCGTGCAAGCACCGACACATGGCTCTATTTCGAACCGCGTTTCGAGCGCAACGGCTTTGACCTGCCACGCGGCTATGACACACCCGAAAACAGCCTGACACTCAGCATAGGCACACGCCTGTACCGCTCAAACAAGGCAAACCGCCGCCTACAGCGCAGCAACCTTACACGCCGCGACAGCCTGTACCGGTTCCGCCGCAACCTGTGGGTAGGAGCACATGCCGGCATGCTTCGTGTCTTTCACGGTACGGACACCCGTCCCGCCGACGGGGGAGTTGGCATCAGCCCAGCCTTCGGTGCAGAGATTGGCTACGACCTGCATCCCCTTGCCTCCTTCCGCGGCATCATTACCTACGGCACGACCAAATTCAACAACGAGAAATACAAAATGCTGGATTTGCGGCTGTCCTACATGCTCAACATCTCCAACGTATGGCAGGGACAGACACCCAAACGCCGTTTCGACATCTATTGGAACGTCGGTCCGTCACTCAGTTTCGTCTCAAGAAGAAACCGAGAATACAGTTTCGGTATTTGGACCAGCCTGCAGGGCACACTGCGCGTCAAGCCAAAGTGGGACCTATACATCGAGCCCCTGGTGCAGTACAACTTCAAAAACGGCATCAACCCCGGCAACGGGCAATCCATCGACAACATCAAGATGGGAGTGCTGCTCGGCACCAGATACCATTTCTGATTACAGCCTGATATTTACAGGGAACCTGAGCGACTTGCCAGACAGGTATCGGCTGTCCCTGTCCGGACCACCCATGCGTATGTCGCAGACCTCTCCGTCACGGTAGAAGGTAAATCTAAACGCCGTGCTCAGATGCAGCTGTATGGGCAGTACCATACACGTTGCATAATACGTCCCTGCCGTCTCCCCCGGCAACAGCTCAACATCCCGCCAGGTAGCCATGTGTATGTCATCGGTATTCACATGACTGACATCCACGTTCTCGGGAAATACCAAACCCTGCGCATCACGGTCAAGATACGGACCATACTTGTATATACGAACTGGATTAACTACGTTGACGCTGACACTGTCAAAACGCAACGTCCCATCAGTGCCCGTATTCTGCAGCTTGGCCTCTACCGACAGCCGCGTACAGAAGTGCTGCAGGCTCAGCTCGACATTATACCCGTGAGCTATAACAGTCTCCTCACCCTCCCCTCGTGTCAGCCGATAAATGGGATTCCCCTCGGCAGGGATGCCAAAAATAATATCGCTGTTCAGTTCATTCTGCTCCCCCGACTGATCCTTTGCAAGATGTATCAGCATACCCTCATGCCTGCGCAACAGGCGGCGCAAGGTCAAATCAGGCTTGTACGGCGCATACAACACGATTGCCACGCCAGTACGGTCCGGCTGCCTGTCGTCAGGCAGGCGAAACGACGACCCATCCTCGGGAACAATCTTTCCGCTTCTTACACGGCACGGCACATTCATGTACCCATATCCCTCCAGCGGCCTGTCGCAGAAAGCCGCAGCAAAGTCATCCTCGGCCGCAGCACGCTCTATCTCGGCCCACACCTGTGGTCGTACTACAAAGACACCCACACGGGTACGCGAATCCAATTCAGTGTTCTGCAAATCAGGATTCAGTGCACGCGTAATATCAGCCGGCACCCCGGCAAGCTCAATCACAGGCCCCGTTCCTGCCGCAACGACGGTAGTACAAGACTCAGCGTCACGCGACAGCAAGTCAGCTTCCTGGCTGCACGATGCAGCCAGGACTGATGACAGTACAGGTATTATGATACGACGGAATCGCATCCTTTACAGTTCAAACGTCGGTCCCTGCTCGGTTTCCCACTCCTTCAGGGTTGCACCCAGACCAATCTGCTTAGGTCCGTGTATCGTAATCACGATATCGTAACACTTGCCCTGGGCAAAAATCTTGCCCCCGTTGCCCATCACAAGCGGACTCTCGCTCACATACAGTTCCTTGTCCCAGACAACGACATCCTTCATAACCCACTTCTCCAGGTCATTGTCATAATAGTCCTGGACCTGGATGGTCTTCTGCACGGGACGGCTCAGGATAATCTGTATCTTGTACTCCCTGGCAGGCGGAAGCATGATGCCCTCGCCCATTGTCACGGTGTCGTTCAGTTCCTGCGGACACTTCATCACCGCTACCGTATCCTTCTCCTCGTCCCACAGGACCAAATCCACCGGCTCCGACGGGTCGCTCAGCAACATATCCGCCTTCATGTCGATATTATCCAGGTCGGCAACCGTCATCCAGTGCTTGCTGTTGACATTGCATATGGCAATCTTCTCGACAGTCATATCCTTGGCCTCGCGGATGTCCGAACCTCCCTCGACCGTCGCACCCGGAGTCACCAGGAACCGCATGCGCGTCAGCACATGCTCCAGTTTCACGACAGGATTTGTCGTTATGCTCACACTGTCCTGCTCACGGAAATACTTGGCACTGTAAGCATACTTCTTCTCCCATTCCGTCATATCGTCCGTCACCGTGGCACGTCCCCACAGGACATCCGTACGCCCGTCTATCCTGACGGCAGCCTCGACCCTGTGGTTCTGCCCCTTGCCATTCTTCTTGTAACGCAGTTCGTCAGTATATGGATAATAGGCAAAGAAATCATAGTTATAGAACAACGTCGTCGGATAGTATGCAACCGTATCCTTGTCCCACGTTATCTCGTAAGCCTTACCGCTCTTGGCAACAACCTCGCGGGTGGTACGGGTACTCTTCAGGTTATGAATCAGGCAGAACATATTGTTCGGCACCGACGTATTGTCCATGTCTGCATCGGGATTGGTGAAAGTGTTCTGGAACCAGTTCTGAATATTCTGCATCTGTGTCGGAGCAGGGTTCGACCCCTGTACCTCGCGAGCCAGACAGAAAACACCCAGATTGGGAATTGTTTCCACAATTTCATCGTTATCACCATGTATTATGGCACGCCTTCTGTCACTCCTGTTTCTGATACTCACGTCCGCATACAGCGAGGCCGGGCCTCCTGCCAACGTAATCTCGGTCGGTCCCGCCTCATCTCTTGCAGGAGCCAATTCACTCTCGCTGCACCCAACAAATGCCAGTGATGCAAACGCAACTGCTGACAACAATCCGATTTTTTTCATCTTACTTTATCTTGTTAAATTTGTTTCTATCCAGGTTACTCCACCTTACAACGGCTGCAGGTTAAGCGTATTCACATGTACCACGCCATCCTCGACCCACTCGTCCAGCAGACCGCTCAGGGCTATCTTCTGCAGCCCGTACATCGTCAGTATCAGCGTATAGTGATGTCCGCACAGGAAGCCCTTGCCATCTGCGCTCGCAACACGTATGGGATTCAGCGGCAAATCACGTATGACGCAATTCCCCTCGCTGTCTATATCCGCATAGTAGCCGCCAATGTCCAACACATACTCCATCTGCGCAGGCAACAGCATCGGGCGCACCGTAAGCGTGTCCCGCACGCCGCTACGGTTGTTCAGGTGATAATATACGCTGGAACCGCTGATTTTTCCCTCGTCAATCATTTGCTGACGTACGGCATCAAAGTCAACATCCCTGTTGTACAGCCTGGTCCACGCATTGTTCTGCATCGGATTCATGCGCAACTGGCACTTGTACTCCTTGACCACATGGTCCGGGCTGAACACCTTCCCGTTTTTCACGTCCTCCAGGTACGAATCACGCTCCCATCCGTCATTGGCGACCATCAGAGTACCACCCTTCGCGGCAGTAAAGGATATATCGTCAACCGCCATCATCTGATATTGGTATCTGTACTTCCCCTCATCCGTATTGACAGGCTGTCCCACAATGCAGACATCCATCTGGCAGAGCAAATGCTGTACGTTCAGTATTGGATTCAGCCCCGAAAGCCCCGCCCTGTAGCCGTACAGGTATCTTGCAGCATCCGACTCGCTCATCTTCAGCGTCGCGGCAGCCTGGGCCGACTGTGTCTCCGTGGGATAGGCAAAAGCATGAATCAAATCCTGCGTACCGTCCAGGGAAACATACCTGGACACCGTGTTACCCGTATATACCGGCCGTCCCATGGGCGCATCGTCCACATGGTACATAAAGAACTTGTAGCGTGTATTTGGCTGTGTCTGCTTGTAATAGCAATCCACCCGCTCCCCATTTGCACTGCACAGATACAACTGGCCGAATTCGTCCTGAATACGTGCCGCCTGATTGTTCAGCAGGCACAACGTATCACGGTAATAATCCGCGCCGCCCTCTATCCCGTTGTCCGTAGCAAAGGCATATACATACATGACGGCATTCTTCCAGTGCAACGAATCCAGTGACCACGGGCCGAACGACCCTGCGCCTCGCGTCTCGACGGCATACAGGGGATCCGACAGCGACAGCAGCACAGGCGCATCGTCCACATTCCTGTCATTCGGGCGCACCACGCCGTCATCCCCATCATCGTTATACGAGCTGGGGAACGATGGTGAGCACCCGCACAATGCCAGGGCTGCAAGAAGACTAATAGTCAATATGTATCTCACTGTCATCTATCCAACTGTCCAATCCACCGTCCATGCTGTTCTCTATCCGGGTACGCGTCACCTTCATCGCATTACCTATCGTCAGTGTTATGGCACGACTGCTCTGCCTGGGCTCGCCCTGCTCGTTATACACCAGCGACGGAGTCCTGGCCAGAGCGTTGTACAAATTTATTATAGCCGTCAACACAGGCCTGTGGACGATCCCCTCGTCATCCGTATAATGCGCAAACACATCAACCTGCATGATACCAGGGCCGGTTATCGCACCCGGCTTCTGGTTACGCACCAAACCGGGAGCATGGAACGTATGCTGCACATCCGTCCGTGTACCGCTGCGCCTGAGCGACACGGGGCAGAAAGGCACCTTGTACGTTACATCGATATTGACCACCCTGCTGGCCAGGTGCACACTGCGTCCGGCACCCGACATAATACACTTCACGCTGTCAACCACAACCCCCTCCTCGTCCATGGCAAACTGGACGGTAATAGCCTGAGTCACAGGTTGCATCCTGAACTTGCAGTCGTAGAACGTGCCGCGTATCGTATCCGCCAGATTTGTCTGCAAGGGTATTTCTATCCTGTTAGATGCTGAATATATCGAAGCCGAATCTGCGCCCAACAGGTACGAACTGTATGGATTGCGGTCGCGTATTCCTGCATACGCACCGCCATACCTGCTGTCATTCAGGTCGGTCGTCGTCTCGTAGCGCACGTCCATATCGGCAGCATCCATCGTCCAGCTGTTCTGGAATGCCGTTCCGTCAAACACACTTACGTTGCCGACGTGCGTGTAAGCCGTAAACTCGTACTCGCCGCCGTTGAAGGTCGTATCCTTGGTAACCACATCCGTAGGCAAGATGCGGAAACCCTTCAGGCGCTTGATGGGACGTATCCACGCAACGCTTGCACGCTGGGGTCTGTGCAGCTGAGTGCCATCCCACTCGAACGAATAGCGCACCATAGCCCTGTGACTGTGCGTCAGGACACCATTCTCCCAACCCAGCACATCACACAACTCCACATTGGGATTACACGAAACCAGTGTTGCTGCCAAGAAAAAGACTAATACCCTATTCACTAAAACACCTGATATTATCGTTGCAAATATAGCAAAATATCAGGGAAGTGGACACAAAAAGCCGCAAATATTTTCGCCTGCGTATCAGACTTTGCGCAAGGAACGGATTATTCTCCACACTTCGGGATGCAATCCCTGTCCGTCATAATCAGGGTTATCCTTAATCTGGGAACGAATCCACGTACTGCTCATGTCGATTAAACGGACCGTTTTCCCAGGCATGGGCACCAGTTTACCATTGATTACCTGCATCAGGGCAGCCGGCACATCATTCGGCCCATCCTTTCCCTCCACGTTGCGCGGGATTACAATCACCCTGTAATTATCCAGTATCTCCTGCCAGCGATGCCAGCTGTGGAAACAATCCCAGTTGTCCTGTCCGATGACCAGCACGAATTCACGCTCGGGATAGCGTTCCTGCAACGTCCCCAGCGTCGTAACCATATAACTGGGGCGCGGAAGCGAGAACTCGACATCCGAAACCTCCACCCCACTGACATCCTCCAGCGCAACCCTCGCAAGCCGCAGCCGCAGGTCGTCGTCCCACAGTATATCATCAGCCTTCAGCGGATTACGGGGACTGACCACCAGCCACATCTCGTCCACCACGCCCGTAGCCACCAGCTCCTGCGCAAAGGCCGTATGCCCCATGTGTATGGGGTTGAAACTACCGCCAAATATACCCGTAATCACCCTTTTCGTCATACTGTGGGAAAAGAAACCGTCCTTAATCTATCTCCAAAAATGTATTACGATACTTTTCATCATCTGACTGATTCCAGACGTTATAGAGGGTGTTTCCCTTTTGGTTAGGATTAGAGCTATCAAATTCACCATCAGTGGCAAAACCTCTATACTCCCTATCTTCCTCAGGTGTACTCGCAGCCATTATATGTACCGATGAGATTATGACTACGTCTGTCGTTGGTCTTAAATATTTCTTCTTCATCATTTCCTAATCACATCTTCATTAGTTTACCATAAACTTCTTGCCCTTCACGATGTATATGCCCTTGGGCAGCGTCATTCCCAGCGTTCCGACCTTGCGTCCGCCCAAGTCATAGACAGCCGTGTCGTCTGCCAGACGTTGCGGAACAATGGCCGTTGCGTCTATTCCCGTCGCGCCATCTTCATCTACGACACCGTTAATCGAAATCTTTGCCTCGCTGTCTGTATGGAACAGACTGTGGGACAATTTTATCCAGCCACGGAATCCCTTGAGACGCGTGTCCTTGTTTATCTCGACTACCTTGCCGTCGCTTATCACGTACGAGCCCTTGATTGCATAGGTACCGGCAGGTACTGTCACACCATCGTATTTTCCCGATGCATCGACTCTAAATGCGCTATACCCTGGTGTCTGTACATAGCTGACGTATGACTCGCCATTGTTACCGCTTTGCCATGACTCAATATCTGCCTTGCCCGACAACACAGCAGGATTCATTATGTAATGAGTGTAGTAATTCTCATCCTCCGATGTCTTATCTTTGTTTATAATAGGGTTGACCGTGAAGAAAGTACGACCCAACTGATAGTATTTATAAAAATCTCCCTTTGGATCAAGACCATAGACAGGATCTGCGGTAGGTTTTAGCAAATAGAACTTACCCGGCTCCACCGCTATCTGATATGGATCTGCAGGCTTCAGCTCCACCGACTGGAAGTCAATGATATTAGAATTCTCCGACAATCCGCCTATGCTGTGCAGTTCCAGCAATCTGGCATCCTCGCCAAATGCATAGCGCACCTGTTCGCCAGTCAGCGGCAGTGGCATAGAGAAGCTGTTCCACTTGTCTTTCTTCATGGTCCTTGCCAAGCTCAGCGAACCCGAATATTTGTTGTCGGGTGTTGCTCCGGGACGCTCGCTTTTCTTGTCTTCGTCAAATACCAGGTAATCCAAGTTCTCCTCCTCCTCGTAAAGAAAAGCAGGAGCAAGTCCCATGTATGATATCTTTATGTCATCCATTACAACCCAGTCGCTATCATAGTAATATTTAACAGAATTCGATGTTCCACCAGTTTTTTGTGTCGTATGCTCTTTCTTTATACCTATTGTCAGACCTTTACCTCCTTTTATACCATCTACCCTATCATAATAATAATCCGGGTCTATATATATCCAGAATTCGTGACGGAAATCACTACCATGCTTTGTAAGCGCCTCACCTACGGACAGATTAAAGAGACGATTACCCTTGTTCAAATTGTTCGACGGATAATCTATGTCATTATAGAGAGTTCCCAGAACTGTTGCATCATTCAATCTTTTTATAGGCATTTCCTGATAACCATATTTGGCAGTTTGTGCACTTGTTGTCCATCCCGGTCTCTCCATAGCACCGTCGGCCAATGCATAGAAATACGCAGGATGTTCCTCTGGAGAAAAGTTTATGGTATTTGCCTCAACCGAATACCAACCTGGATGAGGCACCTCGAAACGGACATAAGCAGTACCCTGACCCTCGAATGACATGAATCCAAACTTGGACTGCTTTTTGCCCGTCTCATTAAATTCTGTACCATACACTTTTTTCAGCATTACAGGCTCATTCCATGGAGCATCTTTGTAGCGTGTATTTTGATTATCATTTTTGTCTAAAACTTGACCTGGAGAAGCATATCCCCATGTGTAACCATATCTGCGGCCATTGTCAGTACTGTATGTGGTGTTTTCCAAACTACCAACATGCCAATATTGGAACTCGTTTGAGTTTCGTGTAAAGTCACGGTCAGGCACAAGACTGGAGATACTGGGATTCAGTCCTATGACCTCCTCGTTCAGCACCGTGATGAATTCCTCCTCGGATATTATACGCCACTGATACAGCTCGTCTATCTCGACCATATCACTGCCAACCTGGACCTTTGTCTTGTTGCCCCATGGGGAAGCCTCGCTGTTTCCGGAGTTTCCTGCTGAAGTCCAACAACTGCGATCATCGTCAATATGTACATAATATCCAGTTCCCTTATCCGAATTCTCATCACGCCACTCACCATATGCTGCTCCCAAACGAAAGACAATATCTTTGGCCGTTACATCGTCATATTTGGAATTTTTGGAGAATTTCTGCGACATACGAAATGTGTAATAATCACTTTCAGTATCCTCAACACGCTCGAAGTCCCAATTAGCATAATCCTTAAAACCGTCCATAATAGTGGTTTTACTTATCTTCGTATCTTCCCACTCTTCCTTTCTTGTAACAGTAGGAACATTAATTGCAAACCTACACTTATCTGCAGAACGATCCTCCGTTATATGAGGGTTAATTCTAAGCTGCCAGTTTCCGTTACCTACTTCAGTTTCCTCCAATATCAGCTTCATCCGACGACCGAAATCCTCGTAGAACAGACGGCCTTCCATACCCCAGTCGCCACCCTCGATTACAAATTTACCGGTACCGACATTATAAAGATATATAGGGATTCCACAACCTTCATCAGCAGCATAGACATCTTTACCTTTTTCGTCCTTCCCAATATAAGTATATGTCTGCTTGATTTTGATTTTGGGAAAATGAGCATTCAAAGAATCATCATTATTGATATATTTCAGTATATCCTGCACATTGATACCATGCCACTTGCGGCTCGAGGCATGTGCATGGGTTGTCTGCGAATATACATCTGCCGAATTAAGTAAAATCACCACCAAGGCAATAAACAAACATATTCTCTTCATCCTTTTTACTGCAATTTTGATAGATTTTATTTGATAAAATCTAATTATTAATACCTAAAAAATTACCCTTTTCGAGGTGCAAAATTACAAAAAATATCAGAAAAATGTGTTTTACAACACAAAAAAACAGCGT
Organism: Prevotellaceae bacterium UBA6974; assembly: GCA_002450165.1. Lineage (GTDB taxonomy): Bacteria > Bacteroidota > Bacteroidia > Bacteroidales > Bacteroidaceae > Physcousia. The sequence goes on along the minus strand of DJYQ01000005.1, from coordinate 11,939 downwards.
TTTTAACACAAAAAGCAACAAAATGAGCGAAAAAGGGTTAGCGGATAGGGGTTAGCGGTTAGGGGTTAGCGGTTAGGGGTTAGCGGATAGGGGTTAGCGGTTAGGGGTTAGCGGTTAGGGGTTAGCGGTTGTTTTTTCAGTTTTGCCTCGGATGATGTCTGTAGTTGCTATAGCAACGGGTTATGGTGTCAGGGGTTTGTGAAAGAACTTGTTTTTAGGTACAAAGCAATGACAGCAGAACAGCGGTTCGAAGAACCAAGACATCAGAAGAGGATGGTTTTATTGGTTTTCGTAGTTATGAAATATTTTCCGTGCTTTCCGTATATCCATGATTCCCCCCAGCCCCTCCCCCTAAGGGGGGAGGCCGGGAGGGGGCTCTTAGCTTCCGAACTCACCGCCACCACTGGTACCGCCGCCACCGTTACCACCGGTATTGGTACCGCCGCCGTTCTGGTTCTCGCTCCCCTCGCCTGATGGAGAGGGGTTGGGGGTGAGGCCATTGCCACCGTCGTTCTCACCCGTTTCCGTGGTGTTCTCGGGTTCCTCGACAGTACCATCGTCGGCGCTGGTCACACGCTTCACCTCCTCGCCGTTGCGGTCATAGCAGGTGATGATGACGCTGGTGTTCTTCAGCTCCTGCTTAAGGTCGACGGCAGGCGTGAAGATGATGCGGCGCGTCTTGATAAGACTGGACTTCACATCGTTCACGTCGGCAACACTCTTGGCAGACAGACCGAAGCGCATCGAACCCAGACCGGGCATCGGAATGGCGTGGCCCTCGCATGCCCATGACTTGATAACCTCGCCCGCAGCGTCCCAGCATGCGTGCATGACTCCTTCGGAAACGCCGCTCCTGAGTGCGGCCTCCTTGATAACCTTGTCCTGGCTCAGAGACGAGTATAACTCGGGCAGCATGACGTACCTGTACGTGCCAGCATACTTGCCAACCTTTTGCAGTCTCTCCTTTGCTTTTACTTTCAAACTCATACCTAAAGGATTTTGTGTTTTTCTTTTTAACTGAGTTGTTAAGTACCTTGCGACCAGCTACACCGGGTGGCCGCTTCCCGCTTGGTAATTACCCTTTCTTATTATGTTACAAATATACAAAAAATATTCGACATACGCAAGGGCTAAGGCATTTAATTTCAATATTTTACAACAAAAAAATACACAAAACCAATGCCCGTTTCAGGACAAAAAAAACAGGGCATAACATACAGTTCTACCCTATATTGATTTTATAAAAATAATTATGCGAGAACAACATCTGCCGGCACACCCAACACCTTGTGCAAGCTACGGGCAATGTCGAAACTTAACGGTCTTCGGCCATGCAGCAAATCACTGAAGGTAGAGGCACTTATACCCATCATTCGTGCAGCATCCTTCTGCTTTAGATTGCGCTCCTTTACTTGATTCAGAATGGCATCGGTAAGCAGCGTACTCATTCTTCCGGGTAACGGATGATAAGCACGACCATACTCGTCCAAAGCTTCACTCAGCATCGTGAACTCCGTCTTCTCTTCAGGACTGAGCAGTTCCATATCACCCAGTTCTGTACCACGTTCCATCAGTCTCTCGACACGAGCCTCACAAGTCTTATACTCCCTTTCATTCCTGATAGTCATAGCCTATATGTTTTTAATGTCCTTTATCTTGTCATACTCACTGTGTGTCCCGATAAACCTTATGGCTATCGTCCCTGCGAAGAACACCACAAGTACCACAGTCCGATAGTTATTACCCTTGATGTTAAATACATACCTGTTGTTTCCAACAAAGTCAGCAGATGGAAAGTCTGCTTTCAGATCTGTGTGGCTTTTCCAATCCGCATCTGCCAATATATTGCTCCAGCGCTGCAACGACTCTTTTGCGTCAGCATGTTTGCGAGAAAATTCTTCTATACGTTCTGGAAACAATATCTTCATTATGTTTCTGTTCTTTTGATCTCGATGTAAAATTACAATATATCGTTGAAACAGCAAAGGAAAATAGTAAAAAACTTCACGAATCAGTGAACTTTTTCCATCTCCACAGCACCATTTTTTCTCCACAGAGAAAAATTTTCCCGACCGAAGAGAAAAAAGTTCCCGAACACACTGTCGAAAAAAGTGGTGTGTGATGCTTTAATAAAGCTTGTGTGACTGGTTTGTGACTGGTTTGTGACACCCTGTGTGACAACAATCCAGTCATGCTAAATATTTGTTACTCTGATAGATAGATACTATTAGAATACCATTGTCACACAGTCACAGACAAATCTCATAAAGTCGAAATCACAAGTACTAATATGTATTGCTGCGAAATTGTATGAAATTCGCTTTGTGACTGCGTGACACTGTGACAGAGAACATCAGAAGGGGGCATCCTCGGTAGAAGAGAACAGGTCAGCCTGAATCGCCTCGGATTTGTCTGATGACTCTGCAGCAGATTTACTTTGCAGATAATAGTAGTTGAAGCGTGCTTTGCCTTCGCGATCCTGCCAACGGTCTCCGTCGTTCTTCTTCCCAGTGCATGATGCCGGGTTATAACAACTGATGTGTTCGGCATACCGACACCATTTTTTCAGTTGCTCGGTAAACGATTTCGACGAACAGTTATACCGGGTGTCCTGGTTATAGGCATTGAGCAGTTCGTCTGCGCGAACCTTCTTGTCAAGCCATTCGCTGCCCTCACCCAGATTTTCGTCAGCCCACTGACGGAAACTCTCGCTTATGGACGACTGCAGTTCGCGACGTTCAATACGAGCCATCGGTGGCATCTGGCGACGGTCGGAAACGGGCATACTGAGATACATCTGTAAACACTCCAGCATAAAATGGATGTCTGCCTGCCAATCAGTTTCTGCATACTCCAAATCCAACAGGTTCTGATGGTATTCGTCACTGATCTTACGAGTCTCGAGATAATCGTTAAGCTGTGTCTGGACATGGTAATAGTCTGCTACGACAACATATGCAATACGTCCTTCTGTAGATGGGCTGTGGTCTTTGAGCGTATGGTTTGTAGCAATAGCGAATTTCGGAGCCTTACAGAATGGGATGACAACCGGGTCTTTGCCCTTACGTTCAACCTCCATGTCGTCGGTAATCTTGGCATAGAGTTCATTGAACGCAAAGTTCTCCGGGCATTCGTCAACGATGACAAGTCCCGTACTTTCCTTCACTCTCGAGAATCCAAACTGCTGATTACTTTTCTTAGACAGATTTGACATGTCTATATAAGCCTTATTAAGCAGGGAACCAACAGCATTCAGCAGAAACGATTTTCCACTACGCCCGTTACGTTCCTTGGCACTGTTGCCGATGGCATAGTCGAGAAGTAAAGGTGCGTAGGCTGCCGAGGGTGATTTGTATCGGTGCAGCAGATAACCGATGGTCAACATGATAACAACCAGTGCCTGCATTTCTTCAGATTTTTCCTCTTCCGACAGTTGAAGCCCATGCTCGTCCTGCTTGCGCCAATGCAGACGAGCCATGTTTCGTACTACATGTAACATTTTGCTCGGTGCATCTTCGGCAAAAGTGATGACATAACGGCCATCCCCGTTCTTCACCCATGTAAACTGAGCCTTTTGCTTACGGTAAGTGTGTTTGATTACATTGTCCTCCCATACATAATGATTGTCTGTACAGGATGAGTAAGGCTGATGGCTGATACCGTCGGCTGTTACCGTCACCTTACAGTTTTCGAAATACATCGTCTGCGACGTTGCCGTGGCACTGCTGAAGTCCAGGTCATCGCGCATGGTAAGATTGCCGCTATTGTCAGTAATCATTATTCGTATGCTTTTCTTCAACGTATTCTGAAGTACTTCGCTTAACCCTTCATGTTCACACCATTCATTCAGGAAATTGCGGATATCCTTGGCGGCTACATGGCTGACAATACCATTTTGCTCATAGATATATTGTGGTTTGGAATCGCTTGAATCCCGGATCTGGCTGTAGCCATTCAGCCACAGAAAATAGGTCAGTGCCGTTTCGGAAATGGTATAACTTCCCTTACCGTTCTTGTCCGTCTGATAGTCGGCGAAGTGCGACTTCTTGGCGCGTTTTATCAGTTTATCCATGTCGCGCTTGTTGTGGTGCAACAGGATATAGTCCTTCAAGTCCTTGCGAGGCTTGCTGCGTGAATCGTGCAAGCCGCCCATATCCCCGGAAGTAAACCAAACAACATAGAGTTGCGGATAACGCAGAGCCAATCGGCGAGCTGTCTCACGGCCGGTCTCGTCATTATCGGCAACCAGAACCACACGCTTGGCATACAATTGAAGTGTACGTAACGTTGCTTCCGACAGGTTGGCAGTCTCGCTGTTCAGCCACACGGGTTGGTAACCCATACTGCGGCAATTGACAGCATCACTGCCTCCGCTGACGAGTATCACCATGTCCAGTTTCTCTTCTTTGTTAGCGATGAACTTGCTACGCAACGCGTTCAGTCCAAACACATAGTCTGAAGGCTTTTCTCCAATAATACTGAAACGATAACGTGGGTCAAAGTTTTTTGGTTCGTAGAGCTTCTGAAAAGAACATGGAGTGCCATCAGCATTAGTATAAGCGCAATGCTGAACAAAGATGGGGTACTCGGGTTTTGACTTCTTGATAGTGGTTTTCCCATCCTTAGTGCTTTGGATAGACAATACAGCTTGCCATCCAAGTTCCGTGAGATGCTCAGCCTCCACACAAGGTCCCCATGTGCGCAGTTCCTCGTCTGTGAAACCTTTGCGACAGACCACAATCGGCGGTCGTCCAATCTCTTCAGGCGATGCCGGACGTTGCTCTATGTCGGGTTTGTTCACTGATTTTTGTAGCGTTTCTGCTACACCATAACGCTCGGCCAATTCGTGAATGGCAAGCGAGAACTGAGACTGCACATAGCCTTGCTCTCTCATATAAAGGTCAATCGGTGAGAAGTACCCACCGCCGTCGCCCATGCCATAGTCCTTCACGTGCCAGCAGTCATCACTATCCTTTGGCGGATAGAGGTAAGCTGACGGGGTACGTTCGTCCGAGCGAAGACGAAATGCCTTCTTTGGGTTATTAACAACCTCGGCTGCTGCAGGACATTCTTCTATGATGATGTCCAGTCCATCGTTTGTCGCCGCCAAAACGCGACTGATAAGATTGTTATGTTTCATAATTATAAATAGTTTTTCTTGCTACAAATATCGGTCGAATTATGTTTCTCGTTTGACTATTTGTCACTTTTGCACACGCATATATATTATAATGTATTATTTTGCATTTCGTATATCAAGGGCAACGTACTACCCACCCTTTTTAGTGCAAAGTTATATGATAATATTGGGACAGAAACATTTGTAGAAATGTGTAGAAATGTGTAGAAATAAATAGAAAAGAATAGAAATCAAAAAAAAAATTCCCTTGGTTTGTAGAAATGAAACCAAAGGAAACGGCAAAAAAAAGTAGCGGCAAATCCGCTACCTAACTCTTTTTAATATTAATACGTGATTTTAGGGTGGTGTTCCAGTTCCTTTCACCCGAATTATAGATTCTGAATGCGTGAAGTAATCTCCAAAGAGGCCTATAAATAAAACTAGTGGATACTTTTGTTTCTTTCACGTATCTGCCCGTGATTTTGACAATTTCAATATCATCACAATCTCTTACCTCATTTATAAATGTTCTCGCAATATCACTGTCCTTATTAAAAATCGGCGTAAGCAGCTCTATAAGAATTTCTTCAATTTCCACTGCCAACGTGGCTGATTTCTCTGACTCATGCAACTGCTGCTTCAAGTTCTCGTTCTCAGTCTGCAGTTTATCAATGCGGGACTCCAGTTCTGAAGTATCCGCAACACCTTCTTCCGCGGTATCTACGCTATCTTGCTCGACAATCTGTGATTGATTGTTCTGATTTGAAGTTTCTGCCAAGAGTCCGAAATATTCATTACTCCCGACTGCTACGCTACCGGATTCTGTGATAATCCGGTTGATGCCGAGATTTGCTTCAAATAAATCAAAGTGCTCAGGATAATGGATGTCGAACAAAGGAGTTTTAAAGCATTTAAGAGTAGTTCTGTCTTTATGGATCTCATAGGATTTTTTTAAAAATTCCAAGAGGTCCTTCTGCTCTGCAATCTCAATCGTTTTCTTAAATATCAACCTGACTAACGGCTCACTGAAATTGTCAGTCAAACTATTGAGATCTGAAGGAGATATATTGTAAACCTCATTCAAATTCATTCGGGCAATTTTCCCTTTTAAATCCTTAGTATCCATTGCTACAACATTTCTCTCCCACAAATTTATAACTTTTCCTTTGATTTTCAATATTTTCTACACTATCAAATATTATTTGATTGATAAGGATGTGCGGCAAATATCAAAAAAGGAAGGTTTTTGTTTTGTATTCTGCTTGCTTATTCGTACCTTTGAACCACGTTCGGGTAAGTCCGGACAATCTTATTGGATAAAGAAAAGCATTTGCTATTATTTCGCGTTCAGCCAAAAAGCCTCGCAAACTTAATTTGGTATAACAAGTTCGCAGATAATATGTGACAGGTGACTCGTACAGAGTCCTCTGCTCTCACTTGGTATAGCGATGCACACACATAGGTGTGGTGCATTACAAGTGAGACGGAGGTACCAATGCGAGGCTGCCTCTTGCTGAACGCAAAAGGTGCATCACACCTTTCTTGCGTCTTGGCGTGATTGATAGTCGATGCAATATAAACTATCAATCGTGTATGGCAAATACCAATCTTGCTAATGCTAAGACGGCAAAGAACGATGAGTTCTATACGCAATATGCTGATATTCAGAAAGAGATTAACGCTTATCTGGAGTATGACCCTAATGTATTTCGTGACAAGGTGGTCCTGCTACCATGTGATGACCCTGAATGGAGTAACTTTACCAAATTCTTTGCACAGAACTTTGAGACATTCGGCTTGAAAAAGCTGATAAGTACCAGCTATGCTGTGGAATCAAAGCGGATAAAGGACTGGCAACCTACCCTATTTGAAACGGAAAGTCCGTATTACGATGCTGACAAAAGTCGTACTAATGGTAAGATATTTATCCTTGACGAGGACATAAATAGCGATGGTCGCTTTAATATAAAAGATTTGCAATGGTCATACTTGGAAGGTGACGGCGATTTCCGCAGCGACGAGGTAAAAGCCCTTCGAGATGAGGCTGACATAATAATCACAAACCCACCATTCTCACTGTTTAGGGAATTCTTCTCTTGGATAATGGAGGCCGAGAAAAACTTTGTGCTTATTTGTAATAAGAATTGTGTTTCTTATAAAGAAGTATTTCCATATATTAAAGACAACGGAATTTGGGTTGGGAGTACACCTATGTCACAGGATTTGCTGTTTGAGGTACCCAAATGTATGGAAGACGAATATATGAAGAATGGAAAGGAAGGTAGCAATTATAGAATTGTTGATGGAAAGATTTTGGGACGTTCTACAAGTATATGGATAACTAATCTTGAACATGGACGACGCCACGAACCATTACCATTGATGACAATGGAGGATAATATTCTTTATTCCAAGCACAAGGAAATAAAAGGCAAAGGTTATGTTCACTATGAAAATTATGATGCAATAGATGTGCCTTTCTATGACGCAATACCTTCTGATTACGAAGGACTAATGGGTGTTCCTCGCTCCTTTCTTGATAAATATTGCCCAGACCAGTTTGAGATTATAGGTAATGCTGAAGGTGACTCAGGAAAAGAACTCGGCTTTAAACCATATCCACGTGAATTGAGGAAATTGAACAAGAGTCTGAGAGATGGGCAGCCATATTATTTTGATGAAAACGGTATGCCTCAAAAACCTTTTGGTAGAATAATAATCCGCAAAAAACAATAGATTCATGCAAACGACATTGATGACCGACCTTACGGTAAAGGAAATATGCGAGGGCTTTGTCTATAACCAGTTGGAAGGCAAAGGCCTGAATGGTTGGGCGGGCAAACTGACTATTCAGCCAGAGTATCAGCGTAACTACCTTTATCTTGAAAATGATGGAAAGAAAGAGGTTGCTGTAATTGAAAGCATCTTGAAGGATTATCCAATAGGATTAATCTATTTCAATCGCAACGAGAATTATACAAAACCCCAGACAGAATTCGAGATTTTGGACGGACAGCAACGCATAACAAGTATTGGACGCTTTGTTACGGGTAAGTTTGCCATCAAGGACAAGTTCGGCATGGAGCAGTATTTTACGGGACTAAACCCTGAAGAACAAGAGAAGATTCTCAACTACAGACTTCTTGTCTATATCTGCAATGGTACGGAGAAGGAAATCAAGGAGTGGTTTGAAACCATCAATATCGCTGGTGTGCCATTGAATAAGCAGGAATTGCTGAATGCGACCTATTCGGGGCCTTTCGTTACAAAAGCGAAGGAAACTTTCAGCAACTCTCGCCATCCGCAACTGCAAAAATGGAGTAGTTATATAAAGGGTAACGCCAATCGCCAGGAAATCCTTCATGAGGCTCTTGTATGGGTGTCAAAGGGGGAAGATAATGTCGGTGGATATATGAGTCTGCATCGTAACGAGGACAGCATCGAAGAGTTGAAGACATATTTCGATACCGTTATAGAATGGGCTAAGACTCTGTTTGGTGAGCCAAAGAGTGAGATGCGAGGATTGGAATGGGGTGCATTCTACGAGAAATATCATGCCAATTCTTATAATCCGTCACAACTGCAACAACGTGTAAACGAATTGTATGCTGACGAGTTTGTAACAAACAAACGTGGTATCTTTGAATATGTACTGGGTGGTGAGATAGACAAGAGTCTGTTAAATATCCGTATCTTTGAGGATAGCGTAAAGAAAACTGTGTATGCCCGCCAGACCAGCGAAGCGCAAGCACAAGGCATTTCCAATTGTCCTGAGTGTGCCAAAGGTCATGACAATGTTCGTACCAAAATATACAAGTTTGGCGAAATGGATGCCGACCATGTAACTGCTTGGAGCAAGGGAGGTGCTACGGATATCAGTAATTGTCAGATGTTGTGCAAGACGCACAATAGGGCAAAAGGTAACAGATGATAAAAAAAGATGCAGGGCTGAAAGAGTCCTGCATCTTTGGTTTATTTGGGGGTTCTCCCTTAGAGCAAGAAGCTGACTATCAGATAGCCGACGCCGATGCTGACGAATGTCGTAATCCAGCCGGGGAGCTGGAAGGAGTGGTTGACGACATACTTGCCTATGTGGGTGCTTCCCGTGCGGTCAAAGCCGATGGCTGCAACCGAGGTGGGATAGTTGGGCAGGAAGAAATAGCCGTTGACTGCTGGGAACAGTACAAGCAGTATGGTTGGTGGCACTCCCAGGGCAAGTCCTACGGGGAAAAGGGTCTTGGCTGTGGCTGCCTGAGAGAAGAGCATGATGCTGAACAGGAAGAGGGGGATGGCGAAAAGCATGGGATAGGTGCTGAATACGCCGTTGACGCCGCGCATTATTTCTTGTTCATGACCCAGGAAGAAGGTGCTGCCCATCCAGGCGACGCCGAAGATGGAGACCATGGCATTCATGCCTGAGGCAAAGACGTTGCCCTTCATGGCCTGATATACGTCGGCCTTGCCGACAAGAAGTATCAGGGCGGCAATGCTCATCATCAGGATTTCGATAGTGAGGCTCATCTCCAGGGTTGCTCCGTTGAAGGATGGACGCAACGAGGGGAAGATGCCAAACAGCATTATGAGCACGACGCCCAGCAGGAATGCCATAACGGCCCAGCGGGCATGGGGATTGGCTGACTCGCTCTCTGACTGGGTTTCTGTCTCATCTGCCAAAAGTCCTTGGCTGAGTCGTCTCTGGTACTCGGGATCTTGCTCCAGTGGCTTGCCTACGTAGTTCTGCACCAGTGATGCAACCAGTATGGCTATGAACGAGGATGGTATGGTTACCATCATGATTTCTGTCATACCGATGCCATGGGCTCCCAGTAGTTTCTCGGAAATGATTGCTGCGGTAGCGGCTGATACGGGGGAGCCTGTGCATCCCAGGGATGCTGATATCGTAGCAATGGAGAGGGGGCGCTCGGGGCGGACTTTTGCCTTATGCGCTATCTCGGAGATGATAGGTAGCAGGGCATAGCATGTGTGTGCGGTGCCTGCGAGCAGTGTAAACAGCCATGTGACGAGGGGTGCAAAGAATGTTATGCGGCTGGGGTGTTTCTTGAGGAAGCGTTCGGCTACCTTAACCATATAGTCCAGACCGCCTGCGGCCTGCAGAGAGGCGGAGGCTGTGATGACGCTGACGATGATGAGCATGACGTCAACGGGGACGCTGCCTGGTTCCAGACCGAACACGAATACCAGGACAAAAACACCGACCATGCCGTAGATGCCCAGTCCTATGCCGCCAACCTTGGCTCCGATGAATATCATGGCCAGGACGACAAACAACTGTAGCAATATGATTACTGTTCCCATACGTTATAATTTGTTACATCGTATTCCCTGGAAAGGGCTTCCTCGGTATTAGTGTCGGGATCGTATGGGACGTCTGTGGAGAGGACCATCATCTGCTGCTGGGGTTGAACGTCAATGACCCTGCAGATGCTGCCATGATATGTTTTCTTGCTCATAGTGATGTTCTTTATGGTATGAATACTTTCCTGCCGTCAACGATGTATAGTCCCTTGGTTGGCTTGGTGACGCGCTGACCGGTGAGGCTATAGTAGTCGTGGTTGCGGTTGGTGGCGGCTTCTGTTTCGGTTATTCCTGTGCTTTCACCGTCGTCAAAGCTTATTGCCAGACGGGCGTTGTCTGGTACATCGCTGGCGGCGAACCATGCGACGTAGGATGGCAGGAGGTTGTTCTTGGGATGGTATTTGTAGAATCCCAGATTGTCGTAGCTGCTGTCGCCTGACGGACGGCCCAGGGTGTAGAAATTGCTCATCATCTCGGACGAGGTCATGGAATGGCCGCCTGGATCTACGCTGCCCTTGAGCAGATTGCTCTCGAATTCGGTTGCGGCTCCGGGATTGGGTCCGTCGTAGCGTGACAGGTATATCAGCCCGTCGCCTTCGTAGGTGAGCAGGACGGGGGTCAGCGCGGGTACTATCTGTTTGCCTATATGGCAGAACTTGATGGTGCCGTCCTCGAATGACTTTGCCCACCAGGCGGAAACGCCATCGGGCAGTTGTACCGGGTAGCCGAGAATGAGTGTGGACAGTCCGCGAGGGTTACGGGTGACGGGGAAGTACGAGAAAATGTGGTTCTGTCGTTCCTCGGTATCTTCGTATTCCCAGTAAAACTTGCCTGCCCATATTTCGTCATTGATATAGCCATAGCCTGCCTTTCCGGGGGCCAGTACACCGTAGAAGAGTTGATTGGTCGTCCCGTCCTTGACATAGACGTTGAGGTCTGCGGGGCATCCTGCGAAACTGTTTTCGTCATCCGGACTGACTACCGGTGCGGGATTCTCGTTGTCGTCAACCAGGGTGCCTGCGGGCACATACGTGTCAATGTACAGGTTACGCAGGTTGGTCATGTTCTCGAAGGCGTACTCGGCTATATGGTCGGCAAATTGCTGACGGACGGTGAGGGTCTCGAAGGACTTGGGGGCTGTGACCAGATATTTGTCTGTCAGGTCGTAGAGTGCACCATCCTTGACTGCACCTACGGTACCATTCAGGATGAAGGCGTTCTGTACCTGATGGTGCTGCGGACGTGCAACGGACTGGATGGTTGAGGGGATGGTGACGGTATTGACGATGCCCATGCTTTCGAGGGAGCTTGGGCCAAGCTTTGTCACACACAGATTGCGGTCACTGAAATAGGGCTGGTATTCTCCGTCGAGGCTGACGTCCAAACCGCCTGCGTTCAAGGCCTTTTCAAGCGAGACCTCGAGGGTGCTGTTTTCATTGTTGATTATTTTCAGATAGCCTGAAACGTCTGCATCACCAGTGCTTCCGACTCTCTTGTTATAGAA
>DJYQ01000006.1:11143-47484 GCA_002450165.1 Prevotellaceae bacterium UBA6974 | reverse complement strand
TATAATGCATAATACTGTCGTAAGGCAGGCCGAAGATCTTTTCTCTCAAGTAATATATTGCGGTGGTTATAGCGGTGGGGACCCACCTCTTCCCATTCCGAACAGAGAAGTTAAGCCCGCCCGCGCCGATGGTACTGCACACCCGTGGGAGAGTAGGTAGCCGCCGTTTTTTAGAAAGACAGCCTGAGACGAAAGTCCCGGGCTGTTTTCGTATGCAAGCAGGAGTAAGGATACCTGCTCTCTCTATATTTTACCGGCATAGGTAGCATAGTGCAGTTATCTGTCAGGCCTGTAATTGATTATTCAATGTAAAAATAATACTGCAATCTTTGGCAGTGTCGCGGAATAGTCTTATCTTTGCGTGTGTAAACCATGCGCCTGTGGTGGAATTGGTAGACACGCCAGACTTAGGATCTGGTGCCGCGAGGTGTGTAAGTTCGAGTCTTATCAGGCGTACAATGAAAGTAAAGACTTTGATTATCGGAAGTGGTCCTGCCGGTTACACGGCAGCAATATACGCTTCACGTAGTGGTTTGAATCCTATACTCTTTGAGGGAAATCTGCCGGGTGGTCAATTGACTCAGACAACTGAAATAGAGAATTTTCCAGGTTATCCCGACGGAATTACCGGTGATGAGTTGATGGAGGATTTGCGACGTCAGGCAGAGCGTCTTGGTACAGATATCAGGTCAGGTGTCGTTACAAAGGTTGAGTTTGCCAAGGATTCTTCTTCGAGCCATAAAGTTACCATAGATGATTCAGAGGTAATCGAAACCAAGGTGCTGATTATCTCTACAGGTGCCAGTGCCAAGTATTTGGGGCTTGAGGACGAGAAGAAATATGCAGGATTGGGTGTTTCGGCATGTGCTACGTGCGACGGTTTCTTTTATAGGAAAAAGGATGTTGCCGTAGTAGGTGGTGGAGATACTGCTTGTGAGGAGGCTCAGTACCTTGCATCCTTATGCAACAAGGTTTATATGATTGTCAGGCGCGATGTGTTGCGTGCAAGCGATGCCATGCAGCAGAAGGTGCGTAATACGGACAATATTGAGATATTGTGGAAGAGTCAGGTCAGGGGTCTGTATGGTGAAGACGGGTTAGAGGGTGCGATAGTAGAAACGGATGGACAGACGTCCAGGCTTGCAATCTCTGGTCTGTTTCTGGCTATTGGTCATCATCCTAACAGCGAGCTTTTCAGACCTGAACTGAATTGCGATAATGAAGGTTATATTGTTGTCAAGCATCCAACCACCGAAACCAATATCTCTGGGGTGTTTGCCTGCGGTGACGTTGCAGATCCAATTTACCGGCAGGCTATAAGTGCTGCGGGAAGCGGGTGTCGTGCGGCAATGGATGCCAAAAGGTATTTGGATAGTCTTTAGACTTCTATGAGATTTTTTTTTGCAGCTCTTATTCTTCTTTCCGTTCGGTGCGTCAATTTATGTTCTCAGGACTGGAAGGCGGGAAGCAGAGTTGATGCAGAGCAGCTTACAGAGCAGTTTGTCGAAGCTTCATTCAGGATACATAATATTTCTGATGCTGTTTTCGAACGTATGCGCAAGGGAGGGTCCTATCCTTCCCAATGTACTGTGTTGCGCAACGAACTGAAATATCTTCAGCTGCTGCATGTAGGATATGACAACCATGTGTATCGTGGCGAGTTGGTGTGCAACAAGTCTATTGCCAATGATTTGATAGATATATTCAGGGAACTTTACAGAAGCGGGTATCAGATAGAGCGGATGGTGCTGATAGACGATTACCATGCCGATGACGAGCTATCCATGAGCCATAACAACACATCTGCCTTTTGTTACAGGCAGGTTAGTGGCTACCGGGTATTGTCAAAGCATGCAATAGGACTTGCCGTAGATGTGAATACACAGCATAATCCCTGTGTCAGGTATAATTCAGCTGGACGTATTGTCAAGATAAGTCCCAATACGGCAGAGGCAAAGAAATATGCCATACGTTCAAGACGTATGGCACATATGATAGATAGGAATGACCTGTGTTACAAATTATTTGTAAAGCACGGCTTCAAATGGGGCGGTAGCTGGCGCAGAGTCCGGGACTACCAGCATTTTGAGAAATAGCCTATACTATTCCCTGAGCCATCATTGCACGTGCCACCTTCATGAAACCTGCAATATTCGCTCCCTTCACGTAATTGATATATCCGTCCTTCTCCTTACCATAAGTGATACACTGTTCATGTATGCCGTGCATAATCTCGTGCAGTCGCTTGTCAACCTCCTCGGCACTCCATGACAGGTGCAAGGCGTTCTGACTCATTTCCAAACCACTTGTTGCAACACCTCCTGCATTCACAGCCTTGCCAGGTGCGTACAACATCTTATGTTCGATAAATGCATCAATGGCTTCAGGTGTACAGCCCATGTTGCTGATCTCGCCTACACACGTACAACCGTTGGCAATCAATGTCTTTGCATCCTCGCCATCCAACTCGTTTTGTGTTGCACAAGGCAAAGCTATGTCGCACGGAACCTCCCATGGCTTGCGTCCTGCAACAAACTTAGAGCCCGGGAACTGATCGGCGTATGGCTGACAGATATCATTTCCTGATGCACGCAGTTCCAGCATGTATTCAATCTTCTCCTCATTCAGCCCATCCTCGTCCAGGATATAGCCGTCAGGACCGCTTATAGTAATTACCTTGGCACCTAATTGAAGAGCCTTCTTGGCGGCTCCCCATGCAACATTGCCGAAACCGCTGATGGCCACACGCTTTCCTTCCAATGTCTGACCTTTAGTGGCAAGCATGTCCTTGACAAAATACAATCCGCCAAACCCGGTTGCTTCGGGACGCATCAACGAACCTCCGTATTCCAGGTTCTTACCCGTCAGGACACCCGAGAAATCGCGTGTCAGCTTTTTGTACTGTCCAAACATGTAGCCGATTTCACGTGCACCGACGCCTATGTCACCGGCAGGAACATCAATTTCGGGACCTACGTAGCGATACAATTCGCTCATGAAGGCCTGACAGAAACGCATTATTTCGGCATCGCTCTTTCCACGTGGAGAGAAATCGCTGCCACCTTTGCCACCACCCATTGGCAGGGTCGTCAGTGCATTTTTGAACGTCTGTTCAAAGCCCAGGAACTTTAATATCGACAGGTTAACAGATGCGTGAAACCTTAATCCGCCCTTATACGGGCCGATAGCACTGTTGAACTGTACACGATAACCGATATTTACCTGTACCTCTCCCTTGTCATCTACCCAGGGCACTCGGAAGGTGATGATACGTTCCGGTTCGACAAGACGTTCAATCAAGTGTGTCCTTTCAAATTCGGGGTGTTTGTTGTAGATGTCCTCGATTGACATCAAAACCTCATGAACTGCCTGCAGATACTCTTTTTCTCCATGATGACGAGCCTCGAGCTGACTCATTAGTTTTTCAATTTTCATAGTCTTTCAATGTAATTTTTAAGGTATGTACATCACAAATATAGCGTTATATTTGATATTCAGTTGGGGGAAAGCCCGATTATTTAATAAAAAAGTCCAAAAGATTTATCCGATATTGCAGTTACGAATATAAAAATGTACTATCTTTGGGTCCAAATTCACATTATTCACCTAAAAAAGAAAAATCATGGCTAACAAGTATGCAGGTACCCAGACAGAGAAAAATCTGGAGGCAGCGTTCGCCGGAGAGAGTCAGGCGCGCAACAAGTATTCCTATTTTGCATCACGTGCAAAGAAGGACGGCTACGAGCAGATAGCAGCATTGTTCGAGGCAACGGCCAACAACGAGAAGGAACATGCCAAGATGTGGTTCAAGGAACTGGAAGGCATTGGTGATACAGCACAGAACCTTGCCGATGCAGCTGCAGGCGAAAACTACGAATGGACAGACATGTATGAAGGTTTTGCAAAGACTGCCGAGCAGGAGGGTTTTACCGAACTGGCAGGAAAGTTCCGCCTTGTCGCTGCGATTGAAAAGCGTCACGAAGAGCGCTATCGTGCCTTGCTCAAAAATATCGAAACCAAGCAGGTATTCGAGAAGAGTGAAGTCAAGGTGTGGGAGTGCCGTAACTGCGGTCATATCATAGTCGGCACAAAGGCTCCGGAAATTTGTCCTACCTGTGCACACCCGCAGTCATACTTCGAGGTACACGCGGAGAACTACTGATTTCATTTGAACAGATGAAGCTGGCCAGTCATCTCGTCAGCTACATCCTGTTGGCTTTTACCTTCATCCGGATCCAGAACGTCAGGAGCACTATTCTCCTGATTTTCAGGGTCCGGATTATTTTCTTCCTCCACTATCGGTTTCTTGGTGGGTTCAAGCTCCTCGACAGATTCTACTGCGAAGGTGGTTATACGCTTACCCTTAGCCTTGAAACTCTTGACACCGATAAACTCGTCAGCTTCGATTTCCATCGGTTCGCGGAAACTGTCTGCACCCCCCATCGTAACACGGATGTGTGGATATGGCGTATCCGTTAGCAACAGCAGTTCGTTTCCGGCATTCTCGCCCAGATAGTTCTGGTGTCTGGACACAGCGTCCAGAGGGAAGCGCTTGATATATGCAAACCCATTCTGGTCCTTGTCAAACAATACAGCCGTCCATATCTTGTTGGCATCATATTTCTCTATACGCAGGATGTTGTCCTCAAAATGGAGATTGGTATCAAAGCCCGTAATATAGAAATCACCGTTGGTCAGAATAACCAATATCTTGTCCTCGCTATGGAATTCACCCAGGTAAGTACCTAATTCATCATAGTTAAGTCTGTTTACGTCAGGATCGAACCATACCTTGCGCCCACCCAGGGTACTGCTTCCGTGACTCTTCAGGGTAACTCGTGCAATCTCGTTCTTACTCAACAGATTTCCCATGCTGGCACGCCCCTTGATTGCCAGGAGCGAGAAATCATAGTCAAAGAAAACCTTCTTCAACTTCGGGTTAGGCTTCAGCACAACCTTTATAACCTCGGCCTCGCCATTGGTGTTTGCCGTAAAATACAGTACACGTGACGCTGGGGTGCCCTTCGTCAGGTCATATTCCCTGTCTCGTGTCATGCTCGTTACGTTAAAGCGCTTCACATAGTAGTTTCCTGCCTTGCCATCGCGGTAAACGGCATTATATATGGTGCGCGAGTCGTTCTTCTTGAAAATGGCAATGTGTATAATTTCCGCTTTGCGTTTCTCAGCCTTCGAGCGCTCTGTTTCACCCACAAACAACTTCTCGGACACTTTCGTCACCTTGTATGTACCATCCTTGTAGAAGATTATGACATCGTCAATATCCGAGCAGTTGCTGATGAATTCGTCTTTCTTCAGACTTGTGCCTATGAAACCCTCCTCGCGGTTGATGTACAGTTTCTCGTTTGCCTCGACAACTGTTGCAGCGCTGATTGTGTCAAAGTTCTTTATTTCAGTCAGCCGTGGATGCTTCTTCCCATACTTGTCCTTGATGAAACTGAACCAGTCGCACGTTACCTTGACCATATTGCCCAGTTCCTTGTCAATCTGCTTTATCTCCTGCTTTATGCGCACTATATTCTCCTCGGCCTTTGCCTTGTTGAATTTCAGGATACGTGCCATCTTGATATCCATCAGTCGCAGGATGTCCTCCTTGGTAACCTCACGCACCATCTGCGGATACCATGGTGTCAGGCGCTCGTCAATCCATTCGCATGCCTCGTCCATAGTCTTGGCATTCTCGAATTTCTTATCCTTGTATATACGCTCCTCGATGA
The DNA here is from genome assembly GCA_002450165.1 of Prevotellaceae bacterium UBA6974. Taxonomy (GTDB): domain Bacteria; phylum Bacteroidota; class Bacteroidia; order Bacteroidales; family Bacteroidaceae; genus Physcousia. The sequence continues at coordinate 41,749 of DJYQ01000006.1, read as the reverse complement.
AAATCTGTTCAAGGGATGCAAAATGCAACTGCTCCATCAGTTCACCCTTGCGTATCAGGCGTTCCTGACGCAACAGCGACAATGTATTGTCAACCGAGCGTTTCAGTACATCGCTCACGGTCAGGAACTGAGGTTTGCGCTCATCTATGACGCAACAGTTGGGCGAAATGCTCACCTCGCAGTCAGTACAGGCATACAGCGCATCTATGGTCTTGTCGCTGCTGGCACCAGGGTTCAGATGTATCAGTATCTCCACACTGGCAGCCGTCATATCCTCGACCTTCCGGACCTTTATCTTGCCCTTTTCCGCAGCCTTCAGTATGCTGTCTATGAATGTCGAAGGCTTACTTGCAGTGCCCGTAGTCTTGCCAAACGGAATTTCGGTTATTGCCAAAGTCTTGTTATCCCTCTTCTCAATCTTGGCACGTACACGGACGGTTCCACCGCGCTGACCATCATTGTAGCGGGAAACGTCTATCGAGCCTCCGGTCGGGAAATCTGGGAATAAATGGAATTCCTCGTTATGCAGATACTGTATTGCGGCATCGCATATCTCGCTGATGTTATGAGGCAATATCTTACACGAAAGTCCTACCGCAATACCTTCGGCACCCTGTGCCAGCAGCAAGGGAAATTTCACAGGCAGCGCAACAGGTTCGTTGTTGCGTCCGTCGTATGACTTTTTCCATTCCGTCGTTTTGGGGTTGAAGGCAATGTCCAGGGCAAATTTAGAAAGACGCGCCTCGATGTAACGTCCAGCTGCAGCATCGTCACCTGTCAGGATATTCCCCCAGTTACCCTGGCAGTCAATCAGCAGGTCTTTCTGTCCTAATTGTACCAGGGCATCCTTGATACTGGCATCGCCGTGAGGATGGAACTGCATCGTGTGACCTACAATATTCGCAACCTTGTTGTACCGTCCGTCATCCATCCGCTTCATTGAATGCAATATACGCCGTTGTACCGGTTTCAGTCCATCCCCGATATGAGGTACGGCACGCTCCAATATTACATACGAGGCATAATCCAGAAACCAGTTCTGGTACATTTTGTTCAGATGATGCGTGATTCTCTCCTTGGGTTCGATATTGTCCGTCATTGTATGTACATATTTCCATGCAAAAATATAAAAAAAACGGGACAAATTTCAGTCTTGCCTCAAGTTTTTCATAACTTTGTGCCAATGAGATACCTTTCGTCAGTCATAGTCCTGCTGATACTTTGCTGCACAATGTCTGCACAAAGGCTACGCGTTGCAACGTGGAATATCGAAAACATGTTTGACACTTGTCATGACGAGGGCAAGCAGGACTTCGAGTTCCTTCCCTCTGCCCCGCGCCGGTGGACCTCTGGGCGCTACTGGCGTAAGCTTAGAGGCATTTCGCAGACGCTGGCTGCAATGGAACTTCCAGCCATTGTAGCGTTGCAAGAAGTCGAGAACGATACCGTGTTGCGCGACCTGACACGGCGTACCGCACTGTGGAACGCACATTACAGCTACGTCATAACCGACAGCAAGGACGAGCGCGGCATTGACGTAGGCCTCCTGTACCGGCCACAGGCGTTCCGCCTATACTGTAGCAGGGGAGTACGTGTCCCCAGTATCGAATACGGTCTGCACCCTACACGCGATTTGCTATACGCCGCCGGAATACTACCTGACGGGGATACGCTTCATGTCATTGCCGTCCACCTCCCCAGCCGTCGCAACAACAATGCGGCATCAAAACAAAACCGCGAATTAGCCGTTAGCACAATATTGGAAATAGTAGATTCCATTTCCCGTAACAGCAACCCCAATGTAATAGTTTTGGGCGATTTCAATGCAGAACCAGGTGACAGGATATTCTCCAAGACGAGCCCCCGCCTTATCAGTATTGTCGAGCAGGATAAAAATAAATTGCGCGGACAGATGGGCACCTATTACTTCCGTCGTATATGGGGCTATCTGGATCATATCCTGGTCAGCCCTGCATTGAAGGACCATGTACAAGGCAGGGCATACGAATGCCGTTTCCCCTTTCTCCTCCGTACCGACCGTAAAATACCCCACAGGACCTACGGCGGAGAACATTACATGGGCGGTCTCAGCGACCATCTGCCACTGCTGGCAGATTTCCTATTTGCCGCTCCATCCCAGTGAATAAACGCGGATGTTCACATCCTTACAGTTTTTGCGCAAGGCACGTATGCAGTCGGCAATTGTACTTCCCGTCGTTATGATGTCATCAACCAGCAATATCGTCCTGCCACTCAAATCAGCGTTTCCGCGGATATCAAATACCCCCGACATTGACTCCTTGCGCTTTGCACGGCTCTTGTGCGTCTGTGTCGAATTGTTCCTGATGCGCACCAGAATATCCGTTTTCAACGGCAGTTTGCACGCCTCAGCCACACCCTTTGCAACCCATTCCGCCTGATTATATCCACGATGCCACATTTTTCTGGAGGCAAGTGGGACAGGTATGATAAAATCAACCCCGTCAGCCAATCCCCGTTCCATCCAAAGTGGAAATGTGCTACGTGCCAGATCCCGTGCAATATCGGGACGCGAGGCATATTTCAGCAAGACAAAGATATTGTGGAAATCCGATTCGTGCCTATAATAGAAAGTACAGCCGCCAGCCTCTACGTCGTGCATCTCCCATAGTTTTCGCAACAGGTTGTTATCACCTGCCTCTGCCCAATCTATAGGACGTATCCTGTACAGACAAGAGTTGCACAGATGTACCTCTCCGCCCACCAATTCCCGTCCGCACGCCACACAGTAGCGTGGCAGCAGAAAATCAACCAATGTACGAAAGAAAGACATCCGGCTTGTCGTTCATGATAAGCTCTTGCGGGAAATCAGTTTCCTCCAGCAGAGGCCACAGATACTGGTAGTCAGCAATCGAGAACGATATATGTGCATCGCTGCCCAGAATAACCGGAATACCCTCCTTGCGGCACAAACGCAGTATTTCCAGGTTGTTGGCAACCGCCTCCAGCTTGCCACGCGACGGAATCAGGCTGCTGTTGTTTATCTCCAGCAAAGTCCTCTCCTCGCCAGCTGCACGTACGATATCGGGGAAATACAAATCTGCGGTTCCGTCCCCCGGATGCGATATAATCTGCGTCCACGGGTTGCGTATGGCGTTTACCATACCATGTGTATTCTCCTCGCGTGTGCCTCCCTGCCAACACAAGGCATGTATGCCGGCAATTCGCAAATCCAGGATGCGGTAGTAGTTTTCGTCCAGATCCAATGTCCCCTGGGTGTCCAGTATATTCAGCTCTGCACCCAGCAACAACCTTACCCCATACATTTCGCGCGGAATGACATGTATGTTGCGAAAATATATGGGATTACAGGTACCCGGGATACCCGGAGCGTGCTCGGTAATGCCCAAAATGTCCAGTTTCAACTCGGCAGCACGCTGTGCCATTTCCTGTATAGTACTGAATGCATGACCGCTCACAATCGTGTGCGTATGTACATCCAGCCGTGTAGTCAGCGTGTACATCAGGCCTCGCCGTGTGGAGTGGTTGCTATCGGTGTTGTCCCAGTGCGCCTAAGGCTCAGGTTGTTGCGCATGAACTGACGCGGATCGACCAACGGAAGCATTACGCGTGGGAAACCGGCATCCTCGGTACGTACCGACAGGATTCCACGTGCAGCACCCAATGTCAGGTCCGTGATGTGATGCAGCAGTCCTGCAGGAATTATCCACGAGTCGCTCGACAAATCGTACAGCGAGCTCCAAGACTCACGCTCGAATTCAAATACCGTTTCAACACTCAGCAGCAGTTGAGTTATGTCATTCAGTTTGAACTCGACATTAGCCAGACAGCGTACCATACGTTTTTCGGTATCCGCATTGAAATTTATCTGCGTGCCAACCTGCATCTCCCCCTTGGGCCATTCGTTGCAAAGTGTTGCAAACTGAACCTGATGCACATCCACCAACTTGAAATGAATCTGAACCTGTTTCTGCTTATCCATAATATATATAAAGTCTGATATTTCTGCCAGCAAAGATACGAAAAAGCATCGGTATAACATAATTGACCAAACATAATTTGCATATACATCCATTATTTTATACCTTTGTCCATACAAGACTAACAATTTAGGATATAATGTCAGAACAGCAACTGGATTTGTTCTCCCAGGCAGAAATACCCCAATCTACACCATGTCCCATCATGGGTCGCAGAGTAGTGGTCGCAGGCGATTTTCCCCGTGGACGTCAGAATATGAAAAGCACTCTGTTGCGCCTTGGCGCAACAGATGTACGTTTCGACAAGCCACAGCGCAGTACACACTTCCTGGTCATAGGGGACAATCCCCCTGCAGATACGATGGAATACTACCGCCTGTACAAGCACGACGGCTACAATATCCGCCTGCTCTATCTGCAGGACATACAGTCAATACAGGATGGCAATTACGGGGAATATCAGGTCCCTGAGACCGTTGTGAAGCAGCTGCACCTCGACCGCGACCAGGTTTATTGGACACCTGCCTCGATATCAGGACACAAGAGCGAGCGACTTGCATCCCCCCTGGCTCTCGACAGCATGTCCGAACTGTACGGACGCGAAATCTTTCTTCATCCAAGCATCTCGGCAATCCATCCCCAACTGTGTCAGCAAATTGGCAATCTGGGCGGCTATGCCAATGATGCAATGGCCGACGACACAGACAGTATAGTTGTACCTGCCTCGCTGCCGCGTGAAATACTGCAGGAGGTGGAGGATTACTACAATGCCTCCAGGGCACAGCAGTTCAATATCCCCTTCATCATACTGGAAGACCTGCTACAATATATCGAAAACCGCAAATAACAAAATCCATGAGCAAGACCAAAATACGTGTAGGATTTGGATACGATGTCCATCAGTTGGTAGCAGGACGAGACCTGTGGCTTGGCGGCATCAAGCTGCAGCACACCCACGGGCTTTTGGGACACAGCGATGCAGACGTATTGATCCATGCAATATGCGATGCCCTGCTCGGTGCAGCCAATATGCGCGACATAGGTTACCATTTCCCCGATACAGGCAAGGAATTCGAAGGCATCGACAGCAAGATACTGCTCAGACGTACTGTGGAACTCATTGCTGGCAAGGGCTACCAGATAGGCAACATAGATGCCACAATCTGTGCCCAACGCCCCAAGATAGGGCCATACATAACCGCTATGCAACAATGTCTGGCCGAATGCATGGGCATAGACCCCAATGACGTCAGTATCAAGGCAACCACCACAGAAAAGCTCGGTTTTACCGGTCGCGAAGAGGGTATCAGTGCCTACGCAACCGTACTGATAGAGAATTAGGTGTAAAGCAGCAATGACGTACAGCGTCGCTGACCGGAATTACTATGCAGAATAATATTGTAAAGTATATATGGACAGAATATAGGGCGGAAGTTAGATTCGGTTTGGCGGTGTCAGCGGTTATAGCACTCAGTTACTGGGTAACGGGTAGATTAATACCGAGCCAACTTACCGAACGATGGTTCTGGCCTATTTTGAATGCCTGCATGGCAATGCTATGCATCTTTGGCGCTTGGCTGTGCTTCAAGCATAACGACGGCAACCGAATACGCATTGCATGGGCAGTGGCGTTGTTGCTGTGGGGACTGTTGGAGACGGTGTTGGTGACAGGTGTCATCTTATATGATATATCAATCGTCAAACCGGGCACGGAGACCTTGACTGGAAACGCAATGATATTGGCTGGTTTGTTCGGATGGATATTGTTCATATATCCTTTTGAGGCATTGAGACCGGGCTATCTCGTATGGTGGCGCAGCGCGCTGCAACTGCTGCCGTTGCCTGTTTTTGCGATACTCGATTATGTTTTGCCTATCGACCTGCGATTGCTTATCGCACTCTACCCGCTGTGTCTGCTGAACTTACTGATTGTGCAGATTCGTAAGTACCGCAAATGGTGCGAGGATAACTTCTCCACGATGGACAACATAGACGCGCAGTGGATTGTGCGGTATATTGTGATGCTGGTTGTTGCCGGTGGATCGTTTTTTTGGCTATGCGTCTCGCACGACCCCTCGCGCGTGTTCACGCAGGATCTTTATTTATTATTTCTAATCGCATACACAACAGAACGCGTGATCTATCGTCCCGACCCATGGAAACAGCTACGCAGTACTTTTATGGATGAGCAGGAAGAGGTCAAACCTGCCAATGCGACCTATCGTGCTACCCTGGAAGCCTGGCTCGACAAGGAGAAACCATACCTTAATCCCGATTTTCAGTTGACAGACTTGCGTCAGATATTGCCGCTCAATCGCACCTATCTCAGCCAACTCATCAACACCGAGTACGGCTGTTCGTTCTACCAATTTGTCAACCGCCGCCGTATCGACGAAGCCAAACGTATGAAGACAGAGCACCCCGAGTGGACAGTGCAAGACATTGCCCAACATTGTGGCTTCTCATCACCACGCACATTCTATCGCACTTTCTCCCGTGAGACCGGTATGACGCTAAAAGAGTGGCTCAAACATAGTGACAATTCATAAAAAAACACTCTGATTTTAGTGACAATTCGTAAAAACCAGCGCGTACCCAATAGGAACGTGCTGATTTTTTTTGCAATTTTGAGGTCGGGTTCGTTAGGCTTGACTATAAACAACACCACAATAATACAACCACAATAATTATTTACTAAAACAATTAACCTTAAATGAACATGAAAAAATTGTACTTCATTATCGCCCTCATGCTGATGGCAGCTACTGGCGTATGGGCACAGACAGATGTGTCAACCTTTGCACAACTGCAAAGTGCTCTGAATGCGGGTAACGATGTAAGGCTGACAGCCAACATCCAGTTCACTTCGGCAATTACCATTAGCGGTTCAAAGAAGATTACTATCAATGGTAATGGAAAAACGATGAGCGGTCCTTCTACTCGTGCCTTTAGTATTTCTTCTGGCAATACACTTGCCATTAGAAACGCTACGCTTAACAACTTTGACCTGAACGCCGGTGGTGGAGCCATCCGAAATTATGGAACACTGGTGCTTGACGGGTGTACCGTGAGCAACAACCATACTGACGGCAGCAACCAGGGTGGCGGTGCCATTGAGAACCAAGGCACCCTGTACGCCAACAACACGACGTTCAGCGGAAACTATTCCAGCGAAATCGGTGGAGCCATCAACAACTATATGGGCAAACTCTACTTGAACGAATGTACGTTCACCAATAACTACACGACCTCCACGAATACAAAATTTGGTGGCGCGATTGGTAACAACTCAAGCAATACTGTAGTCATTGCTAATTGTACCTTCTCTGGTAACAAATATGGCGGCAGCACTGGACAAGCAAGTGACCTGGGCGTATATAGAACCCCGAGCGATTACACTATCGCAGGCTGCGCAGGTATCACTATTACAGGTGGAACGTTGACTACTTATACAGATGCAACTGTAACACTCGATTTCTCAGATTTAAATAATATCACATTCTCAGTAGAGGAGTCCAATGCTTACGACGTCACACTGTCTGACGAGAGCACTGCTCACGGCACAGTGGCAATTACCGTCGGCGGTACGGTTGCGACAAAGGCTAAAAAGGACGACGTGGTTACCATCAGTGTAACGCCCAATAGCGGCTACTCAACAAAGGACGTGACCGTCCGCGCCTATACTTCATGGGGTGGAGCCAATGCACGTGCCCGCCGCGCTCCTGCGCTGCAGGACGAGATTGATGTGACCCCCGGGCAGACTTCCGGCACATGGACATTCAACATGCCTGGGGCTAATGTATGGGTGGTGGTCACCTATGCCAAGAACCTGCAGGACTCATGGATTCAGCCCATTGCCACACAATACTACACTGGCTCGGCCATTGAACCCACCATTACCGTCAAGGACGGCGAAACCACGCTGACGCCGGGTACCGACTATACCGTAAGCTACGAGAACAACGTGGATGTAGGTACGGCTAATGTAATAATCACTGCCGTCAACGGTTCTGATTACTGCGGCACAGCCAATGCGACGTTCATCATTGAAAGGACAGAAGACAAACTTCTGAAGGAACTCTATGATGCCCTCGGTGATGATGTATGGACGGGCTATGGCGAACAGACGGGTGTCATCAGCTACAGCCGTGGTGATGAGCCGAAGGAGTTCCGCGCAACATTCATGGGCGGTACGTTCGCAATAGATTTGCCGTTTAGCGATTTCACAACAGTAACGAAGAATGACAACGGCGACGGCTCTTACACCTATACTCTTGTAGTAAACCTTCCTGCACAGACGGGTATGTCGCAAGAGACATTACATGTTACCACGAAGGATGGCGAGATTACAGAAATGGAGAGCGAGAATGCCGGCCTTGACATGAGCAAGGAAATCAGCGGCATCACGGATTGGGCAGCTCTGCAGAACGCTATGACCAACGGTGGCGTAATCAAACTGACACAAGATATCACGGCTACAAGCACAGACGCAGCCCTGACGATTCCTGCTGACAAGACCGTCGTCCTCGAACTGAACGGACAGACCATCAACCGCGCTCTTACAAGTGCTGTGGCTAATGGTAGCGTCATCATCAACAATGGTACGCTGGCCATCATGGATATCGCTGGCGGTAAGATTATCGGTGGTAACACCACAGGCAACGGTGGTGGTATCCTCAACAACGGTACTCTGACGCTCTATGGCGGTGAAATCACTGCTAACAAGGCGGCTGGCCAGGGCGGTGGCGTCTATAATACCGTCACGAATACAGCTACAACAGGTTTCTGGATGACAGGCGGACTGATTGACGGTAATACCGCAAATGCTTACGCCGCTATTGGTGGCGATGTCACCTTCAACAATTTGGTAGTTGTACAGATTAATGCAGACGGCACAACACGAAGCGCAAAGACTGCAAAGGAAAATATGTCAGAATATAGCTATATCAAGCCTGTAATGCCAGATCCTGCAATGTATGCCATCTTAACAGAGTTGTACGAAGCTCTTGGTACAGACGTATGGACCGGTTATGGTGCTCTGACGGGTGTCATCAGCTACAATCGCGGTGACGAACCAAACGAGTTCCGCGCAACATTCATGGGCGGTACCTATGTCATTGACATACCGTTTGGCGACGTTACATCCGCTCAAAAAGTCGATAATGGCGACGGTTCATTTACATACACACTGACTCTTGCGCTACCTGCACAGACGGGCATGCCTTACGAAACAGTACATGTTACTGTGAAGAACGGCGAGATTACCGAGATGGATAGTGAGAACGCCGGCATCGAGATGAATAAAGAAGGAGATCCTGTGGCGGGCTGGGCAAGCTTGCAGGCAGCGATAAGCAACGGTGGTGTCATCAAGCTTGCTGCTGATGTTGTTGCAGAGAGTACAGACGCAGCACTGACAGTTCCTGCAGACAAGACCGTCATCCTCGAACTGAACGGACATACCATCAACCGCGCTCTTACAAGCGCTGTGGCCAACGGTAGCGTCATCATCAACAATGGTACGCTGGCCATCATGGATACCGCTGGCGGTAAGATTATCGGCGGTAACACAACAGGCAATGGCGGCGGTATCCTCAACAACGGTACGGTGACACTCTACGGCGGTGAGATTACCGGCAACCAGGCAGCCGGTCTTGGCGGTGGCGTCTATAATACCGTCACGAATACAGCTACAACAGGTTTCTGGATGACAGGCGGACTGATTGACGGTAATACCGCTGGCAACTATCCAGCTATAGGCGGTGATGTCACCTTCAATAACCTGGCTGTCGTACAGATTGATGCCGAGGGCACAACAATCAGTGCAAAGACCGCAAAGGCAAACTTGGCTGAGTACAGCTACGTGAAGCCCGTTATGCCTGATCCCCAGAAGTTTGCTATTCTGTCAGAACTTTACGAAGCCCTTGGTGACGACGTATGGACTGGCTACGGCACAAAGTCTGGTGTTATCAGCTACAGTCGCGCAGACGAGCCTAACGAGTTCCGCGCAACATTTATGGGCGGTACCTATTCTATTGACGTGCCGTTCGGAGATATCATGTCTGCCGAAAAGGTTGACAATAGCGACGGTTCCTATACTTACAATCTTGTTGTCTCACTTCCTGCGCTGACAGGTATGACTTCTGAGACGCTGCATGTCACGATGAAGAATGGCGAGATTACAGAAATGGAAAGTGAGAATGCCGGCATCGAGATGAACAAGGAGGAAGGTCCTGTTTCCGGCTGGGCTGGTTTGCAAGCCGCTATGAATAACGGTGGCGTTGTCAAGCTGGCTGCTGATGTCACTGCAGAGAGCACCGACGCAGCCTTGACCGTACCTGCAGGTAAGACCGTTGTACTCGAACTGAACGGACATACCATCAACCGTAACCTCACAGAGGCAGCAGCCGATGGTAGCGTTATCATCAACAACGGTACACTGGCTATCACAGACACCGAGGGAGGTAAGATTATCGGCGGTAACACCACAGGCAACGGTGGTGGTATCCTCAACAACGGTACTCTGACGCTCTATGGCTGTGAAATCACAGGCAACAAGGCTTCAGGCTTGGGCGGTGGTGTGTTTAATACTATCACTAATACCGATACAGAAGGCTTCTGGATGACAGGTGGCCTGATTGATAGCAATACTGCTGACAGCTATCCAGCCATCGGCGGCGATGTCACCTTCAACAGCATGGCTGCTATACAGATCAGTCCAGAAGGAACAAAAGTCAGCATTGCAAAGGCAAAAGCCGAAATGGCAACCTACAGTTACATCATGCCTGTAATGCCAGATCCAGAGAATTACTACGTCGTTGCCGCTACACTCACCATCCCCGCCAAGACATACGCCAGCTATATCTCTGACAAGGGATTGGAACTCGGTATGGGTACAGCCGACGGTGTGTTGCTGACTAGTGTGAAGAGTATTGATGCTGTAGCAGGCACTGTGACACTCTTCGACAATCTGGAGTCTGCTGCCGCACAAACACCGCTTATCCTCTACAACGGTACAGACGAAGATCAGATGGTGGACTTGATTGTGAACGAGAATGGCGCCGAGGTCAACTATGATGCTGAGCATTTCTTCGGTACACTCGAGCCCAAGACCTTCACTCCCGACGATATGGCTGAAGCAGACCACTACGTGCTCGATGGTCAGAACTTTACCTGGGTGAAGGATTCCGGCTCGCTTCCTGCCAACCGTTGCTGGCTGAAGATAATACCCCCTTCTACAACCCACGCCCGTACTATGCATATCATCTTCGAAGGTGATGAGACAGGTATCAGCACCGTTAACGCCAACGATGCTAACGACGCTCCTATCTACGACCTCACAGGACGCAAGTTGTCCAGGAGGCCCGCAAGCGGCTATTACATCCAAGGCGGTAAGAAGTACGTTGTGAAGTGAAGGCCCACAAATAGCTTTACGCTTTGACAAATGAGTAAAGAGGGTGTGCAAAAATAGTCATATCCTCTTTATTTTTTATATCTATGAATCAAAGACACATACCCCCTTACCTTTACTTTACCTTTACATCACATATACATCACCCTTACTGTTGAGTATAGGTGATGCCTGTCTATAGGCTGGGTAGGAGCAGAGAAGGAGCAGAGTACTTGCTGCCTGGGAGCTGGATAGAGGTAGGAAAAAGGTTGGTGTTTGTTATTTATTTAAAGTGAATCGGAAATTTGTTTAGTGACACTGAATAAAAATGGCATATTTTGTTTGGCGGTATTGAATAAAATTGTATATTTGCGGAAAAATAAATAAAAGGATAATATGGCTATTACTAAGGAAACTTTCAGAACGCTCATCAGGGAAGGACAAGAGATTATTGGAGAAGTGGAACTCTATGATCGTCTTTTCGAATTTGAGGAAAATGGGCGATATGTGCTTGTTGGCGTTAGGCAGGCAGGGAAAAGCTATATGCTATACAAGCGGGCCAAACAATTGTTGGCCAATGGGCATCAACTGGAAGAAATGGTATATATCGATTTCGATGATGAGCGTTTGTTAGGAATGACGGCAGATGAGCTCGATTTGATTTTACAAGCCTATAGTTATGTTTACAGCCATAAGCCTATTCTCTTTTTCGATGAAATACAGAACGTGGTGGGGTGGGAACATTTTGCCCGTCGTCTGGCAAATCAGAAATATCAGGTATTTATCACAGGTAGTAATGCCAAAATGCTGAGCAGAGACATACAGACTACGCTTGGCGGCAGATACATGGACGGAAGGGTATATCCCTATTCGTTTATGGAGTATCTTGAAGCCCAAGGTGTCCGATTAACAAAAGAATGGCAGTTTGGAAAACAGCGTTCTAAAGTGCAGCAGGCTTTTGCAGAGTATCTGAAATGGGGCGGTTTCCCAGAGTTATTGCTTTATCGGAACAAACGTCACTGGCTGAATGATCTCTACGAGAAGATTCTGCTTGGTGATGTGATTCAGCGTAACAAGGTGAAAAACGAAATGGCTCTCCGTCTGACCATGAAACGTTTGGCGGACAATGTGATGCAGCCTACATCCTATAATAGAGTATGTAATTTGGTGAAAGGAACTGGTGTAAGCACTTCTGTGGCTTCAGTCATTGATTATGTGCGTTATGCTAAGGAGGCTTGTATTCTATTTCCTTTGGAAAACTATGCTTCGAAATTTGTCGAGAAAGAAACCGTCAAGAAGCATTATTTTATGGATAATGGCCTGCTGAGTATTTTCTTGACAGATGGCGAGGCGGCACTTCTGGAGAATCTGTGTGCTGTACACCTTTATTCGAAATACGAAGAGAAATTGTATTTCTATAATAAGAATATTGAGGTGGATTTCTTCGTTGCAGATGAAGGGTATGCCGTGCAGGTCTCATATTCCATCAATGATGAGGAAACACGAAAACGTGAGGTTGATGGATTAAGGAAACTGCATGCCTTCCATCCGTTAAAACGTATGGTTATTGTAACCTATGATGAGGAAGAAACCATTAGGCTTGACGAGAAAAATACCATCGAAGTTATTCCTGCATGGAAATGGCTTCTGGAATGAAAGACAGAAGGAGCAGAGTACTTGCTGCCTGGGAGCAGCCAAGAGGTAGGTGAACTGTCTCGCACCAATACGGAAACCAATTGGGCCTTGTAGAGAGAAGAGGACTCAGTTAAGAATCCGACAATAGACAGTTACGACAATTAAAAAATGAGGGACAATAACCCTTATATATAATATATAACTAACTAATATATAGATAGTTATACTTTGAGTTGACGGAATTGTACCCCCTCAAAAAATAACTGTCGGAATTGTCGTCTGTCGGAAAAACAAATCTATTTTTCACCTAAAAAGCACAAAATCAATGAAATACGATATTACAAAGAAGTCGGCACCAGCGATGCCGAACCTGGGAAAGGGTACAGAATACATCAAATTGCTGCTTTCTCAGGCCTCAGAAGACATGCATGAACCCTGGTTCCGATGCTTTTCCCTGTACTTTGTGCAAAAAGCTGCTTACTAAAATTTCGTGCTCGGATACGATTCTGAGGTGTTTTATGTCGTATTATCGGGATTCGGAGAAAAAACCTTAAGGATTTCTGGTAAAAATCCTTAAGTAAAATGGATATAAAATCTATAGGAAATACGGTTCGATTACTTAAGAAAAACAACGGCGTACAAATGGCACAACAACGGCATAGGAATGCTAAAACAACGGCGTTGTTTTTGAAGGGGTCTTTAGTTCAAAAAGCGAAAGGCCGTTTCTCGAGGGGCAACACGGCGTTTCTCGGGTAGCGAGAGGCCGTTTCTCTGATTGCGGCACATTGTGGCGTGGATTGAATTTGCACCGTCAACAGGAAAAACAGCAGTTTTCTTTGTTCGTATCATAAAAAATATTAACTTTGTCGCATCGTGATGATAATTTTTGTTAAACCTAAACAATAAAACTGTTATGAAGAGAAAAACTACCCCCCCCAGAGCCCTCTATTGAGGTTTTTCGTTTCCTTGATTTTTCTTACTGTCAGCACCCTGTCGTGGGCTTTTGAGTATAACGGTGTATACTATGAAACGCGCAAATCGTATGATGGTACCAAAGAAGTTGCTTATGTTTATGGCTGGGATAGGTCATTAAGTTCAATAGTTATACCTGAGGAAGTAACGTGGTCTCCTGTAACATACAAAGTTGAAGGAATTTCACACAGTTGTTTTCGTAACGTAACATCCTTGACGTCCGTCACAATCCTCGGCAGTCTAAGGAGCATTGGTGATTATGCCTTTTATGGTTGTACCAATCTGAAATCTGTTACAATTTCAGGTAGCGTGCAGATAATTGGCGATTATGCATTCTCGAGATGTCCCAAGCTGACATCCATCACAATACCCAGCGGTGTACAGACCATTGGAACAAGAGCCTTTGAAAGTTGTGTTGGTCTAACGACCCTCACCATAAAAAACGGAGTAACTAGCATTGGTGACTATGCGTTTTTTGACTGTGAAGCTCTGACATCGGTCTCCATTCCCAGCAGTGTTACTACAATCGGCAAATCTGCTTTTTCGCAATGTTTCAAATTGACCTCTGCAAACATTGGAAGCGGAGTGACTACCATAAGTGAATCTGCTTTCAGAAGTTGTCAGCTTCTGGAGTCTATAACTCTCCCTGCCAGCGTCACAAGCATTGGTAAATACGCTTTCTGTGGATGTGCTTTTAATAGTTTATCTATCCCCACCAGCGTAAAGACAATAGACGAAAATGCCTTCAATGGCTGCGATGACCTTACATCCGTCACCATTCCCACCAACGTCAGCGACATTGGCAATAACGCCTTCACTGATTGCAAGAAACTGGTAAATGTATATATCAACTCCAATGCCGTTGCCTCCAAGGTATATACTGCCGACAACAATTTCAAGACCATATTCGGCCCTCAGGTAACGAAATACACCTTTGACAGCAGCGTTACAAGCATAGGCGACAATGCCTTCTACGAATGTTCCGGTGTCACTTCCTTCAGTATATCCAGCAATCTTAGATTAATTGGCAATTATTCCTTCAAAAACTGTACTGGTATTAGCTCCATCACCATTCCAAGTGGAGTCTCCGATATTGGCAAAGAAGCCTTCCGTGGATGCACAGGATTGACATCAGTCAAGATCCCCAGCAGACTCACCACCCTTTTAAACGGCGTCTTCTATGGTTGCACAGGCTTGACATCTGTCACCATTCCAGAAAGCATCACAATGATTGCTTCCGGAGCCTTCTATGGTTGCACAGCCCTGACAAAAGCCGAGTTTGCCAGCATAGCCAGTATGTGCAAGATTACTTATGGTTCCGTCAACTGCAATCCACTGTTCTATGCACAACACCTGTATATCGGTGGTCAGGAGGTTACAGACTTGGTCATTCCGGAAGGAGTAGAGAAAATCAGCTATGCTGCCTTCACTGGTTGCACAGCTCTGACATCAGTCACCATCCCCGGTAGCGTCACCAGCATCGGCAATTACGCCTTTAATGGCTGTACAGGTTTGAACTCAATTACATGTAAGACACAAAGCGTTCCGACGGCATCTTCATCTGCCTTTAATAATGTTCCCGAGGATGTCACGCTGTACGTAGCTAAGGCCGCAGTCAGCGACTACCAGTCCACCAGTCCCTGGAGCCGGTTTACCAACATCCATGGCATTGACATAGGAGTGGTAGGTCTCCCAGGCGATGCCAACCAGAATGGCGAAATCGAGATTGGTGACGTGACCAAGATACTGTGGATTATGGCAGGAGGGGAGTAATTCATAATTCATAATTCATAATTCATAATTCTCAATTCATAATTCTCAATTCATAATGCATAATTGAAGCTTTGCTTCGATACTGCTAACGCTCGGCAATAATTAAGCGAGCTTATCATTGCTCTCGCTTAATCGCAGCATTCATAATTGAGAGATACAATACGCCTGTTGGTTATTGCCAGCAGGCGTATTTTAATTTGGTTTGTACGGGGTATAAATATATGTAATACGGCATTTGAAATTATTCTCACGCCGTGAGAATGTTTTCTCTCGTCGTGAGAATATATTCTTACGTCGTGATAATTTATTCTCACGTCGTGAGAATTGTTTGAAACGCGGTAATAATGTGTTTTATTTCCTGGATAAATCCCTTTTGTACCCCGAGGAGAGAATGTTTATTCCCCTTTCCGGGCATAGATATAAAATATTTGTCTTTGAGATATTTGTCGAATTTTTATTATATTTGCATCGTAGAAAAGTAGAAGGAAGAATGGTTTAACGATATATACTTACTTATAATATTATGATATTATGAAAAAATTAGGATTTTATTTTTCTGCTTTAGCAGTAGTATTGCTTAGTTCTTTGGCATTAATCTCGTGTGACGAAGGAATTGGTGACGAACCGGTTGATGTCAAGGATTGTATAGGTACGTGGATGTGTATACAGAGTACAGATGAAGCCTATGGAGAATCTGTTGACGGATTATTGGTAGGAAAAGAAATTACTCTGAAGGAGAATGGCACTTTTACCTCAACGGCATCAAGTTTCGGGAGTTATGGAACGTGGGTGTTGAAAGGTAACGAGGTAACTGCAATGAGCAATGCAGGAAATTTTGTCCTTAAAGTTGCTATCAACGGTTCTACCATGAAATGGGAAGGAACTGCAAGCAATGGCGTCAAGTTCAAATATACATTTCGAAAAGAATAAGCTTTAGAGTACATTAAACCCCTTTTCTCAGTCAAATCTTGCGTCTAAACAGCTTTTTAGGAAAGTATTGTTTGGGCGCAATACTTTTATATGTGTATTGTGATACAATATAATAATGACAATGAAACGCCTCAACATCCAGCACTATGCCGACGGTACTGCCAGCGTGAGACAGATTATTGAAAGGCAGGCAGAAGAGATTGCTGCCCTGCGTCGGGAAAATGCGCGACTGAGGGAATTGCTTAAAGAGAGCGGATAATCCGGAAAGGTATAAAACTAACATTTGGTTTATATTTCTCTCATTCTGGAAATGCGTATGTGTTTTCTTTGGCATTTTAGCAGGAATTGTATATATTTGCGCTCGTGAAATCAAAATAGTATAAGATATATTGCACATGGAAAAGATTCAGGAACTGACGGAAAAGATTTATTCCGAAGGTGTAGAACGTGGTCGGCAGGAGGCTGACCGTATTATTGCGGAGGCGCAGGATAAGGCGCAGGCTATTATTGCTGAGGCTAAGCAGAAGGCGCAGAATATCCAGGCAACTGCCGAGAGAGCTGCTGCAGAGTTGGATGCAAACACCCGGAATGAGTTGAAATTGTACACGGCTCAGGCTATGGGTGCGCTGAAGAGTGAGATTGCCAACTGCCTGGCTGCAACAACGATAACGGCGGCTGCGGAAACGTTGACGAACGACAAGGAGTTCCTGCAGAAATTTGTAGTTGCTCTGGCAAGCCAGTGGGTGAAGGACGAGCCTATCGTGATTAGTACTGCCGATGCCGATGGGCTGAAGGCTTATTTTGCCAAGCAGGCAAAGGCTGTGCTGGACAAGGGTGTGACAATCCGCAAGGTGAACGGTAAGGAGACTTTGTTTACCGTGGAGCCTGCTGACGGCAGCTACAAGGTGAATTTTGGCAAGGAGGAGTTTGAGGCTTATTTCAAGAACTTTTTGCGTCCACAGTTGATTGATATGCTGTTCTAAGGGGAAATGGCTGAGTTTTATAGTCTTTTGTGTGGACTTCCGGACCTGAGGTTGGATGACTCGGCTGGCGAGGCTGTAAGTCTGGCCGAGGTGCGCGAGTTGCTGGGTAACGAGGGTCTGTGTGGTCGTGAGGCCGAGATTTTGGGGCTGTTTTTCCTGTATGGTGACTGCCGTAATTTGGTTGTGCTGTTGCAGGACAGTGCGGCCAAGCTTCCGCACGTCGGTAACTACAGCCGCGAGGAATTGCAGGAACTGATTGCCGATGCGCTGGAGGATGTGTTCGAGGACGACAGGCGTTTTCCTGATTTTATGGCACCGTTTGTGCGCGAGTATGTGCAGCATCGTAACGAGCCGGGGTACTTTGCCGAGGATCGCATAATGGTGCGTTACTGGATGCACCTGATGAGACGCGGTACGGACTTCATATCCAAGTGGGCGGAACTGAACCTGAACATCTGTAACATACTGACTGCGTTGATTTGTCGCGCTCAGGGATGGGATGTGCAGGATTATATCTATGGCGATAATGATGTGACGTATATGATACTGAACCGTCAGTCGGCAGACTTTGACTTAGGCAAGGAGATTGACTATGTGCCCGAGTTGATGCAGATTGTGCAGGAGTCTGATCCGGTGCTGAAGGAGCGTCGCATAGATACGCTGCGATGGCTGTGGCTGGAGAACGAGACTTTCCAGGAGCCGTTTGATATAAATGCGGTGTATGCTTATCTGCTGAAGTTGCAGATGCTGGAGCGTTGGGCAATGCTGGATCCGGAGAAGGGACGCGAGGCGTTTACGGGGATTATAGAAAACTTGCGCAGCGAGTGCAAGGTCCCGGATGAATTCATAATTCACAATGCATAGTTCATAATGCATAATTCATAATGCATAATTCATAATTGAAGAAAATAAAATAAAATAAGGGAGATAGAGGATAATGCTGTAGCGGTAAAGAGTAAAGCGTTTGCCGTGAGGTGCATTAGGCTGAGGAAATATCTCTGTGAAAACAAGAATGAATATGTATTATCGAAACAATTGTTGCGGAGCGGTACGAGCATAGGGGCTAATATCAAAGAGGCTTTGCGTGGACAGACGCGTCCGGATTTTGGTCCGAAGATGAATGTGGCTCTGAAAGAAGCGAGCGAAAGTGAATATTGGATTGAATTATTGATAGAAACTGAATATATAAGTGACGAGCAGGGAGATAGCCTTTTGGCTGACTGCAGGGAATTGATTAAGTTGTTGATGAGTATTGTAAAATTGACCTTCGTTCCGGAAACGGCTCAAAAATGAATGGGAACGGCTTAATTAAGAATTGTGAATTAAGAATTATGAATTAAGAATTAAAATAACTATGACAAACGGAATTGTTAGTGGCGTAGTATCGAACATGGTGACGGTCCGTGTGGACGGGCCTGTGCTGCAGGGAGAGATATGCTACATTACAACTGGCGGTGACCGTCTGATGGCGGAGGTCATCAAGGTGGTGGGCAAGGATGTCTATGTGCAGGTGTTCGAGAGTACTCGTGGCCTGAAGGTAGGTGCTCCTGTCGAATTTACGGGACACCAGCTGGAGATTCAGCTCGGCCCTGGTATGCTGAGTAAGAACTACGACGGTTTGCAGAATGACCTGGACAAGATGGAGGGTGTTTTCCTGAAGCGTGGCCAGTACACCGAACCGTTGGATGCTGATCGCGAATGGGACTTTGAGCCTATAGTGAAAGTTGGTGACAAAGTTGAGTCAAGCGACTGGCTGGGCAAGGTGGAAGAGAATCACCAGCCGCTGAAGATTATGGTTCCGTTCCAGATGGAGGGAGTTGCTACGGTGAAGAGTATCGTGGCTGCAGGAAAGTACAGAATCCATGATGTGATTGCTGTGCTGGAAACCGAGGACGGCAAGGAACTGAAGGTCGATATGGTTCAGCATTGGCCGGTTAAGTTTGCAATGACAAACTACAGGGAGAAGCCGCGTCCATTCAAGTTGTTGGAGACTGGCGTGCGTACGATTGATACGTTTAATCCCATTGTCGAGGGTGGTACGGGCTTTATCCCCGGTCCTTTCGGTACAGGTAAGACGGTGCTGCAGCATGCCATCAGTAAGCAGGCCGAGGCGGATATTGTGATTATTGCTGCCTGTGGCGAGCGTGCCAACGAGGTTGTGGAGATATTCTCGGAGTTCCCCGAGCTGGTTGACCCGCATACGGGCCGTAAGTTGATGGAGCGTACCATTATTATCGCCAATACGTCTAACATGCCGGTTGCGGCTCGCGAGGCTTCGGTATATACGGCTATGACAATGGCCGAGTATTACCGTTCGCAGGGTTTGCGTGTGCTGTTGATGGCCGACTCGACATCGCGCTGGGCACAGGCTCTGCGTGAGATGAGTAACCGTATGGAGGAATTGCCCGGACCTGATGCGTTCCCAATGGACCTGGGTGCGTTGGTGGCTAACTTCTACGGCCGTGCGGGATATGTGTACCTGAAGAACGGCGAGGTGGGCTCGGTGACCTTCCTGGGTACTGTGTCGCCTGCGGGTGGTAACCTGAAGGAACCTGTGACGGAGAATACGAAGAAGGTGGCACGCTGTTTCTATGCCTTGGAGCAGGATCGTGCGGACAAGAAGCGTTATCCGGCGGTGAATCCGATTGACTCGTATTCGAAATACCTGGAGTATCCCGAGTTTGCCGAGTATATCAAGGGGCATATCAACGAGGAATGGATTCCGAAGGTGATGGCACTGAAGACAAGGATGCAACGTGGCAAGGAGATTGCCGAGCAGATTAACATTCTGGGTGACGACGGTGTACCTGTGGAATATCATGTTACGTTCTGGAAGTCCGAGGTTATTGACTTTATCATCCTGCAGCAGGATGCCTTTGACGAGGTTGACGCGGTGACTCCGCTGGAGCGCCAGCAGGCTATATTGGATCTGGTGACCAGGATTTGTGACAAGGATGACTATGTATTTGATACGTTCCTGGATGTGGTAGATTATTTCAAGAAGTTGATAAACCTGTGCAAGCAGATGAACTACTCGGTGTACAAGAGCGAGCAGTACTGTGATTTTATGAAGCAGGTGGAGGCAATGTTATAATGTATAGATAAGGTATGGCAACAGCATTTCAGAAAGTATATACACAGATAAGCCAGATTACCAAGGCTACGTGCTCGCTGAAGGCGAAGGGCGTGGGTAACGAGGAGTTGGCTATGATTAACGGCCGCCTGGCTCAGGTGGTCAAGATTGCAGGCGAGGATGTTACTCTGCAGGTGTTTGAGGGTACGGGTGGTATTCCTACCAATGCCGAGGTGACGTTTTTGGGCAAGTCTCCATCGCTGAAGGTCAGCGAGCAGTTGGCAGGCCGTTTCTTCAATGCGTACGGTCAGCCTATTGACGGCGGTCCCGAGATTGAGGGTAAGGAGGTTGCTATTGGCGGTCCTTCGGTGAATCCTGTACGACGTAAGCAGCCGTCCGAACTGATTGCAACGGGTATTGCCGGTATTGATATGAACAATACTCTGGTATCGGGACAGAAGATTCCGTTCTTTGCCGATCCTGACCAGCCGTTCAACGAGGTGATGGCTCTGGTGGCCATGCGTGCCAAGTGTGACAAGATTATCCTGGGCGGTATGGGTATGACTAATGACGATTATTATTTCTTCCGCAATACGTTTGCCAGCGCAGGTGCCTTGGACCGTATCATTTCGTTCATCAACACTACCGAGGATCCTGCGGTCGAGCGTCTGCTCATTCCGGATATGGCCCTGGCTGCAGCTGAGTATTTTGCGGTTGAGAAGCACGAGACAGTGCTGGTTCTGCTGACGGATATGACGTCCTATGCAGACTCGTTGTCTATCGTAAGTAACCGTATGGATCAGATTCCGTCCAAGGATTCAATGCCTGGTTCTCTGTATAGTGACTTGGCCAAGATTTACGAGAAGGCCGTACAGTTCCCCGAGAGTGTCGGAGGCGGTTCGATCACCATTATTGCGGTAACGACGTTGTCGGGTGGTGACATCACTCATGCGGTGCCTGATAATACGGGTTATATTACGGAGGGTCAGCTGTATCTGCGCCGTGACAGTGATGTGGGCAAGGTGATCGTGGATCCGTTCCGTTCGCTGTCGCGTCTGAAGCAGCTGGTGGCTGGTAAGAAGACGCGTAAGGATCATTCGCAGGTGATGAATGCCGCAATTCGTCTATATGCGGATGCTGCTAATGCCAAGACAAAGCTGGAGAATGGTTTTGACCTGACGGACTATGACAACCGTTGTCTGGACTTTGCCAAGGATTATTCGAGAAGGTTGCTGGCTATTGACGTGAACCTGAATACGGAGGAGATGCTGGACGTGACATGGGAATTGTTCCGCAAGTACTTCAAACTGGAGGAGGTTAATATCAAGAAGGAGTTTACCGACATCTATTGGAAGTAATAAATGGCTATCAAGTTTCAATATAACAAAACGTCCTTACAAGCGCTTGAGAAGAACCTGAAGATGCGACAGAGGACCTTGCCCATCATCAAGAGCAAGGAGACTGCGTTGCGTCTGGAGGTCAAGAAATGCAAGGAGGATGCCGAGGCTCTGGAGCGTAAGCTGCAGGAGCAGATAGGCGGATACGAGAGCATGTATGCGCTGTGGGGCGAGTTTGA
Organism: Prevotellaceae bacterium UBA6974; assembly: GCA_002450165.1. Taxonomy (GTDB): domain Bacteria; phylum Bacteroidota; class Bacteroidia; order Bacteroidales; family Bacteroidaceae; genus Physcousia. The sequence continues at coordinate 19,440 of DJYQ01000006.1, read as the reverse complement.
CGCATCGCTGGTCGAGCTCGAGGACGTCCAGATTGATGTGAGGAAGATTGCCGGCGTACGCATTCCTGTGCTGTCGAATATAAGCCTCAAGGTTCGTCCTTTCGGTCTTTTCTCGGCTCCTAAATGGTATTTTGATGGAATTCGTCTTTTGCAGGGTCTTGCCAAAACGGCTGTTGAGCATGAGTTTGCGCTTGCCAAGTTGAATTTGCTGGATCATGCGCGCAAGAAGACTACGCAGAAGGTTAATTTGTTCGAGAAGGTTCAGATACCCGGATTCCAGGAGGCCGTGCGCAAGATTAAGCGTTTTATGGAGGATGAGGAGAATCTGTCCAAGTCCAGTCAGAAAATACTGAAGTCATTGCAGCAGAAGCGTGCAATTAAAGAACAGGAGGAAGCTGTATGATACAGAAGATGAAAAAACTGACGTTCCTTGTATATCACAAGGAATATGACCGCTTCCTTGTGGAACTGCAAAAACTGGGTGTATTGCATATACAGCCTTCGGCAGATCAGTCAAAGGCCGAGCCTGAATCATTGTGCCGGCTGAAGGAACAGTTGGGTGCAGTGCAGGATGTCAAGGCTTCGTTGATGAAGTTGACGGGGCAGTTTGACGAGGATATTGTTCCGACTGCACCTGATGCTAATCTGGTAAGCCGCGTGCAGGCTATTGCCGAGCGTCTGCGTATTGTGGAGAATACTCTGGACAAGGCGCGTCGTGATGAGATGTTGCTGGCTCCGTGGGGTGATATCGACCGGGAGCAGATGGAGCGTATGCATCAGGCGGGTCTCCAGGAGTATTACTACAAGGTGAGCTGTGCTTACTTTGACAGGGAACTGGCTGATTACAGCGCGTTGGAGGTGAGCAGGGACAAGAAGTTTGTCTATTTCATCACTTTCTCGCTGGACGGTAAGGAGCCTGAGGGTATTGCTGCGTTGCCGCTGAACTTGCCTGACGGTTTGTACAGCGAGGTGCGTGCACAGGTGGTTGCTCTGGAGGAGGAGCAGCGTCAGCTGATTGCGGAGCGTATGGAGATTGCGGGCAACCGTATCGGGAGCATAAAGGCTTACGAGTTGGAGCTGATGAATGCTATTGCCCGTGAGGAGGCTGATATGGACACGTTGCGTGCAGCGGGTGAGACGGTTATGGTTCTGGAGGGATGGTTCCCAGTTACGCAGTGCGGGGCAGTGGAGGATTTCCTGAAGAGGGCGGATACGTATTACGAGATGCATGATCCTGTGGATACGGATACGGTTCCGACGCAGTTCTGCAACAACCGTTTCAACCGTATGTTCGAGCGGTTGACGAAGATGTATGGCTATCCTTGTTACAACGAGTGGGATCCTACGCCTATAGTTGCGCCGTTCTTCACCTTGTTCTTTGCAATATGTATGGGTGATGCGGCTTATGGTGTAATAATGATTATCTATGGCTTGCTGGAAATGGCGGGCAAGGCGAAGAAGACTCCTATACTGGGCGAGATGCTGCACGGTTGCGGCGATATGCTGGTGGCTTTGGGCGTTGCTACGACGATGGTTGGTCTTGCCTTGGGTACGGTGTTCGGTACGAATGTGGCCGAATGGTCGTTTGTTGCTGTGCCGCAGGGGGTAAGGGATTACTACCATTTCGTTCAGGGCAATTTTCCGGGTACTACGTATTCGTTCCAGATGGTTGCTGCGATAATAATCGGTGTCCTGCACTTGTGCATCGCTATGATTGTAAAGGCTTTGCTCTTCAGTAAGAAGGAGGGCTTTGTGAACAATCTGGGTCAGTGGGGCTGGACTTTGCTGATGATAGGCGGTATCATAACGGGTACGCTGTGGGCAGTGGGTACTCTGAGCCAGGAGGCTACAAAGTTTGTGCTGATCGGCATAGGTGCTGTTGCTGCAATATGTATCTATTTCCTGAATAATGTGCAAAGGCTCAGGAACAAGTTTATCCAGGGCTTGATTATCAACCCATTGGCAGGCCTGTATGATACGTACAATATGGCAAGCGGACTGTTGGGCGACGTGCTCAGCTATGTCCGTCTGTATGCCTTGTGTCTGGCTGGCGGCGTATTGGGCTCTGCTTTCAACAGCATAGGTAATATGTGTGCCGGGAGTTTTGCAGGGGGTATTGCCGTTGCAATACTGATTTATGCAATAGGGCACCTGCTCAACCTTCTGCTATCTGGCATTTCGGCTTTTGTACACCCCTTGCGTCTGAATTTCGTTGAGTATTTCAAGAACTCGGGTTACGAGGGTAGGGGTACGGCATACGAACCTTTCAAAAACAAATAAAACAAAGTAATAATCAATAATATCAAAAAATTATGGACATTAATGTAATTCTGGGTTATCTGGGTCTTGGCCTGATGCTCGCGCTCTCTGGAATAGGGAGCTGTTATGGTACTACAATCGCCGGTAATGCTGCTGAGGGTGCTCTGAAGAAGGATCCGAGCAAGTCTTCGAGCTACATGATTCTGTGTGCTCTGCCTGCTACTCAGGGTCTGTATGGCTTCCTGGCATTGTTCCTGCACTCTTCTCTGGCTGCCAGCAACGGTGCTCTGATGTTCGGTGTAGGTCTGGGTGTAGGTCTTGTGTGCCTGTTCTCTGCTATCCGTCAGGGAAAGGTTTGTGCAGCAGGTATCCAGGGACTGGCTCAGGGTCATGACGTTACTACAAACACCATGATCTATGCAGCTCTGCCCGAGTTCTATGCTATTCTTGCTCTCGTAGCAACTTTCCTGGTAAAGTAAGCAAAGCCCGGGATTCTAAAAGGAAAATGAAAACAGCCAGAGGCACATGCCTCTGGCTGTTTCTTTTATGCTATGGTGTGACGGGATACGGCTGTAACGTGACAGTGCAGTCTGGTGTGACGTTTGTACTGTCCGTGCCGTTGTAATCCAGCATCATGCTGTGCAGTGTATTCAGCATTTTGTCCTTGACATCTGTCTGTACGGCATCGGTTTTCTGCCGGATTCTGTCGTATGTTTCAGCACCTCCATGATTTGCTTCGTCACCGTGTGTAAAGGCAATTAGTGCGTGACAGAGGTCTTCGCCGATAATGTATAAGGCAATTGTTGCAAGTGTTTTGCCTAATAGGGAGGTAAGCCTAGATCTCATCATCGACTGTGCCTGTTCCTTGAGTAGGTTCATTGCGTAGTTGGTGTGTATGTTTACGGTCTTGCTCGTGATGCTTATCTTCTGGGTTTGGGGCTCAACCTTCAGCATACGGAAATAGGAGGGGTATGTGCTCAGTCCTCCGGTACTGATGTCCCAGATGCGCCACGTCTTGTTATTGACTGTAAAATCTGCACTGGCTATGTCCTGAACGTGGAAATGCCCACTGACAACATAGTGTATCCCGGCATCGGCAAAGGCTTGGCGTAATTCGACTGGTGTTACGGACAGGGCATTGTTGTCGGTCTTCTGGTATTTGATATTATACAGTGTGCTGGGAAACAGGGTTGCCTGGTTGTTGAAATGTTCGAGCAATTGTTGGTGTACCAGTGCGATAACCATACGTCCTTCGTTGCGTAGGGTATGTGCCGTATGTGTGAGCCATTCCAGATGCGGTCGTGTAATGCATCCGTCGCTGACGTATTGTCCGGTGCCGTAAATATTAGCATCCAGGCCTATTATTGCCAGGTCCTTTCCTATGCGTTGTGCCCAAGACAGTGATCCGTCGTGCCGAATATTGCCCATGAAATCGGCGTATATAGTACGGAAATCGTTGACGGTGGTTTCTTCGTTTCCCAAATGTTGGGGATTGAGAATGTCATGGTTTCCGGGTACGACCAAAACTTTGGTACCTGCTGCACTGACCTTGTGCAGCAGGTTACTGACTGTATGGTGTCCTTGCTTTTCGCCGTTATAGGTAAGGTCTCCGCTGATAAGGAGCAAGTCGGGTTTGTCTGCTGTTATGCTGTCCAGCGCTGCCTGTAGCAATTCAAGGCTCTGTGCGTCCATCTTGCCCCCAGGCTTGCCAAGCAGGCTGATATGTTCGCTTGCTACGATGTGACAATCGCTGATTACGGCAATTCTGATGTCTGCATGGCTTAGCAGTGTACCGCATAATAGGGCAACTGACAAGATGAGGTTTTTCATTATTCTCATCTTCCTGGATGCGAAAAACATCTATGCGTTTGCTTTGGGCAGTGTCTTGTTCAGTATAAGGGAACCGAACAATGCGCTTGTAATAGTTCCGCACAGAATGCCCAGTTTTGCATCATTCAGCAGGTCGTACATGATGGCAGACTCGTTTCCTGAGTTTGCAAGGGGGTAGGAGAGTGTTGCTATGAACATGCTGACGGTGAATCCTATGCCGCATAATGCAGCAACTCCTGCCATTGCTCCCCATGTCGTGTTTTCTGGCATCTGAACTATTTTAAGCTTGATGCTTATCCAACTTGCACTGAATACACCTATGAACTTACCGATAAACAAGCCTGTAAACACTCCTAATCCGACTCCCTCGAAGAGGTCCATTATGCTCATGCCCTGGAAGCATACGCCGGCATTGGCAAAGGCGAACAGCGGAATGATTATGTAATTGATGGGGTTGCGCAGAACGTCTTCCATATCCTGCAGTGTTGATATCAGGTGGTCACTGGCCGCCTCGATGGCGCGCAAGTCCTGTATATCATCCTCGCTGAGCAGGGTCGGCGTTTTCCTGTCTTTGGCAGTAACTTCCAGTCGTGGGAATTTATCTATATGCTTTCGTATTCGTTCTATGTAGAACGAGGTTCCGTTATTAAGTCTTGCCGGTACGCAGAATGCCAGTATCACTCCTGCAATGGTTGCATGGATACCGCTGTTGAGTACCATCCACCACATTGCTATGCCTATGGTAAAATAGACCATCTTGGTTGCGGACTTCCAAAAGTGAGCGGTGAGCAGGCATAATATGACACATACAAGTACTCCGAGTAGGTGTGGGATACTGATATGGTCCGTGTATTTGACGGCAATGACGATAATACCGCCCAGGTCATCGGCAACGGCCAGTGCTGCCAGAAAGACTTTCAGTCCCAGTGGCACACGCTTGGAAAACATGCTCAGGACACCAAGGCTGAAGGCTATGTCTGTAGCCATTGGAATTGGCAGGCCTCTGCTCATGATAGATAGCAGGTCAGGATCGCTGACCGTTGCGTGCAGTGCGATAAAGAAGACAACTACCGGCATAAGCATACCTCCGCATGCTCCTATAACGGGAAGCATGGCTTTTTTGACACTGGACAACTCGCCTCCGCAGAATATTTCGCGCTTGAGTTCAAGGCCGACACTTAGAAAGAAAATGGCCATTAGGAAGTCGTTGATAAACTGCGATACGTTCATTGCCTCGCCATGATGGGTGAACAGGCTGATGCTGCCGATACTGAGGCTGACCTCTTCCAGCCAGATGTCATGATACCAATCCGCAGTAGCGGGAAGGTTTGCGACAATTATTGCCGCAACGGTGGCAATAATCAGAAGCACGCTGCTGGAGACGTACTTCCTGACCATGCTGAGAAATGTATAGTTTTGTTCCATATGTTATTTCAGGCAGTTTGCGATAAACTGTTCCATTTCGGATTCGTGCTTCTCAATGGAGAACAACAGGTGTAGCTGGTTGTTGGCACGCACGAAATTGTGCGTGGGATACTGGCATTTCCAGTATTTGTCGCCAGAGAGGTAGTCCCACAGGAAGCGTACGCATTGCATATATGGGAACAGTTTAACGGCATAGGGCAGATTCTCAATTTCCACACGGGTCAGGAAACTGCTTGCACTACTCAGGTAGCCTTCGGTGAAAGCCTTGAATATTTCTACGTCGAATTCGACCGCTTCCATATTTGGGTCATCCTCGGCAACCTTGTTGGCAGCCGTGCGCAGGAAATCGCCATAGTCGCTGAAAATGAAGTTTGGCATTACTGTATCCAAGTCGATGACGCACAGTACGTTGTCATTCTGGTCGAACATCATGTTGTTTACCTTGGTGTCGCAGTGGCAGACGCGCTTTGGCAGAATGCCCTCGCGGCCCATTTGCTCGGCTTTGCACATATAGTCGGCGCGGGCGTCAATTTCCTTGAGCATGGCCTGAACCTCAGGCTCGTTTACACGACCTACGGGATCAGCGGCAATAACTTCGCGCAACTGCTGCAGACGGAACTCCATGTTGTGGAAGTCCTTGATGGTTTCGCCCAGTTCAACTGGAATGTCTGCGAGCATGGCTTGGAAATTACCGAATGCCTTACCGGCGGCACGGCTTGATTCGGGGTTGACTGCCTGCTTGGTGATGGCATTGTCGATGAATATCATCATGCGCCAGTATTGTCCGTCAACGACAGCATACAGCTTGGTTTTGTCGTCCTTGTTAGGCATGAAGGTAAGCACCTTGCGGTCGATGTCGCTCTCGCCTGCTGCTTCTAGCTTTTTGCGGATGTGTGAAGTGGTGGCATAGATATTGCGCATTACCATTTCTACATCGGGAAATACGTTTGTGTTGACGCGCTGCAGGACATAGTCAGGCTGGTCAGCCTCGGCAGTCTTGACCTTCAGTGTGTCATTGATTAAGCCGGCACCCAAAGGCTTGATTTCGCTGACTGTACCGCGGATAGCGAAATGCTCGACAATTTTTTTCAATTCGTTCTGTTCCATAGTATTATTGTATTGTTAAATAGTTGTTTCGTAATTGTTGGATATAATCCATTGATTATAGAGTTGATGGACAAATATAAGCAAATAATTTCATATACCATCACACTATGTGTGATTTCTCGCTGTTTGCCGTTAACTTTTCATCTCGTAGTGTATTGCAGGGTGCCATCGCTTGTCCATCCTTGTGCATCTATTTGCAGTATTGACGGGGTGGAGTTGTTTGCAATGCGGACTGTGGCATTTCCATCGCTGTCAAGGATAACGTTTGGGTTCCAGTACAGTGTGCGGCGGAAATCATGCTCTGGCAGCGGTTGGGTGCTGTAATCGGGACTGTAAAACTCGTCGGGAATACTGAACCCTTCCATAATCCAGCGTCTGTTAACCTGATAGCTGCGTACACTGTCGTCTGGCATAAGTCTGAGGTCAACACGTACAATGGGCTGGTTGCTGCCCTCGAAGTTTGCGTCTCCTTCGCGCCTTGGGGCGTAATCCGTATAGATGTACACATCACTTAGGTTGCTGAGAAGCCTGTATTTGTCCAGCGTATAGGTACTGATGTTGAATGATTCCTCGGGCATCTGTGCCATGCCATAGTGACGTGATGATGTGTTCTGCTTTCTTTGCTCCATATTGCTGCGGGCTGTTACGGCTTTGCCATCGTATCGCACTTCGACGGGATAATTCTGGTCCATGCCCATATCGCCGATGTAGGCTCGTGTTACGTCGGTGATAAATTTGCTGCTGCCCTGAAAATAACCGGGACACAGACCTGCGTCCACAGTGGCGTTGAATGCCTCGTATGCATCTATGACAAAGGCCGGCTTGCCGGCAATGAATTCCAAGCGCCCCTTGCGCCGGCTGTCTATCGTGACCTGGTCCAGTGTACGTACACCCATTTCCTGGTTTTTGTATTGTGGGGTGTTTTTGGGTGCAGGTGCCAGTGTTTTCTGGTAATAGTCGTATGGCTTGACGAACCGGGGGTGTATCAAGTCTACTTTGACGTAAAACTCGGGATATACCATTTCTTTGTCATCCTTTATATCCAGGCCGTTCTGTACCCAGGTATGTGCGAGGAGCTTGTTTTTTTCTTTCTTGTTCCATTTCAGCGTATCGCTGGCAGCGAGAAAGAAATAGTACTTGTCAAAATAGCGCGGCATCTTGATAGTAAACAGCCCTCCGTCTTCGATGGGCATTTCGCCAACAACACTTTCTGTACCCGGCTGTGTCCACTCGGCATGTACCAGGACAGAGGGCTTGACGCCACTTTCTTTTTTGCGGAAGCGATCGTTGCTGATGTTTGCGCTTTTGGCGGTTTCGGCACTCATGTCGGTGTATATGCGGTTGTTGGCATTTGATTCGTCAAGAACGTCGGATTCCTGTGTCGGGTCATTGTTGGTATAGGTCTGCGAACCTGAGTTCTCGGAAGCCTGTGCTCCGTCCTGAGTAAAGGCCGACAGGTTTTCTATCAGTTCATAGTTGTAAACACCGCCTTTGACCAGCTGGTATCTGGCTTCGGGCCGATGTAACAGTTCCCAAGTCTTGGGTACGGCCATTTCGCGCCATGCGTACCTGCGCCAACCTTGTGTCATCATGAGAAGGTCAAGGGCAACACGGTGTTCCTGATCATCCTTCTCGAAGAACCAGTCAGGATTGGGAATGAAGCCGCGTACCTCGCT
>DJYQ01000006.1:3518-11027 GCA_002450165.1 Prevotellaceae bacterium UBA6974 | reverse complement strand
CCGGCGGCATCGCGCACGGATACGCTAAGGTGTGCATTGGGCATTCCTTGTATCCGTATATTTGTCATTTCGTACGGTTTCAACGACTCTTCGGGATTGTCTGCTATTGTAATGTTCTGTGCTTTGAGATCTGGGGACCTATAGAAAACGAGACGGTCGGCATACACTCGTCCATGTTCGTTGAAAACGGTTATTTGATAGACTCCACTACCGCTTTCCGCCGGTGAGTAGTTCAGTGTGTCCTTCTCGTTTGTGTCAAACAGTTTCAGCACTCCGTCTTTCATGATTGTGATACCGAGCTTTTCGTGAGCGGCGCTGTCAACAGCATGGATGTTGATGACGAAATTATCGTCAATCAGATCTACACGCAGTCTTGCGCCTGTCCTGTGTATTTTGGGCAGTTTCAGTTTCAGGGGAGTTACGCTATCGCCATTTGGCATGAATTCGGCTTGTATGTGTCCGCTTTGCGGAACATCCACATCCATGATGCCGCGTCCGCGGTTTAGTGTCCGGTATTGTCGTCCCTGGACCGTTATGACGCCATCCACATATTTCCCCTTGCCATTACGCGCCTCCCATGCCACACGTTGGTGCGTACCTGCCACCAGACCTCCGCCCTCGGGGTAGAACGATATTTTTACCGTATTCTCCTTGTCATTATCCCGAAAATGTCGGGATAATGGCCTAAGTGTCATGTCGGGGAAATACTCTCCGGGAGTCTGTGGCTTGTCATACACTGGGAAAACACGGCTGTATAGCTTGTCATAGTCACGGTAATAGTCACGAGCCATCTTCTTGCTGAAGAAATATTTTTCGGCAAAACGACTGTGCTTGTGTTCTCTTACTCCCCAGTTTAGCTGCCAACGGGTATATGCTCGCAGTTCGTAGTACCCACTATACAGAGTATCATGCAGGGCTATGCTTCCGACAGCCTCGCCATCCTTGACCTCGAGCATCTGGCGCTTCACCAAGTAGCCGTCGTGATTCAGCAGTTCGGCATAAAGCACACCGCTGATATTGCTTGGCTTGCCAGAATCACTTCGTCTTATGTAGGCCTTGTAATATATAGTGTCACCCAGATAATAGCAATTATTGTCCATGTGTACATATATATGCTCCTGTGGCAATGTTTTGCCAAAGGCCTGCAACCTTTGAGCATATTCCTGCAAGGCACTGTCCTGGCCAAAAATGCATCCGCAGCAGACTGTCAGGAAAAGGGTGGTGAGATATCTAAAAAGGTACGTTTTCATCGCTAGATGTTTGGTATGTGAGTTATTATTATATTGTGTATCTTATCTGAATCGATATGTCATTCTTTATGTTGCCGGGAATCATGTCCTCGCCCGAGGCGATGTAATCGCGGTCAAACATCTTGGTCAGGCTGTATCTCCCCTCGACCATCCAGTGTCCGCGAGGGTGTGTGTATCTTAATCCGGCGACGGCTCGCATACCCTGTCCGAAATATGTCGTTCCCGATATGCAGTTCCACAGAGCCGGTTCATACACGTAAACCCGGGTCAGATAATCAGGGGTGTTGAAATATGCCCCCATTACGGTCAGTACCATGCTTCTGTTTCGAAGCATTACGGTTTTTATGTTTTCGCTCACCGAAAAACCAACCTTTCTCGTTTCGCCTGTATTTGTTGCGACGTGCAGGTTGCCGGTGGTCTGCAGTTTGCACCTGTCACTGGGTTCTGCAGTCCATTGCATTCTGACACGGTGGTGCGGAATCATTATGTCACTGCTTTCCTTGCGTTTCAAATTATAGCGCAGGCTCAGTTCGTGCCTTGCGGAATTTGTCATGCTTGTGGGTTGCCAACGCGCTTCAATCATGAAATCCTGCCCGTTGCTGCTATGTGTCATGTGATACCGTGGCCAGTAATCGGAAAAGAAATCAATGTAGCTGGTCAAAGTCCAATTACGCCACGGGGTAGCCTCTACCCTGAACATAACACCTGTTTCATTCCTGGTTTCGCTGTTTTCCGACAAGGCACTGGAATAGAAGGAATAGTATTTGTGACTATAATACCTTCCTGCCAATCCCAGTTTCCAATTTCGTGTGGCCAGATATATCACTTTTCCAAATGCTGCAATTCCGCCCCTGCTTTCCGAGGACAGACTGTATGCCAACTCGCTTGAAGCCGTCCATCTGTAGTGGCTATACACAACAGACAAACCTATATTCCCGAAGTTATTTCCGCGGGGATACCATTGTCGGTATCTTTCATTTCCTGGGGATAGCTTGCGGCTGAGGTGTTGCCAGTATCCGGTTACACCAAAGGTGAGGTGGCGGTATCCGAGTTGTGCGTGGGCACCCAGAACGGTTGACGAGGTGTTGTTCTTCTTGAGAATTTCGTTTTCTGAGCGGTGGTAGCCGGTCGTGACGAAGGTCCTGACTGTCCCGTCGTCGTTGAGGGTTGCATCCAGCAAGTTGTATGAGGCAAAGAGTGTTGTCTGCCATGTGATGCGCTTTCCGTCAGTCTGATATGGTACGTTGGACCCGAGTGTAATGGCTGCACCGCGCATATATCCGGTTTCACCGGTACCGGTCATGGGGCGTACGCCTTGTGAGGTGGGGTTCATCATGCCGCTTTTGCCGGAGAGTGACCGTGCTCCCATGACGAGTCCTTCGCCCCATCCTGCCCGAAAGTCGCCTATGATTGCATTGCGTACAGTCCCGAGATTTTTGAGCATGAGATATGCTCCGTAGCTGTCGAACCATTTCTCGCCGGCATCTTTTTCTGCATGTGCACCTGCCTGGACGTGGCTTGATGTCATATTGTACCTAATCCGATTGTACAGGGCGTCACCCCGGTAATATCCCGTTTGAAAACCCCTTCTGTGGTACAGTGGCACGTCGGTACGTGTGTCTATGGTGTGCCTGTGGCCAGCGAACAGAGACTGGAATCCAGTTGTCCTGCCTGTCTTGCCGCGCCTGTCGGAAACATAGAGGAATAGGGGTAGGATACGTCTGGTTTCGGTGTCTATCGAAGGAATAAGGGCCAATTCGCCCAGTGTCTTCATCGGCCCATCGAGGTGGACGTATGCCTGGATGTCCTGGATCTGTCCGGCTGTAAGAAACGGAATCTGCGCCATCTCCTCGGGGGTGGCGGTGTTTATGTCCAATGGATTTGTGTGCAACTGTTCCAATCCCAGCAGGTAATCTTGCCACGACTGACCAGTGGCTGTCTCGGCGTCATAGCTGAGGCTCTGTACAAAATCATCCCAGGAAACAGACTGGTAGGACATGTGGAAATCATCATCAATAAGTTCCTGCTTCGGCTCAGTTATTCCTACAACCCAGAAAAAAGTAAGAAACGAGAGCAAGACCATAATGATATCCCCTTAACACAAGTGCCCGGAACGGGACTCGAACCCGTACGACCGCAATGGTCAAGGGATTTTAAGTCCCTCGTGTCTACCAATTCCACCATCTGGGCAGCCTTGTCGTGTGCAAAATTACGAATAAGTGTGCTAATAACCAAGGGAAAGGGCATTTTTTTTACAGGTAGCGATGCCTATTCCTTGCTGCCAACTGCCTGTTTGTAGCATTCGCGGCATAGGGGTTCGTATTCCTGTGTCTCGCCAAGCAGAACCTGTTTGTCGTTGCTGACCAGGCGGTGTGAGACATAGGCAAGTGAGCCGCAGCGCACGCATATGGCGTGTACCTTGGTAACTTCGTCGGCAATGGCCAGTAATGCGGGCATGGGGCCAAAGGGTAATCCCTTGAAGTCCAAGTCCAGGCCTGCGACTATGACGCGTGTCCCCTGGTTGGCCAGCTGGTTGCAGACCTCGACGATGTGTTCGTCAAAAAACTGTGCTTCGTCGATGCCAACAACATCTACCCCTGCACTCATGAGCAAAATGCTGGCACTGGAGTCGATAGGGGTGGAGGATATGGCATTGCCCTCGTGGGAAACGACATCTTCTTCGGAATAGCGTACATCGATGGCTGGTTTGAATATCTCGACATTCTGCCTTGCAAACTTAGCACGCTTCATACGTCGGATCAGTTCCTCGGTCTTGCCGGAGAACATGGATCCGCAAATCACCTCGATGCGGCCCCGCCGCATCATTTCGCCATTTACACTGGATACATCTTTCACAGTGGCAAAGATATGCTTTTTGGCGTAAAGTCGAAAAGTTATGGTCCGGTGTTTTTGATTTTTATACGACTATTGTCAAAAATAGTGCTCCGCGGGGTATTGTTTTGTGATAATATTGTTATCTTTGCGCACGATATGGGTGTCTTGTATGTAGTACCTACACCGGTAGGAAATCTGGAGGATATCACGGCAAGAGCATTGCGGGTGATAGGTGAGTGTGACTTGGTTCTGGCTGAGGATACGCGCACCAGCGGCATGTTGCTGCACCACTTCAATATCAAGAAGCCGATGCTTTCGTACCACAAATTCAATGAACACCAGACTGTCAGGCAGATAGTCCGCAGGTTGGAGGCTGGTGAAGTTATCGCACTGGTGAGCGATGCGGGGACACCGGGTATCAGTGACCCTGGCTTCCTGATTGTCAGAGAGGCTACCCGTGTCGGTGTCCAGGTTATAACGTTGCCGGGAGCAACGGCTTTTGTTCCAGCCCTGGTTACCAGCGGCCTGCCATGTGACAGGTTCAGCTTTGAGGGTTTTCTGCCGCAGAAAAAGGGCCGGATGTCCAAAATACAGTCGCTGGTGAATGAGGAACGTACAATGATTTTCTATGAAAGTCCGCATCGTGTAGTTAAGACCCTGGAACAATTTAAGCAGTTTTTCGGCCCTGACAGACAATGTGCCGTATGCCGTGAAATCAGCAAGGTTCACGAGGAGTGCGTGCGCGGAACCGTATCTGAGGTGCTTGGACATTTCGCCCATACGGAGCCACGGGGCGAGTTTGTCATCATTGTTTCCGGAACAACACAGGGCTGCATCCCCGCAGGCACAGAGCCGGATGGCGTGGCAAACGAGGCGGGGAAGATGCGAGAGGGAGAGAAACCGCTGAGCAAGTATCAACGTAAAATGATGAATACAGAGAAATAAACACAACAATTATGAAAAAGTTTTTGATTTTTATCGCCGGTGCAGCCATGATGGCGTCATGTGGCGTAAGCAGAGAGGAAACTGACCGTGAACTGAAGCAACAACGGGATTCGTTGCAAGCCATTATCGATAACAAGGACAATGAACTGAATGACATTGTCGGTACGATGACTGAGGTCCAGGAAAGCATACGTCGCATCAGCGAGGCCGAGGGCCGTATTGTGGTAGCCGAGGGAAGTAGTGAGAGTGCCAGCAACCGTGAGGTCATTCGTGACAACATGGATTTCATACAGAAAGCCATGGACGCCAACCGTGAGATGATTGCCAACCTTAAGGAGAAGCTGAAGGCGAGTCAGTTTAACGCATCCCAGTTGAAGCGTATGATAGAGTCCCTGCAGCAGCAGGTGGCTACCCAGGAGGCCAGGATACAGGAATTAAAGGCGCAAATTGCAGAAAAGGATGCACAGATTGCAGCTCAAGGCACAGAAATCAAGGGTCTGAACGAGGATGTAAGCAGCCTGTCGGACGAGAACAGGAAGCAGGCAGGAAAGCTGTCGGAACAGGACAAGGAGATTAATACGGCGTGGTTTGTATATGGAACAAAGTCTGAACTGAAGGAACAGGGAATTCTGAAAAACGGTGATGTACTGAAGCAGGGTGATTTCAATCGTGATTATTTCACAAAGATAGATATCCGTCAGACCAAACTGATTAAGACCTACAGCAAGAATGTTAAATTGCTGTCCACTCACCCATCCGGCAGTTACAAGTTAGAAAAGGACGACAAGGGTTATTACGATTTACAGATTATCAATGCACAGCAGTTCTGGAGTGTATCCAGATACTTGGTTATGCAGGTCAGGTAAAAAAGAGGAAGGTAGTTGAAGACCAGTAGAAGCAAATATTATAACGCATCGCGTAGCAGTCTGCCATTCGAGGATGGAATGGGCAAGGTGACGGCAGCTGATGTAACTGCCAGGCAGGAGGAGACGGCTGTCCTGGTTGGCATAGTAACCCCACAGCAAAACGAGAGAAAGACTAACGAGTATCTTGATGAACTGGAGTTCCTTGCCGAGACGGCAGGAGCGCGTACCGTGAGGCGATTTACACAGAAACTGAACGGCCCAAGCAGTGTTACTTACCTGGGAATAGGCAAGTTGCAGGAGATACGTCAGTGGATTGTACAGGAAGAGGATGCCGAGCGCACTGTATCGATGGTTATTTTTGACGACGAACTGTCGGCCAAACAGCTGCGCAACATTGAGGCTGAGCTGAAGGTTAAGATACTGGATCGTACGAGTCTGATTTTGGATATCTTTGCAATGCGTGCACAGACGGCAAATGCCAAGACGCAGGTCGAACTGGCCCAGTACCGCTATATGCTACCCCGCTTGCAGCGGCTGTGGACCCACCTGGAACGGCAGCGGGGCGGCGCCGTGGGCTTGCGTGGTCCCGGTGAGACCCAGTTGGAAATGGACCGCCGTATTATCCTGAACCGTATGGCCCTGCTCAAGGAGCGCCTGCGCGACATAGACCGCCAGAAGATGACCCAGCGCAGCAACCGCGGACGCATGATACGTGTTGCACTTGTAGGATATACCAACGTCGGCAAGTCAACCCTGATGAACTTGTTGTCCAAGAGTGATGTCTTTGCCGAGAACAAGTTGTTTGCCACGCTTGACACCACCGTGCGCAAGGTAATAGTCGATAATCTCCCTTTCCTACTGAGTGACACAGTCGGGTTCATCCGCAAATTGCCCCACGACCTGGTGGAATCGTTCAAATCAACGCTGGACGAGGTTCGTGAGGCCGATCTGCTACTCCACGTGGTTGATATAAGTCATCCTGATTTTGAGGAGCAGATACGGGTAGTAGAAAAGACCCTGGCTGACCTCGGCTGTGCTGACAAGCCATCAATGATAGTCTTCAACAAAGTCGATGCATACAGTTGGACGGAGAAGGATGCAGATGACCTGACACCGGCAGGTAAGGAGAACATAAGCCTGGATGACTTGATAAAGACATGGATGACAAGACTCGCCGGCCAGTGCCTCTTCATCTCCGCTACCCACAAGACAAACTATGAGACATTGCGCCAGGTACTGTATAACAAGGTTAGGGAACTGCATGTGCAGAAATACCCATACAACGATTTCCTGTTCGACAAGTATGAGGAGGAATAGAGGAATGTGGATGTATAAAATGATTTGGATTTTATGTTCGAGAAGAAAATAACATTTGACCGTTTTGTACGCGGATGCCTAATAGTAGCTCTTATCGTCGGCGCCGTATATTTCATCAGGTCGCTGAGCAATGTTCTGTGGCCTTTCTTCGTAGCATGGATTGGAGCTTACCTGCTCTATCCCTTGGTTACGTTCCTGGAACGCAGGTGCTACATACGGTGGCGTGTGCTAAGCATACTGGTAGCGTTATTATTGATAATCGTAGCTTTTTCGGCGTTCGGCTATCTCACAATCCC
>DJYQ01000006.1:0-3337 GCA_002450165.1 Prevotellaceae bacterium UBA6974 | reverse complement strand
GTCGTTGAACTGTTGCAGAGAGATGATGTAATGTCGGCCGTCCAGATGATAGGTGCCAAACTGTGGGACTTCGTAAGCGGAACGGGAAAGCTGCTGATGGGAATCGTGGATATATGTATGGTAATGCTGTATATGTTCTTCATCCTGATGGACTATGAGCGTCTCTCCAGTGGCTGGTTCCACCTTGTTCCAGCCGGATACCGCAATCCGGTCAAGAACCTTGTGGGCGATGTAAAGCGCGAGATGAATGCTTATTTCCGCGGTCAGGGCCTGATAGCCTTCCTGGTCGGCGTGCTATTTGCAATAGGATTTACAATTATCGACTTCCCCATGGCAATAGCACTCGGCTTGATGATAGGCGCAATGAACATGGTTCCGTACCTGCAACTGATAGGCTTCATCCCCACTATCCTGCTGGCTGCACTGAAGGCAGCTGATACCGGTCAGAGTTTCTGGGTGATACAGGCATGTGCATTTGCCGTGTTCTGTGTGGTACAGGCTATTCAGGACCTAATCCTCACCCCCAAAATACTGGGACATGTAATGGGCCTGAAGCCTGCCGTAATACTGCTGAGCCTCTCGGTATGGGGCAGTCTGCTGGGACTAATAGGCCTGATTATAGCACTTCCACTCACGACCTTGGCATGCAGCTACTATAAGCGTTTCGTGCTGAAGGAGCAGGGTAATGAAAGACATAGTCAACAAACAATAATAAAATAAATACTATGGCAAACGTAGAATTCAAGTACGCTCCCATGTTTCAACTGGGAGAGGACAAGACACAGTATCGTCTCCTGACCAAGGAAGGTGTTAGCGTAACGCAGTTTGAAGGCAAGGAGATAATCAAGGTATCCCGCGAAGCTCTCACTATGCTGGCTCAGCAGTGTTTCCACGATGTCGAGTTCAAACTGCGCCGCGAGCACAACGAGCAGGTTGCCAAGATCCTGCGCGACCCCGAGGCCTCGGAAAACGACAAGTATGTAGCCCTGCAGTTCTTGCGCAATGCCGAGACGGCAGCAAAAGGCATCTTGCCATTCTGCCAGGACACAGGCACAGCCATAATACATGGCGAGAAGGGACAGCAGGTATGGACAGGATTTGATGACGAGGAAGCCTTGAGCCGGGGTGTTTACAATACATTCACCCAGGACAACCTGCGCTACAGCCAGAATGCTCCGCTCAATATGTATGACGAGGTAAACACCAAGTGTAACCTGCCCGCCCAGATAGACATCGAGGCCACTGAGGGAGCCGAATACCGCTTCGTCTGTGTCGCCAAGGGTGGCGGCAGCGCCAATAAAACATACTTCTACCCGATGACCAAGGCACTAATCCAGAATGAGAATACTCTGTTGCCATGGCTTGTCGATGAAATCAAGCATTTTGGTACAGCCGCCTGTCCCCCCTACCACATCTGTGTGGTAATCGGTGGAACATCGGCCGAAAAGAACCTGCTCACGGTCAAGTTAGGCTCCATCAAGTACTACGATTCTCTCCCTACGACAGGCGATGAAACCGGACGGGCGTTCCGCGACATGGATTTGGAGCAGAAACTGCTGAGGAAAGTCTATGAGATAGGTCTTGGAGCCCAGTTCGGTGGCAAGTACCTGGCACATGACATACGCGTCATCCGTCTGCCCCGCCATGGTGCATCACTGCCTGTAGGTATGGGCGTGAGCTGCAGCGCTGACCGCAATATCAAGGCAAAGATCAACCGTGACGGCATCTGGATAGAGCAGATGGACGAGAATCCGACAGAGCTGATTCCTGAGGAGTTGCGTAATCCTGGCGAGGGCGGTAAGGGTATCGAGATAGATCTGAACATGGGTATGGATGCTGTACGCAAAGAACTGAGCAAATATCCCGTTTCTACCCGCGTAAATCTCAAGGGCACCATTATCGTAGGCCGCGACATTGCCCACGCCAAGATTAAGGCCCGTCTTGATGCAGGGCAGGGAATGCCCCAGTACCTCAAGGACTACCCTATACTGTATGCAGGACCAGCCAAGACCCCCGAGGGATATCCCTGCGGCTCCATGGGCCCCACAACTGCAGGCCGAATGGATCCCTACGTTGACGAGTTCCAGGCCAACGGTGGCTCACTCGTCATGATAGCTAAAGGTAATCGTTCCCAATGTGTAACTGATGCATGCAAGAAGCACGGAGGATTCTACCTGGGCACCATCGGCGGCGTAGCTGCAGTCCTGAGTCAGAGTTCCATCAAGTCAATAGAATGCGTGGAATATCCCGAATTAGGCATGGAGGCAGTCTGGAAGATAGAAGTCGAGGACTTCCCGGCATTCATCCTGGTGGATGACAAGGGTAACGATTTCTTCAAGCAGTTAAAACCCTGTACAGGATGCACCATACTATAGTCAATAATAGCAATAATGCACATATATAAATAATAAGGTACAAGTATATAATATATATTGTAATATGAATAAAATCAATTTATGTATGATGGCACTGGCTGCAGCAGCCTTGTCATCTTGTAGCAAGTTAGGCAATCTGGGAGCCGACAATTTCAAGGTAACCCCTACACCCCTTGAAGCAGTTGGCGGCGAGGTCCCCGCAACAATCAACGGGACTTTCCCTACTAAGTATATGAAGAAAAAAGCCGTTGTTACCGTTACTCCCGTGCTCAAGTACGACGGTCGTGAAGCCATTGGCCAGCCAGCCACATTCCAGGGCGAGAAGGTTGAGGATAACAACACCAGCATCAGCTATAAGCTGGGTGGAACCTACATCATGAAAACTACGTTCCCCTACCAGGATGGCATGGAGCAAAGCGACCTGTATGCCCGTTTCGACGCCCGTCTGGGCAAGAAGAAGGTCAGCGTACCTGAGGTCAAGATTGGCTATGGCGTTGTTACGACGAGCCAGTTGCTGAGTCGTTGTACAGGTTCGGCCAGCACCGCCCCAGATGCCTTCCAGCGTGTGATCGAGAAGAAGCATGAGGCAAACATCAAGTTCTTGATAGGTCAGGCTAATTTGCGCACCAGCGAGCTTAGCAACGTCAGCATCCAGGATCTGGTCAAGATACTGAAGGAGATTAATGACAAGCAGGAAGAACGTGCTCTGCAGGGTATCGAGGTCAGCGCTTACGCAAGCCCCGACGGAGCATATAATATCAACGAGAAACTTGCTGAACGCCGCCAGAACGTATCAGCTGACTACATCCGTCAGCAGATGCGCAAGACTAAGGTCAGCGGTGACGTCAATGTCCGTTACACAGCCGAGGACTGGGACGGATTCCAGGAACTTGTCAGCAAGAGCAATCTGCAGGACAAGGACCTTATCCTGCGCGTCTTGAGCATGTACCAGGATCCTGAGG
>DJYQ01000033.1:85166-94932 GCA_002450165.1 Prevotellaceae bacterium UBA6974 | reverse complement strand
GACCAAGAGCTCGTTCACCGGTTCAGCCGCTATTTTGGACAGCAAGGAAATCGGCAAGATGCAGATAACAAACGCCGTTGATGCTTTGAAGGGTAAGGCTGCCGGTGTGCAGATTTACAATGCTACAGGTCAGCCTGGCACCACTCCGACCATCCGTATCCGTGGTTTCAATTCGATGGATATTGCCGGCAATGATCCTCTGATTGTGTTGGACGGCAGTCCGTACGACGGCAGCCTGAATGACATCAACCCCATGGATGTGGAGAGCATGACCGTATTGAAGGATGCTGCTTCGACAGCCTTGTATGGTGCACGTGGCGGTAACGGTGTTATCATCATTACGACCAAGACTGGTAAGCGTCACAAGGATGCCGAAATCAACTTCGAGGCAAAGTGGGGTTCCAATATGAAGGGCACCCGTGACTATGATGTCATCAGCGATCCCCGTGGCTATTACGAGACCTATTACAAGGGTCTGTATGACTATGCCAAGAACCAGCGCGGCATGACTTCTGATGCCGCTTGGAGATGGGCCAATGCAAACATGATTGACCGTACTAATGGCTATGGTCTTGGATACCAGGTGTACAATGTGCCCGAGGGTGAGGCTTTCATCGGTACAAACGGCAAGGTTAATCCAAATGCTACCCTGGGTAACGTGGTTACGGGAAAGGATGGCAACAAGTATTATCTGATTCCAGACAACTGGGACAAGGAAATCTACCACAATGGCTTGCGCCAGCAGTACACAGTGAGTGCCAGCGGTGCTTCGGACAAGGGTACATACTACATCAGTACCGACTATCTGGGCAACAAGGGTATCACATATAACAGTAACTACGAGCGTCTGACAGCACGTTTGAAGGCGGACTATATGCTGAAGAAGTGGCTGAAGGCCGGTGCTAACGTTTCGTATTCGCATACGGACCGCAGTTATATGAGCAACGAAGGTAAATCAAATGTAGGAAACCTCTTTGCCTTGCATAATATTGCTCCTATCTATCCTGTTTTCGTGCGCGACGAGTATGGAAATGTCCTGATTCATCAGGATTCAGGCATCAAGAGATACGATTACGGTGACGGTAACAGTGCACTGGGCCTGAGTCGTCCGTACCTGAGCCAGTCCAACCCTATCAGCGACTTGTTGGTTGACACTCGCAGATACAAGGGTAACGCATTTAACGCTACGGGTACCATTGATGTCTATCTGCCTAAGAACATTACATTCACGAGCATAAACAATGTTTATTATAACACTCGTGATTATACAAGCATTACCAACCCGTATTTCGGACAGTATGCAAGCAGCAATGGTATCATTACACGCGAGATGACTTATGACCTTAACACTAACTTCCAGCAGCGTCTCAGGTGGCAGGGTCAGTTTGACGAGCACGACATCGAGGTAATGGGTGCTCACGAGTACTATCGTGCCAAGAGTTGGGACTTGTACGGAAACAAGCACAATATGTTCTCGCAGCAGAACAAGGAGTTGGACGGTGCTGTAATCGTTGACGACTGCGGTTCTACAAACGGCACTTATAATACCGAGTCATGGTTGTTCCGTGCTATGTACAACTATGCAAGCCGCTACTACGTACAGGCTTCAATCATGGCTCAGGGTTCTTCTGCCTTCCATCCTGATCACCGCTGGGGTGTATTCTGGAGTGCAAGCTTCGGTTGGATGATTTCCAAGGAGAAGTTTATGGCAAAGGCCAAGTGGCTGGATGAGTTGAAGTTCAAGATCAGTTACGGTGAGAACGGTAACGACGCTAATCTGAATGGTTACTATTACACAAACCGCTATACCATTACTAACAGTGACGGCTCTGTGTCATTAATCCCTTCTACTTTAGGAAAGAACGAGAAACTGAGCTGGGAGAAGAGTGCCAAGTTTAATACCGGCTTTGATTTCAGCATGTTCAAGGATCGTTTCTATGGTAGTATCGAGTACTATAACAACCGTACTATCGGTTTGATTACAAGTGTACCATACGCTCCTTCGTTCGGTTACACCAGCTTCTATGACAATGTCGGCAACATGCGTAACCAGGGTATCGAAATTGACTTGCACGGTGTGGCAGTACGTACAAAGGATATTGTGTGGAATTTGTTTGCCAACATGACTTGGAACCAGAACCGTATGACCGAGCTTATTGATGCTCGCAAGTCACAGGTTGCATACAGCTTTGATCCCGAGACCGGTAACGTAGAGCAATATCTGGGTTACAGCAGCGGCAGCAACTTCTATTCCGAGGGGCTGAGCCGTTATTCTTACTATGGCAAGAAGTATGCCGGTGTTTACAATGAGCAGACTTATGCTACAACAGGTGACAAGTCTTACGATCCGACAAAGGGTGGTATGGCTCTGTATTACATGAATCAGTACAAGATGTTGCCATCTGGCGATTATGAGCGTGATGACAAGGGCAACAAGATTATTGACAGGGTTGTTACTACAACTAACGGTTCTACTGCTGATATGTATGTATGCGGTGATGTGCTGCCTCGTTTATATGGTGGTTTTGGTACCAGCTTCTCGTGGAAGGGCTTTGACCTGGGTCTGGACTTTACATACCAGCTGGGCGGTAAGGTTTATGATAGCGAATATGCAAGCCTGATGGCCTTCTCAGTCGGTTACGGTAACCATGTTGACCAGCTGAATGCCTGGTCTGTCAGCAATCCTACCAGCAATATTCCTCGCCTGAACGTAGGCGACAGCTACAATGCTACTGCCAGCGACCGTTTCCTGACAAGTGCAACTTGCCTGACTCTGAACAACCTGACATTCGGCTACACATTGCCCAAGAGTTGGCTGAGCAAGTGCCATATAAATAAGGTACGTATATTCCTGGTGGGCGACAACCTGTACACATGGTCAGCTCGCAAGGGTCTGGATCCTCGTATGGATGTCACCGGTTCCAGCAGTGGTCTTTACTATAGTTCAATCCGTTCTGTCAGCGCTGGCGTTCAGGTTGGCTTCTAAAATGTCGTAACTTAGAGATAATAAAGATATGAAAAAGATAAATATTGCAATACTGGGTGCAGTTGTCTTCAGCATGACGTCTCTGACGGGATGTCTTGACGAGACCTTCCCACAGTCCAGCACGGCTACTGACGAGCAAGTTGCTCAGTCTCCTGCTGCAACTGCAAACATGGCAGCAGGCCTGCCTGCTTCTACCCTGAAGGTGTGGGATCGTAATAGACATTATTCATTTGGCTTGCCTGCCGTTATGATTGTCCGTGACTTTATGACGGGTGACCGTTATCATTCGGGTGAGATTGACTATAGCCAATTCTGGGCATGGGAAGAGAATAAATATCAGGGTGATGGTTACATATTCCCACAGTTTATATGGAACTACTACTATGGCAACCTGTTGTCTGTAAACCAGCTTGTGGGTGCCATCAATCCCGAGATAGCTACTGACGAGCAGCTTACATATCTTGGCAATGCCTATGCATACCGTGCCATGCTCTATCTGGATCTTGCCCGTATGTTCGAGTTCCTGCCCAACGATATTTATTCAGATGTGAACGAGCAGGGTATGGACGTACGCTACCTGACAGTGCCTATCATTACTGACAAGACTACCCCCGAGCAGGCTGCCAACAATCCGCGTGCCAAGCACGAAGAGATGGCTCTGTTCATTCTGAATGACCTGAAGGAAGCAGAAAAGTATCTGGACGGTTCGCACAATCAGGTCAAGGAGCAGAGTAACATTCAGCCGGATATCGCCTGTGTGTATGGTTTGATGGCTCGTCTGCATTTGTGGAATGGCAGCTACTATGCCGAGATAGGTGAAGAGACAAAGTCTAAGGAGGCGTTTGCCAATGCTTCGGAATACGCCCAGAAGTCTATCCAGGCAACGAGTGTACAGCCTATTACCAAGGACGAGGCTCTGAACACGGCAACGGGTTTCAATACTGCCAGCCAGTTTATGTGGGCCATGCAGCAGACCAACAGCAATGTCTGTGTGCAGACAGGTATCATCAACTGGACATCGATGGTTTCTAACCAGACAACGTTCGGTTATACAGGTCTGGGTACAGGAATGTACGTTGTGATAGACAAGAACCTGTACGACAAGATTCCTGATACAGACTGGCGTAAGTTGGAGTTTGTCGCTCCCGAGGGCAGTCCTCTGGAAGGTCAGACTCAGTTCCCTGTTACACAGGCTGGTTCGTTCGAGGATAATCCTGCATACAGTTCAGCTAAGTTCCGTCCTGGTAACGGTGATACGGATGACTATAACGTAGGTGCAGCAACTGCAATTCCTCTGATGCGTGTCGAGGAAATGTACTTCATCTGGGCAGAGGCCGAGGTTCAGCAGGGCAACGATATGCCAAGCCAGTTTGTCGAATTCATGAAATCACGTGATCCGGAGTTTACTCCTGCTGCTGAATTCCCTGTTGACCAGATTATCACCAACAAGCGTATCGAGCTTTGGGGTGAGGGTCAGGCTTACTTTGATATAAAGCGCCTGAATATGTCTGTAACCCGTGGATATGCAGGTACTAACTGTCAGGATGACAAGGCCCGTTTCAATACAAACGGCCGTCCGGCATGGATGAATCTCGTGATGGTTAAGACCGAGAGTAACAACAACCACGCATTGGAGGGTATGAACAATCCTGATCCCAGTGATAAGTATGTTCCCTGGACAGGTCAGTAATAACAATTTAGCAAACAGAATATTATGAATAAGATAAAATTCGGTTTCCTGTCATTGGTTGTTGCGCTTGGCTTGGTTTCATGTAACGGCAATGACTATGAATATACTCCTGCCCAGGAGGCAGGACAGTACAATTTTGGTTTCGTTGGTGAGAAGAACCTCGTTTTGGGCATGACTGATACAGAGGTTCAGGTTACACTGAACCGTGTTGATGACACCGAGGAGCAGACTATACCCCTGAAGGTTATCTCGGCTCCTAACTTTGTCACCGTACCAGAGACAGTAACATTTGCCCAGGGACAGAAGCAGGCTGTAGTGACGCTTACTCTGGGCGAGGAAATGAATCCGTGTACAACTTATCAGATACAGCTGGCAATAGACGAGAAGTACACACAGCCTTATGATGCCGAAAAGGCTCAGCCTGCCGTGTATGACTTTACTATCTATAAGGAGGACTACGAGCTTGTTGCAAACGGAACTTTCGAATCTTCTGTAGCCTGGAAGGGTTCATGGCCTGCTGAAGTTTACTATTCGGCATATATGAATCTGTACCGTATTCCCGATTTGATTGCAGAAGGTACTAACTATTATTTCCATTTCGATCAGGATGGTGAGACACAGGAGTTCTGGTTTACAGATGCTGCAGGTACCCACAAGACTGCATTCGAGTCTGGTTATATTCATCCCAGTTATGGCATGATGACAACCACTATAAACGAATCTTATCCGATGGGATACGACGAGGATCCTGCAGACGGCAATTATTTCTACTGGGTATGGAAGGTATCTGTTTCTGCCGGTAGCTTCGGTGAGAATTACCAATACCTTACGGTTGACTGGCTCAAGAAGCCCTGGGAAAACGCAGAAGTAGAGTAAGTCGTTGCATTTCTTTTCGTAAACGACATCAGGAGGGGAATGTGTAACAGCATTCCCCTCTGTGTAAAATAAAATTAAAGTTCCTGTTTATTATGAAGAAACGTTATTTCACATTATTTATAGCATTGCTCTCGCTGACAGCATTGGCACGACAGCTTACTCCGCAGCAGGCTTTGCAGCGCCTGACCATGGACAATGCCCGCAGCATGGCAGGCATTCCGATGCCGAGATACACGCTAGCTTATGTGGGTCATGGTGACGGGGAGAATTTCCTGTATGTGATGAACATCGATTCGGATGCGGGATTCTGTGTCTTGAGTGCTGACGACTGTGCACCTGCCTTGCTGGGATATTGTGACAACGGCTCGTTTTCTTACAGCCAGGCTCCCGATGCGTTGAAGTGGTGGCTGTCGCAGTATCAGGATGATATCCGCGAGGCTATCAGAAACGGAGTTTCTATATCCCGTGCCTCGTCAATAGCGCATGATCCAGTGTCTCCGCTTGTTCAGTCCCTGTGGAACCAGACTGCACCATATAATAATGATTGTCCTGCCTATGGCTCGCGCAAGTCTCCGACTGGATGTGTCGCAACTGCGATGGCGCAGATTATGAATTTCCATCAGTGGCCTGTGACGGGTACTAATTCCAAGACATATACGGACAGCGCATCCGGACAGACCATTACGGCTAATTTCAACGAGCATACCTATGGCTGGAGCGACATGCTGAACGAGTATGCATCTGACGCAACAGGA
Source organism: Prevotellaceae bacterium UBA6974 (assembly GCA_002450165.1). Taxonomy (GTDB): domain Bacteria; phylum Bacteroidota; class Bacteroidia; order Bacteroidales; family Bacteroidaceae; genus Physcousia. Next base: position 88,625 of record DJYQ01000033.1, on the reverse strand, counting down.
CCTGCTGCTGATGCAGTATCCCTTCTGATGAAGGACTGTGGTGTCAGCGTCGAGATGGCTTATGGCGCAAGTTCTTCGGGTGCTAACGGCATATTGGTTCCGTTTGCAATGATTTCGTATTTCAGCTATTCTAAGGCAATGAAGAATAATCCGCGTGTATTCTTTACAGATACGGAGTGGGAGCAGATGCTTCTGGATGAGCTGGATGCGGGTCGTCCTGTATTCTACACTGGCCATACTGTCAAGGACGAGGGGCATGCCTTTATCTGCGACGGATATGATACGGACGGATACTATCACTTTAACTGGGGTTGGGGTGGTACAGGAGACGGCTACTATCTGGTGACTGGCAAGGATGCCCTCAGACCCAAGGAACAGGGAACTGGTGGCAGTACCCTCAGCCTTGGCTTTACCGAGGGACAGTGCATCGTGACCAATATGCGCAAGACACAGACTGGCGATCCTGGCAAAACCAGTATCCTGCTGGGTCTGCCTGATGGGTACAGTGTTGGAGCTGAAGCCGCTGCATTGAATGTGGATGTTCCGTTTATGAATTACGGTACCAGGGCTACTCCCAATACGACTACGTCCAAGCTTGGTATTGGCTTCACCCTTGTTGCCGATGGCCATGTTGTCCAAACAGTAAGTGCGGGTGCCTTGGGCCAGTCGGTAGGAATAGGAATGGGTTTCTCGCACCTGTCCTTCGACTATACACCGCCTTCAAGCTTGTCTGGTGAGTATGAGGTACACCCTGTGTACTCTACTACATACAGTTCGGGTTCGTTCTCGAACTGGCAGGAGTACCTGCTGTCGCCTGACTACCAGTATGCCGTTGTCAGGTTTGATGCTGGTGTGCCTACAGTGGTTACGCCTGGCGGACCTACTGCAGTACAGGATATTATTGTTCCGGCAGCATCTTCTGCAAGGAATGATAACCGCATATACGACTTGAACGGCAGGGTTGTAACACATTTCGACCGTCCTGGTATATATATACGGAACGGACGTAAGATAATTAAACAGTAGGCGTTTTTTCTGCTATACGTAAAAAAATTTACTCCTGTGCGTAAGAAATTTTTTTTCTACGTGCAGGAGTAAATTTTTCTTGACTAATGCCTTTTGTCAGCATGTCAATAAGAGGGAAGGTTGGGATACTATGCGAAGTATTCCTCCAGTTCCTGCAGGGCTGAGCCTGCCTGGTTGTCGATGTCACGGATGATGCGTCCGTCCTCCATCAATGCAATACGCGGACATATCTCGATGGTGTGCTGCAGGTTATGGCTGGAAATCAGGATTGTAGCTCCTGTTTTTTTGTTATATTCGGTCAGCAGGGTCTTGAGGGCATTCTGGCTGGTTGGGTCCAGGAAGTTGAACGGCTCGTCCAGTATCAGTATTCTTGGTTGTGAGGCCATGGCCGAGAGTATGCCCAATTTCTGTTTTTGGCCTGCTGACAGATTGCGGATAAGTTTCTTCTGTCCCAGGATTTCGCCTGAAAGAAAGTGACTGCTTTCCTCTATCAGCTTTTTTTCGCCTTCGGGTTCGATATTACTTATCTGTGATACGAAGTGTAGGTATTCGTCGGGGGTAAGGTAGTCAATCAGGAAACTTTCGTCCAGAAATGCTCCTGTCCAGTCCTTCCATTCCTCGGTGGCGTTTACCTCCACACCGCAGTTGATAATCTTGGGCTCTCCCTTCTTGAGCACGGCTTCGTCCTTGTCAGGCTCGATAAGGTCCAGAAGCAGGCGGAACAGTGTGCTCTTGCCTGCACCGTTGTTGCCGACGAGTCCCAGCATTTGTCCCTGTGGTATCGTGAAATTGTCAATATCGACAGCTGTCTTGGGTCCGAATGTCTTGCGGATATTGTTTATCTGTATCATTGCTTTATAATGTGTTAGGTATTCTTTGTCAGACGGAAGCCTTCCAGATTGCGATACCGCCGTGCGTTGAAGCGCCTGTATATGTTACGCAGCCACATCTGGTGTGTCGCTATGCCGGCAATGCCGATAATCATAAGGATGATGTACCCCCAAGGGTCTCCGACGAGCAGTATCATGAGCTTTTCGAATCCAATGGGCAGGAACAGTACGAGCATGCTGACTACATTCTGTACGGTATTGGCTTGTTTGCCTGTCAGTTTCTGGTTCAGCGGCAACGTGTTGCAGTTGTAAACTGCCAGTTGGAATATCATCGGATACAGGACTCCGGCAGTGAACAGTAGGTAGCCGAGGTTCATCCAGATGCTGATCTTGCCGATGACTATGGACGGTATAAGCAGTATTATAGGCACGAGCAGGAGCAGTACATTGAAATAGTACTTGGCACGCAGCAGCTCGTAGATGCTTTCGCGGCGTGACATGAGTCCGTCCATGTAGTTGCCCTCGTAGCACAGAATGGTAATCAGGGTCATCATTCCCAACACGATATAGTCATACAGGCATATAAAGGAGATCATGAACGGATTGTCATACGTGCTGGTGAAATCCAGTATCAGGCTGAGCAGCAGCATGGCTCCCAGTCCTACGAAGAACTGCATCCGGACCTGACGGTTGCGCAGTCGCAGCTTGATTTCCATCTTGAGGTATTCGCCCAGCGCTCCGTAGCGGTTGAGCCAGTTGATGGATGTTGTACTGCCTACCTTGACGTTCTCCTGCTTGCCGACCTCGTGGTATAGTATGTTGCCCTGTATGCGGTAGTTGATGCAGTACAGTGCTGCTATTATTGCGATGACGGTAACATAGGGCCATGCATGCCAGCGTGCAAAGTCGTACATCATGACGGTGCTGAACATGTCTATGTCATGTTTCCAGTGTGTCATGGGTTCCCAGAAGGACCATGTGTCAGGTTCGAGTATCATGAACGAACCGAGCAGCAGGTGTACTGCAAGGGGTACAATCGACCATGCTATGTTTTTCATACACATGGCGCGTGTGAGCATATACAGGAAGCTGTTGGCTACAATCAGCAGCCACCATCCTGTCCACCATCCTGCCAGAGCTGACCATCCCAGCAGGTGCGGAATGGTCAGGAGCCCGAAGGGAACGAGCATGAAACCCCAGAACAGGTTGCCCCAGCTGAGTGCAGCCCGTATCAGATAGATATTGAGCAGGAAGTTGCGCCGTATGGGCAGCAGTCTGTATGGCTTGATCTGATGTGCAGGCGTTTCCTGCAGGGCGAACCTGCACCAGAAATCACATATGAGTAGCATGAATGCAAAGCCATCCAATACGTGAAATGCCGCAACGCCGTTGTACATACCGCTGAAGCCCATGGGCAGGGTGATGCCCATGAGCAGCAGTATGGCGGCATAGTAGGCGAACATGAACCAGATCAGAATCTTCATGAACAGATTCTTCTGGAACATGGGGTGACGCTTGTCGTGCAGACTGTCGTTCCGCCGTACCAGTTTGTACAGTTGATATTTGTTCATACCACAATTGAACCAATATTTAACCTTTTAAC
>DJYQ01000033.1:64471-85088 GCA_002450165.1 Prevotellaceae bacterium UBA6974 | reverse complement strand
TTTTAACGCGACTTGTCGCCTTTAACTATTTGATGTTGGGGTCGAACGGAATTCTTGCCTGGATGGCAGACTGACCCTGCAGTGTGCGCAGCATGCGCAGGGCATCATAGTTGCTGCCCAGCATCTCCTTCATCTGGCTTTCCAGGTAGGATGACTTGTGGTCGTTGAACATAGCCTCGAACCAGCTTTCGGATGCAGGGTAGCGGCCTATGCTGTATTTCTTGGTCTTGGCGAGCTTTGCTGCAGCCTGGATGGCGTCATCCAGGTCGCCTATCTTGTCAACGAGACCAATCTTGACTGCCTGTTCGCCGGTCCATACGCGTCCCTGTCCAATGCTGTCAACCTGTGCAGTCTTCATCTTGCGGCCAAGGGCAACGCGCGAGAGGAACAGACGGTAGCCTTTTTCCACATGTGCCTGCATCAGCGCACTTTCCTGCTGGTTGAACGGACGGCCTGTCGCACCCAGGTCACTCAGCTGGTTGGTCTTGACGCAGTCGAAATGAAGTCCTAACTTGTCGGTGAGCAACTCGCTGGCATCAGGAATCATTCCAAAGATGCCTATGCTACCCGTAAGTGTGGATTTCTCAGCAAAAATCTTGTTTGCTCCGCAGCTTATGTAATAGCCGCCGCTGGCAGCCATACCGCCCATGGAAACAACAACGGGTTTCTTCTCGGCAAGGAGTGTTATTTCGTGCCATATCTGTTCGCTGGCATATGCACTGCCACCAGGTGAGTTGACGCGTAGCACTACGGCCTTGACATCGTCATCCTCGCGCAGTTCCTTCAGGTCACTGACTACGGTCTTGCCTACAATCTGATGTTCATTCTGTATGCCTGACGGGGCGATATCTACGATTTCGCCGTATGCGTAGTAAACTGCAATCTCGTTATCTTCCTTCTCGGCCAGGGTTTCGCTATTGACTACGTCCTGGATGCTTACGAAATTGATATCATCATCCTCATCCAGTTTCAGCTTGCTGCGTAGTACTGTGCGTACGTCACTTATGTAGCAAAGCTTGTCCACCATACCGGCCTTCAGTGCGTCAGCAGGGTCGGTGAATATTGTCATCGTGTCTGCCAGGTTGTTGAGTTGTTCGACCTTGAACTTGCGTGATGCGGCAACGTCCTGGAGCATGGTGTTCCAGATACTGCCCAGGTAGCTGGTTACCTGCAGGCGGTTGGGCTCGCTCATCTGTGTCTGTGTGAATGGCTCTACGGCACTCTTGAATGTGCCAACCTTGAAGACCTGCATGCGTACACCTATTTTCTCCAATGTCTCCTTGAAGAAGATGGGCTCGCTGGCCATACCGCTCCAGTCCAGCATACCTATTGGGTTGAGCATGATGGTGTCTGCGGTAGAGCACAGATAGTATGCGCCCTTGGTATAGGTGTCGCCATAGGCCATTATCCACTTGCCGCTCTTCTTGAACTCGAGCAGGGCATGGCGTAGCTCTTCCATCATTGCGGGTGTTGCTGCAAGAACGCCGCCTTCCAGATAGATACCCTGTATCTTATCGTTCTTGGCAGCCTTGCTGATGGCCTCCATAGCCTGGTCCAGACCGATTGTGGTTACCTCGTCACCGGTGAGCATTGCCAGAGGGTTTTCTTCGCTTGCGCGTTCCTCGATGGTGCCTTGCAACTTGATGCGCAGCACTGAGTTCTCGTCAATACTGGTGGCAGTGCTGTTGCTGGCAATCATGCCAGCGAATGTTACGATGGAAATAATCGTGAAAATTATGCATACCAAAATCAGCCCGACTATGGTTGCAAGAACTTGTTTCAGAAATGAGTTCATAATTTCAGTTTTTATGTGTTTTGTATATGTGTATTATCCTTTCAGGGACTTTATGCTTTCCTGCAAGGCGGCTATCTTGCTCTCGGCATCTGACAACTTCTTGCGTTCCAGTTCAACAACCTGTGCGGGTGCATTCTGTACGAAGCGTTCGTTGCCCAGTTTCTTCTCGATACCGGTCTTGAAGCCTTGCAGACGCTGTATCTCAGCCTCGGCCTTGCGTATCTCAGCCTCGGCATCGATAAGCGAGCCCACAGGTACGGCATATTCGTCCGTACCTACCAGAAATGACTGTGTGCCTTCGCTCTTGTGATCAACCATTCTTATTTCGCTCAGTCCTGCCATCTTGATGATGGTGTCGCTGAGTAATACGGCTACGTTGTCGGCAGTCTGCGGAGCTTCCAGTACAAGCGGCTCGCGTGGCGAGATGTTTTTCTGCTGACGTACAGCACGTACGCCCGAAATCACCTGCTTGCCCTGCTCGTATATGACAATAAGCTTGGCATCCAGTTCACTGGGAGCATCCAATCGCAGTGTGCTTACCATAATGCTTTCACCTGCCTTGCGCTCTGCAATATGCTGGTAGAGCTCCTCGGTGATAAACGGCATGAAGGGATGAATGACCTTCATGAGCTGCTCGAAGATGTCGAGCGTAGCGTCCAAAGTTGCTTTGTCCAGCGGTTTGGAGCAGTTCTTCTCGCGGTCGTATTCTGGCTTTATCATTTCCAGGTACCAGCCACTGAACTCGTCGGTGAACAGTTTGAATACGGCCATGAGAGCCTCGTTCAGGCGGTACTTGCCATACAGGTCGTTGATTTCTGCTACGTCAGTGCGTATCTTGGCCTGCATCCACGCGATGGCGTGGCTGTTGAGCGATGACTGTTGTATGTCAGCGCTTTCCCATCCATTGACCAGACGGAATGCATTCCACATTTTGTTGCAGAAGTTGCGGCCCTGCTCGCACAATGCCTCGTCGAACAGGATGTCGTTGCCTGCGGGTGCTGCCAACAGCATGCCCATGCGTACACCGTCTGCTCCGTATTTGTCAATCAGTCCGATAGGGTCGGGACTGTTGCCCAGCTGCTTGCTCATCTTGCGCCCCAGACTATCGCGTACGATGCCAGTAAAATAAACGTTGCGGAAGGGCACGTCTCCCAGATATTCCTCGCCTGCCATAATCATGCGTGCTACCCAGAAGAAGATGATGTCGGGACCTGTTACAAGGTCGGTAGTGGGGTAGTAGTAGCTTATCTCTTCGTTGCCCGGATTATTGATGCCGTCAAACAGAGATATGGGCCATAGCCAAGATGAGAACCATGTGTCCAAGGCATCCTCGTCGTGGCGCAGGTCTGATGCGGTTATGTGATTGCCGAACTTAGCACGGGCCTTGTCCAGTGCCTCTTCGGCATTCATGGCAACAACGAACTGTTCTTCCTCACCACTTACCTTGTCTGCGCTTATGTAATAGGCAGGAATACGGTGTCCCCACCACAATTGGCGACTGATGCACCAGTCGTCGATGTTCTCCAACCAGTTGCGGTATGTGGTAACGTATTTCTGAGGATGGAACTTGATCTTGCCATCGAGTACCGGAGGCAGGGCTATTTTGGCAAAGTGCTTCATGCTCAGATACCACTGCATGCACAGGCGCGGCTCAACGGCAACATCGGGATTGCGTTCGCTGTAACCAACCTTGTTCTCATAGTCCTCGACATGATCCATCAGGCCTGCTTCCTGCAGGTCAAGAGCTATCTGCCTGCGTACATCATAGCGGTCCATGCCGATGTACATACCGGCAGCCTGGCTTATTGTACCATCGGGGTTAAAGATATCTATTGTCTCCAGGTTGTGGATCTTGCCCAGATTGTAGTCGTTGACATCATGTGCCGGAGTGACCTTCAGACAGCCGGTTCCGAACTCAATATCCACGTATCGGTCCTCGATTACCGGTATGACACGACCTACCAGCGGTACCGTGACCTTGTGGCCCTTGAGCCATTGGTTCTTGGGATCTTTGGGATTGATGCACATCGCAGTATCACCCATTATAGTCTCGGGGCGTGTCGTGGCAACTACTGCAAAGTAGCCTTTTTCGTCCCTGTGCAGGACCTCGCCTTCCTGACCTGTCGGTACAACGGGGTTGGTGTCTGCATCTGCCACATAGTATTTCAGGTGATACAGCTTGCTCTTCTCCTCGCGGTATATCACCTCGATGTTGGAGAGGGCTGTCTGTGCCTTGGGGTCCCAGTTGACCATACGCAGGCCGCGGTATATCAGTCCTTTGTCATACAGGTCGCAGAATACCCTCAGCACGCTTTCGCTTCGTGCCTGGTCCATCGTGAAGCTGGTTCTGTCCCAGTCGCAGCTGGCACCCAGCCGTCTCAGTTGCTTGAGGATGATGCCACCATGCTCGTGTGTCCAGTCCCAGGCGTGTTTCAGGAACTCCTCGCGTGTCAGATCTTGTTTCCTGATGCCTTGCTCTGCCAGGCGGTTTACAACCTTTGCCTCGGTTGCTATTGATGCATGGTCAGTACCTGGCACCCAACATGCGTTCTTGCCATCCAGACGGGCCTTGCGGACAAGGATGTCCTGGATGGTATTGTTCAGCATGTGACCCATGTGCAACACACCTGTTACATTAGGTGGCGGGATGACGATGGTGTATGGCTCACGGCCGTCAGGCTTGCTGGCAAAAAACTTGTTGTCCAGCCAGTACTGATACCATTTGCCCTCTACTTCCGAGGGGTTGTATTTTGTTGCCAATTCCATGATAATGTATTTTATTTGTTTGTGATACTTCTTTCTTGTATGTCAAAAAAGACTATACGCCTGCAAAAATATAAAAAAAACTGCAATTATCGTTTTTAAGTATCGTTTTCGGCCTGCTTATCCAGTATTTATTTCCTAACTTTGTGGTGTTATGAGTACAAGAGAAGAAAAACTGAAGGCTTTTGGCCGCCTGTTGGACGTCATGGACGACCTGCGTGAGAAATGTCCATGGGATGCGAAGCAGACCAACGAGTCGTTGCGTCCTAATACAATTGAGGAGTGTTTCGAATTGTGTGACGCTCTGATAAAGGACGATAACCATGAGATATGCAAGGAACTGGGAGACGTGCTTCTGCATATAGTGTTTTATGCCAAGATAGGTAGTGAGAAAGGTGAGTTTGACATTGCAGACGTATGCAACAGATTGTGTGACAAACTGATATTCCGCCATCCCCATGTGTATGGCGATCAGGTTGCGTCAAGTGCTGCTGAGGTTTGCCGCAATTGGGAGAAAATCAAGCAGAAGGAAAAGGATGGAAACAAGACGGTGCTGAGTGGCGTGCCGGATGCCTTGCCTTCGCTAATCAAGGCTTATCGCATTCAGGACAAGGCCCGCAACGTGGGTTTTGACTGGGAGGACCGTAGGGACGTATGGGACAAGGTACATGAGGAGGTGGATGAACTGAAGGCTGAACTGGAGTCAGGTGATGTGGACCGCTCGACAAGGGAATTCGGTGATTTTCTATTCTCCCTGATAAATGCTTCGCGTCTGTATAACATAAATCCCGACAATGCGTTGGAATACACCAACCGTAAGTTTATCAGGCGCTTCGGCTATGTCGAGGCACGGGCTCGTGAAATGGGCAGGGAGCTGAAGGATATGACGCTGGCTGAGATGGACCAACTGTGGGACGAAGCAAAAAAGGGGGAATCCTGAATGTTTCAGGACTCCCCCGGTTCAATCTTATACCTTAACTTAATAACTGGCTGGTATCAGGGAATGTCACTCCTTGTTAGCAGGGGTCGCCTTTGGGCCGCGGCCGTGCCTTCGGTCCCTTTTGTTGAAATTCTGCAGCATTTGGCGGTGGAAGTTGTCAACGGCGATTATCACCAGGTAAACCTTGCGTGCCGGGACGGTTTTGCACAATCGCTTGTAGTAAACGGTTTCAAGTGATGCCGCCTCCTTGTCCAGCGAGGCAATTTCCATGACAGCCTTTTCGAAATCCGCTGACGTGTTGTCGGCAGGAATCTGCTTCAGTTTCATTATCTTGCGCTGGATTTCGCGCTGTTTGTCCTTGAACTCGCTATAGATAGGGATAAAGGCCTTGGCTTCCTCGGGAGTGAGGTCGGCCTTCTGTGTTATGAACTGCTCCATGCGGTTCTTGAACTCCTCGGGGTTGAGGCGTCGTCCCCCGTCATGTTGTCTGCCGTTGTGCTGCGCCGTGGCAGGAAGGACGGCAAGGCTGATAAGGATTGCAATAAGTGTATTTTTCATAACCTGTATGTTTGATTACCGTTTCTTGTTCAGTCACCGGCCTCGGTAAGGTAGTACTCGATGTCCTGATTGTCTATCATTGCATATTCCAGTTCCTCGCTGGTTATGCTGTTCTCGTTTTCGGCAAATGACACCTCATGTGTATCGTTGTCAAATGCAAAGAAACCTGCGGTGGCAATGATTCCTGCTATTGCGGCAGCTGCGCTCCAGCGGAACCACGAGATGTGTCGCCTGTGGCTCTCCTGTTTGCGGATGTTGTCCATCGTGCGACGTGTGAGAGTCTCGAAATATCCATCGGGTACCCTGAAAGGATTACCTGCAGGTACGAGCTTTCTAAGTTTCTGTTCCTCGGTCATAATCTGTGTTTTGTCTTTTGGACTCGGTTTGGTGGCAAAGGTTTAATCGTTGTTTTCAAAGAATGACGTAACTTTCTGTACGGCATGGTGATAGGATGCTTTCAGGGCTCCGATGCTGGTTCCAAGGATGTCGCTCATGTCCTCGTATTTCATCTCCTGAAAATATTTCAGGTTGAACACCTGACGTTGCTTTGGTGGCAGTTGTGCAACAGCCTCCTGCAGTTGGCGCTCAGCCTTGTCCCCGTCAAAGTACGAGTCGCCTTCCAGGTCAATTTTCATTTCGCTGTCTCCGTCATCATAGCCTGCAGACAGACTTATGCTGTTGTGCGAGTTGCGCTGCATATAGTTCAGCGTCTCGTTATATGCAATACGGTACAGCCACGTCAAAAGCCTGGATTCTGCCCGGAAACTGTCCAAGGCCTGCCACGCTTTCAGGAAAACATTCTGCAGGACATCGTCCGCATCCTGATGCGATGTGACCATACGTCGAATCTGCCAATACAACTGCTCCTGGTATTCCGAAACCAGAAGCGTGAAGGCCTGCTCGCGTGTTGCCGGGTTACGCAATTGCTGTATCAGTTTTTCCTCGATATACATCGTTACTATGACTCTGGCAGATGCAGATGGTTTAATTTACCGGACAAAAAAAGACGCCACTGAAGCGTCTCTGTCACATGTTTCTGTATTTGACCCCCATCTCGGCTACTTGATAGTAACCTTTCTTACAACCTTGCCTACCTTCATGATATAGCAACCGCGTGGGATGTTGAGCGAAATCTGTTTGTCATTGCTGTCGATGCGTATGTTTGCAACACGCACACCCGTCAGGTTGAATATCTCCAGGTTCTGTCCATCAGCATTGGTTACGTGGATGCGACCGTTCTGGAAAGTCAACGTAACGGCAGACATCTCGCTCTCGACCTCCTCGGGCTGATCGACAGCCGACACGGGGACTCCGAGCAGAAATGTTGCAATGGTCAAAATCCAGAGTTTCTTCATCAGATTGCACTTTTGACAACGCAAAAGTATGGAATTTATTTTATATGGACAAGCTTTTTTCTCAAAAAATATCAATATCCAGTCCCTCGCAGGCCAATAACGTGTTGGGAAAAATGCTTTTAGCCTCTTCCAACAACGAATTTTCGTCCTTGATACGTGCCGAGAAATGTCCTATTACCAGTTGCTTGGCATGTGCTCCGTTAGCGATGCTCGCCGCCTGCGCAGCGGTACAGTGCTTTGTGACCTTGGCACGACTGGCTGAATCGCTTCCGTATGTAGCCTCGTGATACAGCAGGTTAACCCCGTCGATAAGCCCGACCAGTTGCGGGACGTATGCCGTGTCGGAACAATATGCGTACGAGCGTGCAGGTGCTGCGGGCGTCGTAAGCATTTCGTGGCTCAGGACCTTGCCCTCGTCGGTTGTCCATGATGCACCAGCCTTGATGTTGTTGATTTGCGATACTGGAATATTGTATGCATCTATCATTTCCCTGCGTATGTGAGGCAGGGACTGGGCCTCGCGGAACAGAAATCCCGTACATGCAATACGGTGCTCGAGCGGCAGTGAATACACACTTACGCTACGGTCGCTGTATATCAAATTATGTTCGCGCGTGCACACGGGGTGAAAAATAACCTCGTAGTCCATCCCGTTGCAATAATGCGTCAGTATGGTGTCCAAAAAGGGTCTGATATCCTCGGGACCGTGTATGTGCAGCTGCGCGGTACGTCCCAAAAGACCCATCGTGCCTATCAGTCCTGGAAGGCCAAAGATATGGTCACCATGATTATGACTGATAAATATATGCCTGATTTTGTGCATAGACAGTCCCAGACGTTGCATTGTAACCTGTACCCCCTCGCCACAGTCAATCATGTAGTATTTGCCGTGCAACTCCACAATCTGCGCCGTAGGCAAATGGCTCAATGTGGGTTTCGCGCTGCCGCAGCCTAAGATGTGAACACAGAATTTCTCCATTGAAAAAGTGAAGGGATGGCTTTTGGCCATCCCCTCGGATATGAATGGGTCAGTATCAGATTACTTGCTCATCTTGGCTTTCAGTTCTGCCAGGGCATCCAGGTCACCCAGTGTTGTGCTGGCAGCCTGGTTCTGGATTACGGGAGCCTCTTCCTTGCGTGCAGCCTTACGCGGAGCTGCAGCCTTCTTCTCAGCACGAGCCTCGGCACGCTGAGCGTCCTCGAAAATACGGCTGTGAGACAGGATGATGCGCTTGCTCTCCTTGTTGAACTCGATTACCTTGAACGGGAGTTTCTCGTTCAGCTGAGCCTGTGTGCCATCCTCCTTGACCAGATGCTTTGGAGTAGCAAAGCCCTCTACACCATACTCAAGCTGGATAACTGCACCCTTGTCCAGGAGCTCGATGATAGTGCCCTCGTGAACCGAATCTTGAGTGAACACTGTTTCGAATACATCCCATGGATTCTCCTCGAGCTGCTTGTGACCCAGCGAGAGACGACGGTTGGTCTTGTCGATTTCCAGAACGCAGACGTCAATCATCTCACCAACCTTTGTAAACTCGGATGGGTGCTTGATCTTCTTCGTCCAGCTCAGGTCGCTGATGTGAATCAGACCGTCAACGCCTTCCTCTATCTCGACGAATACGCCGAAGTTGGTGAAGTTGCGAACCTTGGCTGTATGCTTGCTGCCAACTGGATACTTCTCCTCGATGTTCTCCCATGGATCATCCTTCAACTGCTTAATGCCCAGGGACATCTTGCGCTCGTCGCGGTCCAGGGTCAGGATAACGGCCTCGACCTCGTCACCTACCTTCATGAAGTCCTGAGCGCTGCGCAGGTGCTGGCTCCAGGACATCTCGGATACGTGAATCAGACCCTCGACACCAGGAGCGATTTCAACAAATGCACCATAGTCGGCCATAACCACAACCTTGCCCTTGACATGGTCGCCAACCTTCAGGTTTGGATCCAGAGCCTCCCATGGGTGAGGAGTCAGTTGCTTCAACCCCAGGGCGATACGCTTCTTCTCGTTGTCAAAGTCCAGGATAACAACGTTAATCTTCTGGTCAAGCTCAACAATCTCCTTGGGATTGCTTACGCGGCCCCAGCTCAGGTCAGTGATGTGGATCAGACCGTCAACACCGCCAAGGTCAATAAACACACCATACGAAGTGATGTTCTTGACAGTACCTTCCAGTACCTGACCCTTCTCCAGTTTGGAGATAATCTCCTGCTTCTGCTGCTCCAGCTCTGCCTCAATCAGAGCCTTGTGGCTGACAACGACATTGCGGTATTCCTGGTTGATCTTGACAACCTTGAACTCCATAGTCTTGCCTACGAAGATATCGTAGTCGCGGATGGGCTTAACGTCAATCTGGCTGCCAGGCAGGAATGCCTCGATACCAAATACGTCAACAATCATACCGCCCTTTGTGCGGCACTTAACGTAACCCTGGATAATTTCCTCGTTGTTCAGTGCCTCGTTTACGCGGTCCCAGCTACGGCTTGCACGAGCCTTCTTGTGGCTCAGGACCAGCTGACCCTTCTTGTCCTCCTGGTTCTCGATGTAAACCTCAACGGTATCACCAACCTTCAGGTCAGGGTTGTAGCGGAACTCGCTCATGGGGATGACACCATCGCTCTTGAAACCGATGTTGACAACAACTTCGCGCTTGTTCATTGCAATAACGGTACCGTCCACAACATCGTGGTCGCCTACCTTGTTCATACTTCCGGCATAAGCCTGTTCCTGAGCCTCACGGCTCTGCTCGCTCTGGCCGCCGTTTTCGTAAGCATCCCAGTCAAAACCCTCGACCGGTGCTACATTCTTGTAATCTGCCATACAGATGTACTCTTGTTTTTTTGTGGTTAATTCCTGTCGCAGCTCATGGCTTCCGGCATGGGAAAATAACCGTTAGTTAAACATTGAATTTAATATCACACGCTTTACGTTTTACGTAATGCGGGTGCAAAGATACAACAATTAAATGAAAAACAGCGGCATGGTAGGACAGAAAATCAGTCAACCGTGCAGTTTTTCTTCAAATCATAGCATTTTTCGCGTAACCACTGCGCCCATTCGGCATGTGTGCGGCTCTTGTCAAATGTTTGGTAGGGTATAGGGTCGCCCACTATGATTGTATAATGCTTGCCCCGTGCATACCGGGCCATCTGCCACGGAAGCAGGATTAAGCCAATGTTGAATTTGACACCGATTATTCGCCTGAACCACTCCAGGGCATAGAAGACCAACGAATTGCGGCCCTTGAAATACATGGGGATAATGTCGCGCTTGCTGTCGATAGACTTGGTAATGACACTCTTCTTCCATGGGATGTCCTGGATTTTGCCATTTATGAACCTGCTGCAGAAACCCGCAGGGAAACTCATCATCTGCGTGTTCCCGTCGCTGTATGCCTTTTCAATGGCCTCCATGTCGCTGCGCTTCTGACGCCCAATGGTATTGACCGGCAGGAACATGCAACGCAACTGGTCTATGTTCATCAGTATGTCGTTAACTACGATTTTCAGCCCCGGAAACTTCTTCCCCAACACAGCGATATACGAAATCCCGTCGTAAGCTCCCAATGGGTGGTTGCTGACCATCAGGTAGTGTCCGTTCACGTCAATTTTATCCAATCCGTGTACCGTGTATGTTACGTTCATGTATCGCGACATTGCAATTGCAAAGTCCGGTCCTTCGTACATTTCGCAGTTCTCCAGAATCTCGTTCAGTTGTTTCTGGCACACCAGCCATTTCATAAAACGTATTACAAACTTAGGCAGTTTCTTGTGCAGTTGCGGAGCTTTGTTTCGGATAACAAGTTCGATGTCTATTCGCTTCATACTCTTATTGGATAAATCGCCGCAAAGGTATAAAAAATATATGATATAGTCACAATCATACTATCCTTTGTTGAAAAATGTTTAACTTTGTGCAGAAAAAAAACGCCTGCCTAAATTAAACCTTATTGGTTGTGGCATGTCATAAAAGTGTTTGACAGAAACAATTCAAATGTTTAACTAAAATAACGAAATGATTATGAAGAAGACTATTTTTATGCTCCTCGTGAGCATGGCTCTCGGTGCAAGTGCACAGAACGCTCCCCAGCAGGACAAGCAGGAATGCAAGAAAGGTCAGCAGTGTGAGAAGCGCCACATGGGGACCAGGTGTGACCAGAAGGGACCACAGTGCGATCCGTTCGGTCTCTCGGACAAGGATGCTGAGAAGTTCAAGGCTACACTCGAAAAATACATGGCTGAGAAGAAGGCAGTATTTGAAAAGCATCAGTGCGAGAAGCCTGCAGAAGGCCAGCGCCTGACAGATGCCCAGATGGACAAGAAGATGAAGGAGCACTTTGCCATTCAGCGCGAGATACTGGCAGTTCAGGAAAAATACTATTCAGAATTCCGCAAGTTCCTCACAGCACGCCAGACAGCACAGCTCTTCCGCAAGCATCATGGCAAGGGAATGCGCAAGGGACACAACAATCGCGGCTTCTTCAAGAACGGCAACAAGATGCGCAACGGCATGAAGCCATGTTGCGACCAGAAGGGTCCTCAGTGCGATAAGAAGGAAGGTCAGTGCGACAAGAAAGAACAGTGCGACAAGAAGTAACGCAATAGACTAAATACAAAGGTAAGACAAAAGATTTTTGTCGAAAGTTTGGTACTTTCGCAGAATTGTCTTACCTTTGCATCCGGTTAAACGATTGGTGCGGTAGTTCAGCTGGTTAGAATACTAGCCTGTCACGCTAGGGGTCGCGGGTTCGAGTCCCGTCCGCACCGCAAAAAATTATCCCCATGTATCGAGAGCGTTCAACTTACAAAGTCGGACGCTCTTATTTTTTTACCCTTTCATAAGGTGTAAGTAACTGATAATCAAGAGAGCCAACTTTGCGCTGTGTCTGGAGATACCCTTGATAGAGATTATCAAGTGCCAGGAAATCACCGAGCCATGGTCAGTTGTCGCATACAAAAAGCCGTTTATCTGCTGCGAAGGTAGACAAACGGCCTGTATGAGGAAAAGACAAGAACTTAGCCCATGACGATATTCTTGTCTACAACTTCATTGAAGTGCTCCTTGCTCCATGCGATAAGGGCGTTAAGTACAGGCATCAGCGATTTCCCTGTGTCAGTCAGCGAATACTCCACACGAGGAGGAACTTCGGGATATACTTTCCGATGTACGAGATGACTCTGCTCTAGGCTTTTCAACGTCTGTGAAAGCATTTTCTGTGAGCAGTCAGTCATCAGACGGCGAATTTCATTAAAACGAAGTACACCATCCTCGCTGGAGTTGAGTATATACAACACCAACATAGACCACTTATCTCCGAAGCGGCTCACAACCTGCCTGATCGGGCAAGCCAAATATTCAGCTTTTACATCTGCCATAACCTTGGATTTTTCGCAAGGACAGTGCAAACCGAACGCAATCGAGCTTGCTCGAATTGCTGAGGTGCAGCCTGTTCTCGCCGTGTTTGCACGGCAAAGGTAGTAAAAAGTAACTTAGTTTCAACGAGGAACTATGTTAAATTCAGTTAAAGCCAATTTTGTTGAAGTCCCATAGACACCTAATTCCTACTTTTTGGTAACTATCCCACCAAAAAGTGCCTTCTTGCAAGGCTGGAAAAACAGCCGTACCTTTGCACCAGGAAAACGAAACAGATGTCAAATTATAAACAAAAAACAATGAAAAAGATTGAGACAATCAAGGCTGGTAAGAATTACAGCGCAGTGAGTGTAGGTAAGATGAGTGAGATTATTGAGCACGAACTTCCCATGGGCCCCGACTTCATTTTGAAGGGGAAGGTCTTTGCAGGCCAAGCTGTGGGGGCAACAGGCAGTGAACTGAGCTTCCAGACGCTTGTGCCTGGTCAGGACAGTGGCTTCCTTCATACACACAAGACCCACGAGGAACTCTACATCATCCTGAAGGGCGAAGGCCAGTATCAGGTGGATGGTGAAATATTCCCTGTCAGCGAGGGCACTATTGTTCGTGTAGCTCCCGATGGTAAGCGTGCGTTGAAGAATACGGGCAGCGAGAATCTGACCATGCTATGCATCCAGTATAAAGCCAATGCTTTCACGGAGGCTGACAGCCCTATGACGGATGGAGTGATTCTTCAGGAAGAACTGAAATGGTAAGACGAAGATGGAACGAGCTTTAAGCTTTCTAAGAAACCACAAAGAGATTGCCCTTGCCACGTGCGAGGGCAATCTGCCTAAACTGCGCATCTTCCAGATTATGAAGCAAGAGGGCAATGTACTCTACTTTGCCACCTCTGAGAAGAAAGCAGTATGGCATGAACTGCGTAAGAACCCGAATGTAGAGCTTTTAGCATACGAAGGAAATGTCTCCGTACGCTGTTCGGGAATGGTGAACTTCAACGTAGAGGAAGAAACGAAGCGTTGGATATATGAGAATAACGCTGTACTTTCTCGACTATATGCCAGCTACGACCAGATGGTGTATTTCTGTTTGCCTATTGCCGAAATGGATTATTACGACCTTGCACCAACACCACCTCTTTTCAAACACTTTGATTTGATGTCCGGTGAAGTTGGTGATGGCTTTGTCGGTGACAGATTCAGTAAATAGTCAGAACCAATAGCTCAGACTCTCCTTTTTATTCTCGAAGACAGTAGGGGCAATCCTCCTCCAAAAGTTTTCTCAGTCGAATCAGTTGCATCTCGTTTTCCTTTCGTATCATGTCCGTCAAGGCGTCTGCCAATTCCCTGTTAGAAGCGGAATCTGTTTCCTAAAAAGTTGAAGAGATGGTGACAAATGTTTCTTCGCCGAACTTTACCGAAGTTCGTAAGGTGACATAAAGCTAAAAAGAAGAACAAAATTTGTTCCTATTTTGTTACCAGCTTCATAAACACATATGGTAGTAAGACTTTTACCCTTGTAAGTCGCTGAAGCGCTAAGGGATAACAGATCTTTATTATCAGGAATGAATTTTGGTTTCTTTATTTCAAGAAAATCTTTTGCGTTTGAAAAAATAATGCTACTTTTGGCAATGGAACCATAAAATATTAATCTTATGAAAAAACTTCTATTACTGATGGCGGCGATGACTATGGCTGTCTGTCAGGCTTTTGCTCAGAATGACGTAACCGAAACCCCGGAAGATTCAATTTATGGTGTGGTGGACGAAGTTGCCTCCTTCCCTGGCGGCAACGCAGCATGCTATGCATGGCTTTCGGAAAACATAAAATATCCCAAGGCAGCATTTAAGCAGGGTATTCAGGGAACCGTTGTTGTGCAGTTCGTGATAAATAAAGACGGTTCAGTCAGCAATCCGAAGGTCTTGCGTTCATCTGATTCCTCGCTCGCAGATGAGGCTGTCCGTGCCGTGAAGAAAATGCCGAAATGGAATCCCGCACGTCTGAACGGCAAGATTGTGCGTATGTATATTGCCCTGCCCATCAGGTTCTACCTACAGCGTAAGCCTGAAAAGAAGCAGACTGCCAAATCGTAGGGTAGGGGCAGCAATTGAAAAGTGATCTCCCTGCCGCTCTAAGCTATTGTAAAATAATAATAATCTTATGAAGAAACTGATAACTGTCTGGCTGATAGCAACCGCATGTGTGCTGAGCGTATCGGCACAGAGTATTTATGACTTCAGCGTGAAGGATAATCTTGGCCGTGAGGTATCACTCTCTGACTACAGGGGAAAGGTGTTGCTGATAGTGAATACCGCTACACGATGCGGCTTCACACCTCAGTACAAGGATTTGGAGCCTCTCTATCAAAAGTATCACAGTCAGGGCTTCGAGATTCTCGACTTCCCCTGTAACCAGTTTGGTCAGCAGGCCCCCGGCTCGATTCAGGAGATTCACCAGTTCTGTACGGTCAACTTTGACATACATTTCCCACAGTTCGACAAGATTGACGTGAACGGTGAAAATGCCCATCCTCTATACATCTGGCTTAAGGAGCAGGCTGGTGGTGGAGACATAAAGTGGAATTTCACCAAATTCCTGATTGGACGCGACGGTAAAGTCATCAAACGCTATGAGTCACGGGATCAGGTTGCAACAATCGAGGCTGACATTATGATGGAAGTAAACCCCGTGCTCAGCAACATCATGGCACGCCGCTCGGTTCGCAAGTATCTTGACAAGCCTGTCGAACATGAGAAGTTGGAAACCGTAGCCCTTGCAGGCATTAACGCTCCAAGTGCGATGAACCGTCAAAACTGGGCGGTGCGCATCATTGAAGACCAGAAAATTATGGCAGACGTGAAGGGCATGTGCCGCAATGCACCTAATCTCATCTGTGTCTGTGCTCCTGCTGACGGAAGATTTGACTTAGACGCCGGTCTAATGGGCGAGAACATGATGCTGGCAGCTCAGTCTCTGGGTCTTGGCACCTGCATCCAGACAGGTCCCATACGTTCCCTTGCTACTGACGGGAAAGCCAAAGCTTTCCGTGACAGTCTTGACATTCCCGAAGGTTACAAACTACTATATGTCATCGCCATCGGCTATCCAGACGAACAGCCCGATGCCAAGCCTCGTGATACATCAAAGGTAAGGTACATAAAATAACAGAATACCAGTATGGCGATAGATATCGGCAAACTTTCAATTCACAATTCACAATTCATAATTCACAATTAAAAGTGAATAGCGAAGAATTGAAACAATGGGGCGAGAACCTGCACAAGCGCATCTACATTCAAGGCTATCACTACAAGAAAGCCGGTGTCATCGTCATGGGTATTGGTCCAAATATCTGTAACCATTCCCAACAGTGTTACTTCCAGAGTAATCACTTTGGGTATTTTTGTGGTGCTCAGTTCGATGCCAATATGGCGTAGTTGATGCCGTCGCAGGAGACTGAGGTGCATACGTCGTCGCTTGGTGCGGTTGTTGTTGCAACGGTGTTTGCCGGTGCTTCGCGTTCCACATAGCGAACCTTTTCCTTGATGCGTGTCAGCCACAGGGTGTCGTGCCTTACGTCTGTGACATAGACAGTATCGTGTACTGGTTGTCCGGCAATCTCGCTTATTGCGGTATTGCCTGTTTCTGTTACTGTATGGTGTTGAAGCGACAGCCCGAGGGCAATGCCCACAACTGCTGCGGCAGGTGTTGCAATCCATCCCCAGTATGTAGTGCTGGTCTTGCGTGGGTTGGCAGGTACGTGTAATCCGGCATTCTGTTGTGCAGATGTTCGTCTTGCGGACTGATGAATTCTATCTTCGAACGTCATAGCTATTTAGTTTTTCTTTTAGTTTTTGTATTAATGTATGCAGACGTGATTTGACAGTCCCCTCAGGGATGTTCATTATCAGGGCAATCTGTCCAACGGGCATGTCCTCTTCATAGCGGAGCGAGAACAGCGTCCGGCTCTGTGGGTCAAGCCCACGCAATTCCTTTTGCAGAGCGTTGTCGAATGCCTTGTTGTCAAGCAACGTACTGATGTCCTCTTCTTGACTTTCGTCATGGGTAAGCTGAATGTGACGCCTGTAGGCATCCGAATAGTCATAGTGTCTGTACTCGTTCTTGAGCAGGTTGTATGCAATGCTGAACAGCCACGTCAGGAATTCGCCTTCCGGCTTATACATCTCGCGTTTTGACCATACTCGCATGAAAACGTCTTGCATCAGGTCCGCAGCCCGTTCCCCGTCACCGCCCAGTTGGCGGAACAGAAAGCCCATCAGTCTGCGGCTGTGACGGTTGTAGAGCTCGTCAAAAGCTCTGTCGTCTCCATTTGTGGACACCCTGTTCATAAGTCGGGTATCAGACAGCGAGGATATGGATTTGGAAAATACGGACAGTCTCATCATCATTTTCTGTTCCAGAATTCCAATGTCTGTTCAATCATTTCCTGCCTGTCCGGATCGATTCTGCATCTTTTTACACATGATTTCAGGATGTTGTACAAGCGTTCGGCTTGTGCATGCTCGCCATTTTTGCGGAATCTGTTTATCAGATGGGCCAGTAGAGTTACATGGTTCATGTCGGTCATTTCGCTTGTGTACCACGTATCATGGACCAGATTAGGCTCTGCCAGGTATTCCAGATGATATACGTCCCTGACATTGTGCATGGCAACATCGAAGTTGTTATATGGCCGGGGACTGTATTTCAGAATCAGCCCTTCGTTGTATATGCTGTCTCTGTTCAGAATGGAAATCTTGGGATTCGTGGGCGAGAAGTATGCAGGTCGCTTGCTCTCCTTGATAAGGTGCATTATGATGTCGGCTTCGTAGTGCGTGTACCAGTCATCTCCATATTTCCCATAATCCTGCACGTCTATATCCAGCGGCTTGATGCCCAGTTTTCTGTAGAGTGCCGTCATGAAAGATTTGGCGTGGAGGAATGCTACATTTACGATGGTTACGTCTGTACGCTCGTCAAGTGCTTCCTGCAGCATCTTCATGGGTTCCGTGTCAAGGTCTCCGTTGGAAAAGTACAGTGCATTTGGTTCCATGCAGATGAGCATGTTCCTGTTGAACTGCATAATGCGTGCAGGGAAATACCTGTTTTTGTATGACCTGGTGTACAGTTCCTTGACAAGTGGGTTGTCGGGGTCGGTTATCCACAGGCGGACTGCCAGATACTCGAGATCCTCGGGATAGACATTCTCAGGCATTAGTTCTATGGCGCGGTGGATGTTGTCTCCACGTCTGGCAGCTTCGTCATTGCTCAGACAGAAGCGTCCCTTGCATAGGTTCAGTACATAGCTGTCGGGCAGGGCCGCCTCCATCTTGCGCAGGATATCTGCTGTCCTGGATTCGTCCTGATTTTCTCCCCAGCCTCCGCTAAACTGTTCGTGATAGAGTGTTGCACGGAACAGGTTTCGCCATGCCCACTGATCCTGTGGGTTGGCATCCACTTTCTCCTGCCACGCCTGTGCCTGCTGTCCGTACCACTCTGTCTCATGGCTGTTTGTAAGAAAGGATTCTATCGTTTCTGCCTTTTGGGCATTGCACAATGTGCTGAATGCCAGCGCAAGGGTTATGAATAAAGTCTTGTTCATTGTCTGTTTGTCGTTTTCTGTTAGTTAACGTTGTGTTCCCGAGGGCGCTCTCATATTGGCATACACACAAAAACGGAAAACGTTCACCAAATATAGAAAAAATAAATCAGAATTATTTTGTCAAAATTCCACTTATATGTAATTTTGCAGGAAGATAAGAACAAAACGAGAACATAAAATGAAAATCTTAAGAAACTTATTGATCGTTGCAGTTGCCATGCTGTCTGCGGCATGCGGAACAACCAACACCGTGCCTATTACTGGCCGTAAGACAAATCTTTTGGTGGGAGATGCGCAGATTCTGAGTCTCAGCACCCAGCAGTACCAGGAATATATGAAGGGTGCCAAACTGTCGTCCAACCAGACTAATACAGCTATGGTCAAGCGTGTAGGACAGCGCCTGGCAACAGCTGTAGAGACATTCCTGAAGGAGAATGGCTATGCTAACGACTTGCAGTATTTCAAGTGGGAGTTCAATCTGGTTGCCGACAATCAGGCCAATGCTTTCTGTATGCCCGGTGGTAAGATTGTCGTTTACGAGGGTATCCTGCCGCTTACCCAGAATGAAACAGGACTTGCCATAGTCCTGGGACACGAGATTGCTCATGCCGTGGCCAAACATTCGGCTGAGCAGCTATCCACCCAGATGCGCCAGCAGTATGCTGCGCAAATAGGCGGTGGTGTCTTGTCTGCAGTTGCCAAGTCCAAGGGCATGGGGGCAACGGCAAGTATATTGGATATGGCAGGACAGATAGGTTTCAAGTTCGCTAATCTCAAGTATTCGCGCGACAACGAGACAGAAGCCGACCATCTGGGTGTCATCTTTGCAGCTATGGCAGGTTATGATCCGCAGCAGGCAATACCTTTCTGGCAGCGTATGGCTCAGCAGTCAGGCAATAGTAAGAAGAGTGACTTGTTCAGTGATCACCCGTCCAACGAGAAGCGCATCGCAGCACTTGAGAAGATTATGCCCGAGGCCCTGAAGTACTACAAGCCGCAGACGGCGACCACGACCCAGACTACGACTCCGGCTAAGAAAGTAACAACTGCGTCCAAGAAGAAATAGTTTATCTCCGAGACGTAAAAAATAATCGGGATACACTCTCGCGAGCGTATCCCGATTTTGGTATATATACGAATATACCTAAAGGATGTTCTTTGTTTCCATTGCGCTGCCTGTCGTGACATTCGTGTCCTCGGGGCTGATAATCGTAATTACCGTATTGCGTCCCGATGACTGACGCATCTCGTCACAGGTTGTGCTTATTCGCAATGTGCCGTTTTCAACTGTATATTTTAGGCTTGTGGAATCTGCTGATTCCCTTGTCTGTACCATAATACTATATTCGTTGCCTTTTATGACACGGATACGTGCAGGTACATTAACGCTAACCCTACTAAATGGAGCCACGCGCTGCGGCTCGGCATTTGCGGCGGTTGCCATCATGATGACGCACACCATAATCATAATCTTTTTCATGTTTTCAATCTTTTTACCTTAGTTTGTGTTTTCATATAACCTGCCAGACGCTTCGGACAGGGGTGTCTTTCGTGTTTTCTGGTGCAAAGATAGTGCCATTGCAAATAGTTTGGTGTAGGAAAAACACTATTTTGTGTAGGAAATCTCCCTTTTATTGATATATGTCAATATATCGTGTCAAAATGGCATAAATGCAGGACGAGTGGCATAAGTGTGGATTTTGTCCGTATTATTTATAAGGTGTAGAGATTTTTTTAGAGGAAAAATGAAAAAAAGTTGCTAAATATTTGGTCAATATTCAAAAAAGGTGTACTTTTGCAGTCGCAATTCGCAAGGAACCTCTGGCGAGAGGTCAGCAAAATCTTGCAGTATTGTATGGGCAATTAGCGCAGCTGGTTCAGAGCATCTCCCTTACAAGGAGAGGGTCGGGGGTTCGAATCCCTCATTGCCCACGTTACAATGGCTCCTTAGCTCAACTGAATAGAGCATTTGACTACGGATCAAAAGGTTGCAGGTTTGAATCCTGCAGGAGTCACTACCCACAGTCCTTTGTGACTGTGGTTTTTTCTCTCAGGAGAAAACAGGGTAGGTAGGTAAGTGGTTAAAACGGGCAGACTGTAAATCTGTTGGCTTACGCCTTCGGCGGTTCGAATCCGTCCCTGCCCACTTACAAGTATGCGGAAATAGCTCAGTTGGTAGAGCACAACCTTGCCAAGGTTGGGGTCGCGAGTTCGAGTCTCGTTTTCCGCTC
>DJYQ01000033.1:0-64420 GCA_002450165.1 Prevotellaceae bacterium UBA6974 | reverse complement strand
CGAGTCTCGTTTTCCGCTCGAAGAGCAAAACGAGCTCAAGGTTCTACAGCATCGAGTCTCGTTTTCCGCTCGAAGAATTTTGTCTTACGGTGCGGTAGTTCAGCTGGTTAGAATACTAGCCTGTCACGCTAGGGGTCGCGGGTTCGAGTCCCGTCCGCACCGCAAAGGATTAACACAATGAATCCGGAGTGTCATACTTACCACAAGTGTGGCACTTGTTTTTTTTGGTAGTGAAAAATGTAAATTAGAAATAAAGTATGTACAGCCTACAATGCAAAGTAACGACAAGTACCTGTGACAGCGAGGGAAAGTTGAAATTATA
Organism: Prevotellaceae bacterium UBA6974; assembly: GCA_002450165.1. Lineage (GTDB taxonomy): Bacteria > Bacteroidota > Bacteroidia > Bacteroidales > Bacteroidaceae > Physcousia. The sequence continues at coordinate 64,098 of DJYQ01000033.1, read as the reverse complement.
CTCGGCGCTTCAGATGATGCAAGATTGCTCGGAGATGTGGATTGATTCGGAACCGGAAATTAAGAGGTATTTTGCAGAGCATAACATGGCTCAGCTCCTGGCTACGCGGCAGGTAGAAATTATCCGTGTTCCAGAATATAAGGAAGAACTGACAGTAACCAGTACGGTATATGGTATGAAACCGATGTTCGGTTTCCGCAACACATTCATATATGATGCTCAGGGAAATCCCTGCTACAAAACGTGGAGCATGGGAGCCTTCGTTGACAGAGCGGCAGGTAAACTGAAGAGGGTGGATGATGCTACTATCGCTACGATGAAACTGGAGCCGAAATTGGAAATGAACTACAAGGATCGTCGTATTATCCTGCCCAAGACGGAAGGAGAGGTACAGGAGCCCATAAAGGTGTTGCGAGCCGACATCGACTATAACCGCCATCTGAACAATGCCAACTACATCCGCATGGCTATGGAGCTATTGCCCGAGACGTTTGCTATCCGTGGTTTGCGTGTCGAGTACAGGGTGGCAGCCAAGTTGGGAGATATTTTGACTCCGACTATATACAAAACGGAAGCGGGTATAGTTGTCGTCCTCTCTGTTGGTGCCGAAGTTTGTGCCTTAGTGGAATTCAGTCATAGTATTTGATTTCCAATTCGCTGCTCACGTCAAAGTCCTCGTGTAAACTGTCGTTGTAGCAATATACAATCCGTATTCCTTTGTATTGAACTGGCACGAACAGTGTATTGAGCAGATGCCATCGTGGTTCACCGAAATCGTACGAGAATCCGTCAAGTAACAGACGGCTGGCAATCCAGTCGAAATGGTAGTATCCGCCACCTATGCATGAATCATTGCCAATAAGCAGGTCCTTGTGCTGGTGTACCATACCCAGACGGAAATATCCGTCCATCGTTATAACAAATTTCGGTGCAGTCATTTATTTTTTTTTGTGATGTGATTCTATGTTTGACAACACAAAAGTAATGGTGTCAGTATTTGTAGAAGTTGTACTTCTTGCGTAGCTCTTCCTGTTTCTCTAGCGACAGCGACCTGAAATAACCTCGCCAGCTTGGGCAGAAATTGATTTGCCAGCGCCAGAATCGGCCAATTAGGGACTTGGGGTTCTTTTCGTATGCAGCACGTAGCTTGCAGTTTTCACATGGGTATTTCATAGAATATAATATTGTTTAATTGTGCAAATATAATATTTTTTGTGAAAAGATTTGTATATTTTTCGTCGTGAATATCTTTTTTGTGGATGTGTACCGGGTAAGTTTTTCAAAAAAATATTTGCTAATTTTGTACAGCAAAACCTTTAACAACAATACTATGAAAAAAAATACTTTTTTCTGTTGCTCTGTTTACTACACTCTTGCTGGCAGCACGTAACGTAACCCACGAAGAGGCTGAACAATCAGCGCGCCAGTTTCTTTCCAAATGTCACCCTGCATCTCGCTCTGCCCGCATCAGGATGGCAGCCCGCCAACCCCTGGCCATAACCCAGGCAAGCGATGCAGCCGCCTATTATGTTTTTAATGTCGGTCAGGATAAGGGATATGTCATGATCAGCGGCAGTGACCTGGCACCGCAGGTGCTTGCATACGCCACCAGCGGCTCGTTTGACCAGGAACGGATGCCCGACAATATGCGTACATGGATTCAGGGCTATGCCGACCAGATAGCATATCTCGAAAAGACCGGTGGCAAGTACCAGATTCCACGCAAAGTTGTTGAACACCCAGCAATCAGCCCTCTGTTGACGTCCAAATGGAATCAGAATGCACCATACTACAACCTGTGCCCCAAAAACGCGAGTGGGGCGCAAACAGTCACGGGATGTGTGGCGACCGCACTTGCCCAAATACTGAACTACTACAAATTCCCCGCACAGACAGTGCGCCCCATACCATCCTATACCACCAATACCCTAGGTATTCGCATAGACGAGGCTCCTGTTACCACCATCGACTGGGCAAACATGCTTGATAATTATACCGGTAGCGAGACCGAGGCACAGCAGTATGCCGTAGCAATGCTCATGAAACTATGTGGACAGGCATTGCTTATGGATTATAATATTGCGTCTCAAAAAGGCAGTTCGGCATACTCGTCCGAGAACGTCAATGCCCTGCGCAACTATTTTGGCTACGACCCATCGGTACGATGCGAGCTGCGCAAAACATATACCACCGACGAATGGGACGAACTTGTCTATACCGAACTTGCCAACGGCCGCCCGGTACTGTATTCGGGCCAGTCAACCTCCGGCGGGCACGCTTTCGTCGTGGATGGATATAGCAATAACGGTCTTTACCACATCAACTGGGGGTGGGGCGGTGACTCGGATCAGTACTTCCTGCTCTCGGTGCTAAACCCCAATAATAACGCGGCCATAGGCTCAAACAGCAGTGATGATGGATATAGTATCGACCAGGAAGTCGTTGTGGGCATCAGTTGCGACGGACAGGGCGAGGCTTCGTACGATGCCCTGTTTGTCGAGGATGTATCCCTGGACGGAAGCACAATCCGTACGCGTGCATCAGCCGATGCCAACTTCGAAGGTATCAAGGTCTATATGAATATATGGAACTATACAGGCATATCAGATACATTCCTACTGGCTGCCAGTATTCAAAATGCAGACGGCAGTTGGGCTGTTGACGATGTCATTGACCCCTATGTCCATAAAATTAACAACAACTACATGGTATCCGATACATGGTTAACGGTATCCTTCGGTGCAGGTCTGCCGGACGGTGACTACTACATCGTCCCTGTATGCACCCTGAATGGTATCTCACAATGGACCAACTGTACTGGTTCCAATACACAGACGATCAGGGCCACCATCAGCGGCAATACTCTCACCCTGACGCCGCCCACCGTAGACCTTGTTCCCAGTCTTCCCAGTGTCATCAATGCCAAGGTAGGTGAGACTACCGAACTTAATATACCAATCACAAACTACGGAACATATTACAACAATAACCTTTTCCTTCTGATAGACAACGAAAACGTCGTCGGTCGCATGTTGGAAATTCTTCCCGGGGAGACTGCCGTATGGAATGTCGATTTCATGCCGACCTCCCTCGGAACCCAGACATTGCAGCTTTCCTACAAGAAAAGCATGTCAACCGAAAGTCCGCAGATACCATTCGCCAATACCAGGCTCAACGTCACTGCCGATATTATCAGCGTATCTGATGCCCTTGACATCATCAGCCCCCTGAATAAGGGACAGCAAACTCCCAAGCAATACGCCGTAGATGGTATCGTGACGGGAAATATCAGTTATAATGCCGAGAACAAATATATGGATTTCGACATAACCGATGTCGATTACCCCACCCAAAAACTGCACATATACAGGGCGGATAAGTATAACGGTGATGACATAACCAACAGTAAGCTGATTATGGCAGGAGACCGAATCCTGATTGTCGGATGCCTGAAGAAAGACGGAACGACCCCTGAGCAAATAGAGGGTAACATCGTATCCATCACCCCAGACAGCGATCCCACGGTGGTCAATACTCTCGAAAATGCCGAGCGGTACAGTAACAGCTACAACCTTGCTGGACAAAAGGTTACGGATAACTACCGTGGCATCGTAATCATCAACGGTCGCAGGATAATGCGACGTTAATCCTACAGACAAAAAGCTTCCCAATCGGGAGGCTTTTTTTCTGAATCCATGCGACGGGGCGGACAATATCAGCATCCGTCTCACCACTACATCCACTCTATCTATACCTTATCCATACTGCACTCAGGTTCCATCCAAAGTTATTCCAGCCTTTTGACCTTGGCTATATATTATGTGAAATTTATGACAAGAGTTCTGTCGGCTATTTGTTATGGGGACTTTTTTTAATTGAAAACATATTTTAAAAAAATGTGATAAAAAGCTAAAAAAAATAGCGTCCGGGGGGGTATATTGTGAATATTTATGTAATTTTGCGCATGGTTTAGAACGAGTGGTTCTGAAAAAAACGTGTATAGCAAATCTGTTGGAATTAGCAATGGGGCGGCTGTCAATGTAACAGACGAAGGCGAAGCCGTACATGGGGTATGGGTGGCAATCATGGTCCACACCAACTGCGAGAGGCGTGTTGCAGACAGGCTTGAACACCTTTCCTTTGAGTGTTATATTCCTGTTCAGGAGGAGATACATTGCTGGAGCGACCGGATGAAGAAGGTACAGCGTATGGTAATACCTTCGATAGTATTTGTCAGATGCCAGGAGTCTCGCTTCGTCGAGCTCAGGCGACAGTCTTTGGTCAGGGGATTGTTGACAAATCCGGGAGAGGGGAAGCCTGCGAAGATACCAGATGCCGAGATTGAGAGATTGCGCTTTATGCTTGGTCAGTCGGACGTTCCTGTCGAACTGGATGGCAATGTGCGTCAGTTGGAGATTGGCAGTAGGGTTATTGTGATGCGTGGCGTATTCAGGGGGTTAGAGGGTACGGTGTGCTATATGCGTGACGGAACCTTGCATGTAGGTGTGTTGTTGCAAGGTCTGGGATATGCACATGTAGAGATTGACAAGAAAGATATACGGGAAATCTGATTTATATTCATGAATATTATTTTACGTAAATTATTATGTGTATTTGCGGCGTGTATGTTGGTAATGCCCGTGATGTCGCAGACGCATAAGGACACGTTGTGGTTGAACCGTCCTGTGCCCAAGGTCTATAAATTTGGTGACAACCTATTCTGGGGCATGAGTTTCGGTGGCAGCTATTCGATATCCGAGTATGCGCGCAAGCAGTCTTTTTTCAAGATGTTGGGGCCGGGTTTTGACTTCGAGTTCGGTAAACATCTGAGCAGGCAGTGGGCCGCGCGTGTCATGTTGGGATATCACTCCCGCCAGTCGGCTTTTCCGCAGGAGATAATTGATTTGTATCCCCAAACGAATCACTATTCGTTCAGTACAATCGGTCTTAATGTTGACGTGATGTTTTGCCTGGACAGACTGTTCAAACGCTATAATCCCATGGAGAGACATCAGTTCTGGCTTTTTGCGGGAGTAGGTGGTATGTTCGCCTTTGGCTACAGTAGCAAGTTGAGCGGACTGAAGGATGATATAACCTATCCGATGGATATATATCCCATTAATTCCAAAGCAAAGATTTATCCTGCCTGCCGTGTAGGTCTGGAATGGCATTGGAGGATAGCCAACAGCACGTCATTGGTGTTACGCGGTCTGTATGGAATAACTAACAAGGCTCTTGACGGCAAGGAGTTCAACAGCGGTAGTGCAGGTCATTTTGCCGAATTGTCCATAGGATTTAATGTGCGTCTGAGCAACCGTTACGGCCAGCGCCATTTCGAGAACTGTAGCCATAACGCCAACCGCTATTTCAATGTGATGAATGACCGCTTGACACGTTTGCACAAAAAAGTGAATAAAGAAAAAGCCAAGGCGGAATCAAAACGAATGAAGAAGCGGGTAGAACCTGCTACTGATATCTCTCAAACAGACAGTATCCTTTTGTTCCCCAGGGACTATCACTATCTTACGGATATGCAGAAGAGCAAGCTGAGAAAGATGGCCCAGTATCTGAAGGAGCATCCCAACGAGCGCGCCCACATTCATATCTATAGCGATGAAAATATTGTCAGCGGTATGGAGATGGAGTTCCGCGTAGTAGATCGTGCCGATGGGGTAGACGCCTACCTTGGCAACGTGCTGAAACTGGACAGGGAACGTTATGTCATATCTGCTCATCCAAACGAGTCATCTCCTTATGGACAGGACTATATCTTTACGCTGGGAGGTATCATCAGGTACGAAAAGATGCCTCAATAATTACTGTAACTAAAAATCTCTATATTTACTGATTATCAACAAAATGAAAAAGTCAATCCTGTTGTTGTTTGTTATATTTGGCCTTTGCGTCAGCATCAGTTTTACATCATGCGGTTCCTCGCGTGATGTGGTCTATTTCCAGGACCTGGATTCCGTGCAGTTGCATAACAAGATTACGGAGACTAACGTCAAAATACGCCCTGGTGACCAGTTAACCATCATGATATTCGGTGCGGACAAATATCTGATTATGCCATATAACCAAACACTGAATTCGGTGTCAGAGGGTAATCTGGGTTCTGGTGGTACGCGTGAAGCGCAGTCGCCATACGATGTTGACGAAAATGGGGATATTATATTTCCTGTATTGGGTAAAATGCATGTAGCAGGTATGACCTGTGACGATGTCCGCCGCTATCTGCATAACCGTCTAGACGAGACTATCAAGGATATGACTTGTTTTGTTTGTATTGAGAATTTCCGCGTAAATGTGATGGGTGAGGTGGATAAACCCGGTTCTTTCCCAATCAAGAACAACAGCGTCACATTCTTAGAGGCGCTTGCTATGGCAGGTGATATGAAACTGACGGGTGATCGCCGTAAAGTGCAGCTGATACGTTTTGAAAACGGTCAGGTAAGACATTATAATTTCGATTTGACAAAGAGCGACCTGCTTGATTCCAAGCAGATGTACCTGCAGCAGAACGATGTAATCTATGTTCCGCCTATTTCTGCAAAAGCTGCCAATGAGCGATCCAATGCAACTACTCGCGTTTGGCTTCTCTCAGGACTTGCAACCTTAGCATCTTTAGTATCTCTGGTTATCGCCCTCACTAAATAAAGAACTATGTCTGATATCGATGAACTCATAGAACTACTGTCCGGCCAACAAAGGAAACCTAAGCGACAGCAGAGTATTTTCACATCATTACTACGACGTCTTTGGCATGGTGGTCTTGGAGCAATCACACTCTTTATGCTCTGTCTGCTTATGTCGTGGTTTATACACTTCCCTTTGAGTAAAATCCATACATCTACGACCAAGATGGACATAATGTTCAACAAGGAGCGTGATGCCAATCGCAACAATAATGTGTCATACGAGATTGTTGGTCGGATTACCGGTTGGTCTACGACTACCAATAAATATGATGAAATCGCAGTCTTGATGTCGCGGCCCGTTATCGAGCGCATGCTCCGTCAGGAACATTTTGTAGATTCGGTTGTTTCGGATGAGACAAAGAGACGTGGACATGTCCTTTCCGAGGAAGACAGTATAAAACTTGTCCGTTCTCTTGTAGAAGCCCATGCTGCCAAACTGGATGTCTCTTATGCAGACCCTACCAAATTTCAGAAAAACAGTATCATAACCATCTCTATTGATGGAAATGGCGAGGGCAGGAATAGGATGCTTGTCGGCCTTGTCAACGCATATAACGCATATACTCGTGACTACAACGACATGTGCTACCAGAGGACTATAAAATTCTTGCAGCAAAATATCGACAGCATTCGAAAGGAACTTGATAATATTGACATCTATGATGAAGATTTCTCTGAGAGCAATTTCATTGTAGATCTTGGGCAACAATCGGATACATACTTGAATATTGACAAAGAAGATGAGGCAGAAGTGCGTAATATGCAGTTGCAGCGTGAACTGTTGAAAATCATACGCAGTTATATGACCAACATGGGTGAGAACTATGTTGTGGTCCCTGCCAATACAGGTATCGATGATGCCCAGATCAATCGTATCGTAATTCAGTTCAACGACTTGGTGATGCGCCGTTCCAACTACCTGACCTCTATGGGTGAGGACGCTATGCGTGTGAAGACAATTACCAATCAGATCGAGGACCAGCGCCAAGCCATTATCATCTCTATTGACAAACTGACACAGGCCTTCGATATTCGTCTTGCTAAATATGAACAGAATAAGCAGGAAAGTGAAGACCGATTGAGAAAAATGCCGCATAAGCGTATAGTCAAGGACAAGATTGACCGCGACCGTGCCATTATTACTCCGCTATACACTTTATTGCAGCAGAAGCTTATCGAAACGATTATAGCCCGGTCGGCAGAGCAGGATCAGGCGCGTATTGTCACTCCTCCATATAGTATAGACAGCAGCCTGTTGAAAAGTTCCAAGAATATCTATCTTTTTGGCATAATTCTGGGTATAGTACTTGCATCCATTTACCTGTGGTGCTTGCAGATTCCTGTTGAAAAGGTCAATCTCAGCGACGTGCTCAAGGACTGCCCACTGCCCATCTGGGGCATATTGCCAAATAGGGATAAACAGGGGGACCTATACAGGATTGGTCTTCAGGCGGTCTTGACACGCATCAAGATGAGTGGTGCAAAGAATATTGTCATAAGCTGTGGATATGAAGAAGATGGTGACATACGGATGATGGATGACCTGAACGCTATAATCGAAGAAGAGGGCTTGGGTGATATAGTGCTTTCTGACGTGGGTAACTATCATAGCAATCCCAAGTTACCCGAATTGAGTAAAAATGCAGATGCAACCATATATACGCTTTCTGCGGGGAAAAGCCAGATGCGTTCATTGGACTTTATCAACTATGCCATCGGTGAAGGACTGTTGACGCGTGGTGCAGTTATCGTCTTAAACGCCAAGACCAACAAGAATCTGCCTATCAATTTCGGAGCATTTGACTACGAGGGGCCAAAGGGGTTCGGAGCAGTAAAGTCAATAGCCAGGAAGTAAATGACAATCATGCAGTCAAATACCGCATTGAGTTCTTTGTTTGAAAGACAGAGTTTAATGACGTTTTTTGTATGTGCTTTTATAGCAGATTGCATATATTATACAATAGATTGGAGTTCTATTGAAACAATCAAATTGCCATATGCAGCGGGGCTCAGTACTCATATTTGTCTTTCGGGATATTCATTGAAAATTCTGTTTCAAAAGCAATTATACAGAAAATTCTCCTATCTATCAGCACATATATTATTGATACTTGTTTTGATAGGAATGTTCAGGGGGCTTTTTGCGGTTGACGGTTACTTCGGGTACAAAGGATGGATGTTATGCTCACAGTGTGCTCTGTCGTTTGTCATGTTGTACGCATTCGGGAATCCAACAACCACTTGTAGTTGTCTGAGAATGTGGAATTGGTATGTGTTTCCTGTTTTCATCCTTTTTTTTGCCTGGGTTACCGAACCGGATTATATAGCTCTTCAAATTCCGATTATCATTTATTTCTATATACTTTTTATTGGATTGACCACTCATAACAAATGGGCAGTGTTTATCATTTTATGCGGTCTTGTCCTTACATTGGTATCGATAGAAAACCGTACTGGTGTTATCAAGGCGATGGGTTCATTGTTGATGTATTCTACCCTTTGGTTACCTGCTGCATTCAGAAAGATAGCTAATTTCGTATTGCATTTCTTTTTTTATCTGCTGGCTATTGTTTTGGTGATATTGGGGTTAACAGGAACATTTAATGTCTTTCATGCATTTAGGGGTGATACTCCTTCCGAAATTACGGTAAATATGTCTGATCCGAGTGAGATAGATTATGAAATACAGAGTGAATTAACAGCGGACACACGTACATTCCTATACGAAGATGTTATAGCTTCTGCAATCGTAGAAGACTATGTGTTATTTGGACGATCCGTCGGAAGGGGAAATACGCTTTTGAGCGGCGCCTTTGCTGATGCTGAGAAACTCACTGGAAATGAGCGTTTGATGAATGAAGTTCAAATGCTGAACATTTTTACTTGGATGGGAATTGTTGGGGTCATAGCCTATTCTTTGCTTTACTTTCAGGCTTCATGTCTGGGACTTTTTTATTCAAAAAACAAGTATGTGCCGATTATTGCATGCGCCATTGCTTTTCATTGGGCATTGGCATGGATGGAAGAAGCAGCCATGTTCAAAATTACAGACTTGGCACTTTTCCTAATGATGGGTATTTGCTTTTCGCCTCAATTCAGGAAAATGTCTGATCAGGAATTCCGTATATGGTTCAGGTCATGTTTTACACCGGGTCAGGACTTTTCGCCTTATGACATCCTAAAAAGGATAAAAATGTATTCAGTTATTAAAGTATTTGGCATCAAGGGATGAAGGTTTTACATTTATTGTATGAGTTGAAATTTTCTGGTGCGGAAGTGATGTATGCAGATGCTGCATCGCTGTTTCAATCATTGGGATGTGAACTTGGTGTTGTCGCAACTGCTTCCCAAATCGGAGAGTTTGCTCCTGTAATGGAGCGGGCCGGTTATACGGTGTATCATTTGCCTTATCCCAACGGATATATATCACGTTTTATTTATTACAGGTATTTATGCAAACTGATCAGGCGTGAAAAATATGATGTCGTACATGTTCACACTTCAGCATTACGATGGGGTGGGGCCTTCTGCGCATGGCTAACGGGATGCCGGTGTGTATCCACCTTCCATAGTACTTTCCCTACACATTGGTATAGTCGTCCTTGGCATATATGGCTTCGTATGACTGCCAAGTATATCTTTGGGGCAAGATTTCAGAGCATTAGCGACTCGGTTTGTCAAAATGAGAAAAAACGTTTCCTGAACAATACGAAGCTAGTATACAACTGGTATGGTTGCAATCGTTTTTTTCCAGCTGCAGAAGGGGAAAAGGCGAATGCTCGCAAGCAATTGGGTATTAAGAATGATGCTGTAGTTGTAGTTTCTGTCGCAGGATGTCGCGAGATGAAACGTCATTGCGATATCATCCATGCAGTTAATAAGATTGTTGCAAAGTGTCCACAAATCCTATACCTGCATGTCGGAAGCGGGGGCTATGAAAAACATGAAAGGCAATTGGTGGCAGAACTTGGGCTGGACGATTATGTTATGTTTTGTGGAGCACAGCAAGATGTTCGCCGTTTCCTGATAGCTTCGGATATTTATCTGATGACCAGTCGCTATGAGGGTATTCCCATTACAACCATAGAGGCTATGGCATGTAGGATACCTTGCATTTTATATAATGTGTCAGGTTTGCGGGATTTCAATAACGAGGAACAATGCTCGTTATTAATACCCGAGAATATAGATGTGCTGGCAGAAAAGATTATGGAACTTAAAAACGATGGAGATTTGAGGGACCGACTATCTGCAAAAGCTGAAGCTCTGGTACATAGAAAGTATTTTATGGAACATAATGCCAGACAAATTTTTAAGATGTACCAATAGTATGATTTCTGTAGCAATACTGATGACTGTATTCAACAGGAAAGAGCAGACACTCAGGTGTTTGGACTCGATCCTGTCTCAAGAGCTTCCCCAAAACTGCAAACTGACCACTTATTTGACCAACGATGGTTGTACAGATGGTACGCCTGAAGCGGTAGGGGACAGATTTCCTGACGTCAAAATCATTGAAGGGGACGGCACGCTGTTTTGGAACAGAGGCATGTACGCAGCATGGGCTGCAGCAGCTAAAGATAAAGATTACGACTTCTACCTATGGTTGAACGATGATTGCCTCCTCTATCCTCAAATGTTGAAAATGCTCCTTAAAGCTTCGTCAACAAAAGATGACAAAGCTATCATTGTCGGTGCAACACAGACATTCGACCATACTAAGCAGACATATGGCGGGCGAATGAATGACAATTCGTTCCCTGTAATGGGAGATGGTCTTCAGCCTGTAGATTATTTCAATGGAAACATAGTGCTTATCCCTCGTCAGGTTTTTATTCGTTTAGGTAACCTTGACAGCTATTTCTCTCACCGCTTTGGCGATTTCGATTATGGTCTGCGGGCACGGAAAGTCAATATTCGAATCTATCAGATTGATGAGTTCCTGGGAGAGTGCGATTTGCATGAGTCATTGGATAAATGGTGTAATCCTGCTGTGTCATTCGCTGAGCGATGGAAGGCTTTGTGGAAACCTAATGGTATGCCGCCTCATGAGGTTTTTCATTTTGAAAGGAAACATCATGGCCTTCCTAAAGCATGTTACAGTTATTTTTCAACCATTATACATTGCTGCATGCCTAGTTTTTGGTAATACATAGAAAAATCGGGATATATTATGAAAATACCAGTTCTGCTAACTGTTTTCAACCGTAAGGACACGGCCCTGAAAGCTCTTGAAAGTATAAGGGTTTATCAACCGGAGAAACTGTATATCGCTGCAGATGGTCATAGAACTCATAAAGAAGGCGAGGAACAGGCATGTGCTGATACCCGTCAGGCCGTTTTGGATGCGATAGATTGGCCCTGCGATGTACGCACACTTTTTCGTGAAGAAAACTTAGGATGTGCAAAAGCAATGTTCGGAGCCATCAGTTGGTTTTTGGAACAAGAGGAGTGGGGTATCATTTGCGAGGACGATATTGTGCTAAGCCAGGACTTCTACAAGATGTGCGAAGTGTTGCTGCCTATGTACAAGGATGATGACCGCATTATGCAGATTACCTCGCAGTTCTATGGTCCTCATTGCGAGGTCACAGACACCTATACCTTTGAACGGCGGCCGTTTATCTGGGGATGGGCCACATGGCGTCGGTCGTGGTTTAAATATATGGATATGGAGATGTCGGGATGGCCACAATTCAATCCCTTAAGGATGCTCCCAAACTATGGATGGTTCCAAACCCTAATGATGTGGTATTATTGGCATCGTGCTTTTAAGCAGCAATCGACCAATTCTTCGTGGGCGAACCGATGGCATCTGGCAGCGGACGTCAACGAATTGCTTTGTATCTGTCCTAAAACGAACCTTGGTTTGAATGTCGGTATCATCAATGGAGGTGGTACTCACTATACAGAAGGTGGTGATGATCCTTATGCTCATTTGAAGATGGGTAAACTTCAGTTTCCTTTGAAGCATCCATCTGAGATATGTCTTGACAAACAGCAACTTGATATAGACAAAGATGATTTTTGGCGTATCCGAATGATAGGAGCGAAGAAGAAGATAAAAAGATTCTTTGGAAAATGAAGATACTGGTCAATTGTTTTGTATGTTCTCCATATAGGGGTTCAGAGCCGGGTATGGGTTGGAACTTTGTTAGCAATCTTAGCCGTCTTCATGAACTGCATATAATCACAGAATACGAATCTCAGCCTGATTTGGAGCGGTATTTTGACGAGCATCCTCAGGTGAAAGAGAACATGCACGTCTATTATCTAAGCAAACCAAGTCATGAAACGTTACGCAAAATATGGCCTCCTTCTTATTATTGGTTTTATAAGAAATGGCAAAAGAAGGCGTTGTCGTTGGCATTGGAATTAGACAAAAAGGAGCACTTTGATATTGTTCATCAACTCAATATGATAGGTTACCGCGAACCTGGTTATCTTTGGAAAATGAACAAACCTTTGGTGTGGGGACCAATCGGGGGCTTCCAGATGACTCCTTGGAAACTCTTGCCGTCGATGGGATTGAAAGGTTTCATCTTCTATGCTTCGAGGAATCTGATTAATTTGTGGCAGATGCGGTTTAACCGAAGAGTTCGTACAATGGCACAAAGGGCTTCCTATATTATATGTGCGACTCAAGACGGTTACAATGCAGTAGCCAAACTTTGGAAGCGTGATGCAGTCATTATTCCAGAGGTTGGTTTGACTTCAATACCCACGGATAATGTCAGCAACGAAAAGGATGATGACATACTTCGCCTTTGTTGGAGCGGCATGCACGAGCCAAGGAAGTCGTTGAATCTATTGCTTGAGGCGGTAAATCTTTGCCAGAATAAAGAACATATAGAGGTAAATGTGGTTGGCGACGGTCCTTCAAACGGGAAGTGGAAGAGATTTGCTGCACGTCTGGGATTACAGCACATAAACTGGTATGGTTGGGTTCCCCGTGATACTTCACTCAGGCTTATGCGGTCTTCACATGCGTTTGTAATCACATCGTTGTGTGATGATACCACCACAGTAGTGCTTGAGGCTTTGTCAATGGGGCTGCCTGTTGTAGCATTGAACCATACAGGGTTTGCCAATGTGCTGACAAATGAGTGCGGAATTAAAATTGATATATGTTCAAGGGCGCAGGTGGTAAGAGACCTGGCTAAGGCTATTGACCGTCTGTATGAAGATAAGTCTTATCGCCATTCGCTTGGACAAGGTGCTAAGAATCGTGCACAGGACTTCACTTGGGACAAGAAAGTCCAAATGATATATGATATTTACTCGAAGATTGTTAAATCATAAACTTAAATAATATGACCTCATCCCATCCTAATTTCCGCCTGTGGTGCTTATTGGCAGTAATTCCAGTCATAATTGTCATAGCAGTTTATTTATTAATTTCTTTTAGATAAGTTGAGCGACTAATAAAATCTTTTCTATATGAACAGTCACTTCCCACCATATTCTATCTTTGTCTCTTCATCTGACTCGTATGCAGATCTATATGATGTTTTTTTCGACATGTTTCAACGGTTCTGGCCAGACTATCAAGGAGAGATATATCTTCAGACAGAAAATAAGGAATATAAACATGCTGATCTGAATATTATTTGTACGAAAGTTGGAAAGCATAAAGCGTTTGGAGAGACACTCCGTGCGGGTTTAGACAAAGTGCCTAATGATAATATTTTGTTCATTATGATTGACTATATGTTCATGGGGCCAGTAGATTCTCGTCAATTATCCGATTTATATCATTATTTCTGCCAGAACAGTTTGGCGTCATTATGCCTTACATATCAGGACTTGCCATCCGCCGGATGTAGTGACAGAAAAGATATTAATAAATATTTGAAATCTGACCATGTGTTCAGTTATCAAATAGCATTCTGGAAAAAGGACATGTTAAAGGAAATGGCGTTGCCTCATGAAAATCCTTGGACATCTGAATGGTATGGTAATAAGCGGGCATTAAAGGCAAATCTGGATATTAGAGGAATTAACGGGAACGCTTCTCCTATATTTGTCTATAATCCTGCTGGTTGCCTTCATCAGGGAAAATGGCTGCCAGATGCAGTCAAGTTTCTGGATGAACAGAAGTATAAGGTTGATTTCCAAAAGCGAGGATTGTACCGTAATGACTACAATACTCTACGTATCAGGATTAAAATCAAGAAGAACATGATTCTTCACGGATTAAAGGGTAGTTATTGGAGAAAGATTGATCAAAACAGATAGAAGCAGCATGCATTATATTTCAAAGTTACGCAAACTCACTTATGCAAAGCTTTGTGCCAGAGTACATCTTTGGTGTTTGAAGCTATTTGGTGTTTGGATATATCCGTCTTATTGGCGGTATTTGGTGAAAGGCAGGATTGATTGCCCAGACTTGTCCAATATATACATGACGGCTTGTCCCAACCCTGGGGCTGGCATAGGTCATCAGATAGCTAATTGGATAGCCGGATATTGGTGGGCTGAACAGTTCTGTGTTAAATTTGCCCATTTGCCTTTTTCAAATTTATCATGGGATTACTTTCTTGGATTTGGGGAGAATGAAGCTCAGGTTTCTGCTTTGAAGAAAGCCGGATGGAAGGTACGTCGTATTCCGCTATTCAAAGAATCGGATAGTAATTCGCTGAAACTAATCAAGGATATCATATCGTCATATAGTGGAAAAAAAATAATTATCCTATGTGAGCAGGATCAATTTTACAGGGATCAATACGGGGTAATAGATGAGATTCAGGCTAAATTCTTCTGTGCTCCAGCAAGGAAAGAGAATCATCTTCTGTATGACCCAAATAATTTCAATATCGCTATTCACGTACGCCGTGGTGATATTATGACTGATGCTACAAATGAAAACTTGATGATACGTATTTTGGGGAATGACTATTATGAGAAGGTTTTACTCCAGACAGTGGAACATTATCAAAGAAGCCAAAGTAAACCGATTCATATTTATTTCTTCTCACAAGGTCGACCTGAAGATTTTAAGGAGTTTGAGTGTTATGAGAATTTGCATTGGTGTATGGATATGGGAGTGAAAGAGTCTTTTCTTCATATGGTATATGCCGACCTCTTGATTACCAGCAAAAGTTCTTTCTCATATAAACCGGCATTGTTGAACAGGGGAATCAAGGTATGCCCGGAGAATTTCTGGCATGGCTATCCAGACAAGAAAGATTGGATCATGTGTGATGATGAGGGTAATGTAAAATGGAAACCGCAGTACACTTGTTAATTTCTATAAGATGAGTCAAGTAACCAATAAAATCATAAAAAATACGGTATGGCTTTATGCTAAGATGGGCATTACGATGTTCATCTCTCTATGGGTTACCCGTCTTATTCTGTTATCACTCGGTGCAAGTGACTTTGGTATTTATGCCATCGTTGCCGGTGCCATTGGCATGTTGGGCTTCTTCAATGGCGCGTTGTCGAGTGCAACAGTTAGGTTTATGGCCTATGCAGAAGGGCAGTCTGACCAAAGCAGGAAAATCACCATTTTTAACGTATGTAATGTCCTTCATATCGGCATAGCTGCTATGATGGTTCTGGTACTATTCATTGCTGCTTTCGTATTCTTCAATGGGGTCTTGAATATTCCTCCTGAACGCATGCACGCGGCTTATGTGGTATATGGTAGTTTTGTGACAGGAGTGCTTTTCAATATCTGTCGTGTACCCTACGATGCTGTAATCAATTCTCATGAGCACATGAAATTCTATGCGATATTGGGGATTGTGGAAAGCCTGTTAAAATTATCGGTGGCGTTTGCCTGTGTATATACCTCAAAAGACAAGTTGATTGTTTATGGTGTTCTGATGGCATGTATCCCATTCGTGACATATCTGGTTACACGCGGCTTTTGTAAAAGCAGGTACAGCGAATGTGTGTTCAAGCCGAGGCAGTACTGGGATGGGAAAGCAATGAAGGAGATGTTGTCGTTTGCCTCATGGAATTTGATGGCAAACACGTCAAGAATGGTAAGCGCCTATGGTACGGGTATTGTCCTTAATCACTTTTTCGGGACTATATTGAATGCTGCATATGGTATAGCAAATCAGTTGAACGGGCAGTTGATGACTTTTTCAACGAATATGATAAAGGCGGTCGTTCCAGTTATCACAAAGTCTGAGGGTAGTGGACAGCGGATAGCAATGATTTACCGTTCGAATATGGCATGTAAATATTCCTATCTTATTTTTGCTGTTTTTGCCATTCCATTTATCTTGGAGATGCATATAATACTGAGCATTTGGCTTGATGAAGTTCCAGAATGGACTGTTATATTCTCACAGTTGACAATAGTAGTATCGTTGATTGAACAGGTCACGATTGCATATGGAACATCACTAGATGCAGAGGGACATATTTCTCTTTTCAGCAAAGTCCGAAGCATTTTCTTTATGATTTATCTATTATTGCTGATCGTGTTCTTTGCACTTGGAGCATCGCCAGTTATGTTATTTGTGACGAGTATTGCGTGGAATGGCATTTTGGGTGCTTGTATATTATTATTTTTTATGCATCGTAATTGCGGTATGGAATATAGAACATTTTTCCGTTCGCTTTTTTCTCCAATAATCATAGTCACAGTAACAAGTACTGTAATGGGCATACTATCTGTTATGCTCATGGAAGAATCATATGTAAGGCTGCTTTTAACTGTAAGCCTTTCGTTTATAGGTTTTATTCTTGGGTATTGGCTGCTTGCGACCGAAGAGAGTGAGAGAGCGTTGGTAAGAAATCTGATAAATAAATCTGTCTGTCGTATATGGAGAAAACAAATCACATAATTCTAAAACTACTTCGTAGGGGATTTCTGCGCGTATTTCGCAAGAGTGACAGGCTGGCATTGGGCGAACTAAGAACAACTCCAGATGAGGCCTCGGACATTATATATCAGTTACTAATGCAAGAAAAGCCTTGTATGATTGCCCGATTCGGAGCTTTTGAACTGACAACAATGTGTAATTATCTGAGCATTAGAAATAAAAAACATTCAATCATAAAATTCATAACTGGAGAGGAATCCGAATGGTGGTGGAATAAGAAGTTGATGAATTCCATGCAGAACAACGCAGGCTTCTTTCCAGCAGATGAGGAACATCTGTCTAGATATTGTGAATTAATGTTGGAAGATGCTAAACAAGTGGACGTTTTAGGCAGATGGCTTCGGAGCGAAAAAAAAGTACTGAATTTAGATAATGTTGCGGGCGTAAGATTTTTGCACCTTGAACCGTACCATAGTCAACGACCATGGAGCCGGGGTTTAAAGGGTAAACGTGTCTTAGTGGTGCATCCTTTTGCAGAACTGATGCTCTCTCAATATGAAAACCATCGTGAACAGCTGTTTGCTAACAAGGATGTTCTGCCAAAATTTCATTTGACGGCTATTCCTGCTGTACAAAGCATTGGCGGTAATACGAATGGTTTTAAAGATTGGTTTGAGGCACTCCAGTTTATGAAAGATGAGATAGATAGGCATGAATATGATGTGGCTCTAATTGGCTGTGGTGCATATGGTTTCCCTCTTGCTGCACATGTTAAACGCCAAGGCAAAAAGGCGGTACATTTGGGAGGAGCACTTCAATTGTTATTTGGAATAAAGGGGAATAGGTGGGAAACTCTTCATTATGAAAAAGCAGAGCTAAAATTCCCCGGTTGGTACAGGACTTTGTTTAATGAATTTTGGGTGTATCCAGGTGATAAATTCAAACCTACTAACGCCAACAGGGTTGAAGGAGGATGCTATTGGTAAATTGAGATGAAGTCCCGTATTCTTTTTATCTTACATTTGCCGCCTCCTGTCCACGGGGCTGCAATGGTGGGGAAGTATATTCATGACAGTAAACTTATCAACGAAACCTTTGACTGCCGTTATATCAACTTGACGATGGCAAAATCAATGGAAGATATCGGAAAGGTTTCGCTCGGCAAAATATCATCTACCTTCAAGTTGTTGAGAAAAATACGTTTGGAAGTTGAGAATTTTCAACCAGATGTGGTTTATGTGACGCCTAATGCCAAAGGAGGAGCTTTCTTCAAGGAGTTTGTTGTTGTGCAAATGCTAAAACGAATGGGTTGTAAAGTCATTGCGCACTATCACAACAAGGGAGTGAGTACCAAGCAAGAGAATTGGCTTTACGACCAATTTTACCGTCGTTTCTTCAAAGGGGCTAAAGTAATTCTTCTGTCAGAAGCACTTTATCCTGATATGCAGAAGTATGTAAGACATGAGGATGTAGCAATTTGCCCCAATGGTATTCCTTTTGTTGACTATACTTATTTGGAGCGTAAAAACGCTGTGCCACGCCTATTCTTCCTCAGTAATCTTATTCCGAGTAAAGGTGTATTAATACTCTTAGATGCATTAAAACTTTTGAAAGAAGAAGGACATGCATTCTATTGTGATTATGTAGGAGGAGAGACAAAGGATATAGATTGTAATTGTTTTGAGGAAGAGGTTCGGAAAAGAAACCTGGATGATTGTGTTAAATATCATGGACCTAAATATGACGATGATAAGGTTGCATATTTTAAGGGTGCCGACATCTTTGTTTTCCCAACAGTGAACGAAGCCTTTCCTTTGGTTATAATGGAGGCTATGGCTTATGCCCTGCCAGTTGTCTCTACTAACGAGGGTGGTATCATTGATATGGTGCATGACGGAATTAACGGACTTATTTGTAAAAAAGGAAATCCGCAATCGCTTGCAGATTGTATAGAAAAATTGATAGTTGACAAGGATTTGCGTATCAGGATGGGCAAGGAAGGACGTCAGATCTTTGAAAACGAATATACGATAGAAAAATTTGAAAAGAATATGTTGGGTGTACTAAACACCACAATATCTGGTTTGACAAATACGACAGATGAATAAGGAACAGAAATATTTCAATGTCAAGATTGAGTTTGATCGCCAGAAGGTTGATGCTATAATTCTTGATGCCATCGAGAAGGATATACCCGGATACGTATGTGCCATCGAGTCGAATAACCTGACTGTGGCAAATAAGAATCCAGAGTTTATGGAAGTCGTCAACGGAGCATTGGTTAACAGCTGTGACGGTTCTGTTTTGGCCAAGATTCTTGCATGGATTCACCACAAACCTTTCGACAGCTATATTGGTGGTGACCTTTTCATCAAATTCATCAAGATGCAGCGTTTCCGACAGTTCTACTTAGGAAATACTCCCGAGGTACTTGCTGGCCTGAAAGCTAATATGTCGAAATTAGACCCAAAGATAGCAGACATGAGCTTCGAGACTTTGCCTTTCTGCAAGGTAGATGAGTTTGATTACCAGTCTATAGCCGACAGGATTAACAAGGATAACCCCGACATCATCTGGGTATCGCTCGGGGCTCCAAAGCAAGAGATGTTCATGGCACGGCTGAAACCTTATCTGAAGCGAGGAGTGATGTTTGGCTATGGTGCAGTCTTTAATTTTCACTCGGGCACAGGTCCCGTAAGGAGAGCCCCAAAGTGGATGCTCAATATGCGATTGGAATGGCTTTACAGAGCTTTCGAG
This sequence comes from Prevotellaceae bacterium UBA6974, assembly GCA_002450165.1. Classification (GTDB taxonomy): domain Bacteria; phylum Bacteroidota; class Bacteroidia; order Bacteroidales; family Bacteroidaceae; genus Physcousia. The sequence continues at coordinate 43,859 of DJYQ01000033.1, read as the reverse complement.
GAACCAAATAAGAATATACCTCGTTATTGGGGTTTTATTAAGATACTACCCAGTCTTATCATGGATGAAAGACGCAAAGTAAAATGCTTTGCATCTGTAGAAGGTGAGATATAATGCAGAACAGATCATCGTATATAGCCTATAATATTTTTCATCGGGGACTTGACATAGTCGTGTCTCTGATAGCATTGGTTTTCCTACTTCCGATATTTCCTGTTGTCGCATTCATCATCAAGTATCAGAGCCCGGGACCCTTGTTCTTTTCACAGGAGCGGACCGGAGTGAATGGAAAGACGTTCAGAATGTACAAGTTCCGTTCCATGCACGTAAATGACGGTGCGAACAGAGTACAGGCAACCCCCGACGATCCACGCAAGTTTCCGTTTGGTAAGATTATGCGCAGGACCAGTATTGACGAGTTGCCGCAAATATACAATATTTTGGTGGGTGACATGAGTGTTATAGGTCCACGTCCCCACATGCTTGCACATACTGAATATTATACCAAGAACATTCCTTTCTACATGGAACGCCATAAGGTAAGGCCCGGACTGACGGGGTGGGCACAGGTGCAGGGATGGCGAGGCGATACTCCGGAATTGTGGATGATGGAAGGTCGTGTAATCAGGGATATTTGGTACATAGACCATAGAAGCATTTGGCTGGATCTCAAGATACTTGTGCTGACTGTCGGTTCGGTATTGTTCCCGGCAAAGGGGGCCCATTAAAAGTTGCTTCTAAGAAGAAGAAAGAGAGGTCGTGTCAAAACGGACACGACCTCTTTGATTTTATTAGCGTATTTACCGGATTTCTATTCCTCTCCAAAAATGCACGGAATCCAGAACGTTATAGTGTTCAGGTAATTTGTGTCTGTTTGCTGGGATGAGGCCTCGATATTGCCTTTTAGGGTGGTGATTATTGATTTGCAGAGCGACATACTCATTATGGTATCCTTGTCGCACTCGATGTTGTCCAGACTTGAAAGGTCTGTCTTGCTGGACAATAATGTCTTGATGCTGTCATTGGGAGCTGAATCGGTTGTGTTCTCGAACCAGAAGCGCAACCCTTGGCCTTCAGCCGCATAGCAGATATTAATGGATCCGTGTGTAGTGGCTCTTGCGGCATATCGCAGTATGTGCATGACAAGCTGGCGGAAGATTGTAGTATTTACCCAGAACTTTGTCTGTGACGATAAATCAGTATGCAGGTTGACCTGTACATTGTCTTTTACATCGTACATAATTTCCCTGCGGTATGACATAATCAACTCTATCAGGTTTACCTGTATCTTTTTGGAGTGAGGGATATTACCCTGGGTATTGGACATCTCCAGAATCTCGTTGGCATACTGTGCCAGTTGCTGGCTGTCAAAACGGATATTCTCGACAGCTTTTGCAACATCTGAATTCTGGCAGATGCATGGCTGACTTTCAATATTCCTGCAACTGAGGATAATCTTGTTGAGTGTATCACTGAATGTCACACTCACATCTTTCAGGTGCTGAGACTTGATGTCCTCGTTGTCTATGGCATGCTGAAGTTCTTCTTCCAATCGTTTTCCTTGCCTGTGGAACAAAACGAGAGTGGCTCCCAAGATAACCAAGAGCAAAATGATTAGCGCGATAAGGTAATACATCATACAAATTAGTTGGTGTTATAAGATTTATGTTATTTTTTGTTTATGCTTTTGGCAAGACGTATGCCTAAATGGTAGAAATGGTCGCGGGGAAGACTCTTGCTACGGTCAGAGACCCGGCATGCCCTTGCGCTTCCACACCAGCGGCCGCCTCTGTTTACACGATAGGTTCCTTCCTCAGCTCCACGGGGATTAACCTCGTGCTTGTGGCTGTATGGTGCTTTCCAGTCCTGACACCATTCGTAAACATTGCCGGACATGTCATAAAGTCCCAGTTCGTTGGGCTTCTTTTCGCCTACGATGTGCGTGCTGTTGCCGCTGTTGACACTGCACCATGCCACATCATCGATGGAATTGCTTCCTGCGTACTTGTACCCCTTGCTATGATTGCCGCCTCGTGCCGCATACTCCCATTCTGCCTCGGTGGGCAATCTGTAGGTCTCTCCGGTGAGGGCGTTCAGCTTGTCGATAAACTGCTGACAGTCGTTCCATGTGATATTTTCCACAGGACAGCGTGCATTTTTGAAATGTGAGGGATTTTTGCCCATTACATAGGTCCACAGGTCCTGTGTGACCTCGTACTTGCATATATAGAAACCGTCCAGAGTGACCTGGTGGAGTGTTTTCTCGTCGCTTTCAGCTTCTTTAAGCTGGTTTTCTGAAGCCCCCATGGTGAACGTGCCTCCCTCGACAAGCACCATATTACCTGCTAACTCCTGCAAGACGGATGATTGGTCGCTACTATCCTGTGCACTGGTATTCAGACACAGGGCGAGCAGTGTGGCCAGGATGCAAATTTTCTTCATCTTCTTACTGCTTGGCTATTTAGGTAAACCGTACATAACAAGGGAGCCAGAAATCAATGACAATTCCCTTGTCTTCCTCGCTCGAATAGGCCTCGATAGTGCCACCGGCGGCGTCTATAATAGCTTTGCTGCTACGTGACAGGACACCGATTATCTGGCATTCTTCAGGCATAGTGCGCAGGTCGGGCAATTGACGCTTGAATATTATATCCTCATATTCTTCGGGGATGCCGCCTCCGGTATCCTCAATCCTGAAGCGCAAGCCCTCGCGTTCCCAATTGTAATTGATGGTGATACTTCCTTCCTTGGTATGCTGGGCGCAGATGCGCAACAGTTGCATCATAAGTACATGGAACATGGGGGTGTCCAGGGTAACCTTGCTGTTTGGGGACATATTGCTGCGGATGGACACAACCACGCCTCGGTTTGTCTCGCGCAGAATCTCTCGCCTGTAGGACATGACAAGTTCTGCCAGATTAACCTCGATTTTTGCCATGTCAGGGATATTGCCATTGAAACCAAACAATTCGGATAGCTCGTTTAGATAAATGCTTATTAACTGGCTGTTCTTGTATATGTCCTGAATCAGGGCATTGGATTTCTCGGGGGTGAGAGGGATTGATTCTGCGGCCTCGGCATATGTCTTGCATGAGTCGATGATTGTTTCCAGGGGAATGCGGAAGTACTGCCAGGTATGTTTCAGTAACAAATACCTCAACTTTTTGCTTTGCGACAAATTCTGGTACTCGGCAATCCTTTGCCTGCGAACCCTGACAGTAACAATGGAAAGAACTGTCAGTACAATCAGGAGCAGAAAGACAATTCCCGAGAGTATTAAATCAAGAGTATCCATCATAATTGATTGTTATTCTTATTTTTCATCACAAAGATATGTATTTGATTCCGTGTTGCCAAAGAAATACACTGTAATTTTGCTGATATGTTGTTTTTTTAATACCTTTGGTGCGGGAAAAGTGAATACCACGATAAATAATTATAAAATACAGGATTATGAGCAGGAGCAGGATTATGTATCTGACATTTATTGTCTGTATGATTATGGGTATATGGATGATAGTGACCCTGATACAGGCAAGTGGTGACGTGAGGGACAAGGAGGGCATGGTGTATGAACCGAAGAATGATGCCAGTCAGTTTGTGACGCTTACCGATGCTGTGCCTGATGCTATCTTGGAAATACGTTATTTCGGTACGTATAATTTTGTCGGAACGAGGATTGACGGCTATATGGAGCCGACTGCCCTGATGACGAGGGTTGCGGCTGACAGCCTGCGTGCGGTGAGTGATGACGTGAAGGCGATGGGATACCGGCTGAAGATATATGATGCGTACCGTCCCCAGCGTGCCGTGGACAACTTTGTGAGATGGGCTAAGGACGTGCCTGATACGCTGATGAGAAAATACTTCTACCCCGACCTGGACAAGAGTGTGTTGTTTGAACAGGAATATATATACAGGTTGAGTGGACATACGCGTGGCTCTACAGTGGATCTGACACTGTTTGACATGGATACTGCCAGGGAATTGGATATGGGCGGTACTTTCGACTGGTTCGGTCCTGAGAGTCATCCTGATTTTTGCGGTAATCCTGAGACGGGTTTGTTTACCGGTGACAACAGCAAGAGCCCGACGGGGCGTTCGATTACGGCAGAACAGTTCCGCAATCGCATGATTCTGCGTAATGCCATGATGCGTCACGGTTTTGCTCCCTTGCATACCGAATGGTGGCACTTCACGCTGAAGGATGAGCCGTTCCCGGACACATACTTTGATTTCCCCGTAAAACAGTTGACGAAATGATTGCTTCCCTACATACTAAATATTTATGAAAGCCAGGTTTTTGTTTTTTGTGGCTGCAATGGCGTTTGGTCTTGCGGCGTTTGCGCATCAGGACGGAGGTGACATTGCCGGGACGGAAGGCAGACGTAAGAAGGTTGCTGTTGTGCTTAGTGGCGGCGGTGCCAAGGGCATGGCACATATCGGTGTACTGAAGGTGCTGGAGAGGGCCGGCATCCCGATTGATATTGTTACCGGCACGTCGATGGGCAGTATTGTAGGTGGTCTGTATGCCATAGGCTACAATGCTAATGCGCTGGATTCGGTGGCTCGTGCTCAGGATTGGTCGTATGTCATCAGCGACAAGGAGAATTTGCGTAACCAGAGTCTGAAGGACAGGATGCGCCAGTACACGTATATCTTCACGACGGGCCTGGTCATAGGCAAGAAAGATGTGAATGCAGGGGGACTGATAAAGGGCAAGAACCTAGCTGAACTGTTTATGCAGCTATGCTCGGGCTATACAGATTCGTTGGATTTCTCGAAGGACCTTCCTATACCTTTTGCCTGTGTTGCAACGGACATTATAGAGAACAGCGAGGTGGATTTCCACAGCGGAAGGCTTCCTCAGGCAATGCGTGCCTCGATGTCTATCCCGGGTGCTTTCTCGCCTGTCAGGCTGGGGAACATGGTGTTGGTGGACGGTGGTCTGAAGAACAACTATCCTGCTGACTTGGCTCGCGAGATGGGCGCGGATATTATTATAGGTGTAACGGTACAGGGTGCTCCGAAATCAGCAGAGGACATGGGTGGTACGATGAGTATCATAAGCCAGATAGTGGATGTGAACTGTAAGAATAAACTGGAGGATAACCTGGCGATTACGGACCTGCACATGCGGGTGAATACCAAGGGTTACAGCTCTGCGAGTTTCTCGGCGGCTGCAATTGATACGCTGATACGTCGCGGTGAGGAGGAGGCTATGAGTCATTGGGACGAAATAATTGCGTTAAAGCAGCGGATTGGCATTGATTCGACTTTCCGTCCGGCAATCCTGCATCCCTTGCGTCCCAAGGCTATGACGGAAAAGTATCATGTCGTAAACTATACTTTCGAGAATATGACGCCGCAGACTGAGATGTACTTGCGACAGAAATTCCATTTCAACAAGAGGGACAGCATAGATGCGACTGTTGCCAGCCAGATTACTACCTGTATGCGTACTGACCTGTTCTATCAGAGTGCTGAGTGCCGTTTTGTTCCGCAAGGCGATGGTGTACGGGTCATAATCTCGGCGGGGCAGCGCAAGTCCATCCAACTGCATGTGGGTATGCGTTATGACAGCGAGGAACATGCTTCGTTGCAAGGTAGCATCGAGATTCCGTTCAAGACCCAGATGCCTATGAGTGCAGACATTAGGGTAAGGCTTGGCAAGCGTATCAAGGTGCATGGTGACTGGGTGTTCCATCCTCGCAGTTTCACTAAGCCTTCGGTATCATATTCTTTCCACCGCAGCGATGTGGACGTGTATTACAGGGGTGATCATGACTACAGTATTCTGTACCATCACCATCAGGCTGAGGTGTTGCCGTTTGATTTTGATATAAAGCATTTCAATATCCAGGTGGGTCTGAGATGGGACTATATCAGGTATATCGACAAGCTTATGTCTGACAAGACTCATGACACTGGGTTACTGCATAACGGACATTATTTCAGCTATCGTGCCAGAATTGAATACAATAGCGAGGATAACTGGATTTTCCCGACCCGGGGTGCACGTTTTCATGCGGGGTATGCCTACCTGACGGACAATTTCCTGAAGCTGGAAGGTGAGACGGGAATGAGCGATGTAAGTGCCGACTGGCGGATGTCGTTTACGATCGGGAAGCGTTTCACCCTGCAGCCTATGTTGTATGGACGCCTGCTCTTTGGCGATGTGGTTCCGCCTATATTCGGCAACCTGGCAGGCGGTAATTATTTCGGGCACTATGTGGAACAGCAGATGCCGTTGTCCGGAGTAGGTAATATCGAGTACGTAGGACACCATTTCGTTGCCGTACAGTTGCAGGCTCAGCAACGCATTGCCAGCAATCATTACGTACTGCTGCGATTCTCTGCTGCACAGCAGGCGAACAAACTGAAGGAGATATTCGACAATCGTACCATATTGGGAGGACAGATAGGATACTACTATAACACTATCTTTGGTCCCCTGGGTGCTACTCTGGGCTACAGCAATCGTACCAAGAAGCCGTATTTCTTCGTTGATCTCGGCTATGAGTTCTAATTATTACAAACTAAAACCAATTGCTATGAAAAAGACAATGAATCTTTGGCAGACGGGTGTAATTGCACTTGTGGCAGCCGTGATGACAGCTTGTGGAGGCGGCAGTAACAACTCCGGGTCAGCGGTTGACGATTTGCCGGTTGACGGTATTCTGGGTGAGTTGCCTAAGGTGGTTGCTGAATACGGGGCAGCCGAGGCTGCGGCGACGGCTAAATATGATGAGTTGAGGCTGTCGGATCCAGAGAAGGCTGATGAATTCTGGAGAGATTATATCAGCCAGGGAAATACTACCAAGTTCAAGAAGGAAATATTGCCTGCTGTATCTAAGTCATTGGAGGGTAGGGAGATTCCTGCTGTAGTTGCTGACGGGCTTCCTATACGACTGGAGGGTAATTTCGTGCTGAATGACAGCCGCGATGCTTTTGTAAGCGCGTTCTTTACTGCTGAGGCATCTAATGAGACCAATGTGTTTAATTTCTGCCCAGTGGCATTTGATACAGATGGTAATGCCATAGCTACAGGTCGCAGTGTCAGTTTCAGCGACTATCCCATCAAGGAGGGTAAGGAACTGTCCATCAGGTTCTATGTAAGCGTCAGTGACTATGATGCAGCCAGATGGGCTCGCCTTGGCAAGATTGAGGTTATGGACAAGACGACTGATGCCTACAAGCAGGCTGAAGAATATATCAAGGCCCAGAAAGAGGTTTTCAGAAACATGGAATAGCGTAGTATGAAAAAATACTCTGTGAGGCTGGCATTGGTGCCAGCCTTTTTTTACATCATGGCGCCCAGAATTTTCTGGAAGTATGGGCCGTGGTCGTTGCGCCAGAGCATTATGGCTTCGTTTATCTGGGCTTCGTCAGCTTCGCCAGGTGATAGGGTACGGCTGTCTTCCATATCGATATAGACGTTGAGATCGTCGTCCGTGCGGACTTGTGCTATGCCTGCAAGGTGAAGCGGTATGCAACCTTCGTAGGCCTCGGCAAGTGCAATTAGGGTGTTGAGTGTGTAGTCTGTAATCATAGGGTATGCAGTAGTTTAATCCTTGATGTGCTGCATTAGGCTCAGCATCTTGTCGCGCAGTTGTGCTGCGGTAATGAAGTCGAGTTTCCTGGCGGCTTCCTGCATCTGCCGTTTTGTAGTGTCTATGGCTTTTCGCAGTTGCTCCTGTGTCATCTGATCTCCGACTACCTCGGCTACCTTCAGTGTTTCGGTTTCGGGTATGGTATAGACGGGGGCTGCAGATGCCGTCTGGTTCTGGCGCAGCTCCAGTAAATCTGTCATCGTGCGTGTCTTGCGTATCTGTGTCGGGGTTATGCCGTGTTCACGGTTGTATCGCATCTGCTTTTCGCGACGGCGGTTTGTCTCGTCGATGGTCTTCTGCATGGAATGAGTGATGTTGTCGGCATACATGATGGCAAGTCCGTTGACATTGCGTGCCGCACGGCCTATTGTCTGGGTAAGGCTGCGGTGGGAGCGCAGGAAACCTTCCTTGTCAGCATCCAGGATGGCTACGAGCGAAACCTCGGGGAGATCAAGACCTTCGCGCAGGAGATTAACGCCAACCAGTACGTCGTATTTGCCGTTTCGCAGGTTGTCCATAATCTGGACGCGTTCGAGGGTATCGACCTCGGAGTGTATGTATGCAGTGCTGATATCGTGATGCAGGAGGTATTCGCTAAGTTCCTCGGCCATCCTTTTTGTCAGGGTTGTTACCAGGACGCGCTCGTGACGTTCAATGCGTAGCTGTATCTCTTCCATCAAATCGTCAATCTGGTTGTCCGAAGGGCGTATCTCGATGCGTGGGTCCAGAAGTCCTGTGGGGCGTATAAGCTGTTCAACGACAACACCTTCGCTCTTTTCCAGTTCGTAGTCCTCTGGTGTTGCCGAGACGTATATGGTCTGTGGCGTAAGTTGTTCGAACTCATCAAACTTCAGTGGTCTGTTGTCCTTGGCTGCAGGTAGGCGGAAGCCGTATTCGACAAGGTTTTTCTTGCGTGCCTGGTCACCACCGTACATGCCGCGGACCTGCGGTATGGTGACGTGGCTCTCGTCCACGATGAGCAGGTAGTCATCGGGGAAGAAGTCGAGCAGGCAATATGGGCGTTGACCGGGTTCACGTCCGTCGAAATAGCGTGAGTAGTTCTCTATGCCGGAACAATGTCCCAGTTCACGTATCATCTCGATGTCATAGTGTACGCGCTCGTCAATGCGCTTTGCTTCAAGGGATTTGCCTGTCTCGGTGAAAAACCCGACTTGTTTTTCCAAGTCTTTCTCTATTTGGCGTATTGCCCGTTCCTGCGTATCCTGGCTTGTCATGAAAAGATTGGCAGGATAGATGCGGTAATCCATAAATGTGCCCTGGCGTTGCATGGTCACGGGATCGAGTTCGTACAAGGATTCAATCTCGTCGTCCCAGAACGTGACGCGCAGGACGGTATCAGCGTATGCAAGCCAGACATCCAGGGTGTCACCGACTACACGTACATCGCCTCTGGAGAAACTGACATCGTTCCTGATATACAAGGCACTGACCAGACGTCGCAGCAATACGTTGCGGTCGATATGCTGTCCGACTCTCAGGTCTATGCTGTTTTCTGACAGCGTGGCTGGATTGCCCATGCCGTAGATACAACTGACCGAGCTTACGACTATAACGTCCTTGCGACCTGAAAGCAGGGCCGAGGTGGAAGCGAGGCGCAGCTTGTCTATTTCCTCGTTGATGGCCAGGTCTTTCTCGATATATGTGTCGGTAGATGGGATATACGCCTCTGGCTGGTAGTAGTCATAGTACGAGACGTAGTATTCTACGGCATTACGTGGGAAGAACTGCTTCATCTCGCCATACAGCTGGGCTGCCAGTGTCTTGTTGTGGGACAGTATCAGGGTGGGCTTGCCTACATTGGCAATGACATTTGCCATAGTAAATGTCTTGCCGCTGCCGGTAACGCCCAGGAGGACCTGTGCCGGAACTCCGTCCAGTACACCCTGTGTAAGCTGGCGTATTGCTTCGGGCTGGTCTCCCGTTGGCCTGTAATCTGCTGTCAGTTCGAAATCCATTGCAACTCAGTTGTTGAACATGCGGCAAAGTTACTACAATATTAGTTAAAAAGGCTTGTAAAAGTCAGTTTTTTGTGTCAGTCTTAGTCACATTTAATATTATTATTGTATATTTGCACGCTGAAAGTATGGAAAAGAGGCATGTAATCATAGCTTTGATGGCGTTGCTGGCGATGGTCGGTTCTTCTTGTTCGAGGATGACTGCCCTGGAGAAGACTACGGACTTTGAGTACAAATACGAGGTCGCCAAGCAGTATTTTGCCGAGGGTAAGTATTCTGCTGCCAGCTTGCTGTTTGCAGATGTCGTAACCATATTGAAGGGTACAGCTTATGCCGAGGAGAGTCTGTATATCCTGGCTATGAGCAATTATTGCCAGAAGGACTATGAAACAGCAGCCCAGTATTTCCGTAAGTATTACCAGATGTATCCCCGTGGACTCTATGTCGAGTATGCACGCTACTACTGCGGTCTTTCGCTGTACAACTTGATTCCGGATGCCCGCCTGGATCAGCAGTCAACATACGATGCAATCAAGGAGTTCCAGGAGTTTCTGGACAACTATCCCACAACAAGTATCAAGAGCCAGACACAGAATATGATATTTCAGCTGCAGGACCGTTTGGTCGAGAAGGAGTACCTGGCAGCAAAACTGTATTACGATCTGGGTTCGTATATAATGAACTGCCAGTTTGGAGGTAGCAACTGGGAGGCCTGTGTGGTAACGGCTGAGAATGCTCTGCATGATTTCCCATACGCTGAGGCCTGGCGTCGTGAGGAATTGTCGATTATGATACTGCGTGCCAAATTTCACCTTGCACAGCAGAGCGTGGAGTCAAAGCGTTTGCAGAGATACCGCGACTGCATTGACGAATACTATGCCTTCAGGAATGATTACCCCGAGAGCAAATATCTTGCCGAGGCGCAGTCAATCTTTACCAAGAGTGACAGATTCGTTAAGAAGTATGGCAGTAAGGACGAATATGCTGAATAAAAACAGAATAAACAGAAAATACACAGATATGGATTACAAGAAGATTAATGCACCCACCAATACGGTGACACGTGATGTAATGACCCTGGCTGACGAGACAGGTAATATTTACGAGAGCGTAGCAATCATCGCAAAGCGTGCAAACCAGATCAGTTCCGAGATGAAGCGTGAGCTGAACCAGAAGTTGCAGGAGTTTGCAACAGCCAGTGATTCGCTGGAGGAGGTCTTTGAGAACAGCGAGCAGATTGAAATCAGCCGCTATTACGAGAAACTGCCAAAGCCCACCCTGTTGGCGACGGAGGAATTCCTGGAGAATCGCATCTATTACCGTATTCCACAGCAAGGCGCAGATACCCAGGAGGAAATTTGATTGTCATGATACAACGGATTCAGACATTATACATACTTGCAGCCTTTGTTATGGGCGTTGTATGTATATATTTGGAGGTTTCCGCTGAGAACCATCCGTGGGCGCTGACGGTGATAATGGCTATTGCTGCCGTACTGCAATTTATGGCTATATTTATGTTCCGCCGTCGTGCTGCCCAAATGCGTTTCTGTACATTCTGCATTATATTGATGATTGCATGGTATGCTGTATATGCTGCATTTGCATTTGTCCTTGGTGACGGGCTGGTAGGAATATACCGTCCCCGTCCGTGGGCAGCGATACCGATGGTAAATGCTATCCTGCTTTACCTTGCTTTCCGTGCTATTCTGAAGGACGAACTGCTTGTCAGGAGCCTGGACAGGTTAAGATAACACCAGACTCCTTATTTTATACCTTTGTCCTTTGTTTTTACTACGTCGTAGAAATACGTCAGCTTTACGCTTATCGTGGAATTTGCTGAGCGTTGGAATGGGTCGCGCTTGCTGTTGTTGAAGATGTCGGACAGACCAAAGTTGTAGCGTGCTTCCAGCGTAAAGTGTCCCACCTTGGGACGGCTGAATTCCACGCCAGCGCCTCCGGTAATGCCGTAGGCAAATTTTTTCTGACACCTTAGATCATACTGTTCGGTCATCCCCTCGCGCAGGGAGAGCGTGTAATCGCTCCATTCTCCTGTTCTTGTTTCGTTTTCGCCAATGCAGAACCCAATCTGCGGGCCCACAATCACGTATCCCATGAACCCCTTGCGTTCACGTCCCCAGCCAAGTCGTGCCAGCAGAGGGATGCTGATGTAGTTCATGGTGCGCGAGTAAGTGTCGTTGCTATAGAGAATGTTTTCCTTCCAACCTAGTTGCTGGAAATTGATTTCGGTCTGCAGTGCGCAAACTGCTGAGAAAAACTTTTCGCACGTGTACCTCAGACTGATACCCATCTCCAGTCCTGTGTGCATGGTCTGGGGAACGCTTGGCTTGAAGTTTACGCGGTTCATTACCATGCCTGCATTGAAGCCTACGGCAAGGTCGTTCCGGTATTTTCCTACCTGTGCATATACCGCCGTAGCGGCACAAATAGCCAATATTATGAGCAGTTGTCGTTTCATATTGGTGCAAAGGTAATATTTTTTTTCAAGAGAGTCGGGGATAATGCATTATTTTTAATATATTTGCACAACGTCGTATAACGTATAAACAGGTCAATATACAGTTTATCCCATGAAACATATACTATGTTTTTTTCTGATGCTGCTGCTACCGGTATGGGTAACGGCGCAGACACCTTCCATAATACCCGAGGTCACCTACACTAATCCCGAGGGTATGACCCTGTACGGCAGGTATCCGGATGACATGAATCTGCAGGAGGTACAGAATGCTCCGCTACAGGCTTTTTTCCGTTCCAATCCACAGGATTATGCAGGATGGAGCACTCACTATGACTGGGTGGTGTATCTGGATACGACATCGACCGAGCGCAGTTACGAGGTACTGTTGCACCGATTTGACGAGGACCTGGAGTATAACTTTGTCCAGAAGGGCCGCTACAAGGTGCGTGTACGAGCGACGTTTACCAGGGACGGGCAGACTGTTGTATATCCCAGCGAGGAGATGGATTCGGTATGCTTTACGTTCGAGATAAGCCGTAGCCGGCTGAAGTTTCCCAATACGTTTACACCCAATGGTGATCAGATAAACGATACCTTGCGTGCCAAGGAGTTCCAAAGTATTGTAGAGTTCCGTGCTACAGTCTTTAACCGTTGGGGCAAGAAATTATACTCGTGGGATGATGTCAATACCGGCTGGGACGGCAAGATAGGCGGCTCGTACGTAAATGACGGAGCCTATTATCTTGTTGTCAACGCCAAGGGTGCTGACGGGCACATATATCATATCAAGAAGACCATAAATGTCCTTACTACCAAGTCCGACGATTCTTCTATAGATCCGTCTGGTGGTGACACGCCTTGACACCTATGGAAAATGACAGTATCATAGTTGAAGGAGCCAGGGAGCACAACCTCAAGAATATAAATGTCCGGATACCGCGCCGTTCGCTTACGGTGGTGACCGGTCTGTCGGGGTCGGGCAAATCCAGTCTGGCCTTTGATACCATATATGCCGAGGGTCAGCGACGCTACATAGAGACCTTTTCAGCTTATGCCCGCAATTTTCTGGGTGGCGTATCGCGGCCTGACGTTGACAATATAAGCGGATTGTCACCGGTAATCAGTATAGAGCAGAAGACAACGAACAAGAATCCGCGTTCGACCGTAGGCACAACGACCGAGATATATGATTTCCTGCGTCTGCTTTATGCCCGCGCTGGCGAGGCTTTTTCGTACGAAACGGGTGAGCGTATGGTCAGATATACCGATGAGCAGATTGTTGATTTGCTGCTTTCGCATTATCAGGACCGTCGTGTATATATTCTGGCTCCGCTTGTACACAGCCGCAAGGGACATTATGCCGAACTGTTCGAAACTATCAGACGCAAGGGTTATCTGTATGCCCGTATAGACGGCGAGGTAAAGGAACTGCTTCAGGGAATGAAACTGGACAGATACCGTAATCACGATATCGAGGTTGTTGTGGATCGTTTGGTGGTCCATGACAAGGACGATGACCGCTTGCGCCATAGTGTGGCAAATGCCATGCAGCAGGGTGGGGGACTCATTATGGTATGCGATGCCGAGACGAACGAGGTGCGTCATTACAGCCGTCGCCTGATGTGTCCCACGTCAGGCATTTCTTACCGCGACCCTGCACCCAATAACTTCTCGTTCAATTCGCCTCAAGGCGCATGTCCACGTTGCAAGGGCCTGGGTTTCGTGTCCTTGATAGACGAGGAAAAACTATTCCCTGACCCCAAACTAAGCATACGCCAAGGAGGCATCGCACCGTTGGGAAAGTCGCGTCAGATTATGATTTTCTGGCAGATAGATGCCCTTTTGAAGAATTATGGCTTCAGTCTGGACACACCAGTGGGAGAACTTTCGCGCGAGGCAGTGAATGCAATTGTACAGGGCAGTAGCGAACGTCTGCATATACCGGCATCAATAACCAAGACCAGTAACGACTACTATTGCGAATACGATGGTCTTACGAAATATATCAGCCAGGTCTCGGATTCGGATATGAGTGCATCGGCACGCAAATGGGCAGAGCAGTTCAAACGTACTGCCGTATGTCCCGAGTGTGGTGGTCAGCGGCTCAATCGCGAGGCGCTGCATTTCCGCATTGCAGGCAAGAATATATCCGAGTTGTCGGATATGGACCTGAGTCAGCTATACGAGTGGCTGCAGGATGTGGAGGAACGGTTGACTGAGCATCAGAAACGTATTGCAATAGAGATACTGAAGGAAATACGCACACGTCTGAAGTTCATGATAGACGTAGGTCTGGAGTACCTATCGCTCTCGCGCAGCAGCATTTCCCTGTCTGGTGGCGAAAGTCAGCGCATCCGTCTGGCCACGCAGATAGGCAGCCAGTTGGTAAATGTGCTGTACATATTGGACGAGCCGTCAATAGGCCTGCATCAGCGTGACAACCGTAAGTTGATAAAATCGCTTAAGACCCTGCGTGATACAGGCAATACCATAATAGTCGTGGAGCACGACCAGGAGATGATGGAGAGCGCTGACTGGATTGTGGATATAGGTCCCAAGGCAGGCCGCAAGGGAGGCGAGGTGGTGTATCAGGGTACATACCCCAACATGTTGCAGTGTCAGACCTTGACCAGCGGTTACCTGAATGGAACCCTTCAGATTGATATCCCTGAAAAACGTAGAAAGGGCAGTGGAGAATCCATTATCCTGAGGGGATGCAAGGGCAATAACCTGCAGGATGTTACGGTTCAGTTTCCGCTGGGTTGCCTTGTATGTGTTACAGGCGTGAGCGGTTCGGGCAAGAGTACCCTGATAAACGATACGCTGTACCCGATTCTCTCGCAGCATTTCTACCGTTCGTTGAAGGATCCTCTTGCGTACGACGGCATAGAGGGAGTGGAATTAATAGATAAGGTCGTGTGTGTAGATCAAAGCCCGCTGGGACGTACACCACGCAGCAATCCTGCTACATACACCAATGTATTCAACGATATCCGCAACCTGTTCGTCGAACTGCCCGAATCCAAGATACGCGGCTACAAGCCTGGCAGATTCTCGTTCAACGTCAAGGGCGGCCGCTGCGAGACGTGTTCGGGCAATGGCTATCGCACCATAGAGATGAACTTCCTGCCCGATGTTACGGTTCCGTGCGAAGATTGCAGGGGCAAGCGCTACAATCGTGAGACCCTGGAGGTCAGGTTCCGCGGAAAGAATATCGGGGAGGTCCTGGACATGACGATAAACCAGGCTGTAGAGTTCTTTGAGAACCAGCCAGCCATACTGCACAAGATAAAGGTGCTGCAGGATGTAGGACTCGGCTATATCAAGCTGGGTCAGTCAAGCACAACACTGTCCGGAGGGGAAAGCCAGCGCGTCAAGCTTGCGACAGAACTGAGCCGCAAGGATACAGGACGTACACTGTATATATTGGACGAACCTACCACAGGTCTGCATTTTGAGGATATCCGTGTCCTGTTGGGAGTACTGAACCAACTGGTCGAAAAGGGCAACACCGTTATTGTCATAGAGCATAACATGGATATCATCAAATGTGCCGACTGGATTATTGATATGGGACCCGATGGCGGGTGTGGAGGCGGCCAGTTGCTATTGGCAGGGACGCCTGAGCAGGTGGCAGAGTCCGACTTAGGTTATACAAGCAGATATTTAAAAGAGATACTATGCAGAAACAATTAACATTCTTTTCATTAGCCATTGCAGCGACAGGTGCTGCAGCGCAGATTCAGCGCCCCAATATCGTCTATATTATGACAGATGACCATACGGCTCAAATGCTCAGCGCATACGGCAACAGCCCGATACAGACACCCAATCTGGACCGTATTGCCCAGGATGGAGTCCTGTTCCGCAACAGTTTCGTTGCCAACAGTCTGTCAGGCCCCAGCCGTGCATGTATGATAACGGGTAAGCACAGCCACAAGAACGGGTTTACCAACAATGAGCATGGCATCTTTGACGGCAGTCAGCAAACCATGCCCAAACTGATGCAGCAGGCCGGGTATCAGACGGCATTGATAGGCAAATGGCATCTGGTAAGCACTCCCACAGGTTTTGACTATTTCGAGATTCTGCATGGCCAGGGCGAGTACTACAATCCCGATTTTATCCAGATGGATGGCAGTACCAGGCGGGAACAGGGCTATTGTACGAATATAATAACCGACAAGGCTATCAACTGGATTCAGCATCGTGACAGGCAGAAGCCGTTTATCCTGTTTGTGCACCACAAGGCTTGTCACCGTGACTGGCTGCCCGAGTTGAAGTATATGCGCGAGTACGAGAACCAGACATTCGAAAAGCCTGCAAATTTCAACGACAACTGGGAGGGACGAGTTGCGGCTCAGCAGCAGGAAATGTCAATAGGCAGTCAGCACGACATGGACCTTGCCTATGACAACAAGGCATACCTGCCCGGTGACAGTAGCCGCTTGTCGCAGCTATATGTAAATTATGTCAATCGACTGAGCAAGGAGGACCAGCAGGTATATTGGACATTCCACGACAGCCTGTCGTGCGACTTTTTCCGTCGTTTCCCATCATATCGCCACTACCAGGCGACATCGCCCCGTAACGATGCCTTGACAGAATGGAAGTTCCAGCGCTACATGCGGGACTATGCCAAGGTCACCAAGTCCCTGGATGATGAGGTTGGCCGTCTCTTGGATTACCTGAAATCAAACGGCCTGTATGAAAATACATTGATTGTATATACCTCTGACCAGGGATTCTACATGGGCGAACACGGATGGTTTGACAAGCGCTTCATGTACGAGGAGAGCCTGAATACCCCCTTGCTGATGCACCTGCCAAAGGGCTATGACCGTCATGGCGAGATACAGGAGATGGTACAGAATATAGACTATGCACCCACTTTCCTGGAGATGGCCGGAGCCAAGGTTCCTGCGGATATCCAGGGACGCAGCCTGGTGCCGTTGCTCAAGGGCGCAAAGACAACAGGCAAATGGCGCGATGCCATCTATTACCATTATTACGAATATCCTGCCGAGCACAGCGTCAAGCGTCACTATGGTGTGCGCACCAGCCGTTACAAGCTGATTCATTTCTACAACGACATAGACGAGTGGGAACTGTATGATCTGAAACAGGATCCTGCGGAAATGCACAACGTGTATAACGATAGTAAGTATGCAAGTGTCCGTAAAAAGATGCATACCATACTCAGGAAGCAGCAGAAACTGTATGACGACAATATAGAAAACGAAATAAAACATTAATCCTAAACATTTTAAAACTATGACTTTTGAGAAAGTAGTTGGCCTTATCGATGCCCCGTTCACACCTTTCTACGAGAATGGTGATGTTAATCTGGAGCCTATTCCAGCTTATGCGCAGATGTTGCACAAAAACGGACTTCAGGGTGTGTTTATCAATGGCAGCAGCGGTGAGGGTTATATGCTTACCGAGGAAGAGCGCATGCGTCTTGCCGAAGCTTGGGTTGCTGCAGCCCCAGAGGGCTTCAAGGTAATCGTACACGTAGGCTCTTGCTGTGTGCGTAACAGCCGTATGCTGGCCGAACATGCACAGAAGATTGGTGCATGGGGTATTGGTGCTATGGCACCTCCATTCCCCAAGATTAGCCGTATCGAGGAACTTGTAAAATATTGCGAGGAGATTGCAGCAGGTGCACCCAATCTGCCGTTCTACTACTATCACATCCCCGCATTCAACGGTGCTTTCCTGCCTATGGTAGAGCTGCTCAAGGCAGTTGATGGGCGTATTCCCAACTTTGCCGGTATAAAGTACACTTTCGAGAGCATCTACGAATACAACCAGTGCCGTTTGTATGCAAATGGCAAGTTCGACATGCTGCATGGCCAGGACGAAACCATACTGCCCTCATTGGCTATGGGCGGTGCCCGAGGCGGCATAGGCGGTACCACCAACTACAACGGACGTGAGCTGGTGGGCATCATCCAGGCATGGAACGAGGGTAATCTGGAACTGGCACGCGAGCGTCAGAACTTCTCTCAGTCCGTTATCAACGTAATCTGTCATTTCCGTGGCAATATCGTAGGTGGCAAGCGTATAATGAAACTGATTGGCCTTGACCTCGGTCCTAACCGTACACCATTCCAGAACCTGACGGATGCCGAAGAGGTACAGATGCGCAAGGAACTGGAGGAGATTGGCTTCTTCCAGCGTTGCAATCAATTCTAATTACCAGAAAAAGGAATTGCAGGAAGTGATGAAAAGGATATTAACATTATTATCATTCATTCCATTATTTGCCTTAGCTCAGAATCATGTAGGCGTGACCAAGTCAATACCTATGCGTCAGGCCGTTTCCGGACATTATGCCGGGTGGATTCAGAATCAACTGTGGACGTGGGGAGGTTGCAATTTCCCCGACAAGCCATGTGCCGACGGCGGCGAGAAGAAATTCTATCCGCAAGCCTACGGTGCCAGCGTACAGATTGGCGACGGTGTACTGTTTCTGGGCGGACAATGCGGTCCCAGCTCGCTCACTACATGCGAGTTCTATCCCAACAGTTCCAACCGCGTGATGTGCACACCTCTGCCCATCGGGCTTGACAACTTTGCAGCCACATACTACGACGGTACGATTTACATTGCCGGTGGTCAAAGCTTCGGCAAGCCCAACCGGGTCATCTACAGTGCCCGCTGGGAAAGGAACCTTCGATGGACGGCACTGGATACATTGCCGGACAATTGCCGTCTGCAACCTTGCGTTCAGGTACAGTATTCACCCGCCGGACCAGCCCTGTATGTGTTCGGAGGCTACCAGCCCCAGGCAGATTCCATAGGACAGAAAGCCACGGTATATAATGACGGTGTCTATATGAATCTGGCCACTCACCAGTGGAGCCGCACCAGCCCTGCATCCGTATGGATACAGGAACAGGGCAAGAAAGGGAATGCAGAGGACAATACCAAGAGCTATCTGGTACGTCAGGCAATCGTAGGATCAGCCAGTACGACATCAGGCTACAGCCACATACTGTTCTTTGGCGGTGTAAACTATGACGTGTTCTATCATGCCATCACCGGTCAGCAGGACAGCCTGTATCTGCGCCATCAGCCCGAGTGGTACAGGTTCCGCCAGGACGTTCTCGTATATCATACCATAACGGATTCGTGGGCTTTGTTCAAGGGCGATCCCCTGCTTGCACGTGCCGGAGCATGTCTGACCAAGGACCCGGACAATCCAGTATGGTACTATTCCGGAGGCGAAACCATGCCAGGCATACGCAGTGCCGACGTCAGCGAGATTAGGATAACCACCCAGCACAACTTCGGTTGGCTCAACTGGGCAGTGCTGGTATTCTATCTGGTAGCCATGTTGGGCATGGGAGTGTATTTCATGCGCAAGGAGAACGGCGCGGACGACTTCTTCAAGGGCGGCGGCCGTATTCCGTGGTGGGCAGCAGGCATCAGCATCTATGCTACAATGCTCAGTGCCATAACCTATATGGCAATACCGGCAAAGGCATATACGACAGACTGGACATACTATCCTATGCTGTGGATGATACCTATCGTAGGTATTCCGGTAATCAAATACTATCTGCCATATTTCAGGAATCTGAAAGTGGCCAGTGCGTACGAGATTCTGGAGGAACGTTTCAACCCTGCCACACGACTTATGTCATCAGCCTTGTTCTGCATCTTCATGGTAGCACGCATGGCTCTCGTAATGTACCTTCCGTCGTTGGCACTTACGGCAGTAACAGGCATAGACATCTACCTGTGCATCATACTCATGGGACTTGTGACCATTATCTACTGCACCATGGGAGGTGTCGAAGCCGTAATATGGGGTGACGTGGTACAAGGCATTATCCTGGTAGGCGGTGCCATATTTGCAGCGGGATACCTTATGGCAAATACAGCCGGAGGCATATCCTCATGCATAGACATTGCACTGGACAACGACAAGCTGCGGCTGTTCGACTGGAGCAACGGCTGGTCCAATGCCACATGGTGGGTTGTCATCATAGGCGGACTTGCCAACAACCTGATATCATACACATCCGACCAGACCGTCATACAACGCTACATGACCACCAGGGACGAGAAGTCAGCAAGCCGTAGCATACTGGTCAACGGCTTCATGTCGGTGTTCATCTCCGTAGCATTCTACATGATAGGCACGGGCCTGTACACATTCTACAAGACCCATCCTGCCGAGCTGGATGTCACCATGTCCCAGTCAGACGCAATCTTCCCGTTCTTCATGATGAGTCAGATGCCTGCCGGTATTGCCGGTCTGCTGATTGCAGCCATCTTTGCTGCGACAATGAGCACCATCTCCAGCAATATCAACAGCGTATCGACTGCCTTCAGCGTGGATTTCGTCCAGCGTTTCCGTCCGTCGATTACATCCCAGCAACTGCTCAGGACAGCCCGTTGGACATGTATCATAAGCGGTCTGATAGGTCTGGCAGTCGCCCTGATGATGGCAACATGGAACATACAGTCCCTGCTTGACTATTTCAATACCATACTGGGTCTGCTGACCAGCGGTCTTGGCGGCCTGTTCTTCGTAGCAGTCTTCATGCCGCGGGTAAAGGGATATGCTGCACTGACGGGCTTCATCGCAGGCGAGGTTGTAGTGTTCTGGATGAGCTACTGCACCGATGCCAACCTGTTCCTTTTCGGTGCCACAGGCATCATCGTGTGCGTCATTGTATCATATATTCTGTCATTTGTAACCAAGAAATAAAATGATTGACTTCAAACAACTTGCCGCTCAGTACAAGAGCGAGCTTCTGGACAAGGTAATGCCTTTCTGGATGAACAACAGTATAGACACCGAATTTGGAGGTTACTTCACCTGCATCGAACGTGACGGTCAGGTCTATGATACCGACAAGTTCGTCTGGCTACAGGGACGCGAGGTATGGATGCTTGCAACCCTTTACAACAAGGTCGAGAAACGTCAGGAATGGCTGGATGCCGCCATACAGGGAGCCGAGTTCCTAAAGAAATACGGACACGACGGCAACCTGAACTGGTATTTCTCACTGGACCGCGAGGGACATCCGTTGGTAGAGCCCTACAATATCTTCTCGTACACCTTTGCCGTAATCGCCTTCGGTCAGCTGTACAAGGCTACAGGCAATCAGGAATATGCAGATATCGCCCTCAAGACCTTCAATATCGTCCTGGAGAAACGCAATAACCCCAAGGGACGCTGGTCAAAGGCAGCATCCGGGGCACGCGCCCTCAAGACCTTCGACCTGCCCATGATACTATGTAACGTGGCACTCGAAATCGAAGACCTTCTGGATCCCAAGTTCCTTCAGGATACCATCGACATCTGCCTGCACGAGGTTCTGGACGTATTCTACCGTCCCGAACTGGATATGATTGTCGAGTGCGTCAGCAAGGACGGCAAACTGGTAGATTGCCACGAAGGACGCCTGCAAAATCCCGGTCACGCTATCGAGGCCATGTGGTTCATCATGGACCTGGGCAAACGCCTGGGACGTCAGGACCTTATCGACAAAGCCGTGCACATTGCCCTGCGCGAGGTCGAATACGGCTGGGACAAGCAGTATGGCGGCATATTCTACTTCATGGACCGTCTGGGGCATCCACTGCAGCAACTGGAATGGGATCAGAAACTATGGTGGGTACATATCGAGACCCTCATCACCATGATCAAGGGCTACGAGCTGACAGGCTCGCAGGAGTGCCTGCAGTGGTTCGAAAAGATACACGACTACGTATGGAGCCATTTCGTAGATCCCGAATATCCCGAATGGTACGGCTACCTCAATCGCCGCGGCGAGGTGCTTCTGACCCTCAAGGGCGGCAAGTGGAAGGGCTGCTTCCACGTTCCCCGCGGCCTGATGCAGGTCTATCAGTCTCTGGAACGCATCGCAGCAAAGCAAGGTTAGTACACAATTCAAATATTAGACAATGCAGCATGGTACAACACCATGCTGCATTTTGAGGAAGAACCAATGGCGAGACGACTAACGAATAATTATGGATATTCAGAAGATACAACAATACAAATCTGATTTTGATGCTATCACAAAGGGCATTAGCGATGACGACGGAAATACCATAGAGGTGTGGTATGCTCGCGAACTTCAAATGGTGTTAGGCTATGCCCGTTGGGAGAATTTCGTTGGGGCTATTGGTCGTGCAATGGAAGCATGTAAGACGTTGGGGATCAGTATAGATAACCATTTTCGTGAGGTTACGAAAATGGTCCCTCTGGGTAGCGGATCTCAACGTGAAATCCAGGACTTTATGCTTACACGTTATGCATGCTACCTAATTGCTCAGAACGGTGACCCAAAGAAGGAAGAGATTGCTTTTGCTCAGAGCTATTTTGCTGTGCAGACTCGCAAGGCAGAACTTATAGAAGAGCGCTTGAACGAAATTGCCCGCCTCAATACTCGTGAAAGACTACGCGCTTCTGAGAAACAACTCAGTCGCAATATTTATGAACGTGGAGTCGATGACAAAGGCTTCGGGCGCATCCGTTCCAAGGGCGATTGCGCTCTGTTTGGCGGACTCACTACCGAGCAGATGAAGAAGCGTCTAGGCATCAAGAGCGGAGCTTTGGCAGACTATCTACCTACACTTACCATCGCCGCCAAAAATCTAGCAACAGAGATGACCAACTACAATGTGGAACAGAAGGACCTCTATGGTGAGGCTGATATTACTGCTGAGCACGTGCAGAATAATCGTAGCGTTCGTGGAATGTTAAACCAGCGAGGTATTAAACCAGAAAATCTCCCACCTGCAGAGGACATCAAGAAGGTGGAACGTAAAGTGGCAAAGGATGAGCGACTGATGCAGAAGCTAGCACAGAAATTACCAAAAGATAGCGTGTAAATATACACCAACTTCCAATACATAGGCTCGCTAATAAAATAGCGAGCTTTTTTATACCCGATATTTCACAGATTTTATTCACTTAGAACATGACATCAGTTAGAGTTCAGCATGACTTCAGCTAGAGATGAGTATGAATTGAGTATGACTTCAGCTAGAGTTGAGTATGAATTGAGTATGACTTCAGCATGAGATCAGTATGACTTCAGCATGAATTCAATTAGAGTTTGATTGGAGATGAACATGTTTTTCTCTTTTCATTTTTCCTTTTTCATATAATTTTTGTATTTTTACACCCAAGTACGGCCAATCGTCGTAAACGACGCATGCAAAGCACACATCGTGCAGCATAATCCCTGAGCGCAGGGTGGCAGTATGATCTTAGTGGTAATTGAAGCGTACGCTTTTTATTCAAAACGTCTCTTAAGCTTGGCCGCGAAATAGATGACTCTAGAATGATAAAAAAGTGGACGTTCACGCTATAGGCGTGGGCGTTTATCTTATCTTCTGGAGTGGGCACCGGCCAAGCGCCTGAGACGTTGGATAAGTTTAAACTGTCCCACGTTTTTTTATGCGCGCTTGGCTTGTGTTTGCGTTTCTGAACGAATTCCGTTCGCTTTCTTCAATAACAACAACTATGGCAAAGAAACTACAACTTGGCTATAGGGAGATAGAGCAAAGACTGGCGGATTCGTTCGGAAATGGTGTACGTGCAAGTGAGGTTGGTTATCAACTGCTCTATTCCTTCGGCAAAAGTGAACGCGACATTGAACGTTACAAGGAAGGTAAAGGTGTCTTGAAGACTTTTGATGGACTTCTCATTAAAGGTCACTTCTGTTATCAGCATGCAACCACTATTCAACTGACGGAACGATTGGAAAGGCTGAAACACGACCAACAGGTCGTCAAGGCAGCTCCTAAGATTATTGCAGTAAGCGATGGCAAGACTCTGTTGGCATACGACCTGCGCGAGAAAGATACCTACGAGAATCTGTTGGAACGTATGCCCAGCGACTTTGCTTTCTTCTATCCCCTGATGGATGTGGAGCGCGTGCATTATGTGGAGGAAAGTCCAGCTGATGTCAAGGCAGCAGAGAAGTTGGCCAAGTTGCACGATGAATTACGTTCGTACAATGAGTTCCGCAGTGATGATGATTTGCATGACCTGAACATCTTTATCAGCCGTCTGCTCTTCTGTTTTTTCGCCGAAGACACCGGCATCTTCGAGGAAAACCTTTTCACCTCCTCCATAAAGCGTTATACCAAGGGGGATGGTTCAGACCTGACGGACTACCTGAATGAGACGTTTAACATTATGGATGTTTCTTTCCGTCAACAGAATATCCCCAGTATTGTTAAACAGTTCCCATACGTAAACGGAGGTCTGTTCTCCAAGCATATTCAGATTCCCAAGATGGGTATGAAGGCCCGCAAGCTTATTCTGGAATGTGGTGAGTTGGATTGGAAGGACATCAATCCGGACATCTTTGGAAGTATGATTCAGGCTGTAGTAAACCCTGAGGAACGTGCCAACCAAGGAATGCATTATACGAGTGTGCCTAACATCATGAAGGTAATCAATCCACTCTTCTTAGATGACTTGCGAGGCGAATACAATAAGTTGAACGAGTTGTACGAGCAAAAGCGTCAGATGCAGGAGATTGGTGCTCTTACCTCGAAGCAGTTCTACGAGGAGATGAAAACGGTTAAGAAGAAGTGTCAGGCTTTGTTGAAGCGTATGAGCCTGATGAAGTTCTTCGACCCTGCCTGTGGTAGTGGCAACTTTCTGATTATCACCTATAAGTGCCTACGATTCCTCGAAATGGACATTCTGTGTTTGATGCAGAAGTGTACGCCACAAGGGGAATTTCTCTTGGTGGATGCCAGCGTGATTCAGTTGAGCCAGTTCTATGGCATCGAGTTGCTCGACTTCCCTCACGAAGTGGCAATGTTGTCGCTTTGGCTGGCAGAGCATCAGATGAACACCAAGCTCAACGAGAACTTTGGTGTCAACACAAAAGCCCTGCCCCTGAAGAACATCACCCAAATTGTTTGCGGCAACGCCTGCCGCCTCGACTGGAACTCTGTCTGTCCCCACACCCCAGAGGAAGAAGTCTTTATCTTTGGCAACCCGCCATATTTAGGTTCTGCTTGGCAAGACAAGAATCAAAAAGAGGATATGACAATTGTTTTTAGAGGGTTCAAAAACTATAAGAACCTTGACTACATCGCTTGCTGGTTCTATAAGTGTGGCAAATACATTTTGAATACAAAGGCTCAACTTGCCTTCGTAAGTACAAACTCTATATGTCAAGGAGAACAGGTGTCTATGCTTTGGGAACCATTGCTATCAAAGAACCTGCACATTTCATTTGCTCACCAATCCTTCAAATGGAGCAACAACGCAAAGTACAATGCTGGAGTCTATTGCATAATAGTGGGAATAAGTTCTTTAG
Source organism: Prevotellaceae bacterium UBA6974 (assembly GCA_002450165.1). Lineage (GTDB taxonomy): Bacteria > Bacteroidota > Bacteroidia > Bacteroidales > Bacteroidaceae > Physcousia. The sequence goes on along the minus strand of DJYQ01000033.1, from coordinate 18,472 downwards.
TACACAAAGACATCTTGCTTTTCTCTGATAATCAAGTAAGGACTGTTGAACACTTGAACGGTTATCTAATGCCAGCCAATGATATTGCTATAGGAAGACAGCCCGAACCAATATCAGACTTACCTCACATATGTAAGGGAAGTATGGCTCGTGATGATGGTAATTTATTATTGGAAGAGAACGAGAAGGCAGAACTTATAAGCAAGTATCCGCAACTGGAGCAAGTCATTAAACCTTTCATTGGAGCTGCTGAATTTATGAGAGGGCTAAGACGTTATTGCTTTTGGATTACAGAAGAACAATATAACTCACTTGGCTATATCCCCGAATTAGAGAACAAGTTAAGAAAAGTCTCAAACTTTAGAGCAAATAGTGACGCTCCCAGCACACAAGCTTATTCAGATAGACCTTATCTATTTGTTCAAAGAACTTATAGGAACGAGGACTTTGTATATATTCCTCAAGTTACATCAGAAAGACGTAAGTATGTACCAATAGGTCTTTTTGAAAAAGGAATTGTTACATCAGACAAAGCTTTCTCTGTTTATAATGGCGGTAGTTATGTCCTTGGTGTTGTGTCATCTTTAATGCACATGATATGGTTCAGGACATTTGGGGGAAGATTAAAACAGGATTACAGCTATTCCTCAAATATGTGTTACAACTCTTTCCCCTTCCCCAACATCTCAGCAGAGAAGAAGCAAGAGATAGAGTCAGCGGCAGAGGAAGTGCTGATAACTCGTGAGTATTATCCTGAAAAGACTTTGGCTGAGCTTTACGCCCCCGACAAGATGCCTCAGGACTTGCGCGAGGCCCACGCCAAACTGGATGACATTGTGGAAAGCTGCTACCCAAGCTATCCCTTCCCCTCGGACGAAGCCCGCCTGGAATGCCTGTTTAAATTATACGAAAAGATGACAATGAATAAAAAATAAAGGGATGAGTCACCATTATCTTACACGCTCAATTAAATCCTCAAGGGTTTCACCTTCTTTCAATTCGTATGAGGGACCTTTCTTAGCCTCGTCAATACGATGGAAGAACTCTTCTTTGGTAAATAGCGCAGGATCTTTCTTCTTATAAGCGAGGTTTTGCAAAGATTTACCCAAACGTAATTGGGAACGAACGGGTAATTGCCGGACAAGCTGCAAAACCTGGTTGTAGGTGATATCTATCGTAGCATTCATAACTATATGACATTTATTCTGAGGGCAAAAGTACAACAAAAAGTGAAAAGTGAAAAGTGAAAGGTGAAAAAATAATTATATCATGGAACAGAACAGTAACAACATCGTTGATATTCACTACCTGCAAACAGGAAAGGCAACAGCTACTGATGCGTTAGGCATGAGGGAAATGCAGGCTTTAGCCTATGAGCACCGCAATAAGCGATTTCTGCTTATTAAGGCTCCGCCAGCATCTGGAAAGAGCCGGGCGCTGATGTATATTGCTTTGGATAAGCTTGCTCATCAAGGCATCAAAAAGGTTGTGGTGGCTGTGCCGGAAAAGAGTATCGGACGCTCGTTTAAGAACACAGACCTGATGACAGGCGGCTTCTTTGCCGACTGGAAAGTAGCACCATACTTTAATCTGACAGACGTCAAGAACGAGCAAGACAAGAAGGGACGTTTCATAGAATTCTTCTCGCATAATGGGGCCAGGATATTGGTATGCGCTCATGCTACTTTGCGTAATGGAATGAAGGAGTTGCCTGATGAGACTTTCAATGATGCGCTTTTGGCTATTGACGAGTTCCATCATACGAGCGCGGATGCTAACTCGAATCTTGGCGATGTGGTTCGCAGGGTGATGAACAATTCAACTGGCCATATTGTGGCAATGACGGGCTCATACTTCAGGGGAGATGGTATTCCTGTGCTCAGGGCTGAGGACGAAACAAAGTTTTTTCCCATTACCTATAACTACTACCAGCAGTTGAATGGCTATAAGTATCTGAAGAACCTTGTGCTGGGCTATCACTTCTATCACGGCTCGTATCTGGACCACATAGGCGAAGTGCTTGACACCAGAAAGAAGACCATCATACACATTCCCAGCGTGAACCAAAGGGCTTCAACGGGTTTGGGCAAGTATCAGGAAACATCGGAAATAATTAAGGAGATAGGTACCATAGACCATAAGGATTACAATACAGGCATCTACTATGTCAGAACTGCTGACGGAAGGATGTTGAAGGTGGCAGACCTGGTTGAGGATGAGCAGAAGGAGCGTAATATGGTACAGGACTATCTGCAGAAGATGAAGAGCCGGGATGATATGGATATTATCATTGCCTTGGGAACAGCAAAGGAAGGCTTTGACTGGCAATGGTGCGAGATGTGCTTGACTATAGGTGTTCGTGGTTCCCTTACTGAGGTCATTCAAATAATAGGAAGATGCACACGCGACTGTGAAGGAAAAGAAACGGCCCGATTTCTGAATATGATTGCGATGCCAGAAGCAGAACAGGCAGAGGTGAAAGTGGCTGTGAACGATTTCCTGAAAGCTATCACGGCCTCGCTGCTGATGGAGCAGGTAATGGCTCCCAGTTGGAACTTCAAGACCGTAAAGGACGAAGACAAACCAGGAGAAGACTTGGCTCATACCATCGTAGTGGAAGGTCTAAAACCCTTGTCGAGCGTAAAGACAAAAACCATTGTGGAAAGCCAGTTGGATGACCTGAAGGCTGCTATCCTGCAAGATGATATGGTAGTGAAAGCATTAAGCGGTTCTACTACAGCAGAAACCATTACCCAGCATCTGATACCCAAGGTAATACGCGAACGTTATCCGGAACTGTCAGAAGGGGAGGTGGAAGAGGTTCGCCAACGTGTGTTGCTGGACACAATTATAAAAGGTAACGACATTGTGGATGAAAAGGGTAATCCTATCTCTTCGATTCCTGACATAGATGACCAACCCAGCGAGGGAAACAGAATGATTAAGATTGCCAACAGGTTTATCAACATAGACAAACTAAGCATCAACCTGATAGACAACATTAATCCCTTCCAGCGAGCATACGAGGTGATATCCAAATCTGTGGATGCCAAGACCTTGAAGATTATTCAGGATACCATCGCGGAACAGAAATATGATATGACGTTGGAGCAGGCAATCACACTTTTCAAGGGACCATTGAAGGAATATGTGGCTGCACATAATGGGAATGTGCCTTCTGTTGAAGACCCTGACCCAAAAGTTAGAGAACTGGCAATAGCCTTGCAGAAAATCAAGAATCTGAAACAACGGAAACTGAGCGGATTAGAATATGAGGAATAGCGTGTATGGAATGGCCAAAGGATTTGTTAGAGATATTTGACGACCCTCTGTTGGATGGTGTTCGTCCTAAAGTAGCAGCACCCACGCCCAATGACAGAATGCAACAGAAACTGGCAGAAGTGAAAGAGTGGATTGCCAAGAATGGAAGGGAGCCAAGAAGCGAAGGCAGCCTGAAAGAGAGAATGATGTTTGCGGCTATGACTAAACTGCGTGAAAAAGGATTTGAGGTATGAATATAGATAAGGAACTGGAAGCTATCTTTGACGACCCTCTGCTGAAAATGAGCGAAGAGGAGGAAAGGCTATTTGATATTCCACAAGATATGCGAAGGGCGATTGCCAAGAAAAAGGCTGACTATGTGGCTCAGCGCAAGCTATGCGAGAACTTTGAAGCATACAAGCCTCTCTTCGATAAGGTTCATCAGGAATTAAAAGTCGGCAAACGCTCGTTGGTAAAAATTAATAAGACTGCAACACTTGCTCCGGGCAGATATTACTATGTTAGTGGACAGATGCTTCTGTTGGAAAAGATAGGCGAATTGAGGAAAAGTAGTAACTTTCTGCCTGATGCCAGAACGCGCTGTATCTATGAGAATGGAACGGAATCGGATATTCTTCTACAGACCTTAAGAAAAAGCGTGGTGGGCGATGGTTACGCTATCTCAGAGCTTCAAGAAGAAACGGATAGCCAGTTCTTTAACAATTCGGATATTGCCTCAGATGATAAAGTGACTGGTTACATCTATGTGCTTTCTTCCTTGTCAGATAATCCAGACATCAAGACGGAAAAGAATCTGTATAAAATTGGTTTTACAACGGACAATGTAGAAGACCGTATAGCTAATGCTGAAAAGGAACCAACATACTTGATGGCCCCAGTAAAGATTGTGGCATCCTATAAGGTTGTGAATATGAATTCACAGAAGTTTGAGGATTTGGTGCATCAGTTGTTGAAGCCTGTACAGTTCCAAGTATCCGTATTTGATAATGAAGGAGTAGAGCATCAACCACAAGAGTGGTTCGTTGTCCCTTTGCAAGTTGTAGATGTTATTATTCAGAAAATTATGGATGGTAGCATTGTGAGGTATACGTATAATCCTCAGCTGGAATGCCTGGAGAAACGTGTTGTTAAGAGCAAATCAACGTTCGATACATCCGGGCTAAAGGTATTGACCTTAAATATCAAGAAGGCCTTATTTGATGATATTATGAAGGGAGAAAAGAAGATAGTGTATAGGGAATTGAAACAGACGACACTCAACAAATATACCTATTTGGATGAATCTGATGGAAAACGTTATCTGCGTCGTTACGATGCCCTTCGCCTCTTTGTGGGCTATAATAAAGATAGTGAAAGTGCCCTCGTACAAGTGAAAGACATTACCTATAATGAAGGTGTCGTGGAATATCACTTAGGTTTGATGCTGGAGAGAATATAAAAGAATAAAACCAATGAGGTAGAAGATAAAGCAAAGAACTAACCAATGGCAACTTTAAAATACATCAACGTCAAGGAAGTGGTTAAACTGACGGGGCGCTCTACTGACGAAATACGACAACTTGCCCAAGATGGTGTGTTGCCTGCCCATAAAGCTCGTAAGGGACATTGGCGGTTGAACGTGGATGCTGTAGAGAAGTATTTCGGTATTCAGATAAACAACCCAGAAGAAGAAATAAAGGAGTCTGAAGAACAATCACAATTCTTGTCAGAAACACGCCTCATAACAGAGAATTTCTATCAGGAAGTTATTGAGCATGTGTGCAAGGCGAAATCGTCTATCAAAATTATGACGGGACATTTTAAGCGTTTTAATTTGAAACCGACAAAAAAGCAAGGAAAAAACTATAATGACGGAACACCTTTTATCAATTTCCTGAAACAAAAGGCAGAACAGGGTGTTTCCGTAGAAATCGTATGCTCCAAGCCTTCGCCAAATATCATTGAGGCATGGGATTTATGTTCTCGGAAATTAAAATCAGGAGTGTTCAATATGACCTATTGTATAAGGAATCATGCAAAGGTTGTTATCATTGATGATAAGATTGCATACATCGGTTCTGCAAATCTCACACCAGCAGGTTTGGGACAACCCTATGATTCACCCGGAAATTTTGAAGTTGGAGTCATAACTAAAGATCCAAAGGCAATGGATTATTTAGTTGAGCTTTTCTATAAGATTGTGGATGCAGATTTCTGTCCAGGTTGTCATAGAGCAAATCAATGTGTAGAGTATTGATTTCCCGTGCTATCCCCTTGTGTTTTAACAGCCTTTACCTTTACATCACCTTCACATCACATATACATCACCTTTACTATCGAGTATAGGTGATGCCTGTCTATAGGCTGTCTAAAGCATAGGTGAAGGCCCGCGGGGATATCTCTACGATAGCCCTACGATATTCCTACGCCTTTCCTACGATATTGAAGTGTCAACCTATTTTAGTCGAAAAAAAGCGCACTCGCATACCCTTCGCATACCCTTCGCATAGTGTAGGCATACCCTTCGCATACCCAGGCAGCCTATTTGGGTATGCCAAGGAGCTGGGTAGGAGATGGGTAGGAGCAGAGTGGGTGCTGCCTGGGAGCTGGCTAGAGGCAGGAAGCCCAAGAGCGAGAGGCCGTATCTCTATTTAAGGGAAGCCGTAGCGGAAAAATGCAGGAACATTTCTTGCTTAAATCATTCCTTTTATCTACTTTTGTGACGGATTTACGGCAATGTTGCTAAAAATCCGTAATAAAAATAGGCAAAACACGTTGTAAATAATTGTTATATATGAAGATAGAAAGGCCGTTATATATGCAACAGCTTATTGAATCTAAAGACAATGGGCTGATAAAGATTGTGACAGGACTGAGGCGCGTAGGCAAGTCGTATCTGCTGAAAACGCTGTTTAAGGACTATCTTTTGGAAGAAAAGGTCAGTAGGGACCATATCCTTGTTATTGATTTGGAAGACAGGAGACAGAAGGCATTCTGTAATCCGGATTACCTTTTGGATTGGGTGGATGCACAAATGACGGATGATGAACAATATTACATCATCATTGACGAGGTTCAGAAGGTCGACGATTTTGTAGAGATGCTTGGCTCGCTGGTGGTCAAGGAGAATGCCGATGTGTATGTGACAGGTTCCAATTCTCATTTTCTGTCAAGTGACATTGCAACTGAGTTCCGTGGTCGTGGTGATGAGATTCATGTATGGCCCCTTACTTTTAGGGAATATATGACGGTCTACGAGGGTGATATCGTAGATGGTTGGCAGGATTATTACACATATGGCGGACTGCCCAAAATTCTTTCTATCAAGGGTGATGACAGGAAAGCGACTTATCTCAGGAATCTATATCGGACAGTATATTTGAGCGACATCTATGAGCGTCACAATATTGAGAACAAAGCAGAGTTCGAGGAGCTGGTGCGTATATTGGCTTCAAGTGTAGGAAGCCCCGTCAATCCCACTAATCTGGCCAACACCTTCAAGAGTGTAAAGCGATTGAACAGCATCACAGACAAGACAATCGAGACCTATATAGGTTATCTCGAAGATGCTTTTATGATTGAGAAATCGGAGCGATACGATATCAAGGGGCGCAAATATATTGGAACTACGCCTAAATACTATTTCAAGGACTTGGGTTTGAGAAATGCTATTCTGTCGTTCCGCCAGACGGAGGAAAATCACTTGATGGAGAACGTAGTATACAACGAGATGCGCTATCGTGGATTCCTGGTGGATGTGGGCAATGTATATGTCCGTGTGAAAGACGAGAACGATAAATGGCAACGTGTGACTCTGGAGGTGGACTTCGTATGTAATCTGGGTTCGCGCCGTTATTATCTGCAATCGGCATATAAGTTGCCAGATGAGGAGAAAATGCAGCAGGAAAAGCGTTCGCTACAACAGATTAGTGACTCGTTTAGAAAAATAGTGGTTGTGGGTGAGCGTATGAAGCTGCGACGCGATGATCAGGGTATTGTACTGGTGGGTATATATGAGTTCCTTGAGGAACCCAAGATGTTGGATGCGTAAAATGCCCCAAACAGCGAGAGACCGTCTCACGATGAGCAACATGCCGTTTCTATGTTTTATACGGTATGTGGTTAGCAACTGAGCGGTTACAAATTATGAATTATGCATTACGAATTATGAATTTTGCGTCAATAATTGTCTTGTTATGAAATATTTTTGTACCTTTGGTTGCGAATATTGATATAAAACCAAATAAAATTAACAAACATGAAACCTACACTTTTCCTTCTTGCAGCTGGTATGGGTAGCCGTTATGGTGGCTTGAAGCAGCTGGATACCCTGGGTCCTCAGGGTCAGTGTATTATGGATTACAGTATTTATGATGCTATCAAGGCGGGCTTTGGTAAGATTGTATGGGTAATCCGTCGTGACTTTGAGCAGCAGTTCCGCGAGCAGATTCTGTCCAGGTACGAGGGTCATGTTCCTTGCGAGTTGTGTTTCCAGGCATTGGATGCCCTGCCCGAGGGATTTACTGTTCCCGAGGGTCGTGAGAAGCCCTGGGGTACGAATCATGCTGTAATGATGGGCAAGGATGTCATCAAGGAGCCGTTTGCTGTGCTGAACTGTGATGATTTCTATGACCGTGACGCATTTATGGTTATGGCCAAGTTCCTGACCGAGTTGCCCGAGGGCAGCACAGGCCGTTATGCTATGGTCGGTTTCAGCGTAAGCAATACATTGAGTGACAGTGGTACTGTAAGCCGTGGTATCTGTGCTACGGACGAGAAGACTCACATGCTGACTGATGTTGTGGAGCGTACCAAGATTGAGCGCCACAATGGTGTGGTCGAGTATCTGGACGAGAACGACAAGTGGGTTGCCATTCCGGACAACACTCCGTGTTCTATGAACTTCTGGGGGTTCACACCTGATTATTTCCAGTACAGCGAGGAGTATTTCAAGGTGTTCCTGTCTGACCCCAAGAACCAGACTAACCTGAAGAGTGAGTTCTTCATTCCGCTGATGGTGGATACGCTGATTAAGCAGGGTAAGGCTACTTGCGAGGTTCTGCCTACGACGTCCAAGTGGTTTGGCGTAACTTATCCCGAGGATCGTCCCGGTACGGTCGAGAAGCTGGCTGCCTTGCACGCTGCCGGTCAGTATCCTGACAAGATGTTCTGATAAGTGTAACTGCTGATAAATAGAGAAAAGCCCTTCGGTTGCGACCGAGGGGCTTTTCTCTGTATGTATTTCCATTATCAGAATGGATATCCTATGGCAAAGTGGTAGCCCAGGGATTTGCCGAAGGATGGCATGTTGTAATAGCCGCTCTTGCCGGTGTCGTACGGGGCGTGGATACCAACGCCTATGTCGAACCTGATTACCAGGAAATCCAGATCATATCGCAGACCTGCTCCTGTACCCAGGGCCAGTTCGCTACCAAAGTTGTTCCATTGGAATTTGCCTCCCGGACGGTCTGGGTCTTCCCTCATGAGCCATACATTGCCGGCATCTACGAAGACTGCACCGTAGAGCGAGCTGATAATGGGGAAGCGGTATTCCAGATTGCATTCGAACTTCATACTACCTACCTGGTTCAGATACGAGAACTGTGACTGTATGGGATTGTAGCTGCCGGGGCCTATCGTACGTACGCCGAATGCCCTGATGCTGTTGGCTCCGCCTACGGTGAACATTTCCTGGTATGGTGCGGTTTGTCCGTTGTATTCCCACAGGAATCCCAGGTATCCGTGTGTCAGGAAGCGTGAGCGGTTGCCCAGTTGCAGGCAATGGGTGTACTCGATTGTGTTCTTCTGGAACTTGTATGACTGTTTTGTCGAGAGGGTCAGGTTGTTGATGTTGCGCTTTACCTTGGGCGATGTCCAGGTGAACTTGTATTCGATGCTGGGTACAAGTTGGTCTTTCATGCTCATGTACAGGGCCGGATTGCGATCCATGATTTCGATAAACTCGTCCGTAGTGCTCAGCAGTTGACTGTATTCCAGGTGTATGGGTGTGAATTCGTGCAGGATGTTGGGGGATTTCTGGAATGTCCACTTAGCTCGCAGACCTGCGCTTATCTGACTGTAGTATCCGGCACGGTTCAGCCACTTTACATCCGCCTTGAACAATGTTGTTGAACGTACCCTGCGATTGAGCTTCTTGCCTATACCGAAGAACATGAAGCGAGGGTAGGAGAGTGTAATGTTGCTTCCCAGTTCCCACGAGTTGATACCTGTTCCCTTGCCTCTGTTGTTGGCACCCGTCTGCCATTCGTACGAGCCGTTGATGCCCCAGGTAAGCGTCTCGGCACCGCGGAATGCGTTGCGCTTGTTAATTGAGTAGCCAATTCCGGGGCCCAGCAGTCCGTTTGTCTTGTTTGTTATCTTACCTTCGAACTCGCTGTCATACGGTTTGTCCAGCATGGTGTTTATGTACAGGTCCAGGGTGTCGCCTTGTGCAGGCTTGTAATCCAACTGCAGGTTCGAGAAGATGCCCATCGCAGCTATCTGGTTCTGTATCTGTTTCTGTGTTTCCAGGCTGTACAGATGTCCTTTCCGTTGGTACAGATAGCGTAGCATGGCACTCAGTCTCAATGGCGGACGCCTTACCTTGCCGCCGCTCCATCGCATGGTAATGTTACGCAGGGCAAAGGAGTCTGTCATTACCGTGTCGTTGTATTTCAGAACGGTGATGTGCGTCTTGCCAATGTGGTATGGTTTGTCTGCAATCTGGGGCGTGGATGCGGACGGTTGTATCTGCAGTTGTACCTTCAGTGGTTTCTGTATGGTGTCTGCACGGTATGTGATATAGTCGCTGTGATAGTAGTAATATCCGTTGTTGCGCAGCAAATCCGTGATGCGTTCGCGCTCGTCGGACAGGGTTGGCAGACAGAAGGGATCATCCCTGTGCAGAAGCCGTTTGTCCATGTTTGCCCTGATGATGGAGTCTGCGGCTCCGGTAAACCCGCGGTATTCGATGCTGTCCAAGCGGTATAGATTTCCGGGCAGGACCTGGTAGGAGACCTTTTGCTTGCGTGGATTGCGCAGGCTGTCGATGCGGAACTGGACATCGGCATTGAAATAGCCGTAATTGTGCAGTGTGTTTCTTGCTACCTGGGTACGCACTGCTGGTGCAACCGTACTGATGTACTTGGGATTTGAGGCGAAGCTGTTAAGCATCCAGCGTCCGAAATGGCTTTCGGAGTTGACATAGCGGTTCCATATCCACAGGCCTATGGTAAATGGATGCTTGTACTTGCTGGAGCCCATAAGTGAGCCGTTGGGGGCATACGACAGGACACCCTCGACCTCGCTCTTGGCCAGCGCATACGCCTCGGCATCCTGTTTGACAAGGGCCTTGATGCTGTCCTTTTCGTGTTTCGTCAGCTCATGGCTCTTAATGCTTTCCAACGCATTGGAATTGCCTGTCAGTACATCTTGTACGGCTGTATAGGCATTAGCCACTGCCGTGATGACACCGGTATTGTTTTTCCTGCCCTTCTTCTCTCCCCATTTATGGCCGTATGCCAGTTCGTTGATTCCGGCATACAGATATTCGTCCTCGGGAATGTTCTTGGTCTGGTAGCACGAGGTGAATATCAGTGCGGCAAGAATGCAGGGCACATATTTGTATGATGATAGTCTGGTCATGTCAAGTCTAATCCTTTTTCTTCTTCGTGCGGAAGATGAATAGCTCACCCAGTTTCTCCGTCTTGCGGCGCAGTACCAGGCTTGCGCCCATTTCCATGATATCTGGTTCGAGCAGGTTGTCGGGGTTCTTGTTGTAGAAGGCCTTGACGTACCTGGTACCGCTCTTGTCCAGACGGTATTCGACAGACACATTATTTATAATGCTCTGACCGTTGTTTACCGCATTGGCGCCCGAGCTGACCTTGCCGCCGATGATTACGCTCACGCGGTTGCCCCAGAAACGTTTGGCAAACGAGAAGTTGTAGTCGGTCTGCGAGGTTCCTGCTGCTGACTTGGTGTTGTCTATGCCGAAGCCTATGTCTATCGTGTTAAGTGCCTTGCCGGCAATCTTGCTAATCTGGCCCTGCAGGAACGAGTTGAGTGTATTGGTGGTGTTGAATCCACCCGATGAGGCGAACTGAGATGTCGATGACATATACATGCCCGTTGCCAGCAACGTCACGGCAGCCCTGCTGCGTTCCTCGGTGCTCATGGCAGAAATCTCGTTCTGCACAGCAATATTCTCGGGGGCTCCCAGGGTGAACTCGAGACCCAGGTCTTCCAGTGACTGGGTAATGTTGAGACCTACGTCAAAGTTAACCGAGACGGGTGTGTTGTTCTGTGTTACCGTTGCTTTCTTCTTCTCGCTTGCATGTATGTTCAGGTGGGGGTTCATGATATCACCGATGAACTCGACATAGCTACCGTTGTGTATCTTGAAGTCCTTGAGCGATGCAACCACCAGGTTGTAATCCATGCGTCCCTCGAGAATGGTGTATCTGCCGTATGCCCGCATGCCGTTCAGCTTGTCGTATGACAGGGTCAGCGAACCGCCGCCCTCGATGTCTATCTTGTCGGCTCCGCTCTCGTTCAGCATACAATGTACGGATGTCGCTTCGTCGATGTCTATCTGCATTCTCATCCTGATGTTCTGCTCGTTTATGGGCTTTTCCTCAACCGCAGTTGTGTCGGCAAAGTCGCAGAAGGTGACCAGTTCGTTAAGCTGGTCGCTTACGCTGAGCGGTGCATCCTTCAGTATATATGTTACATCCGTTTTGCCGTTTACGTGCAGACGTCCGTTGATGTTCAGGTTCTGCAATGTGCCGTTTATGCGTCCGCCAAGGTCAACATAAACCTTGCCGTATGCCTGTGCGTGATTGCTCTTCTTGGCGTTTATCAGGTTAAAGTCCTTGGCGTCAACGGTCAGGTCCAGCTTAATCCTGTCAGGATTCTTGAAATCAACATAGCCATCCAGGCACATGGGGTTGTTGCCGTTGGCATAGGCTTCGATGTGTTTCAGGTTCATGTAGCTGCGGTCTATTGTGATACTGTCATCTGGGAACCTGAGGTCAATGCTGTACGGGTCTGAGCAAATGTGCATGCTGTCCGTCAAGAGCATACCTGACATCAATGGCGAGCTCACTGGTCCGCTTACGTCCAGGTGGCCAAGTGCGTAGCCTTCCAGCCTTGCCAGCTTGTTGGGGATGAAGGCATTTGCGATATTTAGCGGCAGGCGTTCGAGACGTGCGTCAGCCCGTATCATGCCCTTGTCTTCCTCCTGCCAGTACTTGCCGTTCAGGAAGGATACTTCCTTGCCGTTATGTTCCAGTATTCCGTCAACATAGTGCGAGCCGTCGGCATTGGGGAAATATACGATGTCCAATCCCATGTCGCCCATGGCTGTTCCCTCGTATGTCATGTTCCTGACTCCCATGTCCAGCGACACCGTAGTCTCGGTATCGGTCTTCACGAAATGGGCGTCACCGTTCAGGAATCCCGTTATTACAGGCATGAAGGGCAGTACGCTGGACAATTCGCCCAGGTTCAGATTGTATATGGATGCCGTCAGGTCCTGGGCTGCCTCGTCGTTAGGTGTGCTGTACAGTTTCAGTGCCGTGCCGTCGTCTGCTACAAGGTGCAGGTCTGCATGGGCATGGTTTTTGCGGTCAAGCGATATGTAGTTGTCGGCATTTACCTTGAAATGGCGATATGCCAGTATGGGCTCCAGAGGTATCATGCGTACCATCAGCATGCTGTCCGATGTCTCGGCCTTGAATCCCAGGTCAACACCTTTGATACCCTTGGCATCCACATATTTCAATGCTACCTCAAGACCATTGTTTGTCAGGCGGTTTCTGAGTGTTGCCTCGAAATCCACAACTTTGTTCCTGGGACCGTTCTTTACGCGCAAAAGCGATACTATGCCGTCATCGGGATGCCTGATTTCCATTTGAATGGTATCCAGACAAACCGAGCCGGTGTTTAGTTTGAACATGTGTCCGTTGCCATTCAGCCCATTGTTTGGGTCGGTCGTAACGTCCAGGGCAAGCTCCTGGAAATCATATCCGAGACTGCGTAACAGGTTGCCTAATGGATTGGTCCGGGCTGAGTAAAGGTGAAGTTCTACGCTGGGCAGCAATGTCTTGAGCATCACCTGATCCAGTTCAAATGATTTGATTTCTTTCTGCAACTCCTGGGTAAAGGTATTCACTTTGTCCATCAGTGTTTCCCAACCGTGATGCGAGTTCAGTTTCAGTTTCAGGTCTCCGGCATCTGCGTAGGCAAACACGGTGTCACTGTCCATCGTCAGTCCCAGGGACAGGTCCATGGGATGGAATATGCTGTCCTCGGTAACGATTTCGATTGCCTGTAGCTTTCCGTCAAACGAGTATGCGTCCTTCAGGTTTGTATTACCGATGATGTTGAGTCCCATGGAGGCTGAGAATGGCTTGTCCAGCACATTCAGCTTGTACAGGTCTATATGCGACAGGTCCAGCGAGAAGTCCACATCATGTACGCCGCCCTTTACGATAGCGTCAGCACAGGCACTCGCCTGCAGATATTCGTTGTCACACCACAGGTCCAGCATCCCTTTGCCGTTACGCAGGCTTGTCTGCATGTTTATGTCCGACATGTCCAGTTGCTGATAACGGATATTGTGCACATGTGCCTGGGCCGTCATTCGTGTTGATGCTGACATAAAATCTGTACCGCGTCCGCTGGCATCGGCACTTGCGGTTATATGGTATATCTCCTGGTCAGGCAGGAAGTCGTGCACGTTCAGGTTGGTTATGTCCATGTCAGCGGTATATGATAAGGCATCCGTGTTGACAGCGGCCTTTACTTTTGCCAATCCGCTACCTTCCTTCAGCAGGGCATCAGCACGGTAGTTGTGTCCGTCAACCACGGCGTCTGCCGTTATGTTCATCTGTGGTATGCGGAACCCCGTAAGCCCCATTCCCTTGCGGATGAAATCAACATCGCCTACGTCGACTATCATCTTCAGTTGCGCAGAAAGGTTGTCCGGTACAGTCATGTTGGCTACCGAGCCCTGGGCTTTTATGTCAGCAACACCGGGCATCCACACTCGTAATGTGTCAATCAGCATTGCATCAATATTGCCGTCCGACAGGATACGGGCGTTCAATGCCTTGTCAGGATATATGTTTCTTGCAGCATCAGGTATCCATTCTCCGGCTAGATTCATGAGGTCCGCCTTCTGAACCACGACCTGCAGGTCGGCCATCAAATGTCCGTGCCGTCCTGGAGTAAAGGCGTTGAAATCCATTTCCAATGCACCCTGTATGCGGCTTGACGCATTACTGCGGTCATCAGGATTGGTATGCGTCCGCAGGTCGATATGGCTGAAGCTGACACAAGTTGTGTCCACCTTCAGGTCATCCAGCAACAAGGTCGTTACTGGAACCCTGGCACACTTTGTCAGGTCGTTACCGCTGGGTAGGGATAATTCGATATTACCTCTGGTCTTCAGGTCCATGTGCCCCAATCTGATCTTAATCCCGTCCAAGTCAAAATCTTTCAGAAGCAGTGCTGTATAGGGCAGTTTCAGGTTCAGCTCGCCGTTTTTCTGCTTCATGGTCAATTGCAGGGAATCCGTCTCGAAGTCCAGTTTGCGCACTTTGTACCTGCCGTGCTCCAGACCTACATCGCCTTTAGATAGGGCTGCCTTGCGGATTACACCATCAACGACCATCGAATCTCTTACGGTGCGGAATTCTACGCGACTGTGCAGAATTTGTATGTCATTTACGTCAATGCTCCACAATACAGGCTTGCTCTCGGTGGTGTCAACTATCGATGTGTCTCGCATGCTTATTGCCAGGTTGCATCTGTCCAGCAAAGCACCGGACAATATTGCGTGGCGCTTGTCCAGGTCAATGTCTTCGGCTTCCAGATGCATTTTGCCCAAACCGCCTTTAAGCCGTAGCTGGGCAATCATGTCGCGCGTGTTAATTGCTCCCGTGCAGATGTCAATGGCATCGATGCCTATGTGACAGGTAAATATGCGGGAAAGGTCCAGGTCCACGATAACCGTGTCGGTATGCACGACGGTATCCCCTGCCTGGGTGGCAGTCAGGTTGTTAAGTTCTATGTCCAGCGGGAAGCGTATGCGCAGGCGCTCGATAGAAATGTTCATCCCTGTTTCCTCGCTCGCCATGTCGGCAGCCTGGTGTGCAGCCCAATTCTGTATAAAAGGAATATATAGCATCGCTGCCAGCATAAATGGCAGCAACGCTACAGTCAGGGCACATATGCCCGTCCATTTCAATATTTTCCTCTTATACTCCAATCCCTTGCTCCTCTATGTCAAAGTGTTCAAACACAGACCCCTTGGGGACATCTGCTATAACCCTTATCTCCTGATGCGAAACGGGATGCTCCATCACAACCGCACGTGCATGCAGGCTTATGCCTCCGTCAGGATTACTGCGCCTTGCTCCATATTTCAGGTCACCTTTTATAGGACAACCTATCTTTGCCAGCTGACAGCGAATCTGGTGGTGACGGCCCGTCAGCAGATTCACCTCAAGCAGGTGGTAGCGTTCGCTGTGAGCCAGTATTCTGTAATCTAATATCGCCTTTTTGCTGCCAGGTACCTCGCGGTCGTATGCGCGTGCAGTATTTGTCTTCTCGTTGCGTGTCAGCCAGTGTGTCAGTCTCCCCTGGGGCTGCTCGGGAACATTTGCCGTAATGGCCCAATATACTTTCCTGACCTTATCGTGCTCAGCAAAGAGCTTGTTCAGACGAGACAGGGCCTTGCTCGTCTTTGCAAAGACAACCGCACCGCTTACGGGACGGTCCAGACGATGCACCACGCCCAGGAAGACATTTCCGGGCTTATGGTGCTTCTGCTTTATCCAATCCTTGACAACCTCGCTCAGCGGAATATCGCCGGTCTTGTCTCCCTGCACGATTTCGCCTACAGCCTTGTTGACAATGATGATGTGATTATCTTCGTAAAGGACTTCCAACTCCTAATTATGAATTATGAATTGTGGATTATGAATTACATATTCATTCCGCCGTCAACCTGTATAACCTGTCCGCTTACATAGCTGGACATGTCACTTGCCAGGAATGTGGCAACGTTTGCGATATCCTGGACCTGACCGCCACGGCGCAGCGGAATG
Organism: Prevotellaceae bacterium UBA6974; assembly: GCA_002450165.1. Lineage (GTDB taxonomy): Bacteria > Bacteroidota > Bacteroidia > Bacteroidales > Bacteroidaceae > Physcousia. The sequence goes on along the minus strand of DJYQ01000033.1, from coordinate 2,096 downwards.
TGCTTCTTCCACTCCTCGCGCACATCCTCGGGCAGGGCGGCAGTCATTGCCGTCTCGATAAAACCCGGTGCAATGGCGTTGGCACGGATACCCTTCGGACCCATCTCCTGGGCAACACTCTTGGCCAGGGCAATCATACCGGCTTTGGATGCGGCATAGTTGGCCTGTCCGGCATTGCCGTGTACACCCACGACACTTGCCATGTTTATAATGCTGCCGCCACGCTGGCGCATCATTATGGGAACACAGGCATGGATAAAGTTGAACGCGCTCTTCAGGTTTACGTTTATGACGGCATCCCATTGCTGCTCGCTCATGCGTAGCATCAGTCCGTCCTTGGTAATACCGGCATTGTTAACCAGGATGTCTATAGTGCCGAAATCCTCCTTGACTTTTTTTACCAGTTCCTCGGTTTCGGCAAAGTCAGCTGCATTGCCTGCATATGCCAGACATTTGACGCCTACAGCCTCTATTTCACGGCGCGTAGCCTCCAGGCCTGCTGCCATATCGTCGTTCAACACCAAGTCCGTAAAGGCGATGTTTGCACCCTCGGCGGCAAACTTCAGGGCAATACCCTTGCCTATACCACGTGCTGCACCCGTAATAAGCGCAGTCTTTCCTTCCAATAGCTTCATATTTTATATCATCTGATTATCAGTTTGACAGACATTACCTACCTTTTCGACAGCGAGCGGTGTATTATCTTCTGCACTACGGCACGGCTCATACCCTTGGGCATGCCGTCAGCCAGACGCCCGTATATGTATGGCACCTCCTGACCCTTCACGGCATAGCGTATTATATCTACCATCAGGGGAATGTCGTCCGCCTCGAAATGTCCGCTCTCAACACCCTCGGTAATCACCTGCGTCAGCAGGTTCTTCTCGTTACGGTCAAAATTCTTGCGTATCAGACTGACACGCCATATGTCGCGAAAAAATTCGGCCCGCATGTTGCCGTTGCGTTGCACGACTTCCTTTATGGCATTCAGATGCGAATATATCAGGGCTACAATTTTGTCCTCGGGATCCATGTCCTGCTGAGCTACTCGTGTCATCTGCTCGCTCATGCGTTCCAGTTCGTCCTGTACTACGGCATTGTAGATAGCTTCCTTGGACTTGAAATACGTGTACAATGTCCTGCGACCCTTGCCCGATGCCGATGCGATATCGTTCATCGTAGTCTCTTCCAATCCTTTTTTTGCAAACAGTTGTCTTGCTACGTCAATCAGTTTCTGTCTGGTTTTCTCTGATGCCATCTTAACACACGTATATGTGAGTGTATGTGATTTATAGAATAAGTAGGTTAATTAATTGCGCACAAAGTTAGCAGTTTTACTATGTAATTGCAAGTTTTTTTGCAAGTTTTTAAGCAAATCCTTGGCAGTTTCCCAAAAATCCCATACCTTTGCACTCACAAACGAGGAAATAACTTCCTCTGTTAGGAAAAATATTACATCGCGGGGTGGAGCAGTTGGTAGCTCGCCAGGCTCATAACCTGGAGGTCGCCCGTTCGAGTCGGACCCCCGCAACAGAGTGGTGGTGAGAATCCCGGTTAAAGCTTGTACAAGTTTTTTCTGGGATTTTTTCTTTTATGCAGTTGAATTATAACAACAGAAGGATATCTATGTTCGAAAACTTAAGCGAGCGCCTCGAACGCTCATGGAAAATACTCAAGGGCGAAGGTAAGATTACAGAAATCAATATAGCCGAGACCCTGAAGGACGTGCGTCGTGCCCTTCTCGATGCCGACGTTAACTACAAGGTTGCAAAAGGTTTCTGCGACACTGTCAAGCAGAAGGCCTTGGGTCAGAATGTGCTTACAGCCGTCAAGCCACAACAACTCATGGTCAAGATTGTTCACGACGAGCTTGCAGCCCTTATGGGAGGCGAGGCGACCGAGCTCAGTCTGCCGGGACGCATTGGCGAGCCTACAGTCATTCTTATGGCAGGTCTCAACGGTTCGGGCAAGACCACGATGTCAGGCAAGCTTGCCAAGATGCTCAAGGACAAGAAATCCAAGAAACCCCTGCTTGCGGCATGTGATACCTTCCGCCCTGCTGCAATGGAGCAGTTGCGTGTACTGGGCGAACAGAT
>DJYQ01000020.1:17595-18010 GCA_002450165.1 Prevotellaceae bacterium UBA6974 | reverse complement strand
GTAGTGCACTTTATCCCCTGATAAAAGGAGTTTACAACCCGTAGGGCCGTCATCCTTCACGCTACTTGGCTGGTTCAGGCTCTCGCCCATTGACCAATATTCCTCACTGCTGCCTCCCGTAGGAGTTTGGACCGTGTCTCAGTTCCAATGTGGGGGACCTTCCTCTCAGAACCCCTACTGATCGTCGGCATGGTGGGCCGTTACCCCGCCATCTACCTAATCAGACGCATCCTCATCCGACACCGATGAATCTTTGGTTGCAATGCCATGCGGCAATGCAACAGTATCGGGTATTAATCTTTCTTTCGAAAGGCTATCCCCGAGTGACGGGTAGATTGGATACGTGTTACGCACCCGTGCGCCGGTCGCCATCAACAATAGCAAGCTATCGTCATGATGCCCCTCGACTTGCATG
>DJYQ01000020.1:1906-17498 GCA_002450165.1 Prevotellaceae bacterium UBA6974 | reverse complement strand
GCTAGCGTTCATCCTGAGCCAGGATCAAACTCTTCACTGTAAAATGTCTCTTAAGCTGACCTGACCATAAAAAGAATAAACGGTTCTCGTACTTTACTATCTTGTACTACATCTTTTCTGTCTATGAAAATCTATCAAAGATCACTTGCCGCAGAGCCGCATCTTTTTGTGGTCCGCTGTATGAGAGGACCTCCGGCTCATTTGCGAGTGCAAAGGTATGCCTTTTTATCAAAACAGCAATATATACTATGGATTTTTTTTAAAAAATCTACAAAAAAAAATAAATATTATGGTCCTGCAGACAAATATACCTTATATAATATATACGCATGCGAGATAATAAAAAAGGAGCTGTTTCCTGTAGCGGAACAGCTCCTGTATAAATACGGACCTAAAAAACAGGTTTCAGATACCTAAAACACGTTTAGTCCTCCTTGCCCAGCAGAATCTTCATCATCTGAGCGGCTGAGAAGGCAACTGGTGTACCAGGACCATAGATAGCAGCCACACCTGCCTTATAGAGGAAATCATAGTCCTGAGCGGGGATTACGCCGCCAGCAATGACCATAATATCTTCGCGGCCAAGTTTCTTCAGTTCTGCTATAAGTTGCGGAATAAGGGTCTTGTGACCTGCTGCAAGGGATGACACACCAACGATGTTTACATCGTTTTCAACAGCCTGACGCGCAGATTCGGCCGGTGTCTGGAACAATGGTCCCATATCAACATCGTAACCGCAGTCCGCATAACCTGTTGCACACACCTTGGCGCCACGGTCATGACCATCCTGTCCCATCTTGGCAATCATGATACGCGGACGACGTCCGTTTATTTTTGCAAATTCTTCGGTCAGAGCACAAGCCTCCTGGAAGAGTGCATCGCTCTTGGATTCTGATGAATACACGTTACTAATTGTTCTGATTACTGCTTTATAACGACCTACTACTGACTCACATGCATCGGAAATTTCTCCCAAAGTAGCACGATGTCCTGCTGCAGTCACAGCAAGCGCGAGCAGATTGTCCTGCGACTTCTTGCCGTCCTGGAACTCCTGTACACAACGGGTAATAGCCTCGAGGTCCGCCTTGACCTGTGCCTCGTCGCGATTAGCCTTGAGAGTCTTGAGTGCCTCAATCTGCTGAACTCGTACGGCCGTATTGTCAATCTCAAGGATATCAATCGGATCCTCGTGGTCCAGACGGTACTTATTCACACCTACAATAGTCTGCGTACCACAGTCTATTCGTGCCTGAGTACGTGCTGCTGCCTCCTCGATACGCATCTTGGGAAGGCCTGTTTCTATAGCCTTCGCCATACCACCAAGCTTTTCAATCTCCTGTATATGCGCCCAAGCCTTCTCGTACAGTTCCTGAGTCAGTTTCTCGACATAGTACGAACCTGCCCATGGATCGATATGCTTGCACACCTGGGTCTCGTTCTGTATGTAAATCTGTGTATTACGGGCAATACGTGCCGAGAAGTCAGTTGGCAAGGCAATAGCCTCGTCCAGGGCATTGGTGTGCAGTGACTGTGTATGACCAAGAACGGCCGCCATAGCTTCGATACAGGTACGGCCCACATTGTTAAACGGATCCTGTTCGGTAAGCGACCAACCTGATGTCTGCGAGTGTGTGCGCAATGCCATTGATTTTGGATTCTTGGCACCGAAACTCTTCACTATCTTTGCCCACAACAGACGACCTGCACGCATCTTGGCAATCTCCATAAAGTGGTTTACGCCAATAGCCCAGAAGAACGACAGGCGCGGAGCAAATGCATCAACGTCGATACCGGCATTTATGCCAGCACGCAAGTAGTCAATACCATCCGCCAAAGTATAGGCCAACTCGATATCAGCGGTAGCACCCGCTTCCTGCATGTGGTAGCCCGAGATTGAAATAGAGTTGAACTTAGGCATTTTCTGCGAGGTGAACTCAAAGATGTCGGCAATAATCTTCATCGAGAATGCAGGCGGGTAGATATAGGTATTGCGCACCATGAACTCCTTCAGGATGTCATTCTGGATTGTACCAGCCATTTCTTCAAGTTTGGCACCCTGTTCAAGACCGGCATTGATATAGAATGCCAGAATTGGCAGCACGCCACCGTTCATCGTCATGGAAACAGACATCTTGTTCAACGGAATACCAGCAAACAGGACCTTCATATTCTCGAGAGAGCAGATAGACACACCCGCTTTACCAACATCACCTACAACACGCTCGTTATCTGGATCATATCCACGGTGTGTTGGCAGGTCAAAAGCAACAGACAGACCCTTCTGTCCGGATGCCAGATTACGGCGGTAAAATGCGTTTGACTCCTCAGCCGTAGAGAATCCGGCATACTGACGAATTGTCCACGGACGGAATGGATACATCATGCTGTAGGGACCACGCAGGAACGGTGGAATACCTGCAGCAAAGTCAAGGTGTTCCATACCCTCGAGGTCTTCCTTAGTATAAACAGGCTGAATGTCAATCTGCTCGGCTGTTCGCCAATTTGCTTCAATGCCATTCTCCTTCTGCCACTGCTGGCCGTTCTTTGCCTCAATACCAGCAAAGATATCAATGTCTTTGAATGATTTTCTTGCCATAGTCTTTAGATTCCGAGTTTAGCATTGTACTCCTTGAGAGTAGCCAGCTGGTTTGACCTAACGTTAATAAAATTCTCAATACCTGCAGCCTTGAGCTCCTCAGAACATGCCGGTGCACCTGCCACGACATAAAGCGCACGGCCGTTAAGGTACTGGAATGCAGGAATAGCATACTCTGCATATTCATCGTCCGAAGAGCATATAACTACTATGTCAGCGTTTGCTGCCAGTGCAGCATCTACGCCCTCCTCCACAGTCTTGAAGCCAAGGTTGTCAATCACCTTGTACCCGGCTGCTGCAAGGAAGTTACATGAAAACTGTGCACGCGCCTGACGCATTGCCAGGTTGCCTATTGTAAGCATAAACGCAACCGGTGTCTTGGCTGCCTTCTCTGTTGTAAGACGAAGGTTTTCGAAATCACTGGCCAGACGTTCGGATTTGACTGCCGGTATGTCTGTTTCACAAGAATCATGTCCGCAACTGCAACTGCGAACAAGTGGGGTCTTGCCATCAGATACCTCGTTAAAGTTAGGGAACTGGTTCGTTCCCAGCAGGAACTCACGACGCTTCCCTGCCCCTACATGACGGTCGGCATTCGTCTGATTGACAGCATTCTGCACGATACCTGCCTTGACTGCAGCAAGGAATCCGCCCTTATCCTCAATCTCAAGGAACAGCTTCCAAGCCTGGCCTGCCAGAGCAACAGTCAGTTCCTCAATAAAATACGAACCACCTGCCACATCTACCATGCGGTCGAAATGACACTCGTCCTTGAGCAACAACTGCTGATTGCGTGCTATACGTTCGGCAAAGTCGGTCGGAATCTCGTACGGAGCATCGAAAGGAATTACCACCATCGAATCCACTCCACCCAGGGCAGCCGACATTGCCTCGGTCTGTGAACGCAACAAATTAACGTACGAGTCAAATATCGTCTGATTATACGTTGTCGTATATGCACATATATGCATCTTGGCAGCCTCACGGCAATCTGTGTACTGGGACACAATCTGAGCCCACAGCATACGCGCAGCACGCAGTTTAGCTATCTCCATGAAATACACGCCGTTAATACCCAGATTGAACTTGATACTCTTAGCAGCAAGACACGGATTGACACCGGCCTCGGTAAGCTCAGCAAGATACTCGTTACCCCAGCTGAGGGCATATCCCAGGTCCTGGTAACTGTATGCTCCCGCGTCAGTCAGCTTATATGCATTGACTGCAATTGCATAGAAGCGCGGATAGTCCGCAAGCATCTCCACCAAAGTCTTTGCATTTGCCAAGGCGCCAGACACATCTTTGCCCTTTGTCACAAACTTTTCCAGAGGGTCAAATGATATCGACCCTTCGACCTTCTGCGGATCTGCTCCCTTTTCCTTGAAATACGAAACAAGAATCTCTGCCAGTTCAACACAATGACACTGGCATGTCCTAAAGTTCAATTCGACGCACTCGACGTAAATACCATCCAGCAACTCAGCTACGTATTCCTTGCTGACCTTGTCTGCCGGAATAGAAAAACCGAGCGAATCGACGCCGCGGTTCAAGATGTCCAAAGCCTTGGCATTAGCCTCCTTTGCATCTGCACATACTATGTCCTGACGGACATGCCACTCGTTCGAAGCAGCCTTGTTGCCGCGAACATAAGGGAACTCACCCGGAAGAGCATTCACCGTGGCCAGTTTCTCAACATCCTCCTTCAAATAGAAGGGTTCCATGGAGAAACCCTCGTTGGTTCTCCATACCATCTTCTTCTGATAGTCGGCCCCCTTCAGGTCAACCTCGATTTTATCACGCCATTCCTGACGCGAAGGTGCCGTAAAATCAGAAAAAAGCTTCTCTTTACTATCTGCCATATTATTTATATGAATAATGTTAATTCTACCAAACAAAAGTACACTTTTTTCTGTGACTGACAAAATTAAACAAGTTATTTTATACCGAGCTATCATTTTTTTAAGTAATTTTGCGCGGAAAGCTTAAACGAACATATAATAATATTATGGATTGGTTATACAGTCTGTTTACTAACACCGAGAGTGTAGGACACATCGTTGTTATCTATGCATTGGTCATCAGCATAGGACTGCTGCTTGGCCGTATCAAGGTTGCCGGTATTTCCCTGGGAGTGACGTTTGTCTTGTTTGCTGGCATATTGCTGGGACACATCTATCATGCCGCAGGCATTGTATCTGAAGTCGGAGGTTTTGCCGCACCAGGCAACGTACTGACCTTCATACAAGACTTTGGCCTGATACTGTTTGTTTACTGTATAGGCCTGCAGGTAGGTCCAGGTTTCTTTGAAAGTTTCAAAACCGGAGGTCTCAAGATGAACGCAATCGCAGTTGGCATAATCCTGCTTAATGTAGCATGCTGTATCTGCCTTTATTTTGCCGTATTTTACCAGGGAGGTCCGATCAGCGGGAAGAACAGCACAGACCTTGCCATGATGGTTGGTGTCCTGTGTGGTGCCATTACCAACACCCCCGGTTTGGGTGCTGCAACCGAAGCATGCAACAACATTTTCGGTACCAGTGCCCCATCTATCGCCAACGGCTATGCCTGTGCATACCCACTTGGTGTAGTAGGTATCATCCTGGCAACAATAGTCATCCGCTACCTGACACGTACATCACTGAAAGATGCACAAAAAGAAATCGAGGACGAAAAGGCAGCAAATCCGCACGCAATTCCTCACCGCATGACCATCAGCGCCAACAACCCCTCGTTGGCTGGCAAGAGCATCCTGCAAATCCGCACGTTCATTGGTCGCGACTTTGTCTGCAGCCGTCTGTTGCACAACGGTCATGTCAGCATCCCCAACCGAAACACAACCATCCAGTTGGGTGACAAAATGTACATGAACTGTGCCCTGGATGATGCCGAGGCCATTGTAGCTTTTATCGGTCCCGAAGAGCATATCGAGTGGGAAGAACAGGATGTAAAACCCGTCACCAAGCACATTCTGGTAACACAGTCAGCCGTAAACGGCAAGACCATTGGCGAAATGCATTTCTCCAGCATATACGGATGTACTGTAACCCGCATACGCCGTGGCGACCTCAATCTGTATGCCGAACAGAACCTGCGACTGCAGATTGGCGACCGTCTGGTTGTCAACGGTCCAGAAGACCAAGTTGACCGCATTGCCGCAAAAATGGGCAACTCAGTCAAGAAACTGAATCATCCTAACCTGACCGGCATCTTCGTTGGCATCTTCGTTGGTATCATCTTCGGCGCAATACCCGTAGCCATACCAGGTGTACCCACTCCGGTAAAGCTGGGTCTTGCTGGTGGTCCACTGATTATTTCCATACTGATTGGAGCATACGGATGGAAGTTCAAACTTAACGCCTACACAACCACCTCGGCAAACATGATGCTCCGGGAGATAGGTCTGGCCCTGTTCCTTGCCAGTGTCGGCATAAAAGCAGGCGCACAGTTCCTGGAAACTGTTGTGGACGGTGACGGCATCCATTATGTATGGTGCGGTTTTCTGATTACCATTGTACCCATACTGATTATGGGCATCATAGGTCGAAAGTTTGCCAAGATAAACTACTTCACCCTGATGGGCCTGATTGCCGGCTCCAACACAGACCCACCAGCATTGGCATTTGCCAACCAGACCGCTGGAAACGAAGCACCTGCAGTAGGTTACTCGACAGTTTATCCACTGAGCATGTTTCTACGAATACTTACAGCACAGCTGATAATCCTGCTCCTGTGTACAGTTTGACTATAACCCAACGAATAAACACCGTACACCATTGATAGTCTGCATTGCCGAGAAACCATCCGTCGCCAAGGATATAGCCAAGGTCCTTGGGGCTAACACGTCCAAAGACGGATATATGGAGGGAAATGGATACCAGGTCACCTGGACTTACGGTCACTTATGCGAGCTGAAGGAACCCCATGAGTACCATAGTAATTGGCGATACTGGTCATTGGGGGCATTACCAATGATTCCCGAACGATTCGGCATCCGGCTGAAGAAGGACAAAGGAATAGAGCACCAGTTTCAGGTCATCCAGTCGCTGATGAAAAATGCAGACAGTATTATCAATTGCGGTGATGCCGGCCAAGAGGGTGAACTGATTCAGCGATGGGTCATGCAGTTGGCAGGAGCCAAGTGCCCCGTCATGCGCCTGTGGATTTCATCCCTGACCGAAGAAGCCATACGCGAAGGTTTCCAGACACTCAAGGACCAAAGCCACTACCAAAGCCTGTACGAAGCAGGACTGATGCGTGCAATAGGCGATTGGACCTTAGGGATGAACGCCACTAGGCTGTACACCCTGAAATACCGCTCAAACGACCGCAACAACGGTCCCGGACAGGTACTCAGCATAGGCAGGGTTCAGACCCCCACCCTGGCACTGATTGTACGACGACAGCAGGAAATTGAGAATTTCGTACCAACAAAATACTGGGTTCTGACCACCACATACCGCGACACCGTCTTCAACGTCATCATGGACGATGAAGAGGAAGAAAAAACAATCGAGGGCAAAAACAGGAAAGAACGCACACCCAAGGGATTCAAGACCCAGGAAGAAGGTCAGGCAGCAATGGATGCCATACGAGACCTGTCCTTCAAAGTCACCAAGGTCGAGAAGAAGAAAGGCAAGGAAGCACCGCCCCGTCTGTTTGACCTTACAAGCCTGCAGGTGGAATGTAACAAGAAATTCGGCTATTCAGCCGAGCAGACACTCAACCTGATTCAGAGCCTGTACGAGAAGAAAGTCACAACATACCCTCGTGTAGATACCACCTTCCTGCCAGACGACATCTACCCCAAGTGTCCGCAAATACTGAATGGACTGCGCGAATACTTCCCCCTGATGGAACGTATCAAGGGGCAGAAACTGCGCAAGGACAAGAAATACTTCGACTCTTCAAAGGTTACCGACCACCACGCCATTATACCTACCGGCCAGTCAGCCAACAACCTGAATGAATCCGAACGCAAGGTCTTTGATCTGATAGTTCGCCGTTTCATCGGTATTTTCTATCCGGACTGCATTTTTGAAACGACAACAGTTACTGGACAGGTCGGAGACTTGGGTTTCAAGGCCACTGGAAAGCACATAACCGACCCTGCATGGCGTATTCTGCTACCCTCAGCCAACCTTGCCGACAACAACAACGAGGAAAAAGTCCTGCCAGCATTTACCAAAGGCGAGGAAGGACCCCATCAGCCAGACCTGGCAGAAAAGCAGACAACACCCCCCAAGCCATACACCGAAGCAACCCTGCTGCGTGCGATGGAAACAGCAGGAAAAACCGTTGAGGACGAAGAGTTGCGTGATGCGCTGAAGGAAAACGGCATCGGACGCCCTTCAACTCGCGCCGCCATTATCGAAACTCTGTTCCGCCGTCGCTATATACGCAAGGAACGCACATCCCTGTGGGCAACCCCAACAGGAGTCGAACTGATAGGCATTATACACGAAGAATTGCTGAAAAGTGCCGAACTCACCGGTATATGGGAGCGCAAACTACGCCAAATAGAACACCAGCAGTACGATGCACACCAGTTCCTAAATGAACTGAAACAAATGGTCAGCGACATTGTACTCGAAGTAATGCGCGACAACAGCAATCGCCACGTATCCATTACCCCCGAGGAAAAGAAAAGTAGCAAGAAAAAAGCATAATTTTTTCTAATCCTTTTGGTATTTTATTTCATTTTACTACATTTACAACCGAAAAACGAAAAATATCTAATTATTTTATTGACAACATTTTACTAATCTCAACCAACCATGAAACAGAAACTACTCTCTTCCATCATGCTTCTGGTGCTTCTGTGCACCTCTGCATGGGCAGACAATGTTGCCAAGATTGGAGATACCGAGTATGCATCCCTCACAGATGCCATTGCAGCGGTACCTACCGACGGCACTCCCACTACCATTATCCTGATAGGTGACGAAGAGTTTTCCACCAACGTAGGTGTAACTGTCAGTGCAGCACAGAATGTCATCCTGGACCTGAACGGACATCAACTCAAGAGCACCGCACGCGAGAGCACGACATCGTACCTGATAAACAACTGCGGCATCCTTACCATCAGGGATGCATCTGACATTCAGAAAAACGGAACCGGCACCGGTGCACTCATAGGCAATGCAATGCTGCCCGACGAGACCGCCATCCCAGGATATGCCAGCAACACCATCGTAAACTACGGACACTTGACTGTTGAAAGCGGTTTCATCGAATCCAAAGGTATTGGTGCTGCAAGCTACGCCATCGACAACGAAGCTGAGAATGCACAGTGGCGCACCACAGTTGACAAGACCGTCTCGCTGATTATTACAGGCGGAAAATTACGTTCAAACCAGTCAAACACCATCCGTCAGTATATGGACACCCAGGGTATCTACGAGAATGTCATCAACATCTCCAATGCAGACATGGGTTCATTATGGATGCAGGACAACTGGAGCAACACAGACGGTTGCAAGGGCAAAGGCTCCCTGACCATAAACAACAGCACTTTTGCCGCAGCTATAAAACTGGGATACTACCGCGTAATCAAGGATTATACAGTGGATATCCAGAATTCCGTCCTGACCAGTTTCTATGACCGTCTTAACTACTATGAAAACTCCGATTGGCAGTACACAACCCTGACATTCAAGAACAACAAGGTTCAGTACTACTTCTCAAGCAACTTAGGCGAGACCAATAAGGTAATTTCCGACGGCTATTATACAAACCTGACCTATACCGATGCCCAGGAGCCGCAATATAACACAAACCTGGCCGACTGTGTTGCTGAGGGCTATGTCGTCATGGAAAATCCCGTTTATGATACAAACGTGACTGATATTACAGATGCCAGGCATTATCCCTATGTTGTAACCAAGACCCAGGAAGTCGAGACCGATGACGACTATACCATCAACCAAGCAGACAACAGCCAGGCTAGTGAAGCTCAAAAAGCAGCAGTCGAAAACAACACATTGGACAATGACAATGTCAACAGTTTTGTGACAGATATCAAGAGCAACGTCACCACAGACCTTTCCAATTCTACCAAAGACTACGTAAGCGTTACGCTGAAGGCCGCCCTTACCTCGTCATCCGAGTTTACACGTGGCGGTACAACCATCGTCAAGGAGATGAAGTTTGACGTCAAGCCAGTGTATGTGGAAATCAATGCCCTGACCGGAGAAGAGGTTGAGATTGTCATTCCCAACGAGGATATACAGAACGGCATCACCTTCCGCCTGCCCGTTGACAAGAATGTCACCGCCACCAATGCCGAAGTCCGACACGGCAACGAGTCGCTGGGTCTGTACCCCGTTCTGGGAAATGCTGCAGACGGAAAGTATCTGCAGATTACATCCAGCAGTTTCTCCGAGTTCTCGTACCTGCTCAGCAACCGTATGAGCAACCCCGACGGTTCCCTGACAGTTTACAAGGGTACTGCTACCAAGTACGATGCACCTAAGGAAGAATGGGATGCCATCCTGGCAGCATATCCAAATGCCGTTGCCATCATTTCATCCCAGGATGCAGACTGGGCAAATGCACACCAAAACGTATTGGTCGAGTACGACAACGCTGGCATCATGGCATACCAGTGTCCCAATTTTGTTCTCACCGACCTGTGCAACGAGCCATACGCATCCATGTCTGACGAAGAGCTGAAGGATGCCGTTAACTTCTACTCCCCAGTTGATTTCGTTGCCAGATCCGGTTCCTACAGCCGCTCACTCAGAAACGGCTACAACTCAGCATGCGTACCATTCGACGTTTCGGCAACTGATTTCGAAAGTGCAAGACTGCTCGCATACTCTTCGTACAACGAAACAGAGAACAACGTATATTTCACCAACCAGAGCAATGTAAGCGGAGGTCTTGGAGTTATTATCCAAACCGACTACGCACAGGAATGGCAAAAGACCTTCACCAACACTCAAATCTGCGGAACCCCCTCTATGGGCACTGCATTCAAGGGAGTCTTCATTGCCACCAACGAATACCAGTCACAGACTAACTCCAGCACAGCATACTACTCTGTTCGTGCCGAGGACGGCAAGTTCGGTTATCTAATCAACTACCTGTTCCCGCTCCGTGCATGCTTCACCCTGAGCGGAGACAAGAGCATCAATCAGGACTCTCGTACACTGAATCTGGTAGTACTGGACGAAGGCAGCACAACTGCTGTTCAGAATTTGAACTCAGACACCCAGACGTCAGCCACAATCTACACCCTCAGCGGTCAGCGCGTAAGGACTGCTGACAAAGGCATATACATCATAAACGGCAAAAAAATAATCAAGTAAGCAATATGGAAAAGAAAGTTTTTGTAAAACCCTCCGCACAGACCGTACTGTGCGAAGCAACCACAATTCTGGCCGCATCAGGTAACGTTTCAAACGGAGGCGCCAATGGCAGAAATTCCCGTGACATGAATGCCGCCCCCGAAGTTAATGACAACTTCCTGCTGAATTAAGTAATAACCCGACAACATTAAGCGATAAGGAGCCCTGCACACTGGCTCCTTATTGCTTGTACCCACACAATAAAACGGATCCCCCTCACGTTATTCAGTATATGCGTTTAGTGACAAGACTCTGTTTTTTCATGGTTATCGTAGCTGCATTATGCAGTTGCGGTGCGGATAATATTGCAAAGAAGGGAGATCAGTTTTATGCCATAGGAGAATACTTCGATGCAGCAGCCGAATACAAAAAAGCCTATGCGCAGACAAAGGCAACCGACAGGGCAAAGCGTGGCGAGCGTGCCTGGAAAATGGCTGAATGCTATCGTAGGATAGGCTATTGCGCCAAGGCTGTCGGAGGGTATCAGAATGCCATCCGATACAAATACGAGAATCCTAATGCGATGCTCTATCTGGCACAGATGCAACACAAGATGGGCAACTACAAGGACGCCATCAAGTCGTACCGTGCATGTCTCGAGGCTGACCCCACAGACACCCTTGCATACAATGGTCTGCTGGGATGCGAGCAAGCCCCGGGATGGAAAGCCGCAGGGTCGCTGTACTCCATTAAGAAAGAACCCATACTGACAAGTCGCCGCAGCGACTACAGCCCCGCCCTTACCGGTGACGACTGGGACCAAGTCTATTTCTCCACCACACGCAATCAGGCCAAGGGCAGCGAACTGAGCGGCGTCACCGGTGCACGCATGGCAGACATCTTCTACTCAAAAAAAGACGACAAGGGCAAATGGTCACAACCCGAACCCGTGGAAGGTGAGGTCAACACCGAATACGAAGAAGGCTCATGCAGCTTTACGCCAGACGGCAAGACCATGTATTTTACATGCTGTACACACGACCCCGAATATCCACGCTATGCACAGATAATGTACAGCAACCGCAGTGATGCTGCATGGAGCAAGCCACAGGAATTCATTATCAGCAAAGACACCCTTACCGCATTTGCCCACCCTGCAGTTTCGGGCGATGGCAGATGGCTGTATTTCAGCAGCAACATGCCAGGCGGACACGGTGGCTACGACATCTGGCGCATAGGTCTGGACAACCACGGACTTACAGCCCCCGAGAACCTAGGTGACCGCATCAACACTCCCGGTAACGAAATGTTCCCCAGCTGCCGCTTCAACGGCGAACTATATTTCTCCAGCGACGGTCTGCCCGGGATGGGAGGCCTGGACCTGTTTATGGCCAAGCAAGACACCCTGGGCAACTGGACAGTCAGGAATCTGCGCTCACCTATGAATTCAGCCGGAGATGACTTTGGCATGACATTCGAAGGCGTACATAACCGGGGACTTTTCAGTACCAACCGCGGGAACGGCCGCGGATGGGACGAGATTATGAGCTTCGTTTGTCCCGAAATCATACAGTCAGTCAAGGGATGGGTTTACGAAAAAGATGGCTACGAACTGCCCGAAGGTCTTGTGTACATGGTCGGTAACGACGGCACCAACCTACGTCTGACACTGCGCAGCGACGGAAGCTTCGAACAAGTCATAAAACCCGGCGTTGACTACGTCCTGCTGGGCACATGCAAGGGATATCTCAATCACAAGCAGGAAATCAGGGTGGATACCAGCAGCGTAAGCCGCCAGCACGTATTACAGTTCCCCCTGGTCAATATCACGGCACCCGTACTCGTCCGTAATGTATTCTACGCATTTGACAGTGCCGAACTTACAGAAAACAGCACACAGGCTCTGGACAGCCTTGTAACCCTGCTGAAAGAAAATCCCAACGTCACTATCGAAATGAGTGCACACTGCGACTACCGCGGCCCCGAGGAATACAACCAGAAACTCTCCCAGCGACGTGCCGAAAGCGTAGTACGGTATCTTATCCAGCACGGCATCGAAGCCCAGAGACTGTCCCCCGTGGGCTATGGCAAGACACGGCCAAAAGTCATCACACGCAAGCTGGCCGAACAACATTCCTTCCTGCACGAGGGAGACACCCTTAGCGTAGAATTCATCCAAGCACTGCCCGAGCCAGCCCAACAAGACATCTGCAATGCGCTTAACCGCCGTACCGAATTCCGCGTACTGCGAACGACCTACGGTCTGTTTGACAAAAAAGACCCCTAAGACACAACCCCGTCCATCCTGACGTCGTGCTCTTCGCACGGCAAATACTCCAGCAGCTGGAAAGGAAAACATATACCCATCTTATACACATTCACCCGGGACAGCAGACGGTCATAATACCCCTTTCCCCTGCCCAATCTGTGCCCATGCACGTCAAAGGCCATACCCGGGATTATTGCAAGATTCACTACGGCATCATCGCCCTCCAACGATGTCCCATCCGGCTCCAATATCCCATAGGCTCCCACACTCAGGCAGTCAGGTCCGGTATATTCAACCAGCACCAACTCATCGCCACAGACCTTGGGCAACAAGACACGCTTACCCGTGAGCAAGGCACCATCCAACAGCATCTGCGTATCAACCTCGTCAGGCAAAGCATTATATAGCAATACACTCCCCGCATTGCACCATTCCTCACCCAACATGATTCTACGGCATATATCCGCACTCATCTCGCTCAGTTCCTGTCTGGTATGCGCTCTTTTCAATTCACGCATCCAGCGCCGCACATCATCCTTGCCCATCATAGGCAGACGGGCATTAAGACTAAACTCACACCCACAGTACAACTGGTTGTAGAAACCGTTCGCCTTCAGCAATTCGTTACGGCGCTGCTGCAACCCGCCCTTGCGCCAGTTGCGCGAATCAAACTGCACCTGTGCCGTATCCGATGCCCCTGCACTAACCTCGCCTGCAGCCCAATTACCCGCCTGCGCAATCTGCTCAAGACTCTTCCAACGGCTTGATGCCAATGTCGATGTAAATTCTCCTATGCCCAACTCCCTGGCCTTCGCCGCAGCACGTCGCAAACGCATACGGAAACACTCCAGGCACCGACTGCCCCGCTCCGGCTGACCCTCGTGGCCCCTTATCCATTCCCGCCATTCCCCGTGGTCATACCTGTCCTCTATAAACTGCAGACCCAGTTTTTCCGCATAACGGACACACTCGTCCCTACGGATTCGATACTCCTCCTCGGGATAGATATTAGGATTCGAATAAAACAGCACCGGCTGCTTGCCATTGGCCGACATCCACTCTATGATTGCACTGGAACACGGTGCACAACAACAATGCAGCAGGACCTTATCCTTCATGGCAAACGAATTATGAATTATCAATTAAGCATTATGAATTCTCGAAAAGACTCCATTTACGGGTATATGTAGTGCGGATACGCCACTGTTCGGGGTACAGGTTATTGATTCTGTTACCGACACACTTTCCAGGCCCCAATGGCAATCCATTGTAACACAGCGTTACCATTCCGCGCTCAGCAGGAACACGCAACGCCTCACGCCGCAGATACTGCAACGCCTGGTCGTACGACAGGTCAACTGCAGGTCCCTCCAACTCAAAAACCACAGGCATGACACGCAAGGTCCGCTCCGCCTTAATCCTTATATCACTCATATTCCTCTCGCCGGTAATCTCGGATGTGGACATCTTCCTTATCATACAGCAGTAGAAACCCTCTCCCCTGTCACGACCAGGCAGGAAATGACGCTGTTCCAGCAAATCACCACCCAACACGTCACATATCCACACGGCATTATCCTCGTCCTCGAAACGGTTGAAGGTACACGTACTATATATCAGCACACCACCCGGTTTCAGCGCATGCCATATATCCTGCAGAATACCGCGCTGGCGTGCCTGACACATCATCACGTTATCCAAGCTCCACTCAGCAACAGCCTGTTCGTCCTTGCGGAACATCCCCTCGCCCGAACAAGGGACATCAGTAACCACTACATCAAAGCTGTCGGTGAAAGCGACGAAATCCGCTGGATAGTTGTTCGTCACAATACTCCCAACGGGATAAGCCTGCCGCGTCCACTTCTGTATATTCTCAGCCAGCACCTGCGCACGCTTCGGTACAGGTTCGTTACTTACCAGCAGCGAACCCTCAGGCAACACCCCAGCCAACAAGGTTGACTTACCCCCCGGTGCAGCACATAAATCCAGAGCAGCCAAAGGAGAATCATGCATTATGAATTCATCCAACAGCTTCGCAATATACATCGACGATGCCTCCTGAACATAGTAAGCCCCCGCATGCAACATGGGATCGAAAGTAAACGGCGGCCGCTCACACAGGTAAAACGCACCCTCGCACCAAGGTACAGGATCACACTCCCTGATACAACTACACATACCTGCCAAATGCGGTACCGATGCCAGTTTTCTCATATTCAGGCGCACAGATACCTCAGGCTCAGTGGCAACCAAAGCCTCGCACAGCGCATCCGCCGTCCCGGCATCATATTGCCGGTGCATCAGCTTTACAAAATCCTCAGGCAATTGTATCATTTCTTTTTCTTAAATACGTATCTTCATTATAAAACAGCCTTGTAAAAAAGGTTTGTAGTTACAAAGATAAAAAAAAATATTCAATATCGTAGGAAAGGTGTAGGA
>DJYQ01000020.1:0-1832 GCA_002450165.1 Prevotellaceae bacterium UBA6974 | reverse complement strand
GGGATAATCAGGAATAGAATAACCCAGTAACCTATGTTCGTAGGTCCTTGAACACGATGTTCATTTTATGGGGTACGAGCCAAAACATGTTTTAGCACGTGCCAAACTGTGTTTTGGCACGTGCCCCTATTTTTCTACCATGGCAAAACACGCCTATCGGCAAACTAACCAACAGGCGTATATCGTTTACGGCTTACTGTCAATTATGAATTAAATTTTATTCTCCAGCCATGATTGTCAATATCGTAGTTACGTCACCTATCTCAATCACGCCATTTCCATTGGCATCGCCAGTGATAGAGACTGGTTCAACAATTGGCAGGATTGTACCAAAATTACTCCATGGAAAAGCTGATTTATACGCATTTATAGATGTTGCTGGCACATACAGTGTTGCAGAACTTTGTGGTACATAATAGAAACAAGAAGACTCTGTAGACGGAACCTTTTCAGCATAGCAAGTAACTGATGTCAAGCCGCTGCAAAAATTGATTATAGAATATGGTAAAATAGCTCAAATTACTTGGAAGTTAGTACCAAAAGTCGTATTTTTGCGTCATGGATTATCTGGAATATAAAGGCTATCGCGGTAGCGTAGAGTATAGCAAAGTCGCAGCCTTATGAAAACATCGTACATTATACATCGTACCTTGTACCTGTTAGCATTTCTGCTACTGATGTACGGATGTGGGAACAGGGATTACGACAAGATTGGCAAGACGGAGGTTACCATCGAGACTGACAGGGGCAGGATTGTAATACGTCTGTATGACGATACGCCTACGTACAGGGATAATTTTGTCAAGTTGGTTGAGCAGGGAGCTTACGACGGTGCTGTATGGCACAGGATTGTGCGTGACGGATTTATCCAGGCGGGAACTAACAACGAAGGAAAATATGTTGGTAATACCCTGCCTGCTGAGATAGTCTATCCAACACATTTCCACAAGGCCGGAGCAGTGGCTGCTGCCAAGGAGGATGATGATGTCAATCCCGACAGGCGCGGCAGCAACACACAGTTCTATATCGTTACGGGCAAGGTTTTTACACCGGGTTCATTGGCTGAGTTGCGTCAGACGATGGCAGATGCAGATACGTTGCATGGTTTTGCTCCGTTCACCGAACTGCAGAAGAGGGTTTATACCAAACGTGGCGGCGCTCCGCATCTGGACGGCGCATATACTGTATTCGGCGAAGTTGTGGAGGGGCTTGGTGTGGCACAAAGCATAGGTCACGAAAAAACGGTGGACGAGAAGCCTGTCCACCGTATAGCGATAAAGAGGGTTTCTGTTACTAAACGCTGACCTCGCCCTTGATAGCCGGCCATGGATCGTAGTCAGTAAGTTGGAAATCCTCGTATTTGAAATCGAAAATATTTTTCACATCTGGATTGAGGTGCATCGTGGGCAACTGCCGCGGTGTGCGGCTCAGTTGTTCGTGCACTTGTTGCATGTGATTCTGATAGATATGCGTATCACCCATAGTGTGGATAAAGTCTCCTGCCTTGAGTCCCGTGACCTGTGCCATCATCATCAGCAGCAGGGCGTAGCTTGCAATGTTGAAAGGAACACCCAGGAAGCAGTCGGCGCTGCGTTGGTACAGTTGCAGGGAAAGCCTGCCATTGGCAACGTAGAATTGGAAGAAGGCATGGCAGGGCGGAAGGTTCATATTACCCAGGTCTGCAACGTTCCATGCTGATACTATGATGCGGCGGCAGTCGGGGTCGTTCTTGATAGTGTCCACTGCCTGCTGTATCTGGTCGATAAAATGTCCGTCATAACCTGGCCATGAGCGCCACTGGTATCCGTAGATGTGTCCCAAATCACCTGTCT
>DJYQ01000031.1 GCA_002450165.1 Prevotellaceae bacterium UBA6974 | reverse complement strand
TTCACAGTTATAGAAGCTGATTGCAGCATCCACGGCTTCCGTTAACTCTCGCTGACCGGTAAATGTCCGTCCGTGCAGCAATTCATTCTTGATGGTAGAGTTGATGCGTTCTGCCATTGCATTGCGATTTTCTAACTCGTAGTGAGGCCATCAGAGTTACGGCCTCTCGCTTTTTAAAGCAATTCTTCCCACTTTTTTCTTACCCTTTTTTTTGAAAATAGTAAGTAAGTTAGTAAGTAAGTTGAGTAAGAACTTTCCGCAATAGCATCAACGCCAATATTGCCAGCGCAGCGTATGCGGTATAGTCGAACCAGGTGCGGGAGCGGGGGATTTGCTTAGTCTTGGTGGTTGTGCGTTGCATCCACAGGGTGTCGGTCTTGTGGATGTAGATTGAGTCATGAATCTTGCGGTAGCGAATCTGTGTCACGCTGTCGTGGATATACACTACGGAATCAACAGCAATCATCGTGTGATAGCGGTCGATGTAGGTCGAATCATACTGCAGACGTGCGGAATATACCGTATCGTACTTGACAACCACGCTGTCGCGCAGGTCTGCCGACTCTATACGGGTTGTCCTACAGCTCGCCATACTCACCGCGAGCATCAAAACAAGGACAAGCCTTGGCAGCAAAGTCCCTGTGACCGTAAATCTTAGCATTTGGATAAAGTTTTTTCAGGTTAGACAATAGTTGAAGGAGAGCCGCTTTCTGCTCCGGTGTGCGAGTATCAGCCGGCTTGCCGTTTCGCAATCCCCCCACATAGCATACACCTATGCTGCAGGCATTATGCCCCACACAATGCGCACCCACTTCGGTCGGCTTACGTCCGTAGGCAATGGTTCCGTCCAGATACACCACATAATGATAGCCTATACAACGCCATCCCTGCCTCCGGTGCCACGCATCAATATCAGCAACGGAAAAAGGCTTACCCTCCTCCGTCGCTGTGCAGTGTACGATGATTTCCTTTATTGTTCTCATAATAAATCTTTTATTGACTAAAACCGTCAAAACCATCCTCTCTGTGCTGCATACTCTACGAGTATTTGTTCTAATATGTCGTACAAGTTCTTTATAAGCGAGCTTCTAAGCCCTTATCCAACATCTTATAACAGCCTCACGGCTTAGCAGCACAGTTCGGGAAAACAGGAAAAAGTTTACGGTTTACTGTTTACGGTTTAAGGGGTTAGCGTTTTTTTTCGGTTTTGCCTCGGATGATGTCTGTAGTTGCTATAGCAACGGGTTATGGCGTCAGGGGTTTGTGAAAGAACTTGTTCTTAGGTACAAAGCAATGACAGCAGAACAGCGGTTCGTAGAACCGAGACATCAGAAGAGGATGGTTTTATTGGTTTTCGTAGTTATTAATCCCGCTATCGCGGTCTTTAACCCTTTCAAACGCTAACCGCTAACCACTAACCGCTAACCCCTCATATTCTTGATAACATTTACGTATGATTCAACTCCCAAGAACGTAGCACACAGTATCAGCAACTGGGCGCACCACATCAGTACCGACGCATCAATCTTACCTTGAGGAGGCAGGAAGAGCGAAATGGTGGCGAACAATGTCGCCACCATAAATGCTACTAAGGCTAATTTGCTTTTCATGGCTCACAAATTTAGCTTCCAAAGTCACCGCCACCACTGGTTCCGCCACCGTTGTCGCCGCCACCGGTACCACCGCCACCGGTACCACCGGTATTGGTGCTGCCACCATTCTGGTTCTCGCCACCACCGTTCTCAGTAGAATCACCCTCGGGATCTTCCACCTCGCCCGAAGTCGAAGTCACACGCTTCACGATGTTGCCATCCTTGTCATAGCAAGTGATGGAAATCTTGGTCGCAAGCAGCTCGTCCTTCACCTCCTTGGACGGAGTGAAAATCACACGACGGCTGGTAATCAGCGAGGTCTTTACATCCTCGACGTTCTGCACACTCTTGGAACGAACGCTGAATCGCATACTGCCCAGCCCCGGCAGCGGTACATTGTGGCCCTCGGTTGCCCAGGTACGGATAACCTCGCCTGCTGCGTCCCATGCCGCCTTTATCACACCGGCACTTATTCCCGAGCGCTTTGCAGCCTCGTCGATTACCTTGTCTGCCTCCAAGGTGTTGTACAAGCGTGCCGAAAGCACGAATGCCAGTTTCTCAACGTCCTTCTCGAACGAAACGTTCTGTTGTTTTGCTTTAATCAGAATCATAGTTTTTTTTGGTTTTAATGGGTTAATAAATCAGTTAATTTTTTGTCCCCCGTTTACTACACTCCCGAGTCTGCACGTGTCGGTCCCGGGATTCTGCACGTGTACCCTCCTGGAGTCTGCAAATCCAGGCTCTACGGCCCGGTTTTTCCTGGGAACGATGCAAAGGTACGGCAGCCGAAAAGGGCCATTCCCCGATTTTCCCCGATTTTCCCCATTTTTCTCCGAAACAATCCAACATTAACACACGTTAACAAATACCGATATTTTTGCTATGCTATACACCCGACTTACTCAACTTACTTACTAACTTACTTACTATTTTTGAAAAAAGGGGTTAGTAAGCCAGTAAGTTGAGTGTACAGTCTCGCGTACCTTATATAAAATATGAAAAAACTTTATTTATATATAATATACGCTCTCAACACAGAAAAATACCCTATAGAGTAAGATGAGTAAGTAAGTAAGATGAGTAAGAAAGTAAGTAAATCTTTGACCTAAAGGTCTAATATACTTTCGCTCGACAATAAAAATAAATCGTTATTTTGTATTGTGCTCGCTTAATCGTATCTTTGTGGGCGGGATTGACAAATGTAAAACGGCAAAATGTATAGTTTCCATAACATACAGATGAAGGGACAAGGAAATACCCCCCCCCATTTCGCAACTTAGCATATCAGCTAAACTTATCAACAAGGCCCAACTACAGCCCTGCTGCACCCGGTTTGTCCGTGTCGGCAGGGCTATTTTGTGCCCACAATCCAACATCGGATATTTGTCAACCAAATATCAATTTAGGTGAAACATGCCCCTTGCCGCCCGTGACGGGTCGCAAGTGGGCTTTTATTTTTTCAGGAAAAAAGAGAAACAAGAATATATGGCAACAATCAACAAGGAAGACCTAAAACGAGAAATAGGTGATTTGATATGGAAGATGGCTACCAACCTTGTGCATGGTGGCAAGGTGTCCAGCGTGCAGTTTATGGATTATACATTGGGTGCGCTGTTTTATCGTTTCATATCCGAGAATATTACCGAATATTGCAACCATCTGATGACCGAGGCAGGAGTCCCAGATGCTGACTACCTGCACATGAGCGACGCGATGGCCGAGAATGCCCGAAACCAGATTGTGCAGGCAAAGGGGTTCTTCATCAAGCCCTCGCAGCTGTTCAGGAATGTTGCCGACGGAGCAAAGAACAATGACGAGCTGAACACCACCCTTGCCAATAACTTCAAGGCTATCGAGGAAAGTGCCATCGGTACAGCCAGCGAGGATGATGTCCGGGGGCTGTTCAGCAACTTCAATACCAACGATGCAGGTCTGGGTTCTACCGTAGAGGAACGCAACACACTGCTTACCACACTGCTGGAAAGTGTTCGCGACCTGCCATTTACCAAATACATGGATAGCGGCCTTGATGTGTTTGGCATCTGCTACGAACACCTTATCAAGATGTACGCCTTGAATAGTGGAACAAAGGGAGGTGAGTTCTATACTCCTGCCGAAGTCAGTTACCTGTTGGCACAGATAGCAGCGGCAGGCCGAAAGACAGTCAACAAGGTTTATGACCCTGCTTGTGGTTCTGGTTCATTGTTGCTGAACTTCAACCTTGTTTTAGGCGCAAAGAATGTTCGTGAAGGTTTCTTCGGTCAGGAGATAAACCTGAAGACCTACAACCTGTGCCGAATGAATATGTTCCTGCATAATGTGAACTATGACCATTTCGACATTCAGTTGGGTGATACCCTGCTTGACCCCAAGCACGAGATGGACGAGCCCTTTGATGCCATCGTCTCAAATCCGCCATACAGCGTGCCCTGGGCTGGAGACAGTGATGTAACGCTAATCAACGACCCACGCTTCTCTCCAGCCGGTGTGCTTGCACCCAAGTCTAAGGCAGACTTTGCCTTCACCATGCACATGCTTTCATGGCTCAGCACCGAGGGAACAGCAGCCATTGTAGAGTTCCCCGGCATTCTGTATCGTGGAGGTGCCGAGCAGAAGATAAGAAAGTATCTGGTGCAGAACAACTATGTAGATACAGTCATTCAGTTGCCCAGCAATCTGTTCTTTGGCGCAACGATTGCTACTTGTATCATTGTGCTGAAAAAGAACAAGAGTGACAACCGAGTTTGCTTTATTGATGCCAGTCAGGAGTTTGTCCACGAAGGCAATAAGAACAAACTTTCTCCAGCCAATCAGGAGCGAATCTATAAGGCTTGTATGGCGAAGGAAGAAGAAAAGCACTTCTGCCACATAGTCACTACCCAGGACATTGAGGCAGAGGATTACAATCTCTCAGTTTCCACTTATGTAGAGCAGGAAGATACTCGTGAGGCAGTCAATATCGAAGAACTGAATGCCGAGATTGCGCAGATAGTAGCGCGTCAAAGCACGCTACGCACTCAGCTGGATGCTATCATCAAGGAATTAGAGGAGGATGCAGCATGAGTGAGATAAAGAAGCTTATCGAAAGACTTTGCCCTGATGGGGTGGAGTATAAGAAGTTGGGGGAAGTTTGTGATTTCCTAACAGGCTTTGCATTTAAAGCAACGACCTTTAAGAAAACGGGGTTGCCTATTTGTAAAACTACAAATATACAAAATAATGCCATTGACTATGATGATATGGATTGTTTTGATTTGGATGATTATCCATGTAGTCTTGACAAGTACATTATAAAGAAAAATGATATTGTAATTGGAATGAGTGGTAGCATAAAAGTCGGAATAAATACAACTGATCGACAATGTTATCTTAATCAACGTGTGGGAAAATTCTTTCCCCAAGATGCAATTCACAATAAATTTCTATTTTACTTATTGTGTCAATCTATTAGTAAATTAAGTGAAACTATAAGTGGAGGTTCCGTAAAGAATCTAAGTAATAAAGATGTATTAAACCTCGAAATCCCTGTACCTCCCATTGAGGTACAGAGTAAAATTGTCGAGATACTCGACAATTTTACGGAGCTAGAAGCGGAGCTAGAAGCGGAGCTAGAAGCAAGGCGAAAGCAATACGAATATTACAGGAATCAACTCCTGACATTTGACAAACTGGGGGGGGCAGGATTTGATGTAAAGTGGATGAAGTTGGGAGAAATAGGAGAAATAGGAACAGGAAGTAGTAATACAAACGAGGAACTAGAAGAAGGTAAATATCCGTTCTTTGTCAGATCTCAAATTGTTAGATATAAAAATGATTACGAATTTGACGAGACTGCAATAATCACCTCTGGTGATGGTGTCGGAGTAGGAAAAGTATTTCATTTTGTAGAAGGTAAATATGCGCTCCATCAAAGAGCATATAGAATAAGGATTAACAATAAAGATGTATATCCAAAATTCTTCTTCTATTACATGAGAACAAATTTTTATAATTATATAATGAAGAATGCATATTCCTCTTCTGTAACCTCAGTAAGAAGGCCTATGCTTATTAAATTTCCAGTCCCCATTCCCCCTCTCTCCGAGCAGCAGAGAATCGTCTCAATCCTCGACCGCTTCGAGGCTTTGACAACCGACCTGCAGTGTGGTTTGCCAGCAGAGATAGAGGCTCGTAAGAAACAATACGAATATTATAGAGAACAATTACTAACATTCAAACGTAAAACAGCATAATGGCAGAAATAAAAATCATTGACAAAGTAACCTTAACCAAAGAGGGCTTAATGGTTAAAGGAACGAAGCAGATGGCGCATCTTCGTCAAGGAGAACTTGATGGGGCTTGCGCTGTTTATAGTATGATGATGTGCTTGGTGATAGAAAAAATCATTAAACGTAACATAATAACAAATGTTCCTGAATCACTAAGGAGAAACACTTCTGACGGAAGACTCATAAACCATTTTCTTGAGAAACAAGGAATGGTTGTAGATGGGTATGAATTGAAGATTCTGAAAGACGAATTACAATCGACATTTAGAAAGAAGGTGGCCCCCTGCTATTATTCCGCTGATGAATATGACTTGCAGGCTGTAATAAAAGAAGCTATTAACAGCAACCAGCCTGTAGAAATTGGTTTCTCTCGCAAGAGACAATTTGGACATGCGGTTGTGATAATAGGTTATAAGGAGGAAAAAGATAAAACAAGTTTCTATTGCCTTGACCCTGGCTATCCTATTGAAGAGTGTCAGTTATGGAATAATGTGCTGGAAGTGGATTTTACTGCAACAGCCAAATATAATTGTCGTAATTTCAGGGAAGACTCTATTGTCACCATTGATGAGGTAATGACATTTGAGAAAAGATAAATTTCATTATTAGAGAGAATGGCAGAAATATTGGATATCATTTCACAGAATACTCAGAGTACAGTTGTGGCTGAGTATGTGCGTGAGGAACGCGAGAGGGAAACTGGTTACCAAAGTGAGAGTGACCTGGAAAACGAACTGATTGCCCAGCTGCAGCGACAGGGATATGAGTACCTTCCCATCCACAATGAGACGGAACTGATAGCAAACCTGCGCAAGCAGTTGGAGGCGTTGAATGATATCACATTTACCGATAGCGAGTGGCTGCGGTTCTTTAAGAGCGAAATAGCAAAGGAGTCGAATGGCATCAAGGAGAAGGCTTTCACCATCCAGCGCGACTACAAGAAGAGCTTTGTACGCGAGGACGGAACACAGCTGAATATTGCCCTGATTGACAAGAAGGATGTTCACCACAATATCACTCAGGTAATAAACCAGTATGCTGTAGATAGTGGGACGCAGAAAAACCGCTATGACGTAACCATTTTGGTTAATGGTCTGCCATTGGTACATATAGAACTGAAGCGAAGAGGTGTATTGCTAAAGGAAGCTTTCAATCAGATAAACCGATATGGAAGAGAATCATTCTGGGCTGATAATGCTTTGTTTGAGTTTGTGCAGATATTCATTATCAGTAATGGAACCACAACAAAGTATTACAGCAACACTACTCGCGACAACCATATAAAGGAACAAAACAGCAAGGCTAAGGCAGGAAGACAAAGAACCTGCAATAGCTATGAATTTACTTCGTATTGGAGTGATGCCAAGAATAAACTGCTGAATGACTTGGAAGACTTTACTGCTACATTCCTCAGCCGTCATTCTCTGCTAAACATTCTGACCCGATTCTGTGTGCTGACAGAACAGAACATATTGATGGCAATGCGCCCCTATCAGATAGCTGCTACTGAAAGACTTTTGAACCGCATAGAAGTGGCTCACAATGCAAGGCTATATGGTACGGTAAAGGCAGGTGGTTATATATGGCACACTACAGGCTCAGGTAAGACGCTGACCTCATTCAAGGCTGCACAACTTGCCACGAAGTTACCATATATCGATAAGGTTATGTTTGTGGTGGATAGAAAAGATTTGGACTATCAGACCATGAGAGAGTATGACCGATTCCAGAAAGGTGCTGCCAACGGAAATACTTCGACTGGCGTCTTGGAGAAACAGATAGCCGACAGCAAGAGTAAAATCATCATCACTACCATACAGAAGTTGTCGAGTTTTATCAAGAAGAACCCAGACAGCGAAATATACAGGAAAGAAGTAGTATTGATTTTCGATGAGTGCCACAGAAGCCAGTTCGGAGAGATGCACCAGAAAATCACCAAGAAATTCAAGAAATACTACATCTTCGGTTTTACAGGTACTCCTATCTTCATAGAGAATATGCCAACAGGTGCAGGACTCATCAAGACAACAGAAGATGCCTTTGGTGAAAGACTGCATACTTACACAATAGTCAATGCCATAAGTGACCATAATGTGTTGCCTTTCCGTGTGGATTATGTCAGCACAATGAAGGAGAAGGAAGATGTGGAAACCAGTAAGGTATGGGATATAGAAAGAGAAAAGGCATTAAGTGACCCGCGACGCATAGCCAATGTGTCAAAATACATTTTGGAACATTATTCTCAGCAAACTCTACAGGGGAAGAAATACAAGATGAGTGTTGTTACCAATGTGGAGAAATTGGCAAAGGATAAGAAGAAAAAAGTAGAAGAGGAACGTGATAAGACATCGCTGAGTGGCTTCAATAGTATCTTTGCTGTACAGAATATCCCAATGGCAAAACAATACTATCTGGAGTTCCTGAAACAGATGGAAGAGCTGCCTGAAAATAAGCGACTGCGTCTTGCTACTATTTTCAGTTATGGAGCCAATGAAACAGACCCCGATGATGAAGGGGATGAGAATAGCGATAATACAGAAGGACTGGATGCAAGCAGTCGTGAATTCTTGGAGAGGGCTATAAAGGACTATAATAAGATGTTCGGCACAAGCTATGACACAAGTGCTGACAAATTCCCGAACTACTATAAGGATGTTTCTCTGAGAATGAAGAACAGGGAAATAGATATCCTTCTGGTAGTAAATATGTTCCTTACAGGTTTTGATGCAACAACACTGAATACACTGTGGGTAGATAAGAACCTCAGGTATCATGGTTTGTTGCAGTCATATAGCCGTACAAACAGAATCCTGAATAGCATAAAGCAATTCGGTAATATTGTTTGTTTTCGCAATCTGGAAGACTCAACAAACAAGGCTCTTTCACTTTTTGGTGACCCAGAGGCACGAGGTGTTTCAATACTCCGTCCTTTTGAGGATTATTTCAATGGATATGATGATAATAAGGGCAAGCATCAGGAAGGTTACAAGGAGCTGGTAGGGGATTTGCAGAAGATGGTAGAACCAGGCGAAATCCCTGTTGGAGAAGAAGCAGAGAAGAAATTTATCAAATTGTTTGGTAATATTCTGAAGATGCGAAATCTGCTCAGTGTCTTTGATAAGTTCCAAGGTGTGGATATGCTCAGCGAGAGAGATGTGCAGGATTATACAAGTATCTATCTTGATCTGAGAGAGAAGTATATCAAAGTACAGAAAGATAAAGAAGATATCTGTGATGATATAGTCTTTGAAATGGAATTGGTGAAGCAGGTAGAAGTTAATATCGACTTTATCCTGTTCCTTGTAGAACAGTATCGCAACAGTCATAATCAGGATGGTGAAATAAGGGTTCGTATCAGTAAGGCAATAGACAGTAGCCCTGACCTTCGTGACAAGAAAGAACTGATAGATAAATTCATAGAACAGCTGACACCTGATAGTGAGGTAGATGCTGCATGGCGAGTGTTTGTAAACAACGAAAAGCGACGCCAGTTTGATGCGATTGTCCAGGAGGAGAACCTAAGGCGTGACAAGGCTGTTGAATTTATCGAAAATGCTTATGAACGAGGTTATGTGCCAGAGGGAGGAATGGAGCTGGATGGCATCATGCCGCCAATCAATCCTTTTGACCCGACTGCCGACAGACAGGGAAAGATACAGAAGGTGGTAGAGCGGCTGAAGGAGTTCTTCAGGCGTTTTGCCAGTATCTCAAATGGTGATTTCGGTGGAATGTAAAATCTGCATTATCTGATGAGGTCACTTGTCACCACATTTTCCTGCAACCGCTGTAGCCGGAGGTGGAGCTTCAAGAAAAATAATGACTTGGAATTAGTATGAACGAGGAAGAGATAAGGGAACTGATTGCTGATATGCGGGCTAAGGGCCTGGATGTAGAGCTGTGCGATACGCCGGTGCCTGTGTACGAGAATCCTGTTAGGGCTGGTTTGCCTGCGGATGTGGGTTATATATCGTCAGACGATGTGTTGTTCCCAAGGGGAATGATAAGGGCTGGCATTGACTATATGATTCCTGTGCAGGGTGACAGTATGGTGGATGCTGGTATCAACGATGGCGATTTGTTGAAGGTGAGGTTGGAGAAGAGGCCTGGGTGCGGTGATATCGTGGTGGCGAGTATAGATGACGAATATACGGTCAAATGCTACTTCGAAGGCGAGGACGGCAGGCATTGGCTTGTGGCTCAGAATGATGAGAAGATGCATATCTACAAGCCTATACTGCTTGACGACAAAATCAACGTCAGGATATATGGCGTTGTAATTGAGGTGGTAAGGCAAATGCCGCGTGCATCGTACAGGAAGCTGGCACAGTATGTGAGGAAATATGACAGGAGTGATCTGCCGACAGGCAAGCAGATGGCAAGGGCGTGCGAACAGTCTATGGAAGATGGGCTGTGGTGGGGCCATGCCACATGGGCTGTTGTTTTCAGGGTTTATCAGACATTGGGATACAATGGCTCGGTAAGCGAATTTGTAAGGGATGTAAGGGAATGGACGTGGCGCAGGAATGTGGATTATCTGTGCTCGGATGACTCGGTAGGCAAGCCTCTGCGAGACGGCAAACTGATTATGCCAATAGAGAAATGGGAGCGCGAGGGTGTGATGAAAAGATGTGTAATACTGGCATATCGGCTCTTGAACTTGTTGAATAACAAGTAGTTGGCTTTCAAAACTTCCGAAAGTTACGGCGTTTCGGAACTTTTGAGGGTTGTTTTTGTGTTGAAAAGTTCCGAAAGTTCCGAAAAACTTTCCGAAAATTACGTAGTGGGAGGACATTTCTTGTCCGCCCATTTTTTTTGCTCGACCTTTGCTCTCGAATTCAAAAATAACCGGTTATGGGATAATGCATAATGCATAATTCTCAATTCACAATTAAATTAATAATCAAATTTATAAATGTTATGGAATTTAAGAGAGCAAAAGTTGAGAAAATCCTGCCAGTTGAGTGTGGGACGAGTGAGCGTGGTGACTGGAAGTCGCAGAGTATCGTGGTGTGCGAGGAGCTGCCTGTTCCTTATCCTGACCGCGTGAGGATTGATTTCCGTGGTGACAAGATTGACCAGCTGAGGGATATCCACGAGGGTGATGTGGTGCATGTTGTGTGGACATCGGGTGTAACGGAGCGCACGATGATGAAGGACGGACGGGAGGTCCATTTCATGAGCGGGTATCATAGGGGGCACTTGATAGAGAGAGTAATTCATAATGCATAATGCATAATTCTCAATTGAAGCTGCGCTTCGAGCCTGCTATCGCTCAGCAATACTCAAACGAGCTTAGTATTGCGCTCGCTTAATCGCAGCCTTCATAATGCATAATTGAAGCTGCGCTTCGAGCCTGCTATCGCTCGGCAATAATTAAGCGAGCTTATCATTGCGCTCGCTTAATCGCAGCCTTCATAATGCATAATTCTCAATTCATAATTCATAATTGTTATGGCTACAAAGAAAGAAAATAAAGTGAGGGTTGTAAACAGTAAGTCCAGGAAGGTTGTTGTTGAAACTGATACGCGGACGGTGGAACTGGAGCGTGGGATAGTGCAGGAGGGTACGATAGTCAACAGCCCTATGCAGATGAAGCAGCATGTGTTGTTCGTACCGGACAATCCTGCGGAGCGTCCGGAGCTGCGCTACAGGTGCAGCGGCAGGTTGCAGAGTTTTGCTGACGGTACGGTCGAGTTTGTGCGCAGTACGCGCAAACGTAGCCAGGCGCGTGAGTTGGTAAAGACGGATAACGGCAGGATGTCGCTGACGTTGGACAACTATTATCTGATTACAATACGCATACCTGCTGACTCGTTGCAGAACGTGAGCAACATAATCAGGGACGAGGCTATGATGATGGCTGAAATCATGGAGGGTGAGAAATGAGCTGCTACAGTATAACGTATAGGAACGGCCACAAGGTGGCTGTTCCTGTGACTCGCGAAGAGTATATCCAAATCCGTAACAGCAGCCGTAATATTGCGAACCTGAACATGGCTCGTAAGGGTAGCCAGCCGGCAAAGCGTGCGTTGGCTCAGTTCTGCTACAGCTGTTATCCGAACACGGACGGCACGCTGAAGGGTGCAACGAAGCCTAGTGCTACGGTGGCAATGGATATCGACCATATCGAGGATGCTGCGGAAATGGCGAAGCGTATTGTGGAGCGTGCCGAGGAGTTGGAAATCTATATGGTGGAGAGGACTGCAGGCGGCAAGGGCTTGCATGTTGTTTTCCGTCGTGTTCCGAGCCTGACGAACGAGGAGAACATCCGGCGTATGGCGAATGAATTGGGCGTAGAGGCCGACCTGCAGGCGAAGGATATAACGCGTGTGATGTTCTCGACGACTGCGCATGAGCGTGAGCTGTATCTGCTGCGTGATGAGTTGTTTGCTGATAACAGCAGGGATGTGAGCGCAGGGGTGACGGTGAACAGCACAACACCGGTAAGCGGCAAGGTGTCGGACGATTACAAGGGAATACCGTACAGCAAGATTGTTGATACGTGGTGGAAGCTGTTCTACAACGGCGAGACGCCGACCGAGAACAACCGTAATACGCTGACGTTCGAACTGGCTGTGAACCTACGCCATATATGCGGCTACAGCGAGGCGCAGTTGCGGCATATAATCCCCTGTTATGACGGGTTCAGCGAGGAGGAGCGCAACCAGTGTATTGCGAGTGCGGTTTCGTCGCGCAAGACGATGATGCCGTATCGTATGACGCAGTTGCTGAATTACCTGAAACAGGAGAATGTGGCTGATACGGACCTGATCGCGGAGCTGGAAAAACCGTGCGCGAGCGACCGTATATATGAGAATCAGCTGCCTGCGCTGCCTATGGGATTGCGCGAAAGTGTTGCGCAGTCGGGCCCTGGGTTGGTGTTTCCTGCGATTTTTGCCGTGGGTACTATTGTTGGTTTCTTTGCTACGCATGTACAGCTGGCTGTGCATGGTGTTTACAGAGGGCTGAGCCTGCAGAGCTTCGTAGTTGGTGACAGCGGTAGCGGCAAGAGTACCTGCACGCGTATATTCAAAGCGTGGACGGCCAAGATGCAGCTTGGGATTGACGAGTTCTATCAGAGGGAACTGGCGTGGGCAAAGAGGGCTACGGCAAAGATGTCGGGTACCCGCGAGAAGGCTCCGGAAGCAGAGGTGCGTATAATTCCGTTGAACAATACGAGTGCAAACGTGGCGGAGCGTCTTGAGTCTGTAAAGGGCGTTCATAGCATATCTTATGTAAGTGAAGCTGACGTTGTTTTCGCCAAGTGGAAGAATGACATGGAAACATTGTCGAGCATGTTGCGCACGGCGTGGGACGAGGACCGCTACGACCGTGAGGCGAAGAGTGCTGAGGCGGCGCGTTGCCATATACCAAAGCTGCTGTGGAATACGCTGATGTGCGGTACGCCGGATGCTCTGTACCGACTGATTACGAACGTGACGGACGGTTTTATGAACCGTATGTGCATTGCACGGACGCCTGACAATACGTTTGCACCGTATGTGGTTGGTAGCGAGGTCGGTTTCAACGAACATGAGAAGGAGCTGATTGTTTTCATTACGGATTGTCTGAAAAAGATGCGCGGCAAATTCTACAGCGAGGAGTTTGAGCAGTGGATTTTGGAGTGGATGGAGACAATACGTATAGAGGCGTTGAAGCAAGGTGCTGACAAGGTCTTGGCGCGTATGCGTATGCGAACTGGCATAACGAGTGCGCGGCAGACGATGGCGAGCTATGTCCTGCTATGCGTGGTGGAGAAGATGCTGAATTTCTACAAGACGCGCGAGGCTGTGCTGGAGGCGTTGGATGAAAACGGCGAGTGTTGGATTCCGTTTGCAACGAATTGTATAAATGACGACACGCGACAGTTCTATCTGACGCTGACGGATTACATGGTGGACAATTTTCTGTACTACTTTGGCGAGGAACTGGAGGAGGCGTATAACGACAGGAAGTACAACCGACAGGGTAGCGTGTGCCTGAGCGTTCAGCGTAACAAGAAGGTTTCCATCTACGATTTGCTGGGGCGTGAGTTCAATGCCGACGACATCCTGCAGAAATATGTGGAGCAAAAGCACAGGACGATAAACAGGCAGAGTGCGTGGAACATGATAAACAACTGGAAGCGTCAGGGGCTTGTGAGGGATTCGGGGCCGCGTGGCTACTACTGCAAGGTGCAGGCAGATGAAACCGAGTCTGAAGAAAAAGACGAGGAGGACGAAGTATGAAGAAGATAGTTTCGCTTGCAGAGCTGGGGCAGGAGTACAGGCCGGACATAGGAAGGTCTGCTGCGCGTAAGATGATGCACGGGTTTATCAGGGGAACGCCTGGGCTTGCAGGTGCGTTGCGTAATGCCGGATGGAACGGCAGGGACGTGACGCCGAGGATAAGGGCGGTGTTTTATGAGTATTTAGGGGAGGTATAATTCATAATTCATAATTCTTAATTCATAATTGAAGCTGCGCTTCGAGCCTGCTCATGCTCGGCAATAATTAAGCGAGCTTATCATTGCTCTCGCTTAATCGCAGCCTTCATAATTCATAATTCATAAAAGAGTAAGTCGGGGGCAGCCCCGACTTACTCATCTTACTTACTAACTTACTTACTATTTTAAAAAAATAGGGTTTACGAACCCAGTTTTTTGTTCAGAACTTGTGGATTACGAGTCCTGAGCGCAGTTTGGGTTCGAACCAGGTGGCCTTTGGGGGCATTATCTTGCCGGCATCGGCGATGTCCATGATTTGTTTCATGCTGACGGGGTAGAGTGCCAGTGCTGCACGCATCTCGCCGCTGTCCACGCGGCGCTTGAGTTCGCCAAGACCGCGCAGGCCTCCGACGAAGTCAATGCGCTGACTGCTGCGCAGGTCGCCCAGTTGCAGGATGTCCTGGAGAATAAGGCGGCTGCTGATATCTACGTCCAGAACGCCGATTGGGTCATTGGGGTCGTAGGTACCTGGCTTTGCTTTCAGGGAATACCATTCGCCGTCCAGATACAGGCTGAACTCATGTGGTTGGGCAGGGCGATACTCATCAGCGCCTTTCTTCTCGACGGTAAAGTTGACTGCGATCTTGTCCAGGAACTGTTGGGATGTGTTGCCGTTCAGGTCCTTGAACACGCGGTTGTAGTCAAGGACTGTGAGCTGGCTTGCCTGGAATGCGACTGCCATGAAGTAGTTGTATTCCTCGTTACCCGTATGGTTGGGATTCTGTGCGGCGCGTTCTGCTCCAACCAGGGCGGCTGCAGCGCTACGGTGATGGCCGTCGGCAATGTACAGGGCAGGCATCTGGGCAAATTCATCGGTAATTGTCTGGATGTCTTGGTCATTGGAGACTACCCACAACTGATGGCGGAAGCCGTCAATCGGGGCGACGAAATCATACTCAGGCTCGGTCTTGGCATAGCGCATGATAAGTGAGTCAAGGACTGCGTTGTCGGGATAGGCAAAGAAGACCGGTTCGATATTTGCACTGTTTACGCGTACGTGCTTCATACGGTCTTCTTCCTTGTCGCGGCGGGTCAGCTCGTGCTTCTTGATAACGCCATTCTTGTAGTCGTCCTGATGTGCACAGATAACCAGGCCGTACTGGGTTTTCTGGCGGTTGCCGTTTGCTGGCAGGCAGGATGTCTGGGCGTAGATGTAGTACTGCTCCTTCTGGTCCTGTACCAGCCATCCATTTTCCTGGAACAGTTGGAACTGCCTTGCTGCCTCTTGATAGACCTTGGGGTCATACTCGCTTGTGCCTGGCTCGAAATTTATCTCTGGCTTGATGATATGGTACAGACTCATAGGATTGTCACCAGCCTCGGCACGGGCCTCCTCGCTGTCCAGGACATCGTACGGACGGCTCTCGACCTGCTCTACAAGGTTCTTTGGGGGGCGTATGCCCCGGAATGGTTTTATTCTGGCCATCTTATTGATTTTAGGGTTTAAGGATTTACGATGTACGATGTACGATTTACGATGTACGATTTACGATGTACGATGTGTGATGTACGATGTGTGATGTACGATGTGTGATGTACGATTTACGATGTACGATTTACGATGTACGATGTGTGATGTACGATGTGTGATGTACGATGTGTGATGTACGATGTGTGATGTACGATGTGTGATGTACGATGTGTGATGTACGATGTACGATTTACGATGTACGATATGTGATGTACGATTTACGATGTACGATTGATTTTAGAACGCATTGTGACTATGGACTTGACTGTTATCTTCAGCAGTTCTTCACATTCGTTACGTAAGTCAGTCAATCTTTTTTCTGGCAAGATTTCTGTCTCAATAATAATGTCTAACCAATGAAGTGTCTCATCCAATTCCTCCTCAACCATCTTCAGTTTATTTATGAAATCATTATCCGATTTCGCTTTGCATGCTGCTCTGTAATTGGCAGAGGGAGAGGTCCCAGAACGAACAACCTGACGAGCTAAAGCTTTCGCTGAAATAGTATTTGGCATACTATCTACCATTTTTATTATTCTAATAGCAAAAGCCTTAAATCTAAGATAATGTTCCTCCTTATTCATGGCCTAAACATCGTCCATTGTCCATCGTCCATCGTTCATTGTCCATCGTCCATTGTCCATCGTCCATCGTCCATCGTTCATTGTCCATCGTTCATTGTCCATTGTCCATCGTCCATCGTTCATTGTCCATCGTCCGTTGTCCATCGTCCATCGTCCATCGTCCATCGTCCATCGTTCATTGTACCTCAGTTTACTTTAAACTTTGTAATGCCGTCACGGATGAAGCCGACAATCTGGTTTGCGGCAGCGATGCCTGCATTGACATTGGCCTCGGCTGTCTGTGCTCCCATCTTTTTGGGCGTTGCAAAATAGCGGCCTTCGCATTGGGCGGCAAAGTCTGCATCCATGTCGGGTTTGATGTCGGTAATATACTTGATGTCCGTGCGTTCCTGCATCAGGGCAAGCAGCGATTCCTCGTCAATCACCTCCTTGCGTGCGGTGTTAACCAGAATGCCGCCCTTCTTCATCTTGCCGACCAGGGCAGCGTTGATGCTCTTTTTCGTTTCGGGAGTTGCAGGAATGTGCAGGGATACAACGTCACACTGCTCGAACAGTTCGTCTTGGCTCTTTGCGGCTTTCACTCCGGCTGCCTCGATTGCTTCTGCGGGGCAGAATGCATCGTATGCCATGATGTCCATGCCGAAGCCCTTGGCAATGCGTGCTACGTTGCGGCCTACGTTACCGAACGCCAGGATTCCCAGTTTCTTGCCTTTCAGCTCGGTGCCGCTGGTGCCGTTGTAGAAGTTGCGGACAGCCATTACAAGCATGCCGAATACCAGTTCGGCAACGCTGTTGGCATTCTGTCCGGGGGTGTTCATTGCAACGACGCCGGCCTTTGTACATGCGTCCAAATCCAGGTTGTCGAAACCTGCACCTGCACGTACGACAATCTTCAGCTGCTTGGCTGCAGCAATCACGTCGGCATCCACTTTGTCGCTGCGGACAATCAGGGCGTCTGCGTCTGCAACAGCCTCCAGCAACTGGGATTTTTCGGTGTATTTTTCCAACATAGCCAGTTCGTAACCGGCTGCATCTGTAACTTCCTTAATGCCATCTACAGCAACTTTGCTGAAGGGCTTTTCTGTAGCAATAAGAACTTTCATCTTTAAATTCTTAAATCTTTAAATCTTTAAATTCTTAAATCTATTAGTGCTGTGCTTCAAAATCCTTCATACACTGTATCAGGGCATTGACATCCTCGATAGTTACCGCATTGTAAGTAGAGGCACGGAAACCGCCTACGCTGCGGTGGCCCTTGATACCGACCATGCCGCGCTCTGTGGCAAAGGCCATGAACTCGGCCTCCAGATCCTTGTACTCGTCATTCATTACGAAGCAGATGTTCATGCGGCTGCGATCCTGGGGATTGGCAACTGTGGCACGGAACAGCTTGTTGCGGTCGATTTCGCCATACAGGGCATCCGCCTTCTCGATAGCACGGCGCTCCATCTCGGCAACTCCGCCGTTTGCCTTGATCCACTTCAGTGTCTGCAATGCGCAGTAGATGGGTACGGTGGGAGGAGTGTTGAACATGCTGCCGCCCTTGATGTGAGTGCGATAATCCAGCATCGTGGGGATGGTGCGGCTAACCTTGCCCAGCAGCTCGTCCTTGACAATGACGAATGTAACGCCTGCCATAGCCAGGTTCTTTTGTGCACCGCCGTAAATCATGCCGTATTTGCTTACGTCGATTGGACGCGAGAATATATCCGAACTCATGTCTGCAATCAGGGGTACGGGGCTGTCAAAGTCCTGCAGAATTTCGGTGCCGTAGATTGTGTTGTTGGTGGTAATATGGAAATAGTCGGCATCAGATGGAATCTCCCAACCGCGTGGAATGTAGTTGTATGTCTTGTCTGCGCTGCTTGCCACCTCGATTGTTTCACCAAACAGCTTTGCCTCGGCCATGGCTTTCTTTGCCCATACGCCGGTATTCAGATAGGCGGCCTTCTTCTCCAGGAAGTTGTATGGAACCATGCAGAATTCCAGGCTTGCGCCACCACCCAGGAACAGTACGCTGTAGCCTTCCGGAATGTTCAGCAACTCCTTGAACAGAGCTACGGCTTCATCTACCACGGGCTGGAAGTTCTTGGCACGATGACTCATCTCCATCAGGGAGAGACCGGAGCCCTCAAACTCGATACAAGCATCCGCAACAGCCTTCATGACTTCTTTTGGCAGTTTGGACGGACCGGCATTGAAATTGTACTTTTTCATAATAAATGTATTTAGGTTTTTGGTTTAAATCGATTGCAGGACAAAAATACGTAAAAACTTTTGATTAATAAACGATTTTTGTATAAAAGCGCAGCTATATTGCAAAAAAAATGACGGTCATTCGATTCCGAATAACCGTCTTTGTCAGTCGGGATGACACGACTCGAACGTGCGACCCCTTGGTCCCAAACCAAGTATACTACCAACTGTACTACATCCCGATTGCTTGATTCGCTGAACCTCTGTCAGGAAAAGCGGTGCAAAGATATGGTATTTTGGGCAAACGTCCAAATATTAGGCCAAAAAATTACAAGATTTATGTCCTAAAGCAACAAAAATCCGGCGACTCCACACAACACGATTAGCAAAATTGGATTCATCTTGTACGTTCTTTGTCCGACGAAGGTAAAGGCGAATAATCCTATGCTTATCCAGAATTGCCATGCATCTGTATCGGGGCTGCTGAAATTGTCTGCTGTGCACAATAGCAGTGCCGCAGCTGCCAGAAGTCCGACGACAGCGGGACGGAGACCGGTA
The DNA here is from genome assembly GCA_002450165.1 of Prevotellaceae bacterium UBA6974. Lineage (GTDB taxonomy): Bacteria > Bacteroidota > Bacteroidia > Bacteroidales > Bacteroidaceae > Physcousia. Next base: position 19,494 of record DJYQ01000031.1, on the reverse strand, counting down.
AACACATCCTCGACAACAGGGTGATTCTTGAACTTCATCAGGAACCGGCTTATGATAATCATCAATACGAAGCTGGGCAGGATTACGGACAGTGTTGCCACGAAGGAGCCCAGGACGCCTGCCCAGACAGGGTATCCGGCATTCACTACTGCAGTATATCCTACATAGGTGGCAGAGTTGATGCCTATGGGACCTGGTGTCATCTGGCTGATAGCTACGATGTCGGTAAACTGGCCGGAGGTAAGCCAATGGTGGTTGCTGACTACATCACTTTGTATCATGGATAGCATGGCATAGCCGCCGCCAAACCCGAAAAGGCCAATCTGGAAAAATGTTATGAATAGTTGCAGAAATATCATTTTGAACTGTCTTGCGTTTTACTGTCTATTTCATCAATTGTCCATAGGTATATCCGCCCAGGGCTGCCAATATCACGACATATACGGGGGAGAAGCCCAACAGCCATATTGCAAGGGCGGATACGATGGGAATCCATACGTTATACCGACAGATTCGGGCAGTCTTGGCCATGCGGAAAACCGGTGCGGCAATCAGGGCTACCACCGCAGGACGGATGCCACGGAAGATGCTTTCTACGGCACTGTAGTTCCTGAACTGCTGGAAGAACAATGCAATGGCCAGGATTATGACGAAGGAGGGGAGGGCTGTGCCGACGGTGCACAGCAATGCACCTGGGGTTTTGCGTAGCTTGTACCCGATAAAGATGCTGATGTTTACGGCAAACACCCCGGGACATGATTGTGCTACGGCCATCAGGTCCATCAGCTCCTTGCGCCCAAGCCAGTGCTTCTCATCCACTACCTTCTGCTCTATCAGCGGTATCATGGCATAGCCGCCGCCAATGGTAAAGAGACCGATTTGTAAGAATGTCTTGAATAATTCATAATTCATAATTCACAATTCTTAATTGTTTCTTTCCAATGCCTTTCCTTGTGATTGCTGATGTATAGTCTTAATTATGAATTATGGATTGAGAATTACGAATTCATCTCAATCCATTTCCTGGCATTTACGAATGCCTGGAACCATGGGGTCACCTGGTCACTCAGTCTTCGGTCTTCGGGATAGTAGCCGCACTGCCATGGGAATATGGTTCGTTCGGGATGTGGCATGATGGCCAGATGACGGCCGTCGGCGCTGCATATTGCCGCTACGTTGTAGTCGCTGCCGTTTGGATTGCCGGGATATTGGCTATATGCAAATTTGGCACAAATGTTATATTTGCCCTCTTCCAGGGGCAGACGGAACTTACCCTCGCCATGAGCGACCCACGTTCCTATGCAGCTTCCGGCCAGAGAGCCAAACATGACTGAGTTGTTCTGGGGAATCTCGAGGCCGACGAAGGCACTTTCAAACTTGTGCGAGTCGTTATGTAGCATCTGGGCGTAATCACGTGCATTGCTTACGGCATGGTCGTTGTTTAGCAATCCCAGTTCGACCATCAGCTGACATCCGTTGCATACGCCAAAGGACAGGGTGTCCTTGCGTGCATAGAAGCGGTCCAACGCTTCCTTGGCCTTGGGGTTGTACAGGAAAGCTCCAGCCCAACCTTTGGCTGAACCCAGTACGTCGGAATTGGAGAAGCCTCCGCAGAAGGCAATCAGGTTAACCTCCTCCAATGTCTCGCGGCCTGTAATCAGGTCGGTCATTGTAACGTCCTTCACGTCAAAGCCCGCCAGGTAGAAGGCATAAGCCATTTCGCGCTCGCTGTTGGTGCCCTTTTCACGGATGACTGCAGCAATTGGACGCGCGGTTCCATCCTGACCTCTGTCATATTGAGTCAGTTTGCCTGTAAAGTCTTTGGGGAATACAGGCTTGACGGGAATGTTTCTGTAGTTTTCAAAACGCTCACGAGCCTTGCCGTTGAAACTCTGCTTTGTGTCCATGCGATACGATGCGCCGTACCATACGTCGCGCAGGTGGTCGATGTCCAGGCTTATTGTCTGCTGGCCGAATACAATGCTTATCTCACGCTGCTTCTCGCATGGCACGCCAATCTTGGCATAGCCGATTCCAGCGTCATCCAATATCTTTTTGACACGGGATGCATTCTGGTTGCTAACCTGGATTACCACACCCGGGTTCTCGGCAAACAAAGCCTTTACGATATCCGTGTCGCGCAGTTTGTTCAGGTTTATGTCCAGGCCGCCATGCGTATTGGCAAAGCACATCTCCAGCAAGCATGTAACAAGGCCTCCGGCACTGATGTCATGACCGGCAAGGACAAGTCCCTCGCTTATCAGTTGCTGCACGGCCAGGAAAGCATCGCGGAAATATTCGGCATTCTGTACCGTGGGAACATCGCTCCCCACTTTGTTCATGCTCTGTGCCAGGGCCGAACCGCCCAGTTGCAGCTTGTCAAACGAGAAATCGATGTGGTACAGACGACTGGGGATGCCTGTCTTGATGACGGGACTTACAATCTTGCGTATATCCCGGACCTCGCCACCGGCGCTCACTATAACAGTGCCAGGACTTATAACTTTTTGTCCGTCGGGGTATTTCTGTGTCATTGACAGCGAATCCTTGCCAGTCGGAACGTTTATATGCAGCGAACAGCAAAAATCGCTCAGGGCCTTTACGGCAGTATATAGACGTGCATCCTCGCCTTCCTGTGCACGGCAGGGCCACATCCAGTTTGCAGACAGGCTTATGCTGTCCATGGCGCAGGCTCCTCGGTCAGTGCCTACGACGAGTGGGGCCCATACCAGGTTTGTAAGTGCTTCTGCCACACTCAGCACACTTCCTGCGGCAGGGTCAGCCAAGGCAGCTTGCGGAGCATGTCCGAGGGCGGTGGCGATACCTTTCCTGCCGCGGTAGTCAAGAGCCACGGCTCCACAGTCGCTCAACGGCAGCTGCAACTCTCCCTGACATTGCTGGCGGGCAACACGGCCGCTGACGCAACGGTCCACTTTGTTGGTGAGCCAGTCCTTGCATGCGACCGCCTCCAGGTTCAGTACGGCCTCCAGGTGCTCGTTAATCCATACGTTATCGGTAAATGCCGGATACGAAACCACCTCGTACTTTCGCTCCACGGTCCTGTCAGTCATTATCGTCTTGGGCGATGAACCGAACATCTGGTCAACGGCCAGGTCAAAGGGACGTACACCATCGGCCTGTTCAAATACAAAACGGTGATCGCCGGTTGTTTCGCCCACTGTGTACATTGGCGCACGCTCGCGGTCGGCAATCTTCTGCACATGCCCTATAGCTTCCTGGTCAATCAGCAGTCCCATGCGTTCCTGTGACTCGTTAGCGATGATTTCCTTGGCCGACAACGTACGGTCACCTATTGGCAGTTTGTCCATATGAATCAAGCCGCCGCATTCCTCGACCAGTTCCGACAGACAGTTAACATGACCGGCGCTGCCATGATCGTGAATGCTGACTATTGGATTTTCATCCTCCTCGCACAGTGCGCGAACGACATTGTAAACGCGTTTCTGCATCTCGGGGTTGGCACGCTGAACGGCGTTCAGCTCGATACCGCTGCTGTAGCGACCGGTCTCTACCGAAGAGACTGAACCGCCGCCCAGGCCTATGCGGTAATTCTCACCGCCCATTACCACGATTTTGTTGCCTGGCTCAGGTTCGCCCTTCAGGCAGTCGCGTCTTGTTCCATACCCGACACCGCCCGCAAGCATTATAACCTTGTCGTATGCATATGTCGCGTCCAGGGGCGTTTCCTGATGTTCAAAAGTCAGTACCGAGCCGGCAATCAAGGGCTGGCCGAACTTGTTGCCAAAATCGCTGGCACCGTTGGATGCCTTTGTCAATATCTGCTCTGGAGTCTGGTACAGCCAGGGGCGCTCGGGCAAAAGACCTTTGCTCCCATTATTTCGGGGATAGGATGTCATATAGACAGCAGTTCCGGCTATAGGCATGCTACCCACACCACCGCCCATGCGGTCACGGATTTCTCCGCCGCTACCGGTCGATGCTCCGTTGAAGGGCTCTACGGTCGTGGGAAAGTTATGTGTCTCCGCCTTGAGTGAAATGACGCTCTCGACCTCCTTTGTGCGGAAGAAATCGGGCTTGGAATGGTCGGCAGGGGAGAAGAGCTCGACGACGGGCCCCTTGCTGAACGCAACATTGTCCTTGTATGCCGACAGAATGTTGTTGGGATTCTCCTGAGTGGTCTTTTTTATCATCTGGAACAGGCTGCTCTCCTTTTCCTCTCCGTCGATAACGAAGGTTCCTCCGAAAATCTTATGACGGCAATGCTCGCTGTTGATTTGGGCAAAGCCGAATACCTCGCTGTCCGTCAGCGGGCGTCCCAATTGTCCCTCCACCTTGTGCAGGTATGCAATCTCCTCGTCCGACAGGGCCAGACCTTCCTTCTCGTTGTATTCCTCCAGCTCGGTAATGTACTCGATGGGTTTGGGCTCGATGTTGACGGTAAAGATGTCTTGGTCCAATCCGTTCCTGTACATTCGCTGCAACATTGGGTCATATTCAGCATCCTCGCTGGCAACGGGAAAATACTCTTCGATACGCGAAATGCCGTCTATTGCCATGTTCTGCGTTATCTCGACGGCATTTGTGCTCCACGGAGTTATCATCTCGCGACGCGGTCCTACAAACAGTCCCTCGATGCTGTCGCCATCCAGTTTGGTAGCCTGGCCGTACAGCCAGCAAAGCTTTTCGGTATCCTCGGAGGTCAGGGTGTGACTACATGCAGTAGCAATAATGCTGTTCTGCTCGGTTTTGAAAAAAGAAATTGCCATATACTCAGCTACGGTTTACGGTTTATTTGGTTTTCGCGTGCGAAGGTACGAAAAAAAGATGAAAGCCCCATCAGGGAGTTCCACCTTTTTCTCTTAATACTCAATTAAGCGTCAAATATGCTTTGACAGGCATTTTTTTCAGAAGATACGTCCAAAGATTGTAATCTTCAGCATCGGATACACTGGAATCTTGTTCGAAACCTTTGTGACATCGCGTATCTCGCTACATTCGGTAATATTGTTGATGCCATTGTATATCCGCGGAGTACCCCAGTACATCACACCCAGTTCACCCTTGACTCCCACACGCTTGCGTGGAACAGTACGGCCTACGCCTATGCCGAAATACGGTTTGACGGGGTTGACCCTGATTTCTGCAGGAACGGCATTGCCCATGTAGAACAACGGAGTTCCGTCCTCCAAATTCACGTCAATAGGTGTAAGTCCTCTTCCGTATACCATAGTACCGGGGGTGTTGATATCCCTGTTATACCTTTCAACAACCTCCAGGTTAGGCTCGGCTCCGAATTCGACCTGACTGGCAATCAGATTTCCCACCTGCCTTGTGCCGGCATAGAATCCTACCGTAAAGTGGAACATGCAGTTTTTGCCGGGGAAGATGTCAACCAGGAATTTTCCGTTCTTCATCGTAACCTTGCCCTTGCCGTCAAACTCCATATCCTCCTGTGCGGGATACTCATTCTTTATTTCAGTAGGCAGGTTTTTATAGTCGTCAGGCAGGTTTACGTGAATATTGGCAATACCCTTGGGGCTTACGGTAAATGATGGGATAGCCTCGAAACCGGCACGCAATCCCAAATAGGGAGTACAAACCGTTCCGACCTCAAATCCGATACCGCCGGTGCCCAGGTTCAGACCCAGCGACAGGTGGTTGAACATATTCTTGTCATCCCTGAGCTGTGCATTTGTCGCAACACTTGTAAACAGAATAGTTACGACGACAAACAAACACCTTTTCATAAGTCGTAAAAATTATTGAGTATTAGGGATTTACTAATCTGAAAATTTTGGATTAAGGCTTACTGTACCTCCCATCCCAGTGCACTTGCACCTAAAACGGCTGCACTTGCACCGTCCAGTTCCGAAAGCAGGATTTTGGCCTTACCCTTATATACGAACAGTACGTTTTCGTCGTAGGCATTGCGAATGTGTGACATCAGCAGTTCGCCAGCCTTCGTCGGGCCACCGAAGAATATAAATGCCTCGGGGCTTGAGAATGCTGCGAAGTTAGCGCATGCCTCGCCTAACCTGCGACCCGTGTCGGCCATAATCTCCAATGCCAGTTCGTCACCCTCCTGAGCGGCGAAATGTACGTCCTTGGCTTCGAGTGCCGAACTCAGTTTCTCGCGCAAGACGCTTGGCTTGCGGCTCATTGACAGTTTCTCCAGTGCGCTGCGTGCAATTCCGGTGCCTGAGCAATAGCACTCCAGGCATCCCTTGCGTCCGCAGCCGCAGTCACGCCCGTTCTTCTCGATAATAACGTGTCCCAGCTCACCTGCAAAACCATCGCTTCCGTAAACCAGCTGTCCGTTGACAACGATACCGCTGCCTACGCCTGTTCCCAGCGTAATCTCTATGAAGTTCTTCATGCCCCGTGCCGCACCATACGTCATCTCGCCGATGGCAGCGGCGTTGGCATCATTAGTCAGTACTACAGGAATACCCAGAGCCTCCTGGAACATCTTAGCCAGAGGCACGTTGCCGCGCCACTCCAGGTTGGGAGCATCCTCGATGCAGCCGCTATAGTAGTTGGCATTCGGGGCACCTATGCCCATAGCCTGGATTTTTTCAATGCCGCCCACCTTCTTGATTAACGGATTCAGTGCCTCCACACAATTCTTCACATAGGCTTCAGCCGTACCATGTCCTTTAGTTGGAACTGAAACCGACTGTACAATCTCGGCACTCTTGTTTACGATACCGAAAACAGAATTAGTACCACCAAGGTCTAATCCGATTACATAGGTTTTTTTACTCATGACGAAATGTTATAAGGTAAATTTTAATATCAGCTTTCAGCACAAATATAGCACTTTCCACTAATATAAGATACTTTTTAGTCCAAAATTTATGTAAATTGAAATAAAAATACGAAATTTGTCACCGCTATTATTATGCTGACAATTATTCAATTCATAGTCAAGGGTCTCATCATTGGCATTATTGCCAGTGCTCCAATGGGACCGGTAGGCGTACTTACGGTACAGCGAACCCTGAACAAAGGTCGCTGGTATGGCTTCGTCACAGGAATCGGAGCCGCCATATCAGACATATTGTATGCAGCCATATCTCTTGTTGGCATCAGTCTTGTTATGGATTTTGTCGAGAAGCCCCGCAATATGTTCTGGCTCAAGCTCATCGGGAGCATCATGCTTTTCGCATTCGGCCTTTATACATTCCTTTCACATCCTGGCAAGGTCAAGCACGTGCAGGGTAATCGGGGTTCCCTCATGCACAACGGTTTTACAGGTTTTCTGGTAACATTGTCCAACCCACTGATAGTATTCCTGTTCATTGCCCTTATGGCACGGTTTGACTTTGTGATATCCAAAAATTATTTTGCCCAGGGTATAGGATATATGGCAATCTTTTGCGGAGCCATGATATGGTGGTTCTCCCTCACAGCCATTATCGACAAGGTACGCAATCGTTTCCAGGACGACACCATCTGGAAGATGAATTGCACTATAGGCGTAATAGTCATGGTAGCAGCCCTCGTAGGATGTGTATTGGCGCTGCTGCCCAAACTCGGAATAATCCTTTGATATGTATATAGCCAGGAAATTGCGCAAACAGAATCTGATTGCATATGTTCTGTACATGTATCAGGTCGAGGACGTCATACGTACCTACGATTTGGACATCGAACGTCTTGCAAACGAATACCTAACACGATTTGATTACGATGACGAACAGTTGGATGCTGTTCTGGAATGGTACGACGGCCTTATTCGCATGATGCACGAGGAGGGATGCACCAGACGCGGACACGTACAGGTTGTGCGCAATACGATATTCCTGCTCTCGGACCGTCACAAGGAACTCCTTGCCGACCCCCAGCAGCCATTTTACAGCGCCGCCTATTACAAGGCTTTGCCGTTTATCGTCGAACTGCGTCAGAAGGGCGACGGCAAACGTAAGAACGAAATCGAGACCTGTCTGGACAGTATGTACGGATACACCCTGCTGAAGATGCAGGACAAGCCCGTTTCCCCCCAGACCTCCACAGCAATCACAGCAATCAGTCACCTGCTCAACTCATTGGCAGAACTATACGACAAAACACAGGAATGAACGAACAGATAGAACGCAGGCGAACCTTCGCCATAATATCACACCCCGATGCCGGTAAGACAACGCTGACCGAAAAACTGCTCCTTTTTGGCGGTCAGATTCAGGTTGCCGGAGCCGTAAAGAGCAATAAGATAAAGAAGACAGCCACATCCGACTGGATGGAAATCGAGAAGCAACGCGGAATTTCCGTCACGACCTCCGTAATGGAGTTCGATTACTCCCCCTCGGGAGACACTACAGGTGACTGCTACAAAATCAACATACTTGACACTCCCGGTCACCAGGACTTTGCCGAGGATACCTTCCGCACCCTTACCGCCGTTGATAGCGCCATCATCGTGGTGGATGCCGCCAAGGGCGTCGAAGCACAGACACGCAAGCTAATGAATGTCTGCCGTATGCGCAAGACCCCCGTCATTATCTTTATCAACAAGATGGACCGCGAGGGTAAGGACCCCTTCGATCTGCTTGACGAGCTTGAACAGGAACTGCAGATAAACGTACGCCCCTTCTCATGGCCAATAAACCAAGGACAGCGGTTCAAGGGAGTCTATAATATCTACGAGCAGAACCTGAACCTCTTCCAGCCAGACAAACAGAAGGTAACCGACAAGGTCCAGATAAACATCGATACAGACGAACTGGAAAAATGGGTAGGCGATGACGATGCCAACCGCTTGCGCGAAGACCTGGAGATGATTGAGGGCGTCTATCCTGCCATCAGCGAGGTCAATGGCCCCCAGGGACTATACCTCTCGGGCGATACCGCACCCGTGTTCTTCGGTTCGGCACTCAACAATTTCGGTGTACAGGAGCTACTTGACTGCTTCGTGCAGATTGCACCCTGCCCACGCCCCGTCATGGCAGAGGAACGCGAGGTACATCCTGACGAGCCCAAGTTCACCGGATTCATCTTCAAGATTACAGCCAACATCGACCCCAACCACCGTTCGTGCATAGCGTTCTGCAAGGTATGCTCGGGCAAGTTTGTCCGCAACGCACCATACCTGCACATCCGTAATGGCAAGACACTGCGCTTCTCATCGCCTACACAGTTTATGGCACAGCGCAAGGAAACCATAGACGAAGCCTGGGCAGGCGACATCGTCGGTCTTCCGGATAACGGCATCTTTAAGATAGGCGACACCCTTACCGAGGGCGAGAACCTGCACTTCAAGGGACTTCCCAGCTTCTCCCCCGAGATGTTCAAGTATATCGAGAATGCCGACCCCATGAAGACCAAGCAGTTGGAGAAAGGCATTTCACAGCTCATGGACGAAGGTGTTGCGCAGCTTTTCGTCAACCAGTTCAACGGGCGCAAGATTATAGGCACCGTCGGCCAATTGCAGTTCGAGGTCATTCAATACCGTCTTGAGAACGAATACAATGCCAAGTGCCGCTGGGAACCCGTACACCTGCACAAGGCATGTTGGATATCCTGCCAGCCAGGATACGAACAGGAACTGGAGAACTTCAAGAAACGCAAGTACCAGTATATGGCCAAGGACCGTGACGGGCGAGACGTCTTTCTTGCCGACAGCGGCTATGTACTCAGCATGGCACAGCAGGATTTCGAGCACCTTAATTTTCACTTTACCAGCGAATTCTGAATGAATTGCGACATCGACATCAAAAATGCAGTTGACTGCCTTAAGAAGGGTGGGGTAATCATTTACCCGACAGATACCGTATGGGGAATAGGCTGCGACGCCACCAACGAACAGGCCGTACAGCGAATATACAAGATAAAGCAGCGCCAGGACAGCAAGGCAATGCTATGTCTCGTGGACAACCCCAACCGCATTCAGCGCTATTTCCGCAATGTCCCCGATGTGGCATGGGACATATTTGACTGCGCTGACCAACCGGTTACCGTCATCCTGGACGGTGCTGAGGGTGTTGCGCCCAGCCTTATAGCCGAGGACGGCAGTTTGGGCATACGCGTTACTCGCGACCAGTTCAGTCACGACATCTGCTACCGCCTGCAACGCCCCCTCGTCAGCACCAGCGCCAACATCAGCGGTATGCCCACCTCGCGTACATTCCGCGAGATACCACAGGAGATACTTGATCAGGCCGACTACGTATGCTCGTTCCGTCGCGGAGACCATGTCCCCCATCAGCCATCGCGCATCATCAAGCTCAGTCAGGACAGTAGCGTAAAGATAATAAGGTGAATCTGCGTAATTCCATAGCAGCACTACTTTGGTGGCGCAGGAAACACCGCCAGAGACTCACCGACGAAAGGTTCGTGCTTCTCATCGCCCTCATCGTCGGTGTATGCACCGCCTTTGCAGGCATAGTGCTGAAATGGATAATATACGAAATCAAGGACCTGCTCACCTACAATTTCAGTGATATGGACGCCAACTGGCTGTATCTCGTTTTTCCAGCCGTTGGCATCCTGATAACCCTGCTTTTTACCAAGTATATAGTACGCGATGACATCAGCCACGGTGTAACCAAGATACTCTTTGCCATTGCACGCAAACAGAGCAAGATAAAGCTGCACAATACATGGACCTCAGTCGTAGCCTCAGCCATAACTATCGGATTCGGAGGCAGCGTCGGAGCCGAGGCCCCAATCGTACTTACCGGCAGTGCCATAGGAAGCAACCTGGGCAGACTGTTCCGCCTTAGCGACAAACAAATGATGCTTCTCGTCGGCTGTGGAGCCGCAGGAGCCGTGGCAGGAATCTTCAAAGCCCCCATCGCAGGCCTCGTCTTCGTACTCGAGGTACTCATGATAGACCTCACTATGTCATCCCTTCTGCCGCTTTTGGTCAGCTGTGTCACCGCGGCAGCAGTTACATTCGCCATATCAGGTACCGAACCCACCTTCTACTTCACTCCGACAGACGGACTCGTCGTTGGCAGTACCCCCGCATACATACTGCTCGGTGTTGCCTGCGGACTCATAGCACTCTACTTCACACGCACCATGAACTGGCTCGAAGGCCGTTTTCGCAAGATAGGTTCCACCACCCGCTTCGGTATCAGCGGCCAGTACCGCAAATACCTGTTCGGTGCCAGCATGTTAGCCCTGCTCATCTTCCTCTTCCCGTCACTTTATGGCGAGGGATACGAGCTTATCGAACTGCTGATGAACGGACAGGGCCCAGCAGATTGGAACACCGCAATGAACGGCTCCTTCTTCGCAGGACATTCACAATTCCTGCTGCTCTATCTTGCACTCGTCATACTTACCAAGGTATTCGCCTCGACAGCCACCAATGGAGCAGGCGGATGCGGCGGTATCTTTGCACCCTCATTGTTTCTGGGATGTATTGCAGGTTTCGTCTTCGCGCGCGTGTGGAATATCTATGATGTCCTGGGCATCCAGGTATGCGAGAACAACTTCGCCATGCTTGGCATGTGCGGTTTGATGAGCGGCGTCATGCACGCACCGCTCACCGGCATATTCCTCATTGCCGAACTCACAGGAGGCTACAACCTGTTCCTCCCCCTTATGATGGTTTCGGTAGGGGCATACCTTACCATCAGGTTCTTCGAACCCCACAGCATCTACGCCATGCGACTCGCACAGCGCGGACAACTGCTCACACACAACACAGATCGCAGCATCCTTACCCTTATCAGTATCGACAGTGTAATACAACATTACGACAAGGTATTGTATCCCGAAATGACACTCGGAGACGTAGCCAGCCAGGTAGCAACCAGCAAGAATCACGTATTCCCCGTCGTCAACCGGCAAATGCAACTCGTAGGAGTCGTCTATTTGGATGACATACGCCACCTGGTATTCCGCCCCGAACTGTTCGGTCAGTTCCGCGTCTCACAGCTTATGGCACAGCCCCCAGCCCGTCTCGGCACCGAGGACAGCATGGATTCTGTTGTCAAGACCTTCGACAACACCCACGCATGGACACTGCCCGTCGTAGATAACAACGGGATGTTCGTAGGCTTCATCCGCAAATCCACCATCCTGACCGTTTACCGCAAGCTTCTTGCCGACTACTCAAACGACTGACACAACAGTCATGCAGTACAAAAAAAATGCCGCACAACACCAAATTCTTGTGTGTGCGGCAGACCTTTCCCACTATGTCTAACCAAAAAATACAGGGAATGGCCGCTCAGATTATTCGATTTCTATGCTATGACATTCCTGAGTCTTTTCCTGCGGTGTCGTCTTAGGTATGTTGATGTTCAGCACACCGTCAGTCATACGAGCCGAAATCTTGCCGCGCTCCACGTTGTCAGGCAACATCAGACGCTGTTCAAACTTACTATAGCTGAACTCGCGGCGGATATACTTCTTGTCCTTGCCCTCGTCCTTGTTATCCTGCTTCTTCTCCATTAATATCACAATGTCGTCACCGGCAAGCGAAATCTTGAAATCCTCCTTTGTCATACCCGGAGCCGCAATCTCGACCTGATAGCCTTTCTCATCCTCGGAAACATTGATTGCAGGCGAAGTGCCGCGGAACTGTGGTGTCAGAAAACTGTCGTTAAAGAAATCGTTGAACAATGATGGGAAGAACCCATGATTTTTGTTGGTTGAATAAATTGATGGTAACATAGTTTTGTCCTCCAATTATTAGTTTAACTTATTATTACTTCTCTATATCTGTAGGTCTTTCGCCTTACACCCATCACTCCGCAACTAACATACCTGAAGTCCGGCAAGGGACATTCTGTCAGCCATTTTAAACTGCGTTAAACATTCCCCTCTCCGTTTAAACTTCATTAAACATTCCCTGTCAGAAACACCGACAAAGTGTCCTAAATACGAACTAATCCCCGGTTCCGTCCTATGGAGCCGGGGATTAGGTAGCAAAATAATTGTCTATAATAACATTACTCTTCTACGCAGAAAGTGTAGATTTTTGCAGATTTGTTGTCTGTCATCTTGGTGGTGACCATAAGACTGTATTCGCCAGGTTGCAGGTCCTTCAGCGGAATCTTGACACTGTCCTTGCCATATTTCTTGTATTTGAAAGTCTCACCTCCTTCAGTACCAAATGATGCTCCGGTAAAGGTTCCTATTTGACCATTTTGGAAACGCCTCTTGGATTTAAGGATTTCAAAACGGTTGAAGGTAAGTGTCTGCAGTGGTGATTTGCCACCAGTGTTTATAACAATATAGTCAGACTGTTTCACTTTTAATGGGCTGGCTGTGCCGTTTACATAATAGTAGGATTTAGCTTTGCCTATGCCGACAATGAACATACTTGCAGCAGCCTTGGCTTTAATGTAAGCATTTTCAAGCGGCAATGCCTGTCCAAGCGTAGAGTCTGTTGCCAAGACATATGCTTCAAGTTCAAACTCAGGTTCCTCGACCGTTTGAGCCTTCACCTGAAATGCTGTACTGGCCAGCAATGATACAACTACCAAAAGAATCTTTTTCATAATGTTTAGATTTTGAGTGTTTTGCCGGCTTAAATATATAATTTTTTTGTTCAATGTTACAATACAGTTGCGATATTTGCAGATTTATTTATCATATTTAGGTTTATTTTCATGCAAATATCGATTGTTTATGTTGTTCCGCTGCCTTTACAACGCGAACATCTTTTCGTACCACGGCAGAATGAACATTTCCCGGAACCATTACAATTTACACACCTTATGGCTGTTCCGTCGGGTGCGTACGTAATGCCTTTTCCATTACACCAATAACAAACACCAGTTCCGTGGCAATGATATGTTCCACGACATTTGCCGTCACCTCCACATGCCGTACACCTGCGAGTGTGAGCAGAGTGACTGCCAGAAGATGTATTTCCCGAAACCTGAGTACCTGCGCCTAAATTATTTGTCATTGATTGCGAGATAGTGTTAATATTTCCTTTTTGTGAGCTGTCTCCACTATTTAACGCCCCTGCTGCTTGACTCATGCCGGCATGAATAGCATTTACGACATTATATGTAATTTCGAAACGTCTATTGCGTCTTATAAGTTTACCCATTTGTTCTTCGTCTGCCATATAAAGGACGGAATCTGCTTTGGCAATCAAATCAGGAGTGGCATCATCAAGAAAAAAGACGTAACGCAAATCTTCTTGTGCATTCTTCCAGTTCTTTGTTTGATAATAGCATAGTCCCCTATGATAATAGGTCAAAGAGGAAGGTTTCTTTTTTATGGCTTCAGAAAGCCTATTGATTGCATCTTTGGGCTTCCCATTCTCCTCCAAATCAAATGCCTCAAGCAATAGATTATCTGTATTTATTTGTTGGGCATTAGCCTTCGTTAAAAGTTCTTGTTGTTTATAATAATCCTTTATGGGGTTTGATACAGTCATAAATGCAGTCTCAAAAACAACTCTGTCAACAGGAACAGGATTATTCCTGTTTTCTGTAAGTGTTCTGTTCGAGATGATAAACTTGCCGCCGTAAATAGTTGGTAGATTATCATAGTAGCGAGGCATGATAATTACACGTCCGTTGTCATCATATATTCCGTACAGACTATCTGCGGTCATGACGATATAAAAGGATAATTCTTTTCGTTTTAAACCATCAACCGATTTGAAAGCAACAGGAACAATCTCCTTGCCTTCCTGGTTACACATTCCAAAAATATCTTTGTCGGAATCATAACTGACACGAAAAGATGGCAGTGTCGAAATAATACCTTTAATATATGGGCAATATTCTATCTTCCGATATCCCCTGTCGGCAGGAATAATCACCTTGCCATTTGTATCAATGGCTTCTGCGACAGAGTCAGCGGTAAAGCGCAATGTCCACGTAAAACCATCTGATTCCTTTTTCTTCTCGCTGTCAGCATAGCTATAAGTTACAGCGCATGCAAAAAACAATATAAGTAATGTAACTGTTCTCATAATTTTCACCAGACCTTTATACTGCGATGTTCAGTTCGCGTTCGTTGACGATGCAGAAAGGTTCAGTTCTGCTATGCGTCCAAGCATGGTCTGACCATCAGTCACACGCTCCAGTATTGTGTAATTTGTATATACACCTTGTTTGTTTTCAATAGCAACACAGTCCTTGCCAATCCATTTTGCATTAAGGACTTCCATAAGCCATTTATAGGACTTCTTGCTGTTCGGTGCATATTTGACAGGATTTATCCCACCATTGCTGCCATGCAATAAAATGATGAAACTGTTTTGAGTGAATACGAAAAAAGAGTTGAGGTATTTGCTTTTCCTGTATTTCTCATGCAATGTAGGCAGAGCCTTCTTGGCATTATTCAGCTCATCCAGTTCGCCCAGTACACGCCATGTACCCAGGAACAAGTTCTCTTTACTGACAGATGGTGCGACAGTAAAGGCATCCAATAATAACTGTGCCGTTTCCGAATACTTGTTGGTCTCGTACTTTTCAATGCACCAACTATTGTCCGTGAAATAGGGGTGCCCAATGCCTGCGTTCCACCATTTCAGTTTGAATCCATTGGAGTCGCTATCGTAAACCAGGGTATTTTTGTCGTTATCGTCCTTGGGCTGACTGCCTGTATAGTTTAGGGCACTATGATCAGTATCCCGGATTTGAAATGCTGCATCTTGCACGATTAGCGTGAGCGTAATGCTGTCGCTGCAAATCTTGTACTGATCGAACGGAGCCGGGATTTCACCCTGTTTACCAGTGAGTGTTGTCATTTTGTAGATGCCGCGTGGATTCTGGGTTTGTGCACTCAATACGACTGGCAGTGAAAGAAATGTTACCGCCATCATCAAAATCATCGCCTTTTTCATAATTCAAAATTCAGTTACAATATCTTTCTGCTCACAAATATACAATTTTATCTCAGAAACTCATAGTCGAAGTGTGTCTTTCTTAATCTCCGGTGCTACACTGCGATGTTCAGTTCGCGTTCGTTGACGATGCGGCGCAGGTTAATCAGGGCATAGCGCATGCGACCCAGTGCTGTGTTGATGCTCACGTTCGTGATGGCCGCTATTTCCTTGAAGCTGAGGCCCTCCCAGAAGCGCAGGTGCACAATCTCCTGCTGTGCCTGGGGCAGGGTAGAGACCAGAGCATACAACGTCTGGTTGTCGCTAAGACGCAACAGTTCCTTCTCAAAACCCTCCTCGCTCAGCTGCAGGTTGTTATACAGCAAGTCGTGTTGGCAGTCCTCGCTCAGCTGCGGGCTGTTGCGATTGGCACGTGCACAGTCGATGGTAATGTTATGTGCAATACGCATTAGCCACGCACAGAACTTGCCAGTCGTACGGTATTGTCCCGATCGCAAACTGGTGATTGCCTTGATAAATGTTTCCTGAAATATGTCATTTGCCTGATCTTCGTTGTGAGCCAGACGCATGATATATGCGAAAAGATGTTCCTGGTGACGGGCCAGCAATTCGTCGAAAGCCTGATCTGTTCCACTTACGTAGAGATCCACCAACTGGTGGTCAGACATAGCACTGAGATTACTCATACACTAACTGTAAAGTTTGTTTCTTGCGAGTAATGTCTTTCCTATAGGCTTTCAGTTTTTAGTTGTTATTGTCGAATTACTGTCTGATAGCGCTTTTATGAGCGAAACCGGATGCAAATATAGGCCCTTTGTCGGACAAATGCAAGAAATTTTGGCAATTTGTTGCAATAATTTCGGTAATTATCCGACTTTTGACACAATATTATGCCACACGAAGACGTTCTATAGATGTTTAACAACCATTTAACCACATCAGCCTATGGTAATACCACTACCCCCCAATCTTCCCACTGTACGTACACAAGTAATCGAGGCCCTGCGCAAGTTTGCACGCGACTACAAACCAGCTGTATAAAGTGGACCGGATACCAGTTATGAGAAGTTTTTGCGCCCTTATCTTCTGCACAGTATGTTGCGTGTGCAACGTATGTGGGCAGAAAATAGATAAGCCCCTTCTGACCTTTGCCTGCCTCAGCGATATCCATTCGCAGCAGAGCATGATTTCAGCAAGTCGCGTCCAGGACGTGCGCCTGCGCACCTCATTCATCAATACACTGAAATCCATTCACCAGTCAGAACGCATAGATGCCCTTGTGCTCTGCGGTGATTACACCAGCGACGTCACTATACCACAGGCCAACTGGCTTCGTGTGCGCGAGTTGATGGCACAAGCCACCGTGACAGCCTTCCCGACCGGAGCAAGGCACCCCCCCGTACTGTACGCCGTAGGAAACCACGATTACGAGGTTGCCAATTTCGACAAGCTACCCAAGCCATACGTCGCAGGCGATTTCTATCCCTATCCCATGATGCAGCAGACAGGCCGTCTGAAGGACAGCGATTGCTTTTACGAATACGCCCCCAACGGTGACCGCGACAGCGTACGCCTGCTTGCAGCATACCATTACAAGATAGGAGGAATTCATTTCGTAGTGCAGAACTGCGGAAAGTACTTCTTCGCAAATGCCTGGGACTATCAGAACAGCATCGAATCATGCCAGTGGGTCGAGCGCAAGCTACGCGAGATTGACCCCAAGGGCAGGAAGACCATCATCTACATCAACCACCTGCCCCTGCCGGGCACAGTAGGAGCAACCGAGGGAAAAACCCTGAAGGACAATCAGGCAACACGCTTGCTAACGCGTGCCCTGTCGCAACACCCCCACCTGCTATACCTGTACGGTCACGACCATTCGTCGCGCAAGAACATGAGCTACATCACCGACCAGCTCACCCAGCGCATTACACACTACGACAGCGGATTCTACAGCTGTTTCGTAGGCAGCATGCGCTACAACAGCCTGGACAGCAATGCAACACCCGGTGTTGCCGATTCGCCCATAATACAGGCACTCATAGTCAAGGTTTACAAGGACCGCATCGAACTCAAGATGAACAACTACGGTCAGACAGGAACATTGCACGGAGCCGCCATATCCCCCACGCTCGTCCACGACATCCCACCGTTTACGATATCAAGGTAAAACAGCCCCTTTCCCCCTGCCCCTTTCCCCATCCGCTTCGCTAAGGGGCAAGGGGAGTGTTATGTTTGGATTTGTGACAGAACTTCGGCTATCCTTTCCCTTACTTCGTCTATGTTGTTGTTAACATTGTCGTTGGTGAAACGCAATACGTAATATCCTTGTTTGTATAGCCATTGGCTACGTAGCAGGTCGCTATCTTTCTGTAGTTTTTTGTTGTGATAGCCTCCATCGATTTCAATAATCAGACGTTTTTCAAGACAAATGAAATCTGCTATGTAGTCGCCGATAATATGCTGTCTTCGGAATTTAACACCTAATTGGTTTTTTCTAATAGTTTCCCATAGGATGGCTTCCGATGTTGTTTGATATTTGCGGTTCTCTCTGGCGTATTCCTTAACAATATTGTAAGTGTCGGGATATGCCGTCTGATATTTTTCTTGTTTGTTGTCCATTTCTATCAGATTCTATTCCCGTTTACTTGTGATTTACAGTTTTAGGATTATACTCCCCTTGCCCATAGCGAAGCGGATGGGGAAAGGGGTTGGGGAAAAGGGGCTTATAGTGCCCAGCCCTCGATATTCGTGCCACGCAGGAAATCCGCCGCAGCCATACGTTTCTTCCCCGACAACTGCAACTGCGTTATTTCCAGCGTACCCGACGGCAGGTGTATCATCAGGCGACCGCCTTCGTTCGACATAATCGCAGCAACGCAGTCATTAGCCCTTGTGTCAATCACCTTCGTTGCCAAAACCTTGATTGTCGTTTCGCGACCGTCAGGCAGCACTACGTTCGTCCATGCACCCGGATACGGACTCAAGCCGCGCACGAAATTATGAGCCGTCTGCGCCGTATGACTCTCCCACCGTATCTGGCACGTTTCGCGAAAAATCTTCGGAGCAGGACGCAACTCTCCCACCGTCTCCATATCTTCCTGTGCAATGGGATGCACGTTCCCCTCGCAGATGTTACGAACCGTTTCGCACACCAAGTCAGCACCCAACACCATAAGCCTGTCATGCACATCCTCGACGTTGTCATCAGGCCCTATGGGCACCGACACCTGCTGTATTACACGCCCCGTGTCAATGTCATGATCCAGGAAGAATGTCGTTATGCCCGTCTTCTCATCACCATTGATTATCGCCCAGTTTATAGGCGCAGCACCACGATACTGGGGTAGCAGGGCAGCGTGCAGGTTGAACGTACCCAAGCGGGGCATGTTCCATACAACCTCGGGCAGCATGCGGAACGCCACCACAATCTGTAGGTCAGCCCGCAGCGAACGCAGTTCCTCCAGGAACGCCTCGTCCTTCAGCCTCTCCGGTTGCAGAACCTTGATATTATGCCGCAGGGCACATTCCTTAACGGGCGAGGCCTGCAACTGGTTCTGATGCCTCCCCACAGGCTTGTCAGGCATTGTTATTACACCAACAATGTTATATCCGGCATCTATCAGCTTCTCCAACGTGGGGACCGCAAAATCCGGTGTCCCCATATATACTATTCTCAAATCCCTTTTCTCCATCTCAGCAGTTATTTGTCGGCAAAGTTACGAAAAGTTGAGAGCAGAACA
>DJYQ01000027.1 GCA_002450165.1 Prevotellaceae bacterium UBA6974 | reverse complement strand
GTCTGGATGATTTTACGCGATTCTCAGACGGCACCCATTTGACCTAAGTATCTAATCTATCAGCAAGTTACATGAAAAATCCGTATTCTCATGGTAATCTGATATAGACAAAAAAGGGGGCTTTTGGGCCCCAAAATTGATATGTTTATGACAGAAAAATCATTCTAAAATGGCAAAAACAAGCTCCATAAGCAGTTCTCCCGGGGCTGTTCGGCACCCCCCTGCCCCTTTTCCCTTGGCATCTGTCTCTCGGATCATCGAAAGTATGTTCATCACGCGACGTCCCGAATAGTTTTTCATGGCAGGCATGATTTCCCTACGGACTTTCCACGTGGGCATACCCAACCACTCGGCTATTCCGTTCTCGGTTTTATCCGGACTGTAGTATGCCTGCATCAGGTCGGAAAAGAAGGTAAACATCATGGACAGGGTCGGAGGCAACGCAAACGAGCGTGAATTGTTGTTGTAATATTTTACTATTTGTGCCGCCTGAGATTTTGATTTTTCGGCAAGCGCACCCAGTAGCTCGAAATTATTGAAATCCTTGCTCATGCCTGTTTGTTCCTGAACAAGGTCAGATGTTACCCTACTCTCTCCGGGGGTTGCTATCTGCAGCTTGTCCAGTTCGCTGGCCATGCGTGTAAGGTCTGCACCTACGTGTTCGACCAGCATCTGGACGGCTTTCTCGTCAATATCCTTGTGCCGTTCCTTCAGGTATCCCTTGATGAACGAAGGCAGAGCGCTATCGTAAACGCGCTTGCTCTCGAACATAATGCCATTGGCGGATATTGCCTTGCCCAATGCCTTGCGCATGTCCAGTTTTCCGTTTTTGTGACATAGCACCAGTACGGTTGTGTCTATTGGATTCTGGCAATATGCAACCAGAGCATCCTGACCGGCACGCATCTGCTGTGCCTCGCGTACCACGACCAGACGCTTCTTGCCAAGCATGGGGAACTGTCGGCAACTGTCGGCAACATGCATTCCGTCCACATCGCTGCCGTACAGGAGTTCCATGTCAAAGTCACGGTTTTCCTGTGGCATAACCTTCTGCGTAATGATTGACTCGAGCTTGTCGATATAGTATGGTTCATCACCCATGAGGCAATAAACGGGCAAAATTTTGTCAGCCTTAATGTCATGAGCAATGGTATCAAAGGTTATTCCTGCTTTTGCTGCCATCAGTAATCAAATTTCAGGTGACGGACGGTCTTCTTGCCGTTCTTTATCATCTCCAGTGCCTCTATTCCTATCTGCACGTGGATTCTGACATAATTCTTGGTGACGACCCAATCGCTCTCTGCCGTCTTCACTCCGTCCGGCGTCATCGGGTTGTCGCTGACCAGAAGCAAGGCACCCGTAGGGATGTGATTGGCAAATCCGCAGGTAAACAACGTAGCTGTTTCCATATCGACTGCCATCGCGCGCGTGGTACGCAGGTATTCCTTGAACTTGTCATCGTGCTCCCATACGCGGCGGTTGGTCGTATAGACTGTTCCTGTCCAGTAATCCAATCCCATGTCACGTATGGTACTGGATACGGCACGTTGTAGCATGAATGCCGGTAGGGCTGGCACCTCGGGAGGGAAATAGTCGTTGCTGGTACCCTCGCCCCTGATGCCTGCTATCGGCAGTATCAATGCTCCCTTGTCTGTCTTGTGACTCAGTCCTCCGCACTTGCCGAGAAAGAGACATGCCTTGGGCTGTATGGCCGAGAGCAGGTCCATTACAATTGCGGCATTGGGACTGCCCATGCCAAAATTGATAATTGTTATGTCGTCGGCTGTTGCCATACGCATATTGGCTGTGTACGGAGGCGCAGGCAGGGAAAACTGCTCGCAAAAGATATCCACATAGTTGTTGAAATTGGTCAGCAGGATATACTCGCCAAAGTCCTCAAGTGGATGATTGGTGTATCTTGGCAACCAATTTTCGACTATTTCTTGCTTGGATTTCATTCTAATTTTCTATCTTTGTGTTTGTATTGCAAAGATAAGAAATTAATTTGCAAAGCAAGAATAAAATCTGAAATAAAATGAATCTGAACCTGCCTGCTGCTGACATACGCTTGGAGAAACGCCGGGGACAGTTGTACTTGTGGGATTATCTGCGCACGCGGTGGATACGAGTTACGCCAGAGGAATGGGTCCGCCAGCATTTTACCCTGTGGATGATTAGTGAGTTGGGATATCCCAGGGGACGCATGGCGCACGAGGTGAGCCTGCAGGTCGGTGGGCGGAAAAGGCGTTGCGATGCTGTCTTCTACGACCAGCATGGGCAGCCGCAGATTATTATGGAATTCAAGGCCCCCGACGTTGCCATCAGCCAGTCGGCGTGTGATCAGATAATCCATTACAATCAGGCATTACACGTCCCGCTACTGATACTGAGCAACGGCATACAGCATTTCTGTTGCAGGATTGACGGCGACAAGACCGAATTCCTTCCCGCAGTTCCACAATACGAGGATTGAACCCCTATCGAACAAGTATCAGGCAAGTATTAGCCTAGTATCAGGCTCAATATATGCCCGTTATTTTAACGTTAGTTCTTCGTTATTTCTTCGTTTGAAAATCGAACAACTAACGGACAACTATCGAAGAACTAACGAATAAGTGTGAAATCTAATTGCTCATTGATAGCTTTTATACTTATTCCAACGATATAAAATTATAATAACTTTTTCGGAAATCTTAACGAACTTTTAACAAAAAAAGTTTGGCAGAACTACATCTTCGCAATACCTTTGCAGTGAAATGTAAGTGATTGATTATTAATAATTTATATTGTTATGATTACAAGTTTTGATACTAATTTCGTATATTTTGCAGAAGGGTTGAAACATTTCAAGTATGCGGAAATTGTGTTAAGGATGATCGAACCACTTCATGGTGATAAAAGAGTTGCATGTGGGTTCTTGCCAAAAAGTTCTTCTCCTCTGCATATTTGGGCACGGGACTATATGCCTGTACAGGTTAGCAAAGACAAATTTGTGCTCTTTCTCTATGCCCCCGACTATCTGAAAGACTACCCAGAGTATAAGCCAGACATTACGGCAATTCTTTCCGATCTAGGCATACGGGTAATGAGTTCTGACATCATACTTGATGGAGGCAATTTCATTAGCTGTGGAGAAAAAGTTATCATGACAGACAAGATTTTCAGAGAGAATCAGCACTACGACCACAATGTGCTTATTGATACGCTGAGTCAACTTTTAGAAGCAGAGATAGTGCTGATTCCTGAAGATTATTATGATGAATACGGTCATGCAGACGGTATGGTGCGTTATATAGGCAAAGGCCGTGTACTGCTCAACAACTACTGCGACTTTGACAAGGCTCTGCGGAAAAGGCTATTGGCTGCGCTCAGCCCTCATTTCGATATCACAGAACTCCACTACGGCGCTTATACTAATAGCAGTTGGGCTTTCCTCAATTTTCTGCACGTAGGTCAGCATATTTTCATTCCAATGGTGGAAGACACAGTTATGGATGACATGTTGGGGAAAAAAGCATTAAAGCAGATTGGCGACGCTTTCCCCCTGTGTAAATGTCATCCTGTATACCATTGTGAGAATATTGTTCGTGAAGGTGGAGCTTTGAATTGCTCTTCATGGAATATACTGACTGATTTGCCGGAAGAAGATAATAATCATAAATTACCAAAAACAGTTTGAATATGTTTACAGCAAAATTTATCAAAAACATTTTCTTGGATAAAGAATGTATAAAAGCTATTGGGAGAAGCGGCAAATTGACCAGGGTCTTTGCCAAACAGGGAGACTTGGATGGGTCTTGTACGATTTATAGTTTGATGATGCTGCTTATCTTTCACAAATTCTTAGATTGGGAAGATTTGATTGATGGCGAACGTGCAAAAGAAAACGAATTTGTTGACAACATTCAGAGCCACTTTCTATATGGTCTTAGTGGACTCTGTTTGGGTGGAGATGTGATGGATGACCTTTCTAACGATTTGAACTCTTTTTTAGGGGAAAAACTTTCAGAAGTACTCACGACAGTCCCAATGGAATACAATTCTGTCAGTCGACGGGAACTGCATCTAAAAATAAGGGCTCAGTTGGACGCAAGGAAACCTGTCATGCTGGGATTTTGGGGAGCAACAGGACGTGGCCATTGTGTAGTTGCTGTCGGATATAAAAAAGAGGGGAATCTGTTACATTTGTTTTGTTTGGATCCAGGAAGACCTCTTTCTTCAGTGCAAGTATGGAATAACGTTATTGATATTGACTACCTTTCTCGCGATGATGATGCAATGTCTGATATCAATTACTTTACGGGAAAGGAGGTATGTGTAGCAAGAATTCTGATAATACATAATAATCCTACTGAGTTTGATTGCCCGTTCTAAGGTTTGTAACAATAACGGTATGTGCTATCGGTGAAAGATGCAAGCTCTGTTTCTAACGTGAGTTTTAGAGAATCAGACACATCCGTAAAACATTCTTGAATGTTATAATCTGCTTTGGCTTTTGGGTCTTTTTTACAGCCCAACAGATTGTATCTTTTCCCTGGTTTCATAAAGTCTATTGGTGGCAATTCTTTTAATACCAAAACAGGATTGTTTTGTCTTTGGGAGGTCGCATCGAGTATACGAAAAAGGTCGGCAACCTTCCAAGGGCCATCGAAAATAACATTGTCCGATAATCTTTGAATCTGGCGCATTAGGATACCACCAAAATAGGATTCGTTCGTCAGCTCGTATTTGAATGCCCACTTATTATTCTTTGTTACAATCGTCTTGTTGATTTTGCTCTCAAAATTCAAGTCTATTCCGCCAAAGTCATTGATATACCAGCACAAAGGTTCTGAATTTCTAGGATGAACAGAAATGTCTTGATGGTTCTTGTTATAATAATAGAACTCGAAATCTAAAATACGGTATTCCTCATTCTGAAACTTGATAACACAACCGTTCATCAAGGTTTCTGCTATGCGCTCAAAAGTCTGAATAATACTTTCCTTACTGGCATTGACCGGGATGCGCATCAGGGATTTTAGTTCTTCTATAGTCATAATATTATACTATTAAGGTGTCAGGCACTTTATGAAGGGGAATTTACAAACTTCACAATGCAGTCAATGCATATGGGTTTATCCGTTACAACATCGATAAACACATTGGCGGGATGCATGTCTTCAAGTGCCAGGCGATCGGATATGTAATTCACGCCCTCACCGTTCCAGTTGTCACGAAAGCCCTTAGCTGCTACCATATCGTCAATCTCTTTCTTCGTTGCCAGTCGCAGACAGTTCACGTAGGGCTGTGTCAGCACAATACGCATCAGATTATCGCTGTCGCGAGTAAAACCAATCACTTTCATAGCTGTCTCTGGGAAGAGGTAGTTGTGAAGTACGATAGCATCCAAGGCTTTTAACCAAGTAGAATATATGGAAGTACGTTCTTTAACAACCGATGTGTTTCCATCACGATAATATACTTTTGCTTCTGCACCCTTCGCTATCATGAGACCAAACTCCTCAATTAGTATGTGCTCCGAATCATCCTCCCACAGATTCGCAGCCTTAGCCCATTGTTCTATGAACTTCTCCTGTTGCTCGTCTATTTCCCAGTTTGCAGGGCTTCCTTGGCGGCCTTCAGCATTGCAACTTGCTCTAAGGCTTGCTGTCGCGTAGCATGCGACGATGGACGCCCCAATGAGAGGCGAGCCTCCCTTGCAGAGTCCTGCATGCTCTGATAGATTGAATCTAGAAAAATCTTCTCTCCCATTTTGTATATCTTTTACGTAGTTATCAATCATTTTCAGCGTTCTGGCAGTAAAGCCTTCGTCTGCTATGGCAGCGAATATATCACCTAATACATCCATAACCTGATATCCTCTTTTGCTGACAAAGATACTAATTAATCTTCAAGATTATTCTCAACCAAGCACATTTTACACATTATTTTATGTATTCTCCTGCAGAAACCATATAAAAAGAATGAGTCCCTGCAAACATTGCTGCTTACAAGGACTCGGGGGGAGGGATGGGTGACTAGTGGGGCTCGAACCCACGACATTCAGAACCACAATCTGACGCTCTAACCAACTGAACTATAGTCACCGTGTTAGACTTGCCTTCACTACTTGGAAAGCGAGTGCAAAGGTAGGTATTTTATGCGAAACTGCCAAATGTTTGGTAAAGTTTTTAGTAAATTTCTTTCTTGCCTGCCTTCAGCGTATTGAGCATGAGCATACAAATGGTCATAGGTCCGACGCCTCCAGGAACGGGTGTTATAGCAGAACACAGAGGTGCCACGCTGTCGAAATCAACATCACCTTGCAGACGGAACCCCGTCTTGCGCGTTTCGTCCGGTACGCGTGTAGTGCCGACGTCGATGACAGTTGCTCCAGGCTTGACCATATCAGCTGTTATGGATGCGGGGCGTCCCATTGCCGCGATAAGGATATCTGCCTGTCGGCACTCTTCCTGGATATTGCGGCTATGACTATGCAGTACGGTTACGGTGGCATCGCCGTATTGTTTTTGCATCATGAGCTGTGCCATTGGCTTGCCTACGATGTTACTGCGTCCAAGAATAGCAACTTTCCTGCCACTAGTAGGGATATTGTATCGCTGAAGCAGCGTCAGGATACCAAGGGGCGTTGCGCTGATAAAGGCGGGCAAACCGATAGCCATACGACCAACGTTGATGGGATGAAAGCCGTCAACATCCTTGCGATAGTCAATGGTCTGTATTACCTTCTGCTCGCTGATGTGTCCTGGTAATGGCAGTTGTACTATAAAGCCATCTACAGACTGATCGTCGTTGAGCTGACGTACAACATCCAGGAGCTGGTCCTCGGTAATGTCGTCCTCGAAACGTAGCAATGTGCTGCGGAAACCGCATGCCTCGCACGCAAGCACTTTGTTCTTGACATAAGTCTCGCTACCACCGTCGTGCCCTACCAATACGGCTGCAAGGTGAGGGCGTTTGCCTCCGGTTGCGACAATGTGCTCCACTTCCTGCTTGATTTCGGCCTTTATTGCGGCTGCCGTTGCCTTACCGTCGATAAGTGTCATTGACTAATTCTGATTTCCCGATTATGAATTGTGAATTATGAATTATGAATTATGAATTATGAATCGTGCATTACCTGCGTCCCATCATCTGGGCCATCTGTGCCATTTTGCTCTTGTTGGTCATGAGCTTCATCATCTTGCGTGTCTGGTCAAACTGTTTGATCAGTCGGTTGACATCTTCCATCTTGACACCTGCGCCGCGACAGATACGTTGGCGGCGTGACGTGTTGAGACACTCGGGGTGCTGACGCTCGTATGGTGTCATACTCTGGATGATGGCCTCGATACCCTTGAAAGCATTGTCGTCTATATCTACGTCCTTGAGTGCCTTGCCTACACCTGGAATCATGCTTGCCAGATCCTTGATATTACCCAATTTCTTGATTTGCTGGATCTGATTGTAGAAATCCTGGAAGTCAAACTTGTTCTTCTTGATTTTTGCCTCAAGCTTGCGAGCTTCCTTCTCGTCATATATCTCCTGGGCGCGCTCGACAAGTGACACCACGTCTCCCATACCGAGGATACGATCTGCCATACGGTCAGGGTGGAAAGTGTCGATGGCTTCCATCTTTTCGCCAGTACCTATGAACTTGACCGGCTTGTCAACAACGCTGCGGATACTAAGTGCGGCACCACCGCGTGTATCACCGTCAAGCTTGGTAAGTATGACACCCGTATAGTCAAGACGATCGTTGAATTCCTTTGCTGTATTGACAGCATCCTGACCTGTCAT
>DJYQ01000002.1:42736-43014 GCA_002450165.1 Prevotellaceae bacterium UBA6974 | reverse complement strand
AAAATATCTTAAATATAAATTCATCTGAAAAAGATTGTTGTTTTCCTTAAAAAAAGAGCGGAAAACGGGACTCGGACCCGCGACCCCAACCTTGGCAAGGTTGTGCTCTACCAACTGAGCTATTTCCGCGTTTCTGCAAAATAATTGTGAAGAGGAGGAGACTCGAACTCCCACGCCTCGCGGCACTACCACCTCAAAGTAGCGCGTCTACCATTCCGCCACCTCTCCTTCTAACCAATAAATGTATTTGTGCCCAAGACAGGACTCGAACCTGCACA
>DJYQ01000002.1:0-42643 GCA_002450165.1 Prevotellaceae bacterium UBA6974 | reverse complement strand
ACACGCACCTGAAACGTGCGCGTCTACCAATTCCGCCACTTGGGCAAATTTATTAGAGCGGAAAACGAGACTCGATGCTTTTAGAACCTTGAGCTCGTTTTGCTCAAAGAGCGGAAAACGAGACTCGAACTCGCGACCCCAACCTTGGCAAGGTTGTGCTCTACCAACTGAGCTATTTCCGCATCTTGTAGTATTTCAATGTTGGTGGTTATTGCTTTTCCGCCGAATTGCTGTGCAAAGATAAGGCGATTTTGTGAAACAACCAAACAAACGGGCAAAAAAAATCAAAATTTGTTGTAATGGCAAATAGTTGCCTGTCGGATTGGGCTAAAAACGGCAGTTATAGGTAATTTTGTTGGTGTGAATGCTGTATTTATAATCTGAAATAGTATAATTGTTATGATTAGATTGAATTGTTTCTTCCAGGCAAAAAAGGGTCATTACAACGAGGCGTTGGAGGCAGCTATACTGCTGACTGCAGCAAGTCAGAAGCATGGTGGTTGTATTGCGTATGATGTGTTTGAGAGTGCTACGCGCAAGGATGTGTTCATGATTTGCGAGACGTGGGCTGACCAGGCATCGCTGGATGCGCATAGCAAGACGGACGAATTTGCCCAGTATGTAAGCTGTATGGAGGCGTGCGGTGAACTGAAACTGGAAAAGTTTGAGTTTTGATTTCGTTACCTGTAATTGCTCTGTGTGCCCTATATAACTATCCACAGCAGGGTCATATACATTGATGCAAGTAGCAGGTACATGTCGGTGACGGCAAATCCTGACCGGGTGAATGCGTTGCTGTAGTATTTGTGTCTTGTGGGATAGTAGCGCTTGATAATATATGTGCCTGCATAATATACTGTGAAGCCTGTGAGAATGCCTATGGCTGTCCCGCACAGGACGTCACTGGGATAGTGCATTGCCAGGTATATGCGGCTGATACCGACGAGTAATGCCCATACATATAGGGATATGGTGGTTATCCTGTGGCGAAATACGAGGGAGAGGTATGCGGCTACTGCAAAGACATTGGCTGCGTGTGAGCTGGGAAAGCTGTAGCCGCCACCACGGCCTGCTGGAATACGCAGGCTGTACATGATGTCTGGTTCCAGACTGGGACGCAGGCGGTGGAAGTATGGTTTTAACAGGGTGGATGTTATCTGGTCGGCAAAGAGTATGCATAGTGCTATGCCGAGTAGCATGGGCAGGGATTGGGATATCTGGCGGTCCTTGGATATGATATAGATGGTGACGAGTAGCATTAGCGTCCATGTGGTGGTAGAGGACAGGGATATCATGATGCTGTCCATGAACTTGTTGTCGCAACCGTTGAGTAGAAACAGTATGTATCGGTCCATATTGGATGTCCTTTGCTTGTGTGGATGAGGGGGTGGTGAATCAGATTTTCTGGAATGTGTTGCGCTGTATCCATCCGGACTTGCCGTCGGCTATGGTTATTTCGACCCAGTCCTTCATACTGTCATCCTTGATATCAATGCGTGTTCCCTGGTGGATGACGAACAGGTCGTTGCCGTTTTTCTCGGGGGTTGACTTGACGGTAACGGCGGGTTGCATCAGTATGCCTGAGTTGTGGTGCCTGTTATAATGGCGCTGGCTGTAGGCGCAGATGTTGCTGAGCAGGCATAGCAGTATGCCGATGATGGCTGAGAAGAAGCCTATCTTGCGCAGAAGGATATTGCGTCCCCACAGGTATATGCCTGCCATAAGCAGGGTGAAAACGAACAGGAATATCGCAGTGTGCGCCCAACGGGTTACTGACATGGAGCGTGTAAGGCTGTGCCAGGCGGATACGATGAACATGTTGTGGGCGGGGGTTATGCGGTCTATTGTCTTGCTGCGTGCCATTGCAAGATTGTGATTGACGTCTGAATCGGATGGGTCAAGCTTGGCTGCGCGTTCGAACCAGAGTATGCTGTTAGGATAGTCTTCGAGTCGATAATATGTGCATGCCAGGTTGTAGTATATGCTGAGGCTCTGTCCCTGTGCGGCGAGTTGCAGGTACAGGTCGCGTGCTTGTTTGTATTGGCGTGCGGCGTATGCCGAATCGGCTTGTATCTTGATGTCACCAGGTGTGGCTGCCTGGATTGTGACTGCTGTTGTAAGCAGGAATACTGCAAGTAGCAGTACTATGGTGCAGATGTGTCTGTTTTTCATTGGTTGCGTGTCTCAGATGACGTTTTCCATTTCGTTGATTGCCTCGATTGCCGAATGGTATATCGTGTCCATTGTCTGGCTGGGGTCACCGGGGGCGAAGCGTGCAAACTCGCATTGTGACAGGACGTCGATAAAGCGTGTGACGAGCTCCTCTCCTACCCCTCGCTGGCGGAATGTGAGTGCGACGTTGTCCTTGTTCAGTTCCTGGGTAGAGATATTAAGCTTGTCGCCTGCATATCCGAGCAGTGCCCTGAGCACCTCGTCATAGAATGCGTTGGCGTCGTTCCTGGCGAGCAGGACGGAGGCTTTTTTCAGTCGCTTCTGTGCTGCGCGTGATGCGCGACGGCCTCGCTGGCGTGCTACATTGGCGTTGAGTTGTGCCTGGCGACGCAGGAGGGCAAATGCTGTGCCGAAGATTGCCAGTATGCCGATATACGTCAGGATGTATGGTGTTGTTCCGAAGTAGTCGTCCTGGTTTTTGACAATGTCTGCATCGCCTTTCATTATGTAGTGGATGTCGTTGCTGAGGACCTTGAGGTCTTCCTGCGAGTTGCTGTGTCGTGTGCCTCTGCCCTTTGCGACGTTCATCGTGTATTTGTCGGTCTTGAGTGTTACGTATTTGCCGGATTGGATGTCGAAATAGGTGAAATTCATCGGCTCTATCTCGTATTTACCCTCGTGACGGGGTACGATGATGTAGTCAAAGGCTAAGTTGCCTTCGTTGCCTTGGGCACTGATTTTTGTCTTGTCATCGGTCTTGGGGTCGTAGGATTCGAAGTCTGCGGGGAAATTGGGCTTGGGGGCGCTGATGAGTTTCATGTTGCCGCTGCCCGATACAACCAGACAGTATGTGGATGCATCGTTTGCCTTGACGTCGGTGGGGCTCAGGCTGGATGATATGGCGTAGTGTCCTACGGCTCCGCTGAAATCATCGGGCTTGGGCGTAGGCAATGACTTGACGTCTATGTCTATCGCTGGGGTTGCAATTGTCTTGACTACAACGTTGGCAAGGCCGCCACCGTTGAAAAATTCGTCAATAAGGTCCATCGTGGGATTTACAATCTCGCACTCGGCATCGAAATTGACGCTGGGAATGTGCAGATGGCCGCCTTTCTGCGGTATGAGTACGTATTTGCGCCATACGGCTGTAAGATAGCGGCGTCCGTTGTATGTCTCGGCTGAGAGAGAGAGCTGGGGTTTGTTTTCCAGTTCCTGGCAATGGAATCCGTCCAGTTCGGGCATCTTGCCTGTGATATTGCGCAGGTGTACGGCGGAGTATATCTTGTATGTCAGGACAAGGGCTTCCTGCTCGTAAACATTGCGTTTGTTTACCTCGGCTGTGATGAAGAGGTCATCCTTGCTGATGTTGCCTGATGTGGATCTATGTGAGGGGGATGATGGCTGGTGGGTGCCGGGTGACTGGTGTCCCTGTCCTTTGTTGGCACTTCCCTGGCTCACCGTGACCTCGGCTGATCTGCTACGGCAGTTTTTGCCTTTTGTACGGATTGTGATGGCAGGTATGTGGAACTTGCCTTTCTGTCGTGCTACGAGTGTCAGGGATATGTATGTTACCTCGCGCTGTGTGGCACGGCCGTTGATATAGCTGTACTCGGAACTGGAACTGATGCTGGGGCCGTATAGGATGTCGAAGCCGGGAAAATCTCCGAGACTGACATCCTCGATCGAGGAGACATCGATGGTATAGACGACCTGTATCTTCTCGCCTACGGTACAATGACTGGGGGCGTCAAGCTTGACTGTCTGTGCGTATATTGACGCACACAGGAGTGATAGTATGAGTAGTGTATATAGTCTGCGTAATTTCATATATTACCACTGTTTGTGCAGATGGCGTCTGGACTTGTCTTGCTGGGCACGCTGAACCTTCTGCTGGGTATTTTTTTCGTTTTGCATGACTGCCTTCAGGAGCTGCTCGGCATTTTCCCGGGACATCTGGTCGGGACGAGGCTTGGGTTTCTGCTCGTTGGGGTTTTGCTTATCCTTGTCTTGCTTGGGTTGCTGCTGCTTCTGCTGCTTCTTGTCTTGCTGTTGTTTCTGTTTGTCGTCCTGGTTCTTGTCCTGATTCTGCTTGTCCTGCTGTGGCGGGTTCTTTTTGAGCATATAGAGTGCCATGAGGTAGTTGTAGCGTGACTGGTCGTTGTCGGGGTCACGGCGCAGGCATTCGCGATAGGCGGCGACGGCTTTGTCGTATTGTTTGTCCTGATAGAGTATCAGTCCCATGTTGTGGAATATGTCCGAGAGGCGCCTGGGGTCCTTCTCCAGGCGGGCGGCCTTCTGAAATTCGTTGATTGCTTCCTGGGGATTGCCCTTGCGGAGCTGTGCGCAGGCGAGGTTGTAGTGTGCCGTGGGGTTGTTGGGATTGTGGTCAACTGCCTTGCGGTACTGGATAATGGCTTTCTCGGAATTTTTCTGTATATCAACGGTGTCGCGCATTATTCGATTGCCGCGGCGTATGTAATCGCGGTCGTTCTGTGCACTGGATGTGAGTGCAAGGAAGCATAGGGACAATATGGTGAGACAGATCTTGTTCATTTATTTGCTGAAGAATGTAAATCGCTGCAGGACGTGATTTTCACGTTCCATGATGAGTATGTCCAGAATCAGGAAGAAGAGGCCCAGGAGAATTACTCCCTGATATTGTTCGTCGTATGCGTTGTACATCTGTGACTCGAAAGAAGTACGGGAGAGATTGGATATGTAGGCATTGAGTTTCTCCTGTGCCGAGCTGCTGTTGTCAACGTATATGTAGTTGCCGTTTCCGGCTTGTGCTATTTCGCGGCACATTTCCTCGTTAAGGCGGCTGATGACGGTCTCGCCATTCTCGTCGGTCATATAGTCGTTGGTGCCTGCTATGGGGACTGGAGCTCCGTCGGGGCTTCCTATGCCCAGCATATAGATACGTATGCCTTCCTTGGCGGCACTCTTGGCTGCCTCGACTGCCTGGCCTTCGTTGTCCTCGCCGTCAGTGATAATGAATATTGCACGGGATGCACCGCTGTTGGTGGTGAAACTTTTCTGCGCAAGTTCTATGGCTGTGGCTATGTCTGTTCCCTGTACGGATATCATGGACGGCGAGATGGTTTCGAGGAACATCTTGGCGGATACGTAGTCGTTGGTTATTGGTAGCTGGGTGAAGGCTTGTCCGGCAAAGACGATAAGTCCGACCTTGTCGTCCTTCATATTATCAACCAGGTTGCTGATGAGCATCTTTGATTTCTCCAGACGGCTGGGGCTTACGTCGCGGGCAAGCATGCTGTTGCTTATGTCCAGTGCTATGACCGCCTCGATGCCATTGCGTTCGTGTGTCTGTATGGATGAGCCGAACTGTGGTCGTGCCATTGCGACTATCATGCAGGCTGTGGCTGTGACAAAGAGCCAGAACTTGATTTCCTGGCGCAGACGGGATACGTCGGTCATGAGCAGGCGAACGAGTTCCTTGTCGCCGTATTTGCGTAGGCGCGAACGCCGGATGTAGTTCCAGACATAGTGAAGTAGCACTATTACGGGCAGTAATAGCAGCAGGTATAGGTAGATGGGGCTTTCGAACCTGAACATGTTTCTATGGAATTCGTTTCAATATTGTTGCGCGCAGCAGTATCTGGACGAGGGATGCGATGACTGCTATGATTGCGAATATCTGATATGATTCGTAGCGTTTGGAGAATTTCTTGACGCTGAGTTTGGTTTTCTCGAGTTTGTCTATCTCCTTATATACCTGATGCAGGCGTTGTGTGTTGGTGGCGCGGTATGCGTCGCCGCCTGTGGTTGCGGCTATCTGGGAGAGTGTCTTGGTGTCTATCTCGACTGGGATGTTGATATATTCGCGACGACCTCCGACTATCATGGGATATGGTGCGGTGCCGTTGGTTCCGACTGCGACGGTATATACGCGTATGCCGAAGCTTTTAGCGATGTCTGCTGCCATGTTGGGACTGATATCGCCGCGGTTGTTGGTTCCGTCGGTGAGTAGGATGATGACTTTGCTCTTGGCTTTCGAGTCCTTGAGTCGTGTTACGGCATTTGCAAGTCCCATGCCTATGGCCGTTCCGTCCTCGAGCATACCGTTTTCGACCATATTGCAGTCGATGCCGCTGAGCAGGTTGAGCAATACGGCGTGATCAGTTGTCATCGGGCATTGTGTGTATGCCTCGCCTGCAAAGATTGTAAGTCCTATGTTGTCGTCTGGACGGGAATTGATGAATTCGAGTGCAACGTTACGGGCTGCCTGGACGCGGTTGGGCTTGAGATCCTCGCTGAGCATACTGGTTGATACATCCATACAGAGCATGATATCAATGCCTTCGACGTTGTGCTTGCTCCATGAATTGGCTGTCTGCGGACGGGCCAGGGCTAATGTTGCAGATATCAGAATAATGATATTGAGCAGGAATGGTGCGTGGGAGAGCCACACGCGCCATGTGTGCGGTGCATGTGCGTATGGGGATAAGCTGCTGATCCTGAGACTGGGTGTCGTACAGGAGTACCTGAGCACGTACCATGCAATGTATGGTATCAGCAGGAGAAGAAGCAGGAAATAGTATGGGTTTTGGAATTCCATCAGCTGAGCAAATCGTATAGTCTGTAAATTATCCAACCGGTGAGGCATATGCAGATGATGACGGTTATCGTTATCAATGTCTGTGCTATGATAACCTGACGCAGGCGTGCATGGTCTGTCTGCTTTATAACCTCGGGTTCGGGTTCATTGTATATGTCTTCCTCGGGTTTTGTTTCGTTGACGTATCTGAGGGCTGCCATAAGATTGCTGTCGTTTTCGCCCATATATGGCTGGAAACGTGCAAACTTGACAAGGTCAGCTGTTGCAAAAATGCTGCGCAGTTCGTTCAGGCTTTGTTCGTCACCACGTTCGATAAGGTTCTGTATGATTTCGTTGCTGGTGAGTTCCATTGCCGAGAAGCCATACCTGTCCTGTATGTATTCGCGCAAAACGTCTGTAAGGCGTGTGTAATATTCCTTGCTGTCGTTGTCTGTCCAGGGTTTCTGGGACTTGATATTCTCTATCTCGGTGATTGCTACCTGATGGGGTGGCAGTTTCTTCTTGACGCGAATGAAGCTGAATACGGTTTTTCCCTTGCGTGTCCTGTGCCAAACATATACGGTAACTGCAATCAGGATGATGGCAATGAGCCATGAGTACACGATGTATTTCCAGTCATCCCAGCAGAATGGTATTGTCTGTACGGGGCGTGGAGGGCATATCCTGTCGGTCTGCGTGGTGTCTATGTCGAGGGTGAGTACCTTGATGGCAAGTGGCTTGGTCTCGTATGGCTTCTTGTCAACAAGTACCTTGAACGGTGGGATGCTGTATAATGAGGAATCCCAGGCTGTTATGATGTACTTCTGCTTGATTTCGAGTCGCTTGCCGTCGTTAATAGATTGTGTGTCGGCATTCAGCACATCTACAACCTCGACATTGGGAACGAGCATGTCGCCTTTCTTGACACGTGGGAGTTGCAGATGCTGGCCGGCATCCATTACAACTTGTAATTCTATTCCATCCTGCTGACCGACGAAGAACCCGACGCTGTCAAGTCTTGCCGAAACATTTACCTGGGCAAATGTGGTGCAGGCAAACAGTATATATATGTATAAGGTGAATAGTTTCTTCATCTCTCTATGTCCTGTATCTGAAGAGCCGCATCAATGCTGCCACGTAGTCTTGGTCTGTGCGTACGCTGACATTATCTACCCCGCTGCGCAGGAAGGTGTCCTGTAGGTATGCCTGCTGCGAACGCCACCATGCTGACTGTTTGTTGCGTATGCGTGAGTCGGATGTGTCAATGAGCATTTCTCGTCCTGTTTCAGCATCGCGTACCTTGATGAGCCCTATGTTGGGCAATTGGGCTATACGCCTGTCGTAAACCTGAATGGCTGCGACATCGTGCTTGCGGTTGGCAATGGTGAGGGCTTTGCTGAAGTCCTTTTCCTCTATGAAATCGCTGAGGAGGAATGCCGTACAACGGCGCTTGATTACCGAGGTAAGGTATTCGACTGCCATACCGATGTCTGTCCGATGGGATTCGGGCTTGAACTGGAGAAGTTCGCGTATAATATAGAGAATATGCTTGCGTCCTTTCTTGGGAGGGATGAACTTCTCGATACGATCGGAAAAGAATATTACTCCAATCTTGTCGTTGTTCTGTATTGCTGAGAATGCCAGTGTTGCAGCTATCTCGGTAAGCATTGAGCGTTTGGTCATTACGCTTGTGCCGAATTCGAGCGAACCACTGACATCAACGCATAGTATGACGGTCAGCTCGCGTTCTTCCTCGAATATCTTGACATAGGGTTTGTTGAAACGTGCGGTCACGTTCCACTCTATGTCCCTGATGTCATCACCGTATTGATATTCCCTGACCTCGGCAAATGCCATACCACGTCCCTTGAAGGCGCTGTGGTATTCACCTGCAAAGATATTGTTGGACAGACCCTTGGTCTTGATCTCAATCTGGCGTACGCGTTTCAGTATATCAGAAGTTTCCATGAAAGCAGAGCCAATCAGGGTACCTCGACCTTGTTGATAATCTGACTGATTATCTCTTCGGTTGTCACGTTGTTTGCTTCTGCCTCGTAGGTAAGGCCCAGACGATGTCGCAGGACATCGTGTGCGACGGCGCGTACGTCCTCGGGAATCACGTAACCACGATGTTTAATAAATGCGTATGCGCGTGCTGCAAGTGCAAGGTTGATGCTGGCACGCGGACTGCCGCCAAACTCGATGTAATCCTGGATGTCTGACAAGTTGTATTTAGCAGGATAACGTGTTGCGAACACGAGGTCTGCAATGTACTGCTCTATCTTTTCGTCAAGATATACCTGATGTACGACCGAACGGGCCTGAAGGATATCGTTGGCTTTAAGTACGGGCTTGATTTCGGGCTTCTGTCCGGATATGTTGAGCCTGACTATGCGTTTCTCTTCCTCGATCTGGGGATAATCTATCAACACCTTGAGCATAAAACGGTCAACCTGTGCTTCGGGCAGTGGGTACGTTCCTTCTTGTTCAAGGGGATTTTGGGTAGCCAGAACAAGGAATGGCTTAGGTAACTGGTATGTTTCCTTGCCGATTGTTACCTGTCGTTCCTGCATGGCTTCGAGCAATGCGCTTTGCACCTTTGCCGGTGCTCGGTTTATCTCGTCGGCAAGAACGAAATTGGCAAATACGGGGCCTTTTTCGGTCTGAAACTTCTCGTCCTTCTGCGAATAAATCATTGTTCCGACAACATCGGCTGGCAGAAGGTCGGGTGTAAACTGTATGCGACTGAACTGTGCATCAACAAGTGAGGCGAGTGTCTTGATGGCCTGGGTCTTGGCAAGTCCCGGTACACCCTCAAGCAGCACATGTCCATCGCTGAGCAGACCTATCAAAAGGCTTTCGACCAGGTGTTTCTGACCGATAATGGTTTGTGCCATACCGGTCTGAAGATTGGTTACAAAGGCGCTCTGCTGTTCTATCTGCTCGTTGAGTGCGCGAATGTCAAATGTATCCATTATGATGTGTTTTATTGAATTACAGTGCAAAGATAGATACTTCCTTTCGAATATTGTGTTACAGAATACTTAAAACTGAAACACCAAATTCTAAAGGGTGTTAAATATCTGACCTTGCACTGGTAAACAATAACTATGAGCGGCGTCTTGCTCTTGCCCGACTGCGTCGTAAGGCTCTTTCTAAACGCCAACGCTGCTCGGGATGTTTTTCGTAGTACTCCAAAACGGCCTGATTGATCTTGGCTATACTGTCTGAATCTCGTTTAGCCTTGGCTATACTGTCGGCTATTAGCTTTTCGATACGGGCTTTTTCTGCCGCCTGGACTGCTGCTATAGAGTCTGCCTTGAGTTTTTCTATGACTGCCGAATCGACAGTGGGTACCTTTTCGGTCTTGAATTGTCCTGCAAGGAAAAGTATGGAACAAACTGCTACTGCTACTATGGCAAGAACATAAATCCACACCCTGTTTCCCTTGGGTTGCTGGGCAGGCTGAGACTGGGGTTGCTGGGCAGAAGTTGCCGGCTGAACAGACTTTGCTGGCTTGGGCTGCTGTACATGGGTAGATTCTGCAGGCTTTGTCGATTCGGGAGTCTGAACTGCCGCAGGCTGTGACTGAGGTTCTTCCTTGGATTCCGTTGCCTTTGAAGCAACCACCTTGGGAGCCTCTTCCTTTGGTCCCTCTGCATTCGGCTCTGACAGTTTGGGCTGTTCTGCCTTAGGTTCTGTCTGTTTTGGCTCTGCGGGTTTGGGGTCAGCCAGTTTTGGTTCTTCGGGCTTTACTCGCTCAGCAGGAATGAATTCCATTTTCTCGGTGCTTGCGTTTTCACTGAGAACTGTTGTTTCGAAATCTGCAAATGGTCGATTGACGGTATCGCGCAACTGCGCATCGGGGGTAAAGGACATCTTGGTATGTCCTGCGATGACGATACGCTCTCCGGTATTTACATTGATGCTCTCGCGGTCACTGACATCTATCAGCTTGAAGGTGCCGAGTCCCTTAATCTTGACGAGTTTTTCTTTTACGAGAAAATCTGAAATTATCTCAAATACGCTGCGGCAGAAGATTTCGGCTTCGCTACCGTCAATTTCCTTAGCTTTGGCAATTGCCGCTGCTAATTCCTGAATACCTATCTTGTTATCCATCTCTGTGTTAGATACTTTTAGATTTTACTCTTCATTGATGCACTTGGCTTGAATCCGACAACGATCTTGGGCGGAACCAACATACGCAGTCCTGTTGTCGGGTTAATCAGTACGCGCTCCAGGCGCTTCTTGGTTTCGAAATTACCAAATCCTACTACTTGGACAACATCTTCATCACATAGAGTCTCGGTTATCTTCTGAGCAAGAATCCTTACTCTCTGCTGGGCTTCACGTACATTAATCCCTGTACGTTTTGCAAGTTCTGCAATAAATTCCTTGTTGTTCATATATATGTTCTTTAAATGTTTTGTGCTGAATGAATTATGGATTACCGACTATCTCGGCATAGAGGTCAAAGTCATCCGCGCCTGTAATCTGGGCTTTGTAATACTGACCTGGCTGAAGCTTGGCAGATGAAACTGGGACGAGAACCTCGGGATCGACCTCGGGTGAATCAAATTCAGTACGTCCGATGTAATATTCTCCTTCGATACGGTCTATAACGATTTGCATCACCTGACCAACCTTGGAATCCTGTATTTCTGCTGATATGTTTTGCTGGATGCGCATCAGCTTGCTGAGTCTTGCCTGCTTGATGTCTTCGGGAATATCGTCAGTATATCGTTTCCCTGCAGGCGTTCCCGTTTCGTGACTGTATGCGAAGGCTCCCATCCTATCGAAACGCATGTCCCGGACAAATTGACACAGGGATTTGAAATCCTCGTCTGTTTCTGACGGAAAGCCTATCATCAGCGTTGTGCGGATGTGTATCCCGGGAACGGCCTGGCGCATATCCTGTATGAGTTTGCGTGTCTGGGCTTCTGTAATATGGCGGTTCATTGCCTTTAACATCCTGTCACTGCTGTGCTGTAGTGCGATGTCGATGTAGCGGCAAACATTCTGGTTCTGACGCATGACAGCAAGGAGCTCCATGGGGAAATCGGTTGGGTATGCATAGTGCAGGCGTATCCAGTGTACACCGGGAATGTGGGCCATTGAGTCAATGAGTCCTGCTATCCTGCGTTCTCCGTAAATATCTATACCGTAATATGTCAACTCCTGGGCTATTACCTGAAATTCGCTAACACCCTTGCTGACGAGATAGCGCACTTCGTCAAGTATGTCCTCGGTCTTGCGCGATTTGTGCCTGCCTGTTATAATAGGTATTGCACAATATGCACAGTTGCGGTCACATCCTTCGCTGATTTTAATATACGCGTAGTGTGAAGGGGTCGTTAGGTGGCGGTGATATTTGTCCTGATGATTGTATGTGTGACCCAGTTCGTCCAGCAGTTCGGTCCAGTTGAATTTACCGAAAAAGCGGTCAACTTCGGGAATCTCGTGTCCTAAATCCTTCATGAATCTTGCACTAAGACAACCCATGACGTAAAGGCGTTCCAATTTACCCTGGGACTTGCGTTGTGCAAGTTCGAGAATCATATTTATGCTTTCCTCTTGTGCGTCAGCAATAAAACCGCAGGTGTTAACGACAGCTATGTCGCCTGTCAGTATATCTGCGTCATGTTCTACCTGGAATCCGGCTGATTCCAGCTGGGACATCAGGTATTCACTGTCCACCAGGTTCTTGGAACAACCCATGGTTATGAAATCTATCTTCTTCATCTATGCAGGAAGGAAGGTGGAAAAATCATGAGCGGAATAATGAATCTACAAATTCCCTGCGATTAAAGGGAAGGAGATCATCCATTCCTTCACCGAGTCCTATGTAGCGAACCGGTATCTTGAACTGATCGCTGATTCCTATGACAACTCCGCCCTTGGCTGTTCCGTCCAGTTTGGTAATCGCCATGCT
This sequence comes from Prevotellaceae bacterium UBA6974, assembly GCA_002450165.1. Classification (GTDB taxonomy): domain Bacteria; phylum Bacteroidota; class Bacteroidia; order Bacteroidales; family Bacteroidaceae; genus Physcousia. Next base: position 29,981 of record DJYQ01000002.1, on the reverse strand, counting down.
TGTAACCTCGGTAGCTGCGGTGAACTGCTTGGCCTGTTCGTATGCATTCTGACCTGTACTGCCGTCCAGGATGAGCATGACGTCGTGGGGAGCCTGGGGAATTAGTTTCTGCATAACGCGCTTAATCTTACTCAGCTCGTCCATAAGCCCTTTCTTGTTATGCAGGCGTCCTGCAGTATCAATCAGCACGACGTCAGCTCCCTCGGCAATTGCATGTTGCAGTGTATCAAAGGCTACACTGGCTGGGTCGCTGCCCATTTGCTGCTTGACAACAGGTACTCCTACACGTTGCCCCCAGATTACGATTTGTTCTACTGCTGCTGCGCGGAATGTATCTGCTGCACCTATTACGACCTTGTGACCGGCTTTTTTGAACTGGTATGCAAGTTTTCCTATTGTCGTGGTCTTGCCTACTCCGTTTACACCGACTACCATTATTACATAAGGACGCTTGTCTGTCGGAATGTTAAATCCGTCTGTATCGAGGACGTTGTTCTCAGCCAAAAGTCCGGTTATCTCATCGCGCAATATTGCATTCAGCTCGTCTGTTCCTACATACTTGTCACGGGCAACGCGTTTTTCAATACGTTCAATAATACGAAGCGTTGCATCCACGCCTACGTCGCTTGTGACAAGGACTTCCTCGAGGTTATCCAATACGTCCTCGTCAACTTTGTCACGTCCTGCGACAGCGCGGGACAGTTTTTCAAAGAAACCGCGTTTGGTCTTTTCAAGTCCCTGATTTAAAGTTTCTTTTTTCTCCTTATTGAAAAAATTAAATAATCCCATAATCTGTTTATTCCATATAAGCGTGACAAAGATATAAAAAAATCATAAAATAAAAAAATACCCGCAGGAAAACCCGCGGGTATATGAATATTTATTGACAAAAAACAAGTCAAATGACTATTGGTGCTGTTCGCGCAACAAATCGTTTACTGTCTTTACAGGATTGAATGTGCCTAAAGGAACTTCGACCATTATGGTATTCCAGTCGCTCATGGCACCGTTCCACAATCCTGGTAATTCGAGTGCTTTCAGCTCACGTCCGCCCTTGCTCTTGAACGAGATGAAACCTGTTGCGGGATCTACGTAATCGGGCAAATTGAACTTATTACCCCTGTAGTCACGAATGCCGCATACGAGATCTACCGGATTGAAATGTGTACCTTCGCGGAACATCTTAAGATATTCGGGGTTGTTCTGGTCAATCTGGCTGCTCTCCAGAATCTGCATGCTGACGCTACCGTCGGGGTTGTATGCAAGGAAGGGGCCTCCGCCTGGCTCGCCTACATTCTGTACGACACCACATACTCGGATTGGGCGATTCAGTTTCTTGCGCAGATAGCATACCAGTTCTGCGTCCTCCATATTCTTGATATCCTCGTAATCGGTACATAGAGTATGACGTACAAAGCGTATTATATTCTCGATATCATCATGGTTGTAATCTCCGCTGTCCAGTAATTGTAGATAGGCAAATGTCTGACGTTGTGCATCTACCAGCACACCTGCAATAATCTGTTTCCACAATGTCGTCTCGTCTTTGAGACGGTCTGGAACGACATTGTCTATGTTCTTGATGAACACAATATCGCTGTCCAGGTCATTCAGGTTCTGAATTAAAGCTCCGTGACCGCCTGGACGGAACAGCAGTGACCCGTCTTCATTGCGGAACGGAGTGTTATCCATATTGGCTGCAACTGTATCAGTCATTGGTTTCTGCTCGCTAAAGCTTACGTTAAACTTAATGCCGTATTCTTTCTCATATTCAGGCAATTTATCTGCAACAAGCTGCTGAAAAAGTGCCTTGTGCTCTGTGCTGACGGTGAAGTGCACTTCGGCTTCTCCCTGTGAGGCGGCATACAGTGCTGCCTCGACCAGATGTTCCTCCAGTGGAGTACGTACACAGTCGTCATACGAATGGAACTGAAGCAGTCCCTTAGGCAACTGACCGTAGTTTAGCCCGTCTGCGTCAAGCATGGCTGCGACAACAGCCTTGTAATTACCTTCTTCGATTAGTGTTGATATGCGCTTGCCCTCGAGAACCTGACAGGCATCGTCCAATGCCTGATAAAAGGCAAATTTCTCGATGTCCTGAAAATATTTCTTTTCAAATTCTGTCGTAGGAACATCATAGTCGGCATCCAGAAACTCGAACATTGCCTTGAACATACGGCTGGCTGCTCCACTGGCAGGCACAAACTTGGTAATGTGATGTCCTTCTTGCTTATACTGTTTCCAGATTTGAACATAACTTTCCTTTGTATCGTCATCAAGGCGCAGAATACCGTTTTCAACACTGGCTGCGGCCATTAGTTTCAGATAAGGGAAACCGGTTTCAAAACTGTGTAACTGGCAATTTAATTGCTCCTCGCTGATGCCTTTTTGGGCAAGAAGCGCTTTGTCTTGGTCTGTTAACATAAATAGTATTAGATTAGTATATCTTAATTGTTTCGTGGCATAAAGTTACGAATTATGAATGTTACTTCCAACAAAATCGTCTATATTTTTAAGAGTATTTGTAGTATCAATATTAAAATTAAAGTTTTGAGGCTCTGTCGTTACATTTATGCTTTTGTTCATTAGTTGAAAATTTCCGATACAAAGCTTGGCATGTTTGGATTTTCTACATATATTTGCAGTGATAAATATGTGATAGCGGGGATTGTAATCCTTGCTACTTGTATTTGTGTTATTCGAAAACGGGGAAACAATATGTTTGAGACTTGCATACAAATGGGCTTAGATACAAATCGTGTCCTAAAACTAACTGAGGAAATCTTACATGGCGAATTGGAGGACAGTGCTGAAATAATCGCTCAGCTGGAAATGGAGAATTCTGCCATAAGACAGGATTTTGCCAAAGTAGAGGACCTGAAAAGCAAGTCTGCCAATATCGAGAATGAAAACCTTCGTGCCCTGATAATGAGTGAGATTGGTGACATGAAACATATCATGACACTGATTTCTTTTCATGTTGCATTGATGCGTAGCATACGTGACATTGATAATCAGGAACTGAAACGCAAGGAGGCTGAGGAGGCAGGGTATTTGTGGGCGCATATTGCTCATCAACTGGGACTTTACAATCTGAAGCGGGAACTGGAGGACTTGTCGTTGAAATACCTTGAGCATGATGCATATTATTACATCAAGGAGAAACTGAACGAGACAAAGGCAAGCAGGGATGAGTATATTGCACGCTTCATAGGTCCGATTGAGAAAAAGCTGATGGAGGCGGGACTTCGCTTTCACATGAAGGGGCGCACGAAGAGCATCCATAGTATCTGGCAGAAGATGAACAAGCAACATGTGGGTGTAGATGGTGTGTATGATTTATTTGCTATCCGGATTATCCTGAACTCGATATTGGAAAAGGAAAAACAGGATTGCTGGCAGGTGTTCAGCATAATCACTGATATGTATCAGAGTAACCCCAAGCGTATGCGTGACTGGCTGAGTGTACCGAAGGATAACGGATACGAGTCGCTGCATATTACTGTTCTGGGGCCTGAGGAAAAATGGGTTGAGGTACAAATCCGATCTGAGCGGATGGATGACATCGCTGAACACGGATTGGCGGCGCATTGGCGTTACAAGGGTGTCAAGGAAACCAAGGACGATGGAATTTTTGTATTCACGCCCAAGGGCGATTTGCATAAACTGACCACGGGTTCGACCGTCCTGGATTTTGCATATCACATTCATTCGGGGCTGGGCAACCGTTGTACAGGTGGCCGTATCGGAGGCAAGGCGGTAAGCATAAAGCATGTATTGCAGAGCGGTGACCAGGTGGAAATCATGACGAGTTCGGCACAGACGCCTAAACAGGACTGGCTGAATATCGCAACCAGCAGCAAGGCGAAAGCCAAAATAAGGCAGAGCCTGAAAGAGATGCAATTCCGCCAGGCACTGATGGCCAAGGAGGTGTTGGAACGTAAGATGAAAAATCGCAAACTGGAATTTGACGAGCCGACACTGATGCACACGATAACGGGGATGGGCTATAGGATAGTTACGGATTTCTATGAAGCACTGGCTCAGAATACAATTGATGTCAATGATGTACTGGAAGACTATTCTTCAAGGCTGAATCCCGTGCACAAGTCTGAGGGTGCGGCTCCGGCGGAAAGGAGCAAGGCTACTGACTTTGTCCTGAACACTACTAATACGGAACAGTCTCACCACAGGGACGATGTCCTGGTAATTGACCGTAGTCTTAAAGGTATTGATTTCCAAATGGCCAAATGCTGTCAGCCTGTATATGGGGATGATGTATTTGGTTTTGTAACAAGCGGAGGGGGTATCAAAATACATCGTACGACCTGTCCAAATGCCAAACAGTTGCGTGAGCGGTTCGGATATAGGATTGTGCGTGCTGAATGGGCTGGAAAAGGTGGAAGCCAATACCCTATCACCCTGCGAGTTGTCGGTAATGACGACCTGGGTATAATAAACAATATCACGAGCATTATATCGAAGGAGGAAAAAATTCTGCTCCGCAGTATTTCCATTGACTCTGTTGATGGGCTTTTCAGCGGAACGCTGACTGTGATGCTTGATGATGCGGGTCGTCTGAAGCAACTGATACGCAAGCTGAAAACTGTAAAGGGTGTCAAAAACGTAACCCGTTCGTAAAACAAGATATAAACTGATTACAAGCATAAACCGGCGAATATGATGAAGCGTATATTTTGTGCAGGGGCACTGATTATGTCTGCTATCCTGACAAGCGCAAGCCTGACTGATTCTCTGAGTGTCTGTAGCGTGAAGGTTGCAGGGCCATTCTCGACGCGAGGAGTGGTGTTTACAACCAAGGCAAATGCCGAGGGCAAATGCTATGAAGTGAAGGATGTTGCATGGGAAACTGATATGGACCTGAACCTGTGGAAAGGTTCGGGTGCCAGGGTTCTGCCTGCGAAGATATCTGACAACCCTGCTATTGTAATCAATGGGAAGGGGGTGTATCAGCTTGGATTCACCGTGCAAAACACACGATACCAGAAGATGTCGTTCTGTATTAGTTCCAATGGCAGGAACTGTCTGTTTGTTGACGGTATCAGGCGTGACAAGAATATTGCCCTGTCAGCAGGACGTCATGAATGTGTCGTAAAACTGCAGGAGACAAATGATGATGCGGATACTGTCCGGATAATGGTAATGGTTGAACGTGCTGACAGCCTGAGGGACTGCTATACTGAGATAAATCCCAGTGGAAAGCGATACTACTGTTTCGAGGATCAGATGTCGAACGAGCATATCGGTCGGACTAGAATAAGCGCTACGGGCAGATATGTTTATCAGCAAAGATATATAACAAAGCTGGATGGAAATACCGATTGGACGAAGGAAATCATTGACACACGTAACGGGAACAGGTATAACGCTGATGATTTTGTGCAATGGGCTGCCAAGGATGACAGGTATATTACATCTGGCAAGAACCGTGAAAATCACGTTGTATATAAATACAAGGACTTACAGAGCGGACACTGCACGACATTATTTACATATACGGGGAAGAATAGCGTGCAATTCTGTGCCGGGGATTCTAAGATGCTGGTAACTGAATGTGTTGAGGGGCCTAAGGAGAAAAACAGTGACGTGCACCAGATTATTATGCCTGATGACCGTATCGAGGGTTGGCGTAATCGTTATAACCTGTCCCTGATAGATGTGAAAACGGGAGAAATACGTCAACTGACAAAGGGCACGCGTACGACCGGTGGTATTGTCAGCGAGGATGGTTCAAAGGTCTTACTTACATCCTATTGGGGCGATACTACCAAGAGGCCGTTCAGTTTCAGTTCCTGCTACCTGATGGATCTTGGTACCGATGTTGTAGATACCATATATGCTTGCGATGGTTTTATAAGTGGTGCCGTATTCTCGCCGGATGCAACTCAGATTCTGTTTGAAGGAAGCGCGGAGGCTTTTGGGGGTATCGGCAATGTGTGTCCCGAGGGAATGATTCCTAACATATTTGACCATGACCTGTTCCTATACGACATCAAGACACGCAGGTTCACACCATTGACTGCAGATTTCGACCCAAGTGTGACGTCGATGTGTTGGTCTAAGGCTGATGGTTGTATCTATGCCTATTGCGAGGACAAGGACGAGATGGGGATATTCCGCCTGAATCCACGTGCTCCTAAGAATAATGGAAAATATGACTGGACAAGGCTCAGGTTGAAGGAAAACTATGTTTTCAGCGGATGGGATATGGCCGGAAAGAAGGCTGTAATCTCGTATGTAGGACAGGGGGCGACTACGGCTGAACGTAGTTGGGTAATGGATTTGTCTGGGGGCAGGCAGATTTTGCTGGATGACCTGAATCCCAGGACGATGTCGGACATCAGGATTGGTGAGTGCAGGACGTGGTCGTTCAGGTCAGAACGTGGTGACAGTATATATGGCTGCTATTATCTGCCTCCGTATTTTGATGCTAGCAAGAAGTATCCGATGCTGGTGTATTACTATGGTGGATGTTCGCCGGTAGGAAGATACTTGAACAGTTCATATAACTACGAAGCATGGGCATCAATGGGTTATGTGGTGTATGTCTTGCAGCCCAGCGGTTGCAGTGGCTTCGGGCAGGAATTTGGTGCACGCCATTCCAATGCCTATGGTGATTATACTGCCAGTGACATCATTTCGGGTACAAAACAGTTCTGTCGGGAACATCCATTTGTAAATGAGAAGAAAATTGGTTGCTTGGGTGCTTCCTACGGTGGATTTATGACACAGTATCTGCAAACGCAGACCGATATTTTTGCTGCCGCTGTTTCGCATGCGGGAATATCAAACCCGACAAGCTACTGGGGTGAAGGGTATTGGGGGTATAGCTATAGTGCATGTTCTGCACCTAACTCATACCCGTGGAATAATGCGAAATTATATACCGAGCATGCCCCACTCTTCAATGCCGACAAAATTCACACTCCATTGCTGTTCTTGCATGGTAGTGCTGATACTAACGTGCCTGTAGGTGAAAGCATACAGATGTTTAATGCATTGAAGATTCTGGGTCGTAAAACTGCGTTTGTAATGGTTGATGGGGAGAATCATTACATATCAAACTATCATAAGCGTATCAAGTGGCACAACAGTATTATGGCTTGGTTCCAGAAATGGCTTCAGGATGATCCTACGTGGTGGAACGACCTGTACCCGGAAAAGAACTTGTAAAAGATGATATATCCAGATAATTTTGAACACAAAATCGGATTTGACGAGATAAAGAAACTGCTGTCACAACACTGTCAGAGTGAACTGGGCCGTGAGAGGGTGTGCCAGCTGGAGATGCTGACCGATGCTGGTCTAATTACACTGCGACAGCAGGAAACGATGGAATTGAAGCGTATCTTGGAGGAGGGTGCGGAAATTCCGGATATGTTCTTTTGTGACTTGCGTCCGACAATACAGCGCATACGTATTGAGGGGACGCATATTGAGGAGGATGACTTGGATAAACTGAAAAAATCTCTCGACACCCTTCACTCGTGGCTGAGAATAATCCGTACAGATGATGGTGATGGGCAACTTTACCCTGCTCTGAACAAATTGTCGTACGGGGTGTTTACGTTCATTGCTGTTGCCTCGGTTATTGACAAGACTATTGACAAATACGGGAAAATTAAAGATGACGCTAGTCCCGAGCTGGCACGAATCCGTCGTGAATTGCGTTGTAGCGAGGGAAGTGTTAACCGCACGTTGCACAGCATTCTGAAAGGTATCAAGGACGAGGGGCTTGTTGCTCAGGACGTTACACCGACATTCAGGGAAGGCCGACTGGTAATCCCGGTAAGTCCTGCCTTGAAGAGACGGTTGCGTGGTATCGTTCATGACGAAAGCGCTACGGGCAAGACTGTGTTTGTAGAACCGCAGGAGGTGGTTGAGGCTAACAACCGAATTCGCGAGCTTGAAAGCGAGGAACGACGTGAGGTTATTCAGATTCTGAAACATATAACGATGCTGGTACGGCCAAATACAAAGGAATTGCTGCGTGCCTTTGACTTCCTGGCTGACTTGGAGTTTGTACGTGCCAAGGTCAGATTTGCACATCAGACTAATTCGATCTGCCCGCAAATTCTGCGATATCCGTTTATTGACTGGACTATGGCTCAACATCCGCTCTTGAAATTGTCGTTACAGCGTCAGGGCAAGGGGATTGTTCCTCTGGACATTAAACTGGACAAGAAAAACCGCATACTGATTATTTCTGGACCTAATGCCGGAGGCAAGAGTGTTTGCCTGAAGACTGTGGGGCTGATTCAGTATATGTTGCAATGTGGTCTGCCTGTTCCGGTTGGAGAGGACAGTCGTATGGGGGTCTTCGAAAAACTGGGTATAGACATCGGTGACGAACAGAGTATCGAAAATGACTTGTCCACATATTCGAGCCATTTGCTGAACATGAAAAACATGATGAAGTTGGCTTCGCCTGCTACATTACTCCTGGTGGATGAGTTTGGTGGGGGTACCGAGCCGACGATAGGTGGTGCGATTGCCGAGGCTATCCTGAAACGGTTTGTGCAGCGCAATGCCTATGGTATTATTACAACGCACTATCAAAACTTGAAGCACTTTGCTGAGGAAAACGAAGGGGTGATTAACGGGGCGATGTTATATGACAGACAAAAGATGCAGGCTCTGTTCCAATTGCAGATCGGAAATCCGGGAAGCTCTTTTGCCATTGAGATAGCGCGCAAGATAGGTATTCCTGAGGATATCATTGAGGATGCTACTAAACTGGTTGGTAAGGATTATGTAAATGCTGACAAATATCTCCTGGATATTGTACGGGACAAACGGTACTGGGAGGGTAAGCGACAGACTATCCATTCGCAGGAAAAACATATGGATGAGACTATCCGCCGTTACGAACGGGAAATCGAAGAGCTGAAAAGAAAACGCCAGGAAATCATCCAGGGAGCGCGTCAGCAGGCTGAGGAAATAATCCAGAACTCGAATGCTGTCGTTGAGAATACTATACGAGAAATTCGTGAAGCACAGGCTGAAAAGGAGCGTACTCGCGAAATCAGGAGCGAATTGAACGAATTTCGTGAACAGCTTAACGTATCTACGCATAGTGAACAGGATGATATTATTGAAAAGAAAATGCGACAAATACAGGAGCGTCGCAAGCGTCAGGAACAGCGAAGACAAAACAAAGCAAGAGAACAAAATAGCCAGCCAATGCAGCAACCGCTGTTGAGTGGACTGCTTGGAGCACTGCAGAACAAGGCTCAGAAAAATATTTTTGCCATAGGTGAACCTGTTAAGATAAAAGGGACCACGGCAATAGGAACGGTTGAGAAGGTTAATGGAAATAAAATCACTGTACTGTTCGGGATGGTACGCAGTACTTTGGATGTATCCAAATTAGAACCTGCGAAAGTGCAGAAGAACGCCAAACAAGACATACGCCTTACAACATATGTCAGTCGCGATACACAAAACCGAATACGCGAAACTCACCTAAATTTCAACCCAGAAATTGACATCCGGGGAATGCGTGGTGATGAAGCTATTGAGACGATAACGCACTATATGGACGATGCTATTCTGGTTGCTGCAAGCAGAATACGTATTCTGCACGGAACTGGTAATGGCATTCTCAGACAACTGGTTCGTCAATACCTGAATACCCTGCCTCAGGTACGTTCTGCACGTGACGAGGATGTACGGTTTGGGGGCGCAGGAATAACTATCGTTGAATTGAATTAGAACGGGAGACCTACAGCAAAGTGAAAGGTAAAGTCACGTTTGAAATTAGGATGAATGAATGGATAATGGCGCTCACTGTCATCAAAGGCCGGATTGATTGCCTTCATACCACCATCAAAACGTAATATAAAATAATTGAAGTTGAGACGAAGTCCCAGGCCATAGGCAACTGCTATCTGCTCCCAGCAGGTACTCCATTTAAACTGACCGCCTGGCTGGTCTTTATAGTCCCTTAGGGTCCAAATATTACCGGCATCTATAAACAACGCGCCATCTATTTTCCAGAATAAATGTGTGCGAAGTTCTATATTCATATCCAATTTAAGATCGCCTGTCTGGTTAATAAAATCTATCTTACCATCTGTTCCTATAAACCTGCCTGGACCTAATTCACGAACGCTCCAACCACGTACACTGTTGGCTCCGCCACTGAAATAGCGTTTCTCGTAAGGAAGGATATCACTGTTGCCATAGGGATAAGCTATTCCTAAACCAAAATGAAGGGCAATTGAGGAACGACGGGATATCCGAATGCTCTTGCTGATATCGAAGTCAAACTTGGCATATTGAGCATATGCAACATTAAATAGTTTGTGATGTCCCAACGAATCCTTTCTGGTATCAGCAAGGCTACATATCAAATCAAGCAGGTTACCTGCAGTTTCCAAATTTAAGCTTAAAGTATAGGCATCCTTTCCATAAATACCCGCAGGTGTAGCGGCACCGACACTGGAATACTTATATTTATACCCCAGTCGTAATATAAACAGGTTTTGATAATTGTATGCAATAATGGCATTGCGGCTCTCGGGATTTGCAATATACTTCTCGTAAAAGGTCTCACTAATCCAGGGCATGAAAACATAGTTCAGGTCAAACAGGTCAAATCTGTGGGTATGCCTGCCGCCGCCACGTCCCCAACGGTATTTCCATGAGGTTGTGAGAACACGGCGATGAAACTCTGGGCGATTCTGACTGTCAAATGCAACACTGAGCTCACTGAATGCCTGAGCCCTACGCCTAAATGCACGCGAAAGAAATGGAAATTTGAAGTCGGGGAAGGTTAGACCTGCCTCGATATTGTATTCGAAAAAATTCTGATTCTCATAGCCATGTAGATTACGTATGGCTTCGAATGCAGTACGTAATTTTAAGGAAAATAACTCCGAACCATGAAATGCATTCTTGTTTTGATAGGTCAACTGTACTGCAGCACCTAAATCACCAGCTGTATTCGTACCATCAAGTGATAGTTGTACGCTGTTTAGTTTGGCTGGTGTTATCTTGATTTGTGCATCCAGAACTGTACTGTCTGCTTTGTTTTCCTCAAAATGCACATTGGCGGCTGCAATAGCCACCATACGATTCAGGCGTGAATATGTGTCAGCTACATTCTTCTCGCGGTAGATATCTCCATCGAACAGGCTATGACTGTTATTCAGGACGTTTTCTCTAATCCACAGCTTGTTTCCACTGGTACGGTCGTAAGTAAAACGAACACTGCCGATAGTATATTGAGAATGTGAAACAGGATCGTGATTCTCATTGTCACGATACTTATGGATTACCATTTTCAAATACACATCATTGGGACTGCCAAGTGTATCAACAATATAACTGATACAGTCACGATTGAATTTGAAATAGCCACAATTCTGTAAATGTGACATAATACGTGAACGTTCGCGATTAAGAACATTCGCATCAAATGCCATTCCTTTTTTCAGAAGGGTTTCATGTTCTATCTCACGAACTCGTTCTATCAGGGTTGTATCTTCAAATTCTGTATCAATACTGTCAATATAATATCGAATGCCCGGATGTACCAAATACTTAACCTTAATCTTATGCCCTTTCGTTGTCTCAATACGATCAACACGCGCATGCAAATATCCCATATTACGCATAGCATCCTGTATATTCTGCTGCGAACGCGTGCTTAAAAGTGAATCATATACGACGGGAGCCTCTCCCATCCGACGTATGAAATTCTGAAAAGCACTGTTGCTTTTAGGATTACTCATTAGATAGATACCCAAAGGAACCTTGAGTGCAGAAAACCAACGCTGATTGGGATGCTGACGCACATATCCGGAAAGTGACGATATATTAACATGGGCACTATCTGACCTGACACGCACATCTGTCAAAAGATAGTCTCCCTCCTGTAGATACTTCCTGCTACTGCATGACAACAAGCATGCAAGACAAAACAAGCATGCAACCATACAATGCAAGAAGTACTTTACAGAGTGTATCCTCATCAGCAGGGAAAGTGAGATAAATAAGCGAGAGGTTATTCCTCGTCGTTATCAATATTCAGGTTTCCCAAATCCTCGCCATCACCATCATCATCAACTGAAGAATTAACGCCATCGGAAAAATTACTGTAGAATGTTTCGTCCAGCTGTTCTTCATCAATGCTGTCATCGATGTCATCGTTCAAGTTTTCATTATCAATATCCGGTACGTCTTCATCATCTTCGTCAAAGCCCTTGGCTGAACCCTTGCGTAAGTTGCCGTTTTCGTCGTATTTGTCCTCATTAAGATGCAACTTGGCTACAGGTTCCTTCTTCTTTGCGAAAATTGCTTCAATCCACGTACCTTTTACAATTTCCAAAACCTCGAACCCTTGAGCCAGTTTTTTTTCTAGAGTACCTCCTTCCATATGCAGGCGCTTGGCAGGCAATATCGTATTGCTGATGTCAAATGCACTCAGTATAATATCTTTTTGGCTCAAAGAAATACTATCCCAACCTCCGCCAAAATTACGATCTATCAACTCCAGAAGAGTCGCAGCAGTAATATGCCTTACATTCTCATAACTAAGATCCGAAAGACGGGTAATATGCTTGCGACGAATAGCAACCCAACCTTTTTTCTTATTGCAATGTTGGAAAGTAACCCATTCTCCATTCTCGTATTTTTCACATTCACGCTGGTCATTTACGTTGTAATGGACTACTTCGAAGCACAAACGAATAATATTCAACAATTTGTCTTCGCTTAGCGAAAAACTGCCATCATCCTGCTCGTCTTCCCATGCACGTTTGATTTCATGCTCACTGACATTCCATACATTTGTAGCATTCAAGTCCAAAATGCTGTCCAACACATAAGTCTCTACACCTTTTTCTTTTCCCATATTCTGATTTTTTATTTGTCAATCTAAATAATATAGTTTCGGATTATTGCATTTGCGTATAGTCCTTGGCAAGTCCGCCTTTACCGGTTTCTTTATACACGCTTGGAAGGTCATGCCCTGTCTGGTTCATCACTTCTAAAACCTTATCAAACGAAACCCGATGAATGCCATCGGTAAATGTACTGTAGATATTGGCATCCAAAGCACGTGTTGCTGCATAGGCATTTCTTTCTATACATGGAATCTGAACTAATCCACATACTGGGTCACATGTCATACCAAGATGATGTTCAAGTCCCATTTCAGCAGCGTATTCAATCTGTGCGGGACTACCGCCAAACAACTGGTTGGCAGCAGCTGCAGCCATGGCACATGCTACACCAACCTCGCCCTGACAGCCAACTTCTGCACCTGATATTGATGCATTTGTCTTAGCAACATTGCCAAACAATGCAGCAGTTGCAAGTGCCTTCAATATACGATTTTCGGAAAAATCACGACTCCTCCACAAATGATAGAGTACGCTGGGTAAAACACCGCATGAACCGCATGTAGGTGCAGTTACAATACGTCCGCCTGAAGCATTTTCCTCGCTTACAGCCAAGGCATATGCAAATACAAGTCCGCGAGTACGCAGATTATCCTTGTAACCGGTGGCCTTAACATAGTACGAAGCTGCTTTGCGGCGTAGGTGCAACGGACCGGGTAGTACACCCTCGGCATCCAGACCGCGTTCAACAGCATCCTTCATAACATCCCACACCTCTTTAAGAAACGCCCATATCTCGCTACCCTCACGCTCCTCTACATATTCCCAATAGGATTTTCCGCTCCATTCACAATATTGTAGTATCTCCGTCATTGTATTCAAGTCATACAGTTCGGGTAGTGAGATAGTACTTTTGCCCTCCTCGGCCAAGGCACCGCCACCAATACTGAACACCGTCCACGGATTAGTATATCTTTTACCCTCGCGACATTCAAACTTTATGCCATTTGGATGAAAATCCAGAAAATCCTTGCTCCATATTAATTCTGTCTTTTCCTCGGTAAGGACGTCCAGTACGGCACGGTCAGTCATATGTCCTCTGCCAGTTGCACTCAAGGAACCATATAATGTCACCCGATACCCATCTGCATCAGGAAAACGTCTTGAATATAACTCAGCAGCCTTGCGCGGCCCCATTGTATGACTGCTACTAGGACCTATGCCTATACGAAATATCTCCTTAATTGTTTTCATGTCTGATATTATGTCTATATACTAAATCAGTTGGACTTCCACAGCAAAACGTCCTCTGTAGTACCTGCTGTACCATATGTCGGAATGCAACCGGTCGTATAGATAGAACCTATATACGGATCCATATGACTTGTTTTGTCATCCCATCTGACGTTCTGACCAAAACACTCAAAATTCAAATTACAAGTTACTTCTGCCTTACAGAAATCATAAGGACCGCCATCTGGAATATTAAAATCAGCATACGAATACAGTAACCATCCGTCATAGTCAGGATTGACGGGAGTAATAACCTCTTCGGTCATTTCTGTAACAACAGAAGGACCCTCGGCCTGGGTTGTCCATTTAAGTGTTATTGTACCCTTGATCATACCGGTAAGAACACCGTTGCTCTTGCGGACGCAATAGACACGGACCTTGTCACCTGGTCCAATCTCGCCACGCTCAGTATCCTCGCCTATACCGTCTTTTTTGACCTTGTAGTCAAATCCCTTCCAAGTTGGCGGAACAACATCATAATCCGAGCCACACGAAGAAACAAAAAGCAGGCTAAATAGAGCACTCACGAATAAAATGAATTTCCTTATCATAACTTTGTAATATTACTTTATAATCAAATTCAGTCTTTTCAACTCCTCGGTCAGACGTTGTACAGGCAATCCCATAACATTATAGTATGAGCCGTTTAAGCTTGTAACCCCGACGTACCCTATCCATTCCTGAATACCATAGGCTCCAGCCTTGTCCAGGGGACGATACTTTCGGACGTAATATTTAATCTGTTCATCACTTAGTCCAGCAAACGTAACATCGGTGACACAACTGAATGTCGAATAGCAATTTGAACCTGAACTGTTCCAGCGCAGAGTAACTCCTGTTATAACCTGATGCGTCCTGCCGCTCAATTTGTGTAACATACAGATGGCATCAGCTTCGTCCTTTGGCTTACCCAAAACTTCGCCATCCAGCCACACAATTGTATCTGCCGTTATCAGCAAATAATCTTCTGACAATCTATATGACTCCGCTTTTTTACGTGATATGTATTCGGCAATTTCACACTTCCCAAGACCATTGGGATAAGATTCATCTATACCTTTCATGACAAGAACCTGAAAGTCCAGGTCAAGTCCGTCAAGCAGTTCCTTTCTTCTGGGAGAATTAGAAGCCAGTATTATTTTCATTACCAAACAAACGACATATTATCATTCATCCATAACCCCTGTGCCTTCAACACTTGTTCAACAACATCCCGGGCACAACCCATTCCACCGTCCTTGTGACTAATATAAACAGAGATATCACGAATCTCTGGAGAAGCATCACGTGGACAGCATGGGCAGCCACAACGTTTCATCATTTCGTAATCAGGTATATCATCGCCCATGACAATGACATCCTCGTCCTTCAACGAATATTTTTTCAGCAACTCCTCGTAAACATCAATCTTACGACTAACGGCTATATGTACATCCTGACAACCTAATTTGACATATCTGTTACGTACGATTTCACTGAAACCACCCGAAATTATAGCAATCCTCAAACCAACCTTGGCAGCATGATGAACTGCATATCCGTCCTTTACATTGGCGCTGCGCTGAGGCTGTCCGTCTGCAGCAAGTGGAGTCGTATTGGCACTCAACACTCCGTCAACGTCAAATATTATCAGTTTTATCTTCTTCAGGTCGTAATTTATCATAATGTACAATGGATTTACTTAGAGTTTCATACACAACACGCAAATATGGGTCGTCAATCATGGCAAGATGAGCGGCTATAACCTTATCGTCACCGCGTACTGCCGGACCCGTTTGGGCTTCGCGCGGATGCATTTGGTGTACCTTGGCCACTGTCTCGTCAATCAGTGGAAGCATCATGCTGAATTGTATTCCGTTTCGTTCCAGTAACCCTGCAGTCAAATCAAACAGGTGATTTGTAAAATTACAGCATAACACGGCTGCCAGATGCAATATTTTTCTTCGTTTACTGTCCATCACCATCACCTGGTCCGATATGCTATGTGCCAATTGCTGCAGCACAGCCATGTCCTCTTTCATGGCAGTTTCAACAAAAAAGGGAACATCATGCATATTAGGCTGACGGTTAATGCTGAATGTCTGCATAGGATAAAGAACTCCGCGATGGGAATAGGGCAAAATATCCATTGGAACACCGCCTGCTGTATGAACGACCAAGGTATCTGGATTGGCCAATACAATAGAATCGGATATGTCCTGCAAGGCATCGTCATTAATACTTATTACGACGACCTGTACATCATCTGCTATCGGTTCCAGTCCATCCCTGCCTCCACACATCTGAACACAGTGCCCAGCCTGCAGAAAAGACTCTTTCAGGTGACTTGCCACGCGACCTCTGCCAACCAACGCAATTTTCATATCTCCCTTTTTCTTAAGCAAAGTATGGATATTACATTACTAATTTGTAACTTTGCACGCGCAAAGATAACAAAAAAACAGTCATAACGTACAAGAAAACGGACCATTTTTGCGTTATATAACAGTATGAAGCGTTTCTTTCTATATATAACAACATTATTCGTCTGTCTTGTGGCAGGAGCACAGGACACAATACGTGTACAGCTCAAAGGTCGCGTCATTGACGAAAAGAACGAACCGGTAAGCTTTTGCCTAATCAACGTACAAGGACAGGCAATAGGCACTACAGCCAATATTAACGGTGAGTACAAGTTGTCCTTCAACACGGCAGATTCGGTAGTTATAACCTATCAAATGTTTGGTTATAAAAAGCGCACACGCGTATTACGCAAGCCACAAGGAAACCTGACCCTGAATATTGTGATGTACGATGGTGGGCACGAACTCAGTGAGGTGGAGGTACGTGAACTGCGCAGGCAGATGAACCAGAACACACAAATCACTACAACCGAGCTCAAAACCATGCCATCAACTACAGGCAATGCTGTAGAGGAGCTTGTAGCAACACAGGCAGGGGTCACACAACGCAACGAACTTTCCAGCCAATATAACGTACGTGGAGGTTCGTTTGACGAAAACTGCGTATATGTCAACGGCATAGAAATTTACCGTCCCCTTTTGATGCATACAGGCGAACAGGAAGGTCTTTCGGTTATCAATCCATACATGGTTGAAAAGGTCAATTTCAGTGCAGGAGGTTTTGATGTGCGCTATGGCGACAAGATGTCCAGCGTACTGGACATAACATACAAGAAGCCAAAATCATGGGAAGGAAACATTTCGGCTTCCCTGCTGGGTGCAAGCGGGTACATGGGATACGGCAGCAGGAAAGTAAGCTTCATGCACAGCCTGAGATACAAGACAAATTCTTATATGTTGGGTGCCATGAAAGACAATAGCGAGTACAGCCCCAATTTCATCGACTACCAGGCATATCTCAGTTGGAAACCAACTGACAAATGGACAGTTGACGTAATGGGTTATATATCGAACAACAACTACAAATTCACGCCAAAGACACGTAACACCAGTTACGGTACATTGGATAACATCAATAATTTTCAGGTATATTTTGACGGCTGGGAGCAAGATGTTTTCCGTACGTATATGCTGAGCGGTACTGCAAAACGCCAGTTCGGGAAAAAAAGTTCGCTGACGTTTGGCTACAGTTTCTTCAAGACTAACGAACGTGTTACGTATGATATTCAGGGACAATACTGGCTGTACAATACTGCAGCAGGCAGCAACCTTGCAGTGGGCACATATATGGAACATGCCAGAGACTTTCTGCGCAGCAGCCAGCACACCTTGCGTGCAGACTATCAGTACAAGACAAGCAAGCACGATATACTGGCAGGCTTCCTGTATAGGCATGAATATGTGGAAGAACAGTCCAGGCAGTGGGAATACCGGGATTCCAGTGGGTACAGTATGCCGCGCACACCAGACAGGCTGGAAGTAATATACAACCTGTACGGCAACAACGCCATCAAATCCAGCCACATTGAAATGTACCTGCAGGATACATACCGCCGCGAAACGGCCAAAAGCATCATTAGCATCAACTATGGCATGCGTATGTCGTACTGGACATTCAACAAGGAGTTCCTGTGCTCGCCTCGCGTCAGCATCGGATACATTCCCAAGAGTCACGACAAACTGACCCTGCGCCTGGCTACTGGTCTGTATTACCAGAGACCATTCTACAAGGAGCTGAAGGACACCGTGACGTACGGCAGGAATACAGTTATCCAGATTAACAGCGATATCCGGAGCCAACGGTCATTCCAGGTCATAGGAGCTGTCGATTACCGTTTCAAGATAGGTACAAGACCGTTCCTGTTCAGCACCGAACTATACTACAAGGCACAAGACCGTCTGAACCCATATACCGTCAATAACACAAAGGTTGTCTATTACGGACACAATTGTGCAACAGGTAACGTAATGGGTGTTGATTTCAAGCTGTTCGGTCAGTTTGTTCCAGGTACAGATTCATGGCTTACCTTCTCGCTTATGAGGGCACGCATGACCCTGAACGGACGGAACATACCGCAACCGACAGACCAGCTATGGAGCCTGAATATGTTCTTTACTGACTATTTCCCGCACACAACACGATGGAAAATGAACCTGCGTGCGGTATTCTCGGGTGGCATACCTCATGGTGCGCCTCATACAGGTCTGGAAAAACACGTATTTCGCTCATCTGCCTACAAGCGTGTTGATGTGGGACTGAGCTATCGTGCACTGAACAACGAAGACCGCCACCTGAAACGCTGCAACAGCATAAAGAACATATGGCTGGGACTGGATTGCCTGAACATCTTCGGTTTTGACAATGTCAGCGGATATTATTGGGTAACGGACGTCAACAGCAACCAGTACGCGGTTCCCAACTATCTTACAGGACGTCTCTTCAACTTCAAGTTGAGCGTCGATTTCTGAACAGGCGTGTAAAATGAGTAATTATCCGTTACTTGATACGCAGGAAATCGCTGATAATCCTGCCTATCGTCTTGTAGTTGTTGACGAATGCCTCCAAAACCTTTGTCGTCTGCACGATACCATCCTTGGAAAATGAAGTGGGAGTAATGTAATAGTCTGCAACAGCTGCAGGAATGAGACAAGAAGCACCTGCAGCCAGCGGAACGACATCACCCGTCGAGCGAATCCTTATCTTGCAGTCACCTTCCATATTCATCAATATCACGAACGAATCGTACTTGGTCATGTTGCGATGATGCTCGAAAGCCGTTTCCACTATATTGATACTGAAATGGGGAGTGTTTAGCAATTCGGATGCCGTATAGCTTTCGTCACGTGATTCGGTACGATACTCAGGATATACAGTAAAATCTATCGCCTTTGCTGCCAATTGGGTATGCAACGCTCTGGGTTTACCGTCCAGACCAGGACGGTTATAGTCATAGATTCGGTAGGTAATATCACTCGCCTGCTGAATTTCGGCCAGTTTTATGCCACTGCATATAGCATGTATGCGACCGGCTGGAAGATAAAACACATCACCTTTGCTGACATAATGCTTGCACAGCACGTCACATATTGTTCCATCCTGGACACGCTGCCTGTATTCCTCGGGGCTTACATGCTGCTTGAGACCTGCATACAGGAAAGAGCCCGGCTTGGCTTCCATGATATACCACATCTCGCTCTTTCCAGGCTTGTTGTGCTCCCTTTGGGCCATGACATCATCAGGATGAACCTGAATGCTGAGATCCTGCCTGGCATCGATAATTTTGGTGAGTAAAGGCAGCCTGTCATGATAGTCCCTGGCAGTCTTTCTTCCCAAAATCTCGGCAGGACGACGACTTATCACGTCATTCAGCCTGTAATTGGCCCAAGTACCGTTCTCGATTACAGATTCGTTGCCGTCGATACCGGAAACCGTCCAGTCCTCGGTACCCCACACCAGGGTCTTGCGGTTAGGCTTGAACAACATTGGATACAATTTGTTGCGTGAAGACTCGACAACACATCCGACTGTCATTATGCGAGTGTCTTGCATTGCGGTCATTTCGTGCGAAGTACACTTGTCCACATATACAAAAGTATCCTTGTCACAAACCGTTTCCTTACCGTCCAGGATAACGTTCAGCTGCCCTTCCAATATATAGAAACCCTCCTGCATGTCAGGATGCACATGAGCGACAGCTACCTCACCGCATTTCAAGTCCGTGACAGCAATCTGCGTAATGGAACAACCGGATTCATTGCTATCCAGCAGAACATGCTTCTCTCCCACTCCATGGGCTGTGGGAACAGACTTTATGTCTTTCAGTTTTCTAATCATTCCAATAACATTTGATATACATTGGTCTCCTTCTTTTGGAAACCGACACTACTGTACAAGGCATTGGCAGCAACACGCGCAGGCTTGGAAGTCAGGTGCAATTCAATCGGTGCCAGCTCACGTGCACGATTCAGGACATACGAAATCAATTCACTGCCTATATGCCTGCCACGACATTCCTGGCTGACTACTACATCCTCGACCGACGCCTTGCGGCCGGTAGGAGAAACATATACGCACAACGTTGCACAGCCAATGATCTCACCTTCGGTATAAATATACAGGTGACAGTTAGCGTCCGCTATGACAGCGCGCAGCTTATCTTCGTCAAACACGCATCTCTGGCTCAGCTGACCCATGAGTGTGGATAACTGGGTGTAAGCCTCGGTACTATAAGATTTCAGTTCAGTAATCATATCAGCAATCGTTCGTTTTCATAATCGCCCTCGAAGAGAGTAATCAGCTTTTTCTTTATCAATGACAAACGCCAACGGTACAGCAGATATGCTATAAAGAAATATACTGCTGTCTGAATCCACAATGCACGGAATTCGGGATAGACATCGGCAAAACCTGCTCCCATGCTCTGAATGCGCACATAAGCATGCATTCCAAATGTCGATGGCAGACAATAGCTGACATAACGCCAGAAAGCAGGCTCATGACTGGCTGGCCAGATGACGCCGCTGACAAACAGCATCGGTACGCTTAGCGAAACAAATATCATAATACAATCCTCGCGCCTGTAAACCAGACATGACAACACTACACCCATGAAGATACATGCCAATAAATATGGTACAATCACAACGAGATATGTCAGATAGTTACCCAAAGACGGCAAACCAAAAAACCAGGTGATAAATGTAAACATATACACAGCCATTATCAGGTATAACGCAAAATAAGGAATACTCTTGCCTATGATTATCTCGACCGGACGCTGATACAGCTGGTACAATGTGTGCATTTTCCTTCGGTAGGTTTCACGTGCACGTCCCATACTCATTCCTATGCCTAAGAGTAATGTCTGTTGCAATATGAGCATCAGGACCGGAGGCATGATAAAGGCCGCAAAACCGCTTTGCGTATTGTACAGAGGCGTATAATAATAACTTATAGGCTGACGTGCGACTTTGTTCTGCTGCTTTGTACCGGCGCCCAGGTAATTGATGGAAATGTCCTTGTTCATATCCAGTACGGTCATGTTCGTGGCGAGTGCTACACCCTTGTAATATAACGAAGATGCCATGTTTATATACAATCCAATACGCGTCTGCCGCTCTCTTTTGATATCTCTCTCAAAACTCTCGGGTATATGCACTATGGCATAGACCTTCATCTGACGCATCAGTTCCTCAGCCTGGTTCATATCCGTACACAGCTGAACCACCCTGGCGCCCTGAGTAGCATCCAGGCGATGCGCAAAATCACGGGCAATGCTGCTTTTTGAATCATCGACAACAGCTGTAGGCACATCCGTCATTACCTCGGTATGGTAAATGGCACCATATACCAACGGATAGGCCAATGGCAAGAACAGGATGAACGTCAACACACCATGGTCATGCATTATCTCGTATAGCTCATGTCCGGCAATGCTTATTATTCTAAGAAACTTCTGTATCATTATTTCACCTGTTTATACAGCCTATGGCCTGTAACTGTAATCAGTAAATATCTTGTTATACCGTCTTAACACCAGGACTGGCAGCAACATAAAAATCGTCAATGCTGCCACATTAGCCCATACGTACACGATGGAATAGCCGTTCAGCGCCTGATTCACATAAATCAGGTAATAATGACGAAGCGGGAATATATTGACGACATACTGCAAATACCTGTCCATAGCCAGCGTTGGGAAGCTGTAGCCCGAAATGGACATGGACACGACCCCTATCAAGGAGCATACACTCATCGAGAAACGCATCATTCCCGGAAAGACCGCAAAGACAAATATCGCCATTCCCTGCGCAGCAAATACGGTAAGCCAGCCAATCAAGACCATGTTGATAAATGCGCAATGGCAGGGATAGTACAAAATCTTGTACAGATATACGTCCATAAACAGGAATATGAGCATATACAACAATGTCTGAGGCAGTAACTTGCCCATCAGTATTACGGCAGGATTATGATTTCCCATACGGTAGAGGTCAAGATGCGTTTCCATCTTCCATTCCATACCGATAGTATAGGACGTGCTGATCAATATACACAATATCAGGACGCCAGGCAGAATAACATTGCAGAGCAATATGGCATAATTTATCCACGGATTGCCCAAAGGATGAGTCTCAAGCACAATCGGCTGGGTTGCAGCCATTGCTCTGCCCAATGTATTGCCCCTGGCTGTCATTGTGCTCCTGTTCACGCTAATGCTAATCAGCTCGCTCGACAGATACATCTCCTTCATAAGCATGGCACTGGGCAGGAAATACGTTTCGTTTGTATAAAACGATATCGAAGGCTGACGCTGGGACAAAGCCTTGGACGTAGTGCCTTTGGGTATGTGGTAAATAGCACATATTTCGCCCCTCTGCATCGCCTGGCGCGCCTCGTGGAAAGATGGATATCTTGCAACAAGGTCAGTTTCAGCCATTGCGTCCAAGGTACGAACCAGCGAACGGCTAATCACCGTATTATCCTCGTCCACAAGACCTGCCGGCAGATTTACTGGAAGTCCGTCGCCCATTACCGTGGTAAACAGGAAAATACTGGTAACGGGTACAATTAACATACTGAACAAAAACATCGGCCTGCGCGAGAACATATGCATCTCACGGTGAGCAATCAGCCGGATCCTTGTCAGTACATTCCTTATGGTCATATCACTATTACTCTTCTATAACCCCACTCATACCAGACACGATGCCATCGACCTTGTCTATCGGAGTAATCCGCACCTCGAACACCTTCAGGTCAATACCGTCCAAGGCCTTAGTTGCCTTCCACGCCGCGAAATTACCTACATTCTTAATACGTGTCACCTTGGCTTTGACCGTTTTGTTGATACCAGGCACAAATATATTGCAAACCTTGCCGTTACTGAACTGCTGTAACTTATCCTCACGTACGTTAAAGGTAAACCACACCTTGTTGACCATTGCAACGTTCATGATGGGAGCACCGCTTCCTACCAACTCACCGGTACGGGGGAAAATCTCCGTCACCATACCGTCTGCAGCTGCCGTCAGAACCGTTTCGTTCACATAGCAGTTAACCTCGTCAACAGCACCCTGAGCACGATTTACCTGAGCCTCGGCCGCTGCCTTATCTTCTACACGGGCGCCCTCCCTGGCCATCTCGTACTGACTCTCAGCGGCAATGGCCGTAGCCTTGGCCGCATTATACTGGGCCCTTGCCTCATCACGTTTCTGCTCAGGCAACACCCCGTTCTCGAACAGGCGTTCAACGCGCTGATAGGTCTTCTCTGCGATATCAAGACCTGCCAAAGCCTTCTGATACAGTTCGTACGCACCCTGCACCTCCTGGCGACGAGCTCCGTTCCTGGCCTTGGACTCAACAGCCTCGGCCATACTGCGTGCAGCAGTCGCCTGCATCAGCTTAGCCTCGACCTCCGGGGCTTCCATGATTGCCAGTGTATCACCCTTCCGTACCATCTGACCCTCCTCGACACGCAGTTCCAGAACACGCGAAGGCACCTTCGAGCTTACACGGTACTCACTCGTCTCCGCCTCGCCCTGTATAATTTCCTGCTGCCTGGGGAAAAAGAATCCCATAATAATAACTGCAGTCAGCAAAATTATCAACAGAGTCGTAACAACTATGATTGATGTTGATTTCGAATTTCTTGCCATAATATTATTATATGTATGTCCGTTAATCAATCTGAACCATTATTCCCTAATCAATTGCCCCCATATTCCTGCGCAAATACAAATCAGCCAAAAGCAAATCAATCTGCGATGACAGATAAGTATCATGTGCACTGAGCCATGCCGTCTGGGCAGCCAACACATTGCTCAAAGGAATCACACCCTCCTTCATACCATAATTGGCATAACGCAGGTTCTCGTCCGCCACCGCACGACTCCTGTCAGCCACCTGCAAGCGATGCTCAGCCTCGTCCAGCCGTTGCTGTGACTGTTTCACCTGTAGGCGTATCTTCTCGCTAACCTCGTCCAAATGCAAACGCTGGATGTTAGCCTCGGCCTTTGCGGCACGCACCTTGTAAAAACGGTCTCCCCAAGTAAGAATAGGTACATTAACCCCGACACCAACAGCCCAAACACCCATAAATTCCTTTCTAAAGCCATTGAACAGCGAAGGATTAGTAGCTACATAGCCACCCGTCAGTACGACCTTGGGCAGGAACTCACTCCGTACAATCCTGACCTTCTGGTCATATATATCACCTGCCAATGCCAGCTGTTTCAATTCAGTCCGCTGCGCAACGGCAATATCCTCGTCAGCCACAGTCTTGTTCTTCAGGCTGAAGTCCGAACGGCTCTCGTCAGCCAATATGAAATCATAATCCTCCAGCCCACACTGCTGAGCCATCAGCATCTTTAACAGGGATATGCCATTGTCAACCTGGATAATTGCAACCTCTGCCTCGTTGACCTTGACCTTGACGCTAAGACCGTCCGCCTTGGTTGCAAAACCCTCCTGTATCATCTTATCCACATCACTATCCAACTTCTGCACCAACTCCAGGTAGCTCTGTGCCAACTTACGCTTACTGGTCAGCTGGATAATCTTCCAATAAGTCTCATCCACTGCAACAATAACATTCTGCTGCTCCAGGTCATAGCCATTGCGGGCCAGTTCCTCCTGATACTTGGTTATCTTGTGGTAAGCACGAATCTTACCACCCATGTACAAGGGCTGAGTTACCATTGCGCTCAGTACGCCTGCATTACGTGTATCGGTATGCAATGCCTCAGTAACGGTCTGCCCCAACTGCCCTGCACCTGCAGCCAGCTTCTCGCCCATGCCCTGGATACCAGCCAGGATTCTTGCCTGCATCTCGGGACTCAGGTTCTGTATTATGGGCTGCAATGTCTGTATCACAACTGGCTGCATCTGCTCGATTGCACTCGCAGTAATCGTACCCAGGTTATTGAACATCGTTTTCTGTTCATTGCTCAGTAGCGATATCTCGCGACTGGTATGCATATAACTGCCCATGGCATCCACCTTGGGAAGATAGTTAGTTGCAGCAGATTTACGGTTCCAGTGCGCCACGTTAATCTTCTCGCTCGCCATCTTCAACTCCTTGTTGTTACGCAAGGCAAGCGCACGGCAACTGTCCAATGACAAGACATCACCAGCATGCGCCCCAATGCCAAAACAACAGAAAACAACAAACAACAACAGCTTTCTTATATTCATTTCCATTATTTAATCAAATCAACGCGTGCAAAGTTACGAAAAAATGAGTGAAACGCAAAAGGAAAACATTTTTTTACTTTTCGTTTCCGAATGCCAGTAACTTCGGCGAAGCCAATGTTACGAAAAAAAAATCGAGAGTAAAACAAAAAATATACTATCTTTGTCAAACAAAAACAACGAAATCATGAAAATCACTCCCGATGACACCAGCCTGGCACTCAGGCTAAAGCAATTCATGCAACAAAAGAATGCGACAATCAGCACTGCGGAGAGCTGCACCTGCGGTCGCATTGGAGCGACAATTACCTGCATAGACGGTTCCTCGACATACTACCAGGGAGGCATCATGGCATATCAGAACTGGATAAAGGAACAATACCTGGGCGTTACACCACAGATGATCGAGGAACACGATGTCGTCAGTCAGGAAGTAGTGCTGCAGATGGCCGTCGCATGTCGCAGGCTTTTCGGCACACACTACGCAATCGCCACCACGGGATATACTGGCGACGGCAACGAGCGCGTACTGTCGGGGACAATATACATCGGCTTTGCCAGTCCCACGGCAACCAAAGCCGTCAAGCTCAGCCTGCCGCACTCCACACGCGAGGAACGCACCGCCGCGGCAGCCCAGACCGCAATAAGCCAGTTCCTGGAATGGATTTCGGCATTTAATCCTGCATTCTGAATTAAGAATTAGGAATTAAACAGGATTTTTTATTACCTTTGTTGACTGATTGAATTATGTTTTCAGAAAATATATAGATATATGAAAAAACTACTTTTAGGCGACGAGGCTATTGCCCTTGGTGCAATCGATGCCGGATTGAGTGGCGTATATGCATACCCCGGAACGCCCAGCACCGAAATTACCGAATACATACAAGGCAATTCGCTTGCCAGGGAGCGTGGCATACATTCCCGCTGGTGTACAAACGAGAAGACTGCCATGGAAGCAGCCCTGGGCATGTCCTTCATGGGCAAGCGTGCCCTGGTTTGCATGAAGCACGTTGGACTGAACGTCTGCGCCGACCCATTTGTGAACAGTGCCATGACGGGCGTTAACGGCGGCGTGGTTGTGCTGGTGGCCGATGACCCATCGATGCACTCCAGCCAGGACGAGCAGGACAGTCGCTTCTACGGCAAGTTTGCCATGATTCCGACCTTCGAGCCATCCAATCAGCAGGAAGCCTACGACATGATGGAGACGGCATTTGACTACTCCGAACAGCAATGTCTGCCCGTTCTGATGCGTGTCACGACACGTATGGCACACTCCCGTGCCGTGGTGATGGTCAAGGACCAGGCTCGTCCCGAGAACCCCGTGAACTATGATTCGGCAGCTGCCAACTGGGTACTGCTACCCGCCAATGCCCGTAAGCGAAACGACAAGGTTACCGCCCAGCAGGCACAGTTGGAGGAGGATGCCGCACTGTCAAAGTTCAATATCGGACCCTCCCCCATCCCCTCCCTTGTAGGGAAGGGAGAAAAATGTCCCTTGGGTATTATTGCAAGCGGCATAGCATACAACTACGTACAGGAATCGCTCAAGACCCTGACGCCACAGCAGGACGGAAGGGAAGTTCCCGTACTGAAAATATCGCAGTACCCATTGCCCAAGCGTCTGGTGCGTGAGTTGCTGAACAACTGCCAGAAGGTCATGGTTGCCGAGGAGGGTCAGCCCTTCATCGAGGAGCAGGTCCGCGGAGTCTTCGAGAGCCAGAACATCTTAGGTCGTCTGACCGGCGAACTTCCGCGCACAGGTGAGTTAACACCCGATTGCGTTGCCGCTGCGCTCTGCAATGCTGGAGTAACTGCTCCCCTCGCTACAAGGGATGAGCAGGGAGTGAGTCCGTTGGTAGTCGCCCGTCCGCCGCAGCTGTGCCAGGGTTGCGGACATCGCGACGTATATACAGCGCTGAACGAGGTGCTGAAGGAGTACCAGAATCCACGCGTCTTTGGCGATATCGGTTGCTACACACTGGGCTTCCTGCCCCCGTACAGGGCCATCCATTCGTGCGTTGACATGGGTGCAAGCATCACGATGGCCAAGGGTGCATCCGATGCAGGTCAGTGGCCGGCAGTTGCCATCATCGGCGACTCTACCTTCACCCACAGCGGCATGACGGGCCTCCTGGATGCTGTGAACGAGAATGCCAACATCACGGTCATCATATCCGACAACCTGACCACCGCCATGACGGGAGGTCAGGACAGCGCCGGGACTAACAAGTTCGAGGCCATCTGCCTGGGTCTTGGCGTAGAGCCCGAACATCTGCACGTGGTTATTCCGCTGCCCAAGAACATGCCCGAGATTACCCGCATCATCCGCCAGGAGATTAACTACCACGGCGTGTCCGTAATCATTCCGCAACGCGAATGCATACAGACCTTCAAGCGGAAAGCGAAAGCTAAAAAACAGACCCCTCTAACTCCCCCTTGTAGGGAGAGGATATAATATACCCATTCAGCAAAACAAATAACTGCATATTTTGAAGAATATGAATAACAGCATTTTTACTCCCCGCCCTACAAGGGAGGGGCAAGGGGGAGGGTCCTCCTTTAAATGTGATATCATCCTATGTGGCGTGGGGGGTCAAGGCATCCTGTCCATAGCCACCATCATTGGCGAAGCAGCCATGAACGAGAACCTGTATATTAAGCAGGCCGAGGTACACGGAATGTCCCAGCGCGGCGGTGACGTACAGAGCAACCTGCGCATCAGTTCCGACCCCATCGACAGCGACCTGATTGCCCGGGGCAGCGCAGATGTCATCATATCCATGGAACCGATGGAAGCCCTGCGCTACCTGCCATACCTTGGCAAGGACGGTTGGATTGTCACCTCCAGCGCTCCGTTTGTCAACATCCCCAACTACCCCGACATCCAGGACATCCAGGCCGAACTGTCCCGTCTGCCGCACGTCATTGCCATCGACATCGAGCAGATTGCCAAGGAGAACCAGATTCCGCGTTCGGCCAACGTCATTCTGTTAGGCGCTGCGCAGAAAGCCCTGGGCCTTGACTACACCACGCTGGAAAACGCCATCCGCAGCGTCTTCGCCCGCAAAGGCGAAGCCGTAGTCGAAGCCAACATCAAGGCCCTGTCATTGGGCAAGGCCGCACAGTAGCAAGCCGGACACGCAAGGCCGCACAATAGCAAGCCGGATACGCAAGCAAGACAATGCGGGCGAGGATGAAGATCAAGCATCCCCGCCCGCTTTTATTGTATAACCCCGTTAAAAAATCCGTCCGTGCGTGGTAGATTTTTCCACTCACCACGGTCGGTTCTTTATTCTGTGACGTTGAATATATATTCTGCAGTGTTGAATTATCGTTCAGCAATGCTGAATAATAATTCGGCAGTGTAGAACGTAAAATTCACCGTGAAGGATTTGGAAATTCTCCGTTGATATTGTAAATTTGCACCAACATCAAAGAAAAAAACATATAGGACTATGGCACAGTATATCAAAAGGGAGATGCCGGACTTGCACCAGAAGGGCGTCAAGCAGGTGTGCTACAGGCTGAAGTCTAACGGCACAGTGGGACTGGATGAGCTGGTCCGTGACTGTGCACGTAACACAACCTTTGCCGAGGGAGAGATCAAGGGTATGGTAATGACTCTACTGGACGGAGTGGTGCGGAACATGGCAAGGGGATACAGCGTGCAAATCGACGGACTGGGAACGCTGACGCCCAGGATTGGACTGCGCCAGGATGCTGAGCCCGAGGTGCTGGACGGCGAGGGACCCAAGCGCAATGCGCAGAGCCTGCACGTGACGGGAGTGAGCTTCAGGCCAGACCGCCAGCTGGTCAGTCGGCTGGACAACATGTGCAAGTTGGAGAAGGGTCAGGTGTCGCGCATCAGGCAGTCGCAATACACCGAGGAGCAGCGGCTCGATAAGGCCATCCGTTTCCTGCAGGAACATACGGTGATGCGGCTCAGCGACTACTACCGCATGGTAGGCCTGTCGCGCACCACGGCATCGCTGGAGCTGCGCAAGTGGGCCGCCAATCCCGCATCGGGAATCACGTCCAAGGGAACATATTCCGCCAAGGTCTATGTACTGAGGAAATAAATTTGCCAGATTCCCTGGGTGCCCCCAGTATCTGTTTAAACA
The DNA here is from genome assembly GCA_002450165.1 of Prevotellaceae bacterium UBA6974. Taxonomy (GTDB): domain Bacteria; phylum Bacteroidota; class Bacteroidia; order Bacteroidales; family Bacteroidaceae; genus Physcousia. Next base: position 97 of record DJYQ01000002.1, on the reverse strand, counting down.
TTTTGTCAGATACACCTTTCTGTATCGCCCGAGTTACTCCAGCACGGGAATAAAGACGAATAATCAGTACTGATAGTACAGGAATGGTTGTACACTG
>DJYQ01000024.1 GCA_002450165.1 Prevotellaceae bacterium UBA6974 | reverse complement strand
CCGCCCCGTCTTTCTTTTTTCATGCATTTGTTTGCAAGTATAAAATAAAATCTGTACCTTTGCGACATGATTACAAAGATAAATTAAAATTAATGATGAAGACAAAGACAACACTACTAATGATAATCGGTATGCTCGCTACGATGAGCATAACGGCACAAGAAAAACAGGCACCGGCATTTCCGGGTGCTGAGGGCTTCGGCAGATACACTACAGGCGGCAGAGCAGGAACGCTGTATCACGTAACCAACCTGAACGACAGCGGTACAGGCTCCCTGCGTGCAGCACTGACAGCCAGCGGTACACGCACAGTGGTGTTCGACGTTTCAGGAACTATACACCTGAAGTCTGACCTGAAAATATCAAACGGCAATATCACGGTACTGGGACAGACGGCACCTGGCGACGGCATCTGTGTGGCAGACTATCCCGTCAGCGTCTCGGCCAACAATGTCATCATCAGATACGTTCGCTTCCGAATGGGCGACATCGGTTCACAGGCTAAAGCCGCTTCCAATCCGAACTATGAGGGCGACGATGCTTTGGGAGGAGGCAAAGGCAAAAAAAACATCATCATTGACCACTGCTCTGTATCGTGGTCAACGGATGAGTGCTGCTCGTTCTATGGCGCTACCGACTTCACCATGCAATACTGCATTATCAGCGAGAGCCTGAGAGCATCCGTACATGCCAAGGGAAGCCACGGATATGGCGGCATCTGGGGTGGACAAAGTGCATCGTTCCATCATAACCTGATTATGCACCACGACTCCCGAAACCCGCGCTTCGACCACGACTACGTCAGCACACTTAAAGGACCGGTGGACTACATCAACAACGTGTTGTACAACTGGGGCGGCAACTCTTCGTATGGCGGTGAGTCGGGTAACGGTTCTCCCAAATACATCAACATGGTGAACAACTACTACAAGCCAGGCCCTGCTACTTATACCAAGACACGCCTACTGAACCCGACAACCAACTGTAGCAACTGCACGGACAAAAACAGATTCTCTGGTTCGGTAGGCTATGTCACTCCAGGTCAATTCTATATCTCAGGCAACTATATGTATGGCTCGACAGAGGTAACGAACGACAACCTGTGTGACAAAGCCATAGATCCTGACAACAACATGTCGTATGCCGACTGGAAGAATCAGTGTGCTGCCAGTGAGCGTAAGAAATCCAGCGACTACGACTTCACCTCCTACAACGTCATATCCATGCATCAGGCTGAGACGGCCTTCGAGAAGGTACTCCGATATGCCGGTGCCAGCTACAAGCGCGACGATGTTGACAAGCGTCTGCGCTGGGAGGTACTGAAGGGCATTGCTTATTATCAGGGGTCTAACGGGTCTGTCAATGGCATGATTGACTCGCAGAATGACGTAGGCGGATGGCCGGAGCTGAAGGATACTGGCAAACTGGCTGATACGGATAACGACGGTATTCCTGACGAATGGGAAACAACTCATGGACTAACGGTCGGTACCAACAATGCCACCACCAAAATCCTCGACCAGAAAGGCTATTACACCGACCTGGAGGTCTATGCAAACTATCTGGTACAAGAGATTACCCAAAAGGAGCGTGCCGGTGCCGTAGAGACCTTTGAGGAATATTACCCGCTTGGTGCCCAAACTGTTGGAGATGACGAACCCTTCCCCACTACACCGGACTTCCCTATTCCTGAAGAACCCACAAGCGGTACTGATTTTTTTAATTCCAACAAGGCAACGACATCTAAAGGGACGGAAATCTCTGTCACTTCATGTACGTTGAATGGTGAAGTAAACCCCAGCGGATCAAGCGGCAACTACATCAAGCTCCGCACAGGCAGCGGTGACTGGATATTTACGAACAAAGAGGGATACATACTGAACAGCATCAAGATAGAAGCTTACCAAAACAACAAGGAAAGTGAATATCCTGGTTCTGTTATTAAGATGACGGCTATCAAGGCTGACGATGGCAACAACTTGCTAACCGAAGAGGTAAGCCTGCCTTTCAGCGACAGCGGTAAAAAAGCGACTGTTTCCTGCAAGGATTTCACTGCTACACAGAATATCAAGGTGTCGTTTGAGAATACAACTTATACCAATACCACCTTGGATAAGACTTCTCAGATGCAATGCTTCGCCATCGTAAGTATTGGTTATGAGAAAACAACGGATATTAAAGATATCACGCATACCGCCTCCCGCAAGCAATCCTCCGACTATCACAATGTGTTAGGACAGCGAGTTGCTCCCACCACCAGAGGATTGCTTATCCACAACGGAAAGAAGATTCTGGTTAAATAGCTTTCTGTCACAGAGAAGTAATCTTCCTACACTCTATCTATAATACAGGACAGCGTGTGCCGCCCCGTCTTTTCATTTCTTTTTTCTCTCCCATTATTTGGAAGTTTCAGAAATAGTTCGTATATTTGCAGCAAGAAACATTATAACACCTGTATAACATGTTGACAACTGTAAGAAGAAGACAAACGGCATTCCGTTTCAGAGACGACCTGCTTGACAAATTAAAAATGGCAGCAGCGAGAGAAAATCGCAGCCTTAACAACTACGTTGAAAGTGTCCTGATGGACGTTATCTACAACCAACCCAATGCAGAAACA
>DJYQ01000004.1 GCA_002450165.1 Prevotellaceae bacterium UBA6974 | reverse complement strand
GATGAGAGGAACAGATGTGTGGATGCGGTCACGGACTGTTCGTCATGTAATGGCGATGTAAGTGTATATATAGTAATGTCTTTCATTTTCTGAATTCTTCCATCTCGGTATCGGATATGTTCATCAGATTCTTGCAATCTGCGATTATACTGCTCCATATCGTCGATAACCATTATTGCAGTTACGCGTTGTGCCTCTTCCTTCCTGTTGTTTTCAACTATCTTGCTGACACCAGTCCTACGCCTATGGCGGTACCAAGGACGCTGATAAGAAAATCTTTCCACCATTGTCTGTTATCGTGAATCTTCCTATCTTTCATTTCCTTTGCTGTTATGTTTTGCTCTGTGCTGTATGTTGGGGTCATTCAATTGCCTCGATATAGAAGGAGAATGGCCGGAAGCCGTCGTTACAGCTTATCATTGCGCTCATGGGATTTTTCATCCAGCCGTCATAGAAATTGCCTTCACCACGGGCCAGTGACTGGACAAATTCGCGCATGGATGACCAGGCGGAGGGGCACATGCCTGGGGGACATTCGCCATTGACGGATATCCATTGCTGTCCGGGGGTTATGTCACAGGCGTGCTGGATGGGATTTTCGTACTGTTCCATCAGGTCAGTATAGACGGTTTGCCGTATGGCCGTTATCCTAATCATGATTTTTATCTCTCTGCCCAGTCGCTACGGTCCAGGCTGCGGTAGCCGATGGCTTCGGCAATGTGGTGACTCTGTACTTTTTCGCTGCCTTCCAAATCTGCTATAGTACGGGCTACCTTTAGGATGCGGCTATAGGCGCGTGCTGATAATTTGAGCCTTTCCATCGCCATACGGAGCATATCCATGGATGAGGCATCTGGTTCGGCAAACTGGTGTAGCATCTTCTCGGTCATCTGGGCGTTGCAGTGGATACGGCCTCTCCCCACCCCCTCCCCTGTAGGGAGGGAACTAAATCGTTTCGTTTGGATATCGCGGGCACGTATGACTCGTTCGCGTATAGTTGCCGAGGATTCGCCGGGTTGCATTTTTGACAACTCGGCAAAGGGTACGGCATTTATCTCGCAGTGGATGTCGATACGGTCAAGAAGTGGGCCACTGATTTTGTTCAGGTATCGTACTATCTGCCCCGGGGTGCATACGCATGCTTTGGTGGGATGGTTGTAATAGCCGCACGGACACGGATTCATGGATGCGATGAGCATGAAGTTGCAGGGGTATTGGACGCTGTCCTTGATGCGGCTTATGGTGATGTAGTGGTCTTCCAGAGGTTGACGCAGTACCTCGAGTGTGCTTCTCTGGAACTCGGGTAGTTCGTCCAGAAACAGGACACCGTTGTGGGCAAGACTGATTTCGCCTGGCTGTGGATTGCTGCCACCGCCTACCAATGCTATCTGGCTGGCGGTATGATGAGGGTTACGGAAGGGCCTCTGGGCAATGAGCGAGCAGTGAAGTCCTTCGTCGGATTCGATGGGGCGTAACCTGCCTGCTACGCTGTGTACCTGGGTTGTTTCGAGGCTTTCTTCCAGGGTCAATGGCGGCAGTATGCCTGGCAGGCGTTTTGCCATCATGCTCTTTCCGCTGCCTGGAGGGCCTATCATAATCAGGTTATGGCCTCCTGCCGCTGCAATTTCCATGGCGTGTTTTACGTTGTCCTGGCCCTTGACGTCGGCAAAGTCGAGTTCGAATGTGTGCTGGCGGTCAAAGAAATCCTTGCGTGTGTCTATTTGGGTGGGTGTAAGCTGGTGTGTCCCGTTCAGGAATCCTACGACTTGTGACAGGTGTTTGACGCCATATACCTTCAGGTTGTTCACTACTGCGGCTTCCTGTATGTTGCCCTGTGGAACAAACAGGGATTCGTATCCCAGTGCACGTGCTTTTATGGCTATGGGCAGAATGCCGCATACGGGCTGTACCGAGCCGTCAAGGCTGAGCTCGCCTACCATCATTGTCTTGTCGAGCTGACTGGCATCAACCTTGGATGATGTTGCCAGGATGCCTATGGCCATTGGCAGGTCAAAGCCGCTGCCAACCTTGCGTACACCGGCTGGTGCAAGGTTGATGGTTATCTGTCGTGACGGGTAGTCGAAACCACTGTTTTCCAGGGCTGCCATTATGCGCTCGTGGCTTTCCTTTACGGCATTGTCGGGCAGTCCTACTAGAATAAAACGGATACCGCGGGAGGAGTTTACCTCGATGGTAACCTGCTCGGCCTGAAGACCCTGAACCGATGCGCTATATGTCTTGACCAGCATTGTTATTTTGCCAATAGCTCTCCGATATGTTCGTCATAATCCAAACTGTCATCTACGAAGAATTTCAGTTCGGGAATTATTCTCAGTTGCAGGCGAACGCGCTTGCCAAGTTCGAATCTGACGGATTTGACGTTTGCGTTGATATTGCTGACTATCTCTTGGGCACGTTCGCTGGGGAATACGCTCAGGTATGCGCGGCAAACGCTGATGTCAGGGCTTACGCGGCATTTGCTGACGCTGACCAGTACCCCGTGCATTGCTGCTGTCTGCCGCTGAAACATGTCGCTAAGTTCCTTTTGCAGGAGACGGGCTACCTTGTTTTGTCTTGTTGTTTCCATATTTTATGTGGTTGATGTTCGGAATTTTAAAAAAGTGTTTGCAGTTATTTTTTTCGGATTATCGTAAGTCCGTCGCGCAGGGGGAGAATGACTTTCTCAACCCTGTCATCCTGTGCGACTGTGTCGTTGAACTTTTGTAGCCCCATGGTCTGCAGGTCGGATTGGCGTGCTTCCTGTGTTATGCGTCCGTACCACAGGGTGTTGTCGGCCAGTATGTAGCCTCCACTGCGCAGACGAGGCAGTATCATCTGGTAATACTGGACATATTCGCGCTTGTCGGCATCAATGAATGCCATATCCCACGTCACGTCCATCTGCGGCACCAGATCCAGGGCGTCACCTATATGTATGTGGATGAACTTACCGTAGGGGCTGCCTTCTATCCAGGGGCGTGTAAAATCTTCGATTTCATCAAATATTTCGAAAGTGTGCAGTTCGGCGCCCTCTTCAAGTCCTTCGGCCATGCTCAGGGCCGAATATCCGCTGAACATGCCAAGCTCTAATATGCGTTGTGGACGAATCATCCTGACGAGCATCTTGAGCAGGCGTCCCTGCAGGTGTCCGCTGGCCATCTGACCGTAGGACAGCTTCATCTGGGTGGTGCGCCATAGCTGATGCAGGTACTCGCCTTCCTTGTCAATGTGTTTAGTAATGTATTCGTCCAGTTCCATTATTTCAGATTGAGCAGGGCTTCGATAGCCAGGCGGTAGCTGTCAAGGCCAAATCCGCAGATGACTCCCTTGCAGGCAGGACTGATGACACTGTGACGACGGAATTCCTCGCGTTGGTGCACGTTACTGATGTGTACTTCGACGACGGGAGTATTTACGCTCTTGATGGCATCCATAAGGGCCAGACTGTAGTGTGTGTAGGCTCCGGCGTTGAGTACGATGCCATCGCGGTCGAAGCCGACTTCGTGAATCATGTTTATGAGTTCCCCCTCGACGTTGCTCTGGAAATAGTCAATGCGTACGTTGGGAAACATGTCGCGTAACTGGTGCAAATATTGCTCAAAGCCTTTTTTGCCGTAGATTTCGGGCTCACGTATGCCCAGCAGATTCAGATTTGGACCGTTCACAATTTGGATTCTCATACTTTTTTGCTAATTTTGCATTACTTCATGGGCACAAAGATACAATTATAGGCCCATAATTCCAAAGGAACAAAGGAAAAATCATGCTGTATGACTATGAAAAGGCTGACAGGTATAAGTAACGGAGGTATCATAGATGGTGCTATCCTGAGACGTTATATGCAGTACCTGCGTCTTGAAAAGTCAGTAAGCGAGAATACCTTGGATGCTTACACGCGTGACTTGCAGAAACTGGTCAACTACTATGCAGATAATGGTGTAGATTTCCGCAATGTGACGTTGCGTGATTTTGACTTGTTTGCCGGTAGTCTGAAGGAAAGAGGTGTTTCGGCACGTTCTGTCGCGCGTATCTTGTCGGGGGTTCGCAGTTTCTACCATTTCCTGACGCTGGAGGGCGAGGTCTCTCAGGATCCGACCGAACTGCTGGAGTCGCCCAAGATAGGCAAGCATCTGCCGCAGGTGCTCAGTATAGAGGAAATTGACAGGATACTGAATGCGATTGACCAGAGCAAGCCTGAGGGTGTTCGTGACCATTGTATAATCGAGGTCTTGTACAGTTGTGGCTTGCGTATATCGGAACTGTGTAACCTGAAATTGTCTGAACTGTATTTGGACGAGGGGTTTATAAGGGTAATGGGCAAGGGTAATAAGGAGAGATTAGTACCCATTTCATCGAGAGCAATACAGGAATTGCATAACTGGTTTAGTGTGCGTTGCCATATACAGATACGTAAGGGGTACGAGGATTATGTTTTCCTGTCGCGTACCCGTGGAAAAGCCTTGTCGCGTATCAGCTTGTTTGTGTATATTCAGAAGCATGCGAAGAATGCGGGTATAGAGAAGGAAATTTCTCCTCATGTGTTTCGCCATAGTTTTGCTACCCATCTAGTGCAGGGTGGGGCCAACTTGCGTGCCATTCAGGAGATGTTAGGACATGAGGATATCAGTACTACCGAGATTTACATGCATCTGGACACGGGACATCTGAGAGAGGAAATCCTGTGCCATCATCCCAGAAATAAACGGGAATTTGAGAAAGGAGATTAGAAGGCTGCCCGGTATTTGCTGTCGTCTTTGTCCTGCATCATGGACAGGTAGCTCTGGTAGCGTGATGTGGCGATACGGCCTTGCTGCAGGGCGACAAGTACGGCACAGCCAGGTTCATGGGTGTGTGTGCAGTTGCCGAAGCGGCATGACTGGGACAGAGTGAATATCTCGCGGAAATAATGGCTGACTTCCTGGGGTTCGATGTCAAAGGTTCCGAATCCTTTGATTCCGGGTGTGTCTATTATCGATCCGCCTGTATCGGGCAAGTCGTACATCTCGCTGAATGTCGTTGTGTGCATGCCTGTGTCGTGCGAGGTACTGATTTGGGCAGTTTTTACTTGTATGCCAGGAACGAGCGCGTTGAGCAGTGTGCTCTTGCCTACGCCTGAATTTCCGCTGAACAGTGTTGTCTTGTTCCTGAGGGCCTCGTGCAGGGTTGACAGTTGCGAGTTGATGGCGCTGACGGCAAGGCAGTCGTAGCCGAGACTGTGGTATAGCTGGCACAGGGTGTCCAGTTGTATCATGTCATTCTTGTCTAACAAATCGACTTTGTTGAAAACAAGCAGGACGGGAATCCTGTATGCCTCGGCGCTCGCCAGGAAGCGGTCGATAAAGGTGGTGTTTGTCTCGGGGTGCTTGAGGGTTACGACCAGTGCGGCTTGGTCGATGTTGGCAGCGATGATATGGCTTTGCTTAGAGAGGTTGCTGGCCTTACGAATAATGTAGTTGCGGCGGTCGTGTATGGATGTAATGAAGGCAGTGTCAACTGCGGGGGTGATATCTACGATATCCCCTACGGCAATAGGGTTGGTGCTGCGTATTCCCTTGAGCCTGAAATTGCCTTTGACCTTACAGTTGAAAAACTGGCCGTTGTCCGTGCGGACAACGTACCAGCTTCCTGTATTCCGGATTACGGTTCCAGTCATCAGACTGTCATTATTTCTTTTTCCTTGGCGGCCAGAAGAGATTCAATCTTTGCGATGAACTTGTCGTGCATCTTCTGCAAATCGGCTTCTGCGTCCTTTTCAAGATCCTCGCTGAGACCTTCCTTGACAGACTTCTTCAGTTTGTCTATCGTCTCGCGGCGTGCGTTGCGTACGCTGACTTTAGCCTGCTCGCTTTCCTTGCCGCATTGCTTGGCGAGCTGTTTGCGTCGTTCCTCGGTCAATGGTGGAATTGCCAGGCGTATCATCTCGCCGTTGTTGTCGGGAGTGATGCCTACCTCGCTGTCCAGGATAGCTTTCTCGATAACGCGGAACATGCTTTTATCCCAGGGTTTAATGGCAATTGTGCGTGCATCGGGCGTGTTGATGCTTGCTACGTTGTTGAGGGGAACCATGCTGCCGTAACTGTCAACGCGGATACCGTCCAGTATCTTGACATTGGCTTTGCCTGCGCGGATATGTGCCAATGCTTCCTCGAGATACATTACAGCCTCTTCCATCTTTTCTTCTGCTTCCAGAAGTGTGGTCTTTGTGTCTGTCATATTAGAATAAATGTTTAAATCTGAGACAAATGTAGGTGTTTTCTTTGAAAATTGCAAGAGTAGATGACGGATAACACATTTTTTTTATATATTTGCGAGAGAAAAAGTACTTTTTTCAGTGCTTCTGTAAAATCAAAACTGTTGAAGGTGACTGACACTGCAAATATTGACAGGCGTATAAATGAACTGTTGGAACAACTGGAGCCGATTACTCTGGAACAGATGAAGGAGATTCGTCTGATGAACCGTACAGATACCAAATTTGTAACTACCAAGGAGCGTCTGATCAGGCTTATGGAACTGTGTCAGGGTCATTATTATGCCCAATTCCATTGTGGAAGCCGGATTGCGAGCTATAAGACGACATATTGGGATACGGACGAGTGTTTCTATTACCTGCAGCACCATAACGGACGTGCACCGCGGCAGAAGGTGAGGGTACGCACTTATATGGACAGCCATGATACGTTCCTGGAGGTTAAGACAAAAAATAACCATCGTCGTACAAAAAAGAAGCGTATCAAGGTGGAGTCTCAGAATGTGAGGGCTGATGAAATCGGTGATATGAAGGGTTGTGCGATAATGGTGGATGATTTCCTGAGGGAGCAGGTTTGTCGTAATCTGGAGGAGATACATCCTACTGTGCAGAATCAGTTTCACCGTATCACGCTGGTTAATTATGGTAAGAGCGAACGCCTTACGATTGACTTTGATATTCATTTCCACAATTTTGATACTGACAGGGAAGACAATACGGGTAATCTGGTAATTGTCGAACTGAAACGTGACGGGAATGTGTATAGTCCTATATTGGCGATGCTGAGAGATTTGCGTATCAAACCGCACGGGTTCTCGAAATATTGTATTGGTAGTGTGTTGACTAATCCAGACTTGAAAAGGAACAGGTTCAAACCAAAACTGAAGAGCCTGCAGAAAATAAGCGAAAATAAATAAAAACATATAATGCTATGAGCCTGAATATCGAAGAACTGAACCAACTTTTTGGTCAGACTATAGGCATGACGCTGATTGATACCAGTTCGTTGCTGTCGTTGCTTATTCGTTTTGTAATCACGACTGTTGTCGTGGGATTAATTGCACGCGGATTTTACTATCCCAAGAGCCGTCGTCGCGACTATATGTTCATATTTATAATAATGAGTATGAGCATCTTCCTGCTGGTGAGTTTTATGGGCGGCGACAGTATGCACACGGGTGCTGCATTGGGACTGTTCGCAATTTTCGGTATAATTCGCTATCGTACCGAGGCAATTCCCATCCGCGAGATGACATACTTGTTCATGCTTGTTGCCGTGAGTGTGGTGAATGCCCTGTCCAAGGCTGAGTATCATCCCAAAAGTGATTACTGGGAAGGTATAGGCATAGTGACGGTAATCCTGGCAAACCTGATTTTTATAGGCCTTGCTGCCTTGTTCGAAAGCAGCAAGTTGCTGAACGAACATTGCTCGAAATACATAAAGTATGACAATGTGAATCTGGTTCATCCTGAGAAGCGCCAGGAACTAATTGCAGATCTGGAGAAGCGCACGGGGTTGAAAATACTGAGTATCGAGGTTGGTACTATAGATTTCCTGAAGGATAGCGTAATCGTACGTATTTATTATGATGAGGATATGGACCGCACCAGCAGCATCGAGGGCATGGGACGATTGCCGAAACTAAAGTGAGAATTTAATCTAAACCAAATTTGTATATTCCTATGAAAACACAATTTTACATAATGTTTTTGGCGGCAGTTGTCTTTTTGCTACCATGCAATGTTATGGCCGACGGTGGGGACGAAATGGGTATGTGGCTTGAATTGGGTGCTACCAAAGCACTGCCGCGCAATTTCAGCATCAGTTTGGAGGCAGGTATGCGCTCCCAGGTCAATCCTGGTGCACTGGATAGGTTGGACATAGGCCTGGGGCTGCAGTACAAGGTCAACAAATATCTGAAATTCGGGACATCGTATATGTTTATGGGTTCTTACAGTCCCGAGGAGAGAAAGGAACATTATAATAGCAGCGGAAATTGGAATGGGTACAATCTGGATGAGTCGTTCTGGACACCCAGGCATCGTGTTAATGTCGATGTTACCGGTGGATACAAGATTGCCGGTTGGGTGAGGATTTCGCTGCGTGAGAGGTATCAGTACACTTATGGGTATGAGCAGTATTATAATCAGGAGAAGTATCGTTACAATTCATCGGGTACACTGAAACCTGGGTACCCTATCTCGGAAACTGATTACAAGGCTGAGGAGCGTAGGCATATCTTGCGTTCAAGGTTGAAGGTCGAGATGTCGCGCAAGGGTATTAAGTGGAATCCGTTCGTAAGCCTTGAACTCCAGAATGACCTGTCTGATGCATTCAGTTTGTACAAAATACGTACCAGAGTAGGTACCGAGTATCATTTTAACAAGAAGCATGCCATAGGATTAGCTTACGTACTTACACACAGGTATAAGACGAAGGATAATGTCGAGACGTGTAAGAGAATACACGCAATCTGTGCCAGTTACAATTTTGATTTCTAACCAGTATATTGCATAAAAACAAGAATCCCGGGAGCTTGGCTTCCGGGATTCTGTTTTGTTTGGGGATCGGCTTAGAGAGCCAACTCGCTGCCTGGCTTAAACTTGGCAACAGTCTTTGCAGGGATATTAACAACCTCGCCTGTACGTGGGTTCTTGCCTGTACGTGCGGGACGTGCAGCTGGAGCGAAAGTACCAAAACCGAGAATGGCAACCTTGTCACCAGCCTTCAGTGCACCTGCAATTGCGTTTGTTGTAGCAGCCAAAGCCTTTGCTGCTGCAGCCTTTGTCAAGCCTGCCTCTGCAGCGATTGCATTAATCAAATCTGTCTTGTTCATAGTTTTTGGGTTAAAAATGTTATAACTGAAATGATATCTCGTGACAAATATATGTAAACTGAAGAATGTATCCAAGTTTTAATGGCAAAAAAACATGAAAAAAATCAAAAAAAGCGGGAAATTACTGCATTAATAACGTATCTTATAAAAAAAATGTAACTTCGCACCGTGTTTGTTGTAAAGTAAGACGTGTACTGCAATGTATAGAATGCCTGTTGTAACTAAAAACTTGCTTATTATCAATGTGCTCTGTTTCATGGGCCTGATAGTTGGTGAAAGGTATAATCTGGATCTTAACGACATGCTTGGACTCCATTTCTTCCTGGCAAGTGATTTCAGATTGTACCAGTTGTTCACATACATGTTTATGCATGGCTCGATGGAGCATATTTTCTTTAACATGTTTGCGGTATGGATGTTTGGCCGTATCATAGAGCAGATTCTGGGCAGCAGGCGTTTCCTGTTTTATTACATCGCGTGTGGCTTGGGTGCGGGGCTGTGTCAGGAACTGGTGCAGTTTGTCAATTACATAGGTCTGGAGCATACCGATACGGCAAGACATTTGGGTGAAGTGATAAGCGGTGACTTTGTCGTGTATAACGGAATGGCAATAGATATCAATGCTTGGACGACAGTAGGTGCCAGCGGTGCAGTATATGGGGTTCTCCTGGCTTTCGGTATGCTGCTGCCAGAGGAGCGGATGTTTGTGTTTCCTGTTCCTTTCCCGGTAAAAGCCAAATATTTTGTGATTGGTTATGCAGTGCTGGAACTAATGATGGCCCGCAGTAATGACGGGGTAGCTCATTACGCACACTTGGGCGGAATGTTGTTCGGATTCTTGATCTTGCTAAGTTGGAAGGATAGCGGCAACAGTGGTATGTTCCAGAAGATTAAGAAGTTCTTCAAACCCAGGGATAAAAACAATTTCAATGTCTATTACCGCCACTGAAACTAATTTTCGTCGTGGATTGAGGCGTTTGTGGATAAGTTGCCTGGCTGGGGCTAACGCAGCAACGGTTATCCTGCTGTGGGCGGTTTGTTTGACTGTTTATCTCGAACCGTCGGTTCACCCGCGACTGGCCCAAGCAGGATTGCTCTTTCCTGTCTTGCTGGTTATAAACTTGGGATTTATGGTCTTGTGGCTGGTGACTTCATGGAGATGGGTCGTGATTTCTGTCGTAGGCATGGCTGTTTGCCTAAGTCCCATACTGGATTATTGGAGTATAAACTTTCCAAGTCATGCCCCTGATAACGCCAAGTTGGTCATGTCTTACAATATTCATTATTTCGATGTAGATTCTGCCGAGTGCCTTGATGGTTACAGGACCATCGGATTCATTTGTGAGAGTAACGCGGATATTATATGCTTGCAGGAATATGCAGAGCATTCGTCTATGGGGGAGCTTCTGAATAGCAAATTGGATTCTCTGGGGTATAAAAGACGTTGTCTGAATAACCTTATGATAGCATCACGCTTGCCTTTTGTCGGAGAAGAGGCTTTGACGTTGTGTGATAATGGGAATGGAGGTATAGCATGCAGGGTGAGCGATGGAAATGATACGTTAATGGTTATCAATGTGCATCTGCGGAGCAATCTCATATCAACGGAGGAAAAGAGAAATTATTCCCAGGCATTGGAGGATAAGGACGAGCACTTGCTGAAGAGTAGTGGCCGTATAGTATTGTCGCGTCTTATGGTGGCTGCGGCAAAACGTCAGGAACAAACGGACAGTATATGTAGGCTTGTTGAAAAAATCAAGGGGGAGCGAATCTTGCTTTGCGGTGATATGAATGATACACCTGTTTCATATACTTACCACCGCTTCTCGACATTGCTGAAAAACACCTGGCGCGAGAGTGGATGGGGAGCCGGTATCTCGTTCAACAGGGAAGGTTTCCCAGTGCATATCGACCATATTTTTGTGAGTGAGGATATTGCAAGTTTTGAAGCACGGGTTGACAGGACGGCCAAGTCTTCGGATCATTATCCGATACTGGTACGCATACAACTTTGACAACAATGAGTTGTTTTGTGCATTTTTTTAACCTTAAACTTTGTCAAAGCACGAAAAAGTTGTATATTTGCGTGCTTTTTGGCTTATTAATGCGATTATAAATTAAAAAACAACAATAAATAGACAAGACAATGCAAAACAAAGGATTTGTAAAGTTTTTTGCAATTCTGCTGACTGTTGTGTGTCTCTTTTACATAAGTTTCTCTGTGGTTACAAGCCATTTTGAGAGCAAGTACGAGGAGATGGCGGCAACTGACCGGCAGGCTGCAGACCGTTACATGGACTCCCTTTTGAACAACAAGGTCTATTGTGGCATCTGGACTTTGAAAGAGTGCCGCGAGATGGGTATTGGACTAGGCCTTGACCTGAAGGGCGGTATGAATGTAATCCTGGAAGTCAGTGTGCCGGACGTAGTAAAGGCACTGGCAGATCATAAGGAAGAAACGGACGAGACTTTCCGCAAGGCTGTAGAGGAAGCTGCCAAGCAGGCTTCTGAGAGCCAAAGTGACTTTATCACCCTGTTTGTGAAAGATTACGAAAACCTGTCGGAGGGCAAGCCTTTGGCTGAACTTTTTGCGACGCAGCAGTTGCGCGACAAGGTAAACACAAAGAGTACAGACAGTGAGGTGATTCGTGTTCTGCGCGACGAGGTTAAGAGTGCTATAGATAATAGTTACAACGTACTGCGTACCCGTATTGACCGTTTCGGTGTGGTACAGCCCAATATCCAGGCCTTGGAGGGTCAGGAGGGCCGCATTATGATCGAGATGCCTGGTATCAAGGAGCCGGAGCGTGTGCGCAAACTGCTTCAGGGCAGTGCAAACCTGGAATTCTGGGAGACATATACCAGTGCCGAGATTGCTCCATACCTGCAGCAGTTGGACCGTAAGCTGGCATCTGCAGCAAGCGCTGCCGGCAAGGACCTTGCAAAGAGTGGTGAGGAGAAGACAGACTCGTCAAAGGTGATTGCAGAGATTCAGGACAGTACGTCGGTTGATTCGACATCCAAGGCAGATTTGGCGGCTGCATTGGGAACGGCAGGTGTCGCTGATTCTGATGCTAAGAAGAATGCGGAGTCAATTGCCAAGGCTAACAAGGAATATCCTCTGGCAAGTCGCCTGAATATCGTAAACGGCGGCGAGGGTTGTGTTGTAGGATATGCAACCAAGCGTGAGATGGAAGCAATCAACAATTTGCTAAATACTCCTGAGGCTAAGGAAATACTGCCCACTGACTTGCGCCTGAAATGGGGCGTCAAGGGTATGGGCGACGGAGAGTATGCCAATGTTTACGAATTGTACGCAATCAAGGTTACTGAGCGTAACGGTCGTGCGCCTCTTGAGGGTGATGTGGTTACTGATGCCAAGGACGAATTTGATCAGAACGGCCGTCCTTGCGTGAGTATGAAGATGAATGTCGAAGGGGCACGTCGTTGGGCAGCCCTGACAAAGGCTAATCTGAAACGCTGCGTTGCCATTGTTCTGGATGACAATGTGTATAGTGCTCCGGTTGTACAGAGCGAAATAACTGGCGGTAACAGCCAGATAACGGGTAATTTTACTGCCGAGGATACGCGTGACTTGGCGAACGTGCTGAAATCTGGTAAGATGCCTGCTCCTGCAAAGATTGTGAGCGAGGAGATAGTAGGTCCTACATTAGGTGCCGAATCAATCCGCTTGGGAATTTGGTCTTGTGTTATTGCATTCGTTATCCTGATGTTCTACATGATAAGTATGTATGGCATCATCCCGGGTATGGTTGCCAACGGTGCCTTGCTCCTGAACCTGTTCTTTACTGTCGGCATCCTGACCAGTTTCCAGGCTTCACTGACAATGAGCGGTATCGCGGGTATGGTTTTGACATTGGGTATGGCTGTAGATGCCAACGTGCTTATATACGAGCGTACCAAGGAGGAGATAAAGGCTGGAAAGAAGGTGCGTGAGGCTCTTGCTGCAGGTTACAGCAATGCTTTTAGTGCAATTTTTGACTCCAACCTGACTTCAATCATTACCGGTATTATCCTATACTACTTTGGTACAGGTCCAATCAAGGGTTTTGCTACGACCTTGATTATCGGTATCGTTGTCAGCTTCTTTACTGCTGTATTCCTGACTCGTTTGGTTTATGCAACCATGATGGCTCGCGACAAGTGGCTGGGCCTGAGGTTCAAGACTCACATAGGTAACGTGCTCAGCTTCAAGGATCCTGCCTACAAGTTCATGAGTTCTTACAGGACCAGCTTTACCATATTCGGTATTCTGGTAGCTGTTGCCATCGTCGGCATGTCGATACGCGGCTTCAGCAAATCCATTGACTTTACCGGTGGCCGTAACTTTGTCGTCCTGTTCGAGAATCAGGTCAAGGCAAGTGATGCGAATGCAATCCTGGAATCCACATTCCCCGAGAGCAACACAAGTGCCATCGCTATTGGTACCGAGGGCAACAGTTTGCGTATAAGTACCAACTATCGCATTGCCGAGGAGAGTGTAGAGGTTGACAGTGAGATTGAGTCCAAGCTGTTCGAGGCTCTGCAGAACGGCGGTATGCTGGACAAGAACCTGACCTTGGAACAGTTTATAAACCGTGACGAGCGCGCAGGTGGTAGCATAATCAGCTCACAGAAAGTAGGTCCTTCAATTGCCGAGGATATTACGCAGGGTGCCATTTGGAGCATTATATTCGCTTTTGTTGCAATATTTGCCTATATCTTTGTGCGTTTCCGCAATCTGTCATTCTCTATCGGTGCAATCACAGCGCTGGTTGTTGATATCTTGCTGATTCTGGGTGCCTATGCATTATGCTGGGGCTGGATGCCATTCTCTTTGGAGATTGATCAGACCTTTATCGGTGCCATCCTGACGGCTATAGGTTATTCAATCAACGACAAGGTGGTTGTATTTGACCGTATCCGTGAGAATATCGGACTGTTCCCGAAACATGACCGCAAGGAGCTGTTCAATACATCTGTCAACAGTACATTGAACCGTACAATCAACACGTCTGTTTCTACATTCATTGTTCTGGCTGTCATCTTCCTGATCGGAATAGTCGGTGGCGGTGCAGGTTCGATTATCAGTTTCAGCTTCGCAATGATGCTGGGTGTTATATTCGGAACACTTAGCTCTATCTTCGTCGCTGCTCCTGTGGCTTACCTGACGATGAGCAAGAAAAAATAGATATACATTATATAATACACAGGCGCGCGTAGTTAATTTATGGAACGCGCCTGTATATGCCCCTGTAGTTAAATGGATAGAACGGAGGTTTCCTAAACCTTTGATCCGGGTTCGATTCCCGGCGGGGGTACTGTTTTATTTGTCTAAAGTATGAATATTGAAGAGTTAAGCGAGGTCGTTGTGCGATTCTCTGGAGACTCCGGTGACGGCATGCAGTTAGCCGGAAACATTTTCTCTACAATTTCCGCAACAGTAGGTAACAGTATCAGTACTTTCCCTGACTACCCGGCAGACATACGAGCTCCGCAGGGGTCTCTGACAGGTGTCAGCGGTTTTCAGGTACATATTGGTGCAGACAAGGTCTATACACCGGGTGACTTGTGTGACGTACTTGTAGCAATGAATGCTGCTGCACTGAAAACTCAGTTGAAGTACGCCAAGTCTAATGCGACAATAATCATTGACACAGATTCCTTCGGTCCTAAGGATCTTGAAAAGGCGCAGTTCCAAAGTGAGGATTACCTGGGCGAAATGGGCATTGACCATGACCGCGTGATTTCCTGTCCATTGACGACAATGGTCAAGGAATGTCTCGCTGATACCGGTATGGACAACAAGGCTGTTATGAAGTGTCGCAATATGTTTGCATTGGGCTTGGTATGCTGGCTTTTTGACAGAGATTTGAATATAGCATTTAATTTTTTGCGCGGTAAATTTGCCAAGAAACCAAATATTGCAGAGGCAAATATCAGAGTCATTCAGGCAGGTTACGACTACGGGCACAACACGCACTCGAGTGCGCACAATGTTTACCGTATAGAAACAAAAGATAAGGTTGCCGGACGTTACATGGACATTACTGGCAACAAGGCGACGGCCTATGGATTCATAGCAGCCGCCGAGAAGGCAGGTCTTAAGCTTTACCTGGGTTCATATCCCATTACTCCTGCCACAGATGTCCTGCACGAACTCTCAAAACACAAGTCCTTGGGTGTCATAACCGTTCAGTGCGAGGACGAAATTGCAGGATGTGCCTCGTCGTTGGGTGCGTCATTTGCAGGCGCTTTGGCCGTTACCAGTACTTCGGGTCCAGGCATCTGTCTGAAGTCCGAGGCGATGAATCTTGCTGTTATCATGGAACTTCCATTGGTCGTTCTGGATGTTCAGCGTGGAGGCCCTGCCACGGGTTTGCCGACAAAGTCCGAACAGACAGACCTTCTGCAGGTTCTGTTTGGCCGTAACGGTGACAGTCCGATGCCAGTAATGGCTGCGTTCTCACCGACTGACTGTTTTGATGCTGCATACGAGGCCTCGAAGATTGCTTTGGAGCACATGACGCCTGTCGTCTTGCTGACAGATGCATATATCGCTAACGGCTCGGGTGCTTTCAGGTTGCCCGACTTATGTGAATATCCGGATATAAATCCACCATATGTTCCCGAGGAAATGAAGGGGACATGGACTCCGTATATGAGAAAGGAGAATGGTACACGTTATTGGGCAGTAGCGGGACGTGAGGGATTTGAGCATATTCTTGGCGGACTTGAGAAGGACGACAAGACGGGAGCTATCTCTACAAATCCCGAAAATCACGATCTCATGACACGCAAGCGTCAGGCCAAGATTGATGCGATACCAGTGCCTGACATTGTTGTTGAGGGTGACAAAGATGATGCCGAGTTGCTTATTGTAGGCTTTGGCGGTACCTATGGTCATCTGCGAGCAGCGATGGATCAGATGCGTGCAGAAGGGAAGAAAGTTGCCCTTGCGCAGTTCCGCTACATAAATCCGCTTCCTGCCAATGCTGCCGAGGTTCTGACCCGATATCCGAATGTAGTTGTCGCAGAGCAGAACATGGGACAGTTGGCAGGTTGGCTTCGCATGAAGGTTGACGGCTTCTGCCCTGCACAGTACAACGAAGTCAAGGGTCAGCCCTTCAAAGTTGCCGATTTAGTTAAGGCATTCTACGCAATTATAAAAAAATAAGAAAAGGGACAACAATTATGGCATATTCAGCTCAAGATTTCAAAAAGGGACAGCCACGTTGGTGTCCTGGATGCGGTGATCACTTCTTCCTGGCGAATCTGCACAAGGCAATGGCCGAGATAGGTGTTGCTCCGCACGATATTGCAGTTATTTCAGGTATTGGCTGTTCCAGCCGTCTGCCACATTATATGGCAACCTACGGAATGAATACCATCCACGGACGTGCTGCTGCAATTGCTACAGGCTGCAAGGTGGCCAACCCACGACTGAGTGTATGGCAGATTAGTGGTGACGGTGATGGACTGGCTATTGGCGGCAATCATTTTATTCATGCCAACCGTCGTAATATAGACCTGAACATGATTCTGCTCAACAATCGTATATATGGTCTTACGAAAGGTCAGTACAGCCCGACGTCTCCACGTGGATTTGTCAGCAAGTCAAGTCCTTACGGTACAGTCGAGGATCCATTCCGCCCTGCCGAATTGTGTTTTGGTGCTCGCGGACATTTCTTTGCGCGTGCTGTCGCCACAGATGCCCCTGGTACTGTCGATATTCTCAAGGCTGCCTATAATCACAAGGGGTCCAGTGTCTGCGAGATTCTTCAAAACTGCGTAATTTTCAACGATGGCTGTCATGCCAGTGTCTATGACAAGAAGGAACGTGCCAAGAACGCCATATACGTCAAGCATGGGCAACCGCTGGTATTCGGTGAAAACAACGAATATGGTATTGTTCAGGAGGGTTTTGGCTTGAAGATTGTCGAGATAGGCAAGGATGGCATCACAATGGATGATATCCTGGTTCATGACGCACATTGCAAGGACAACACTTTGCAGTTGAAACTAGCCATGATGGGTGATGGAGATGGCTTCCCTGTCGCATTGGGAGTAATCCGTGACGTTGAGGCTCCGACATACAACGATGCCGTCGAGGCTCAGATAGAGGAGGTGAAGGCTCAGAAGAAATACCACAGTTTTGCCGAATTGTTGGAAACGAATGATATTTGGGAGGTACATAACTGATTGTGAAATATAGAATAGATATGAATTTTGTAGAAGAACTCACTTGGCGAGGCATGATTCATCAGATGATGCCCGGTACTGACAAGATGCTGGAAAGCGGACAGCAGACGGCATACGTGGGGATTGATCCCACTGCCGACAGCCTCCATATTGGTCATCTGTGCGGTGTAATGATGCTACGTCATTTTCAACGCTGCGGTCATAAGCCACTGGCACTGATTGGCGGAGCTACCGGTATGATAGGCGACCCTTCAGGTAAGAGCCAGGAACGTAATCTGCTTAACGAGGAGACATTGCGTCACAATGTCAAATGTATAAAGGAGCAGCTTGCACGCTTCCTGGATTTTGACAGCGATGCACCAAACAAGGCAGAGTTGGTCAATAACTATGACTGGATGAAGGATTTCACTTTCCTGGATTTTGCACGTGATATCGGCAAGTGCATCACGGTTAACTATATGATGGCCAAGGATTCTGTGAAGCGCCGTTTGAACGGAGAATTTCAGGACGGAATGTCATTTACCGAATTTACGTATCAGTTGCTCCAGGGCTATGATTTCCTGTACCTGTATCAGACAAAAGGCTGTAAATTACAGATGGGTGGCAGCGATCAGTGGGGCAACATTACGACAGGTACCGAGTTGATACGCCGTAAACTGGGCAGCGAGAATGAGACTTTTGCCCTGACCTGTCCATTGATTACTAAATCTGACGGGAGAAAATTCGGCAAGACCGAGAGTGGCAATATTTGGCTGGATCGCAACCGCACGACACCATATGTATTCTATCAGTTCTGGCTGAATGTAGCTGATACCGATGCCGAGCGTTTCATTAAGATATTCACATCCTTGGACAAGGAAACGATTGACGGCCTGATCGAGGAGCACCGTCAGGATCCCGGTCGCCGTATTCTTCAGAAACGTCTGGCAGAGGAAGTTACCATACTTGTACACGGACGTGAAGACTACGAGGCTGCTGTCGAGGCAAGTAATATTCTGTTCGGCAAGTCAACAAAGGAGAGCCTGTTAAAGTTGGACGAGAAGACACTGCTGGATGTATTTGCCGGAGTTAAGAAGTTCGAGGTCAGCCGTGAGCTTTTCCGTGGAGAAGGCATCAAGGCAGTTGATTTGCTGGTGGAGAATGCGCAGTGCTTTGCCTCTAAGGGCGAGATGCGCAAACTCACTCAGGGTGGGGGCGTTTCAATCAACAAGGAGAAACTTTCTGCTTTTGACAAGATGCTTACCGAGGCTGACTTGCTAGATGGCAAATATCTGTTGGCACAGTCGGGCAAGAAGAACTACTTCCTGCTGATTGTTAAGTAAAAAAATCCCCTAAAAGGTGCGATATAAGAAATATTTTCGTACCTTTGCACTCGCAAATGTAAGTTCGGCCGAGCTATGATTTGCATAGGATTGGGCTATGGTGTAATGGTAGCACAAGACATTTTGGTCGTCTTAGTCCTGGTTCGAAACCGGGTAGCCCAACCACTGGCAAAGGGGACAGCGCTTCTGTATTAGGAAGTGTTATCCCCTTTGTTGATTAAGGAGCAGACGAAAACAAAAGGTGAAAAAGTTATTGATTGAGACATACGGTTGCCAGATGAATGTGGCTGACAGCGAGGTCGTTGCCTCGGTGATGGTTATGGCTGGTTATGACGTATGCGAGACCATAAATCAGGCAGACGCAGTATTGCTTAATACCTGTTCTGTACGCGACAATGCAGAGCAGAAGATACTATCGCGCCTGGAATTCCTACACAGCATACAACGTAAGCGCGGTGAGGGGAGGCGTCTCATCATCGGCGTAATAGGCTGTATGGCCGAACGTGTCAGGGAGGAACTTATTGACAAGTACGGAGTCGATCTTGTTGTCGGCCCTGATGGATACATGTCCCTGCCGGATCTGTTTGCCCAGGTCGAATGTGGACACAAGGCAATCAACGTCGAACTCTCCCTTACCGAGACTTATAGCGATGTTGTCCCACAACGCCTGCATACAGGACATATAGGCGGGTTTGTAAGCATAACCCGCGGCTGTAACAATTTCTGCCATTATTGTATTGTCCCATACACTCGCGGCCGTGAACGCAGCCGTGACGTTGAAAGCATTCTCAGGGAATGCAGGGATTTGTCCAACCGCAATTACAAGGAGGTTACGCTACTCGGTCAAAATGTCAACAGTTACAGATGGACAGACGCTGACAGTGGGAATACAGTGGATTTTCCAACTCTGCTCAGGATGGTGGCAAAGGAGGTTCCAGGGATGCGTGTACGTTTCACCACATCACATCCCAAGGACATGAGTGATGAAACACTGCGAGTTATTGCCCAAGAACCAAACGTATGCAAGCACATTCATCTTCCGGTACAGAGCGGAAGTAACAATATCCTGAAGCTTATGAATCGCAAATATACACGCGAATGGTATTTAGACCGAATTGCGGCAATACGCGCGATTATTCCGGATTGCGCCATTTCTACCGACATATTTGCAGGATATTGCAGTGAAACAGAAGAGGATCATCAGATGAGCTTGTCGCTGATGAAAGAGGTGGGTTTCGACTCCGCTTTCATGTTCAAATACAGCGAACGCCCCGGTACATACGCCAGCAAACATTTTCCTGATAACATTCCCGAAGAGACAAAAGTCCGTCGTTTGAACGAACTTATTGCACTGCAGAATGAATTGTCACGCGAGAGCAACCAACGATGCATAGGTAAGGAATACGAGATTCTTATCGAGGGCGTCAGTAAGCGCAGTCGTGAGCAATTGTACGGCAGGACAGAGCAAAACAAGGTTGTGATTGTAGATCGTGGAAATCATCATGTCGGAGATTACATCAAGGTAAAAATTACCGAAGGTTCTAGCGCCACCCTTAAAGGAATAGCAATATGAAACACAAGACAATACTGCGATGGCAGGCAGTAACAAGTACAATTAGTGCCACGATGGTACTCGTTCTTTTGGGTATCCTTACGTTGTTTGTACTCACAGCCAAGGAAATTCGTGACAGCGTTCGCGAGGACTTGACCGTAACTGTAGTTCTTGCCGACGGCATCAGGCCTGCCGAAGCACATGTGTTGGAGAAAAAGCTCATGAAGCAAAGATATGTCCATCATCTTACATTCATCAGCAGCGAACAGGCTCTAAAAGAACAGGTCGAATCCATGGGCATCGACCCAAGCGAATTCCTGGGCAGCAATCCCTTTTGTATTTCTATGGAACTGCAGATGAATTCGGAATATGCCAACGCCGATAGTCTCAAATGGATTGCAAACAAGTTGCGTCACGAGCGTGGTGTAACGGATGTAATCTACCAAAAGGACCTTGTGGACAGCCTTAATGACAATTTACACAGGATAACAATCGTCCTGCTTGTCATTACCGCATTATTGTCCATTATAAGCCTCAGTTTGATTAACAATACTATCAGAATGAGCGTATATAGCCGCCGCTTTGTCATTAATACCATGAAGCTGGTGGGAGCCCGCTGGAATTTCATCCGTCGTCCATTCATGCTCAGGGGTATGATGATTGCCTTTATAGCTGCGGCAATAGCCGACGCAATATTATACGGAATCCTGTATTGGCTTAAAGCCAACGTGCCAGGCATACTGCAATATATCACGGACGAGAATGTATTGTTGACAGGTGCTGTTGTTTTGGGTTTCAGCATAATAATAACGCTGCTATGCACATTTGCCAATGTAACACATTTCCTCAGAATGCGCGAGCACGATCTGTACAAATAAATCAGCAAATTACAAATAATAAGACCAGATATGGAAAAATTTGCATTTGACAAGACAAATTACATCCTTCTGACCATCGGAATGTTAATCATTATCATCGGTTTCATCCTTATGAGCGGCAGTGGCAGTACCGAAGAATCGTTTAATCCCGATATTTTCAGCGATACGAGAATCCGCACATCACCGCTGGTATGCTTTGTAGGATTCATATTCATGATGTTCGGCATCATGCATAAGCCTAAATCCAATTCTTAATATTAAACAAACTTTTTCCTATGGACGAAATACAAGCTTTGCTCATGGGCCTGATACAGGGCCTTACCGAGTATCTGCCAGTAAGCAGCAGCGGCCACTTGGCAATTGCAGGCAACCTTTTCGGGTTGGACGGAGAGGAAAACCTGGCATTCACTGTCGCCGTACACGTTGCTACTGTGCTCAGTACCATAGTAATATTGTGGAAGGAAATCTGGTGGTTGTTAAAAGGACTTGCTGACACCAAGACACCATTATTCAGCGATGAGCGCAAATACTGTCTGGCCATTCTCGTTAGCATGATACCAGTAGGCATTGTAGGCGTGTTCTTCAAGGATACTGTCGAGCAAATATTCGGTAGCGGTCTGGTTATTGTAGGATTCTGTCTGATAATCACCTCAGCACTGCTGACAATGAGCTACTATGCACGTCCACGTCAGAAGGAGAATATCGGAATCCTTGACGCCTTCATCATTGGACTTGCCCAAGCAGTAGCTGTAATGCCGGGATTGAGCCGTAGCGGTACAACCATTGCAACAGGCCTATTGCTTGGCGACAAGAAGGAGAAAGTCGCCCAGTTCTCGTTCCTTATGGTAATTCCACCCATCCTGGGCGAGGCACTTCTGGACGTGCTGAAAGCGATGAAACATGGTACCGAGGCAGCAGCCGGTAGCATTTCTATGACAAGTCTGACCATCGGCTTCGTTGCAGCTTTCGTCAGCGGTTGTCTGGCATGTAAGTGGATGATTTCCATCGTCAAGAAAGGCAAGCTCGTCTATTTCGGAATATATTGCGCCATCGTCGGCTGCATTATCTTAGCAAGCAGTATTATCTAATAAGATGGACTACAAGGCTGGAGAAATACTGGTATTCAATAAACCCCTCACATGGACATCGTTTGCTCTTGTGAATAAGGTGCGCTATCTCCTGTGCCAGCATATCGGGCAAAAAAAACTGAAGGTCGGACATGCCGGGACCCTCGATCCGCTTGCTACCGGAGTACTGATTATATGCACAGGAAAAACGACAAAGCAGATTGATATTCTCCAGGCAGGAACCAAGGAATACGAAGCCACTCTCCAACTCGGTTCAACGACACCCAGCTTTGACCTGGAAACACCAGTGGACGCAACATATCCGACACAACATATAACGCGTGAACTGATCGACACTGCACTCAAGCGGTTTGTCGGTCGCATCGAACAGATTCCGCCAGCATACTCAGCATGCAAGGTGAACGGACACAGGGCATACAATCTGGCACGCAAGGGACAGGATGTCGAACTCAGACCCAAAGTTCTGGTCATTGAAAAACTGGAAGTTATCAAATTTGACCCCGATGCAATGACTTTGGATATCCGTGTAACATGCAGCAAGGGTACATACATCAGAGCCCTGGCACGTGATATTGGTCAGGCGCTGTCATCCGGAGCACACCTCATTAAGTTATGCCGTACCCGGGTAGGGGAACATACCCTCGATGACTGCATCGAAATCGATGATTTTCCAGCATGGCTTGCCGCCCATCCACAAACAGAAAATACAGAAACAGCAAAAATATGAAACTATCACAATTCAAGTACCGTCTGCCCGAAGACAGAATAGCACAATATCCCCGTTACTTTGAAGAAGGCGAGGAGCGTCCATATTTCACTCGCGATGATTGCCGATTGATGGTTGTCCACGCCAAGAAAGGAATTATTGAGCATCGCGAATCATTCCGCGATATACTTAATTTCTTCGATGAAAAGGATGTCTTTGTGTTCAATGATACCAAGGTATTCCCTGCCCGCCTGTATGGAAACAAAGAGAAGACCGGTGCCAAAATCGAGGTGTTCCTACTTCGCGAGCTTAACCCGGACATGCGTCTTTGGGATGTGCTTGTGGACCCTGCACGCAAGATCCGTATAGGTAACAAACTATATTTTGGCGAGGACGACAGCATGGTAGCCGAAGTCATAGACAACACAACCAGTCGCGGTCGCACACTCCGCTTCCTGTACGACGGTCCGCACGATGAATTCAAGCACGCATTGTATGCCCTTGGCGAAGCGCCGCTACCACGCGAAATCATCAATCGTCCGTCAGAGCCCGAGGATTTGGAGGACTTCCAAACCGTCTTTGCCCGTAACGAAGGTGCCGTGACAGCACCTACGGCAGGCCTTCATTTCTCTCCGCAGCTACTTAAGATGATGGAGATACGAGGTATAGAGCAGGCATTCGTCACCCTGCACTGCGGATTAGGGTGTTTCCGTAGCATAGATGTCGAAGACCTTACCAAACACAAGATGGACAGCGAGGAAATGCATGTAAACGAGACCGCCTGCGATCTGGTAAACAATGCCCGTGACAACGGACACAAGATCGTCGCAGTCGGAACAACGGTGCAGCGAGTCCTGGAGACAGCAGTCAGCACCGACGGGCACCTGAAACCATTTGACGGATGGACCAACCGATTTATCTTTCCACCATACGATTTCCACCTGGCAGATGCAATGGTAGCCAATTTCTATCCACCCGTCAGCACCCAGCTCATGCTTACATCCGCATACGGTGGATATGAACTTGTTATGAAAGCCTACAAGGAGGCAATGCGATTTAACGAAAAAGACCCCAAGAGACGCTATCGTTTCGGAACATACGGTGATGCCATGCTCATCATCAATGACTAATCTCTGCTGGACCGTAATACTATGACTCATAATCTGTATTTATCCCTCGGAAGCAATCTGGGAGATCGTGCAGCCAACATCCGCAATGCCCTCGCCCTTATAGACGACAGGATAGGCTCAGTCTATCGTGTTGCCAACCTTATCGAGACGGAGTCCTGGGGATATAAGAGCAAGAATGCATACATCAATACCGTATGCCTGGTACACACCATGATGTCACCGATGCGTGTTCTGGAGGAACTGCAACGTATAGAAAATGAAATGGGACGGACCGAAAAGAGCACCATTGGTCAGGACGGCAAACCTGTTTATCACGACAGGATAATCGATATAGACATGCTCATGTACGATCAACTGGAGATAAGTACACCCGAACTCACCCTTCCGCATCCCCGTATGCACGAAAGGAATTTTGTCACGATTCCATTGCAGGAAATACTTGATAACTGAATACAACATAATAACAACGTGGACAGATTTGTCTGCTTGCAACCACAGAAAAAAATGCTAAAATTATGAAAGGTTACCTTTTTACATCCGAATCCGTGTCCGAAGGACACCCCGACAAGGTTGCTGACCAGATCAGCGACGCAGTACTTGACAAAATCCTCGCCTTTGACCCACAGGCCAAGGTGGCATGCGAAACCCTCGTAACCACAGGTCAAGTTGTCCTTGCCGGTGAAATCAAGACCACAGCTTACGTTGATCTCCAGCGCATTGCCCGCGAGGTCATCAACCGCATAGGTTATACCAAGAGCGAGTATATGTTCGATGGCAACTCGTGTGGCGTCTTTAGCGCAATACACGAGCAAAGCAGCGATATTAACCGCGGTGTTGAGCGCGAAGACCGCGAAAACCAGGGAGCCGGCGATCAGGGTATGATGTTCGGATATGCCACAAACGAAACCGAGAACTACATGCCCCTGTCATTGGATCTCAGCCATCGTCTCCTTCAGGAACTTGCTGCCATACGTCGTGAAGGCAAGGTGATGAGGTATTTGCGCCCGGATTCCAAGAGTCAGGTTACAATCCAGTACGACGAGAACAACGTACCAGTACGAATTGATACAATTGTTGTCAGTACGCAACATGACGAGTTTGCCTCGGACGAAGCCATGCAGCAACAGATACGTCAGGATGTAGTCAATATCCTTGTCCCACGTGTCAAAGCAACAATCCACAATCCCCAGATACTTGCCCTGTTCAATGACGACATTACTTACCACGTCAATCCCACAGGCAAGTTCGTTATTGGCGGTCCACATGGAGACACGGGACTTACCGGACGAAAGATAATAGTTGACACATACGGCGGCAAGGGAGCACATGGTGGCGGAGCATTCTCAGGCAAGGACCCATCCAAGGTTGACCGCAGCGCAGCTTATGCAGCACGTCATATAGCCAAGAATATGGTCGCTGCAGGCGTGGCAGACGAAATGCTCGTACAACTGTCGTACGCTATCGGCGTTGCCGAGCCAGTCAGTATTTATGTCCAGACGTACGGCCGCAAGCATGTGGATATGAGTGATGGCGAGATAGCGCAGAAGATTTCCCAGATTTTCGACCTGCGACCATACGCCATCGAGCAGCGCCTGAAACTACGCAATCCCATTTACGAGGAAACTGCTGCATACGGTCACATGGGACGCGAACCACGTGTCGTCACCAAGACTTTCGAATCAAAATACAACAACGGAAACAAAACCGTACAGGTCGAGCTCTTTACATGGGAGAAACTCGACTACGTAGATCAAATCAAGCAGGCATTCAACCTTTAGTTCACTATGATTAAATCAATCTGCCTATACTGCGCCAGCAGTAACCAGATACCCGAGAAATACTTCCAGGCTGCCCGTGAGTTAGGACGACTCATGGGGCAGCAAGGCATAACCCTTGTCAACGGGGCAGGTAACATGGGACTGATGCAGGCAGCAGCAGACGCATGCATGGGAGTAGGCGGAAAGGCCATAGGCATTATTCCCGAATTCATGATAGCCGAAGGCTGGGACCACAAGGGAATGACGGAAATCATCCCCACCGGCAATATGCACACCCGTCAGGAACAGATGATGCTGATGTCCGACGCAGCCATAGTACTCGCCGGCGGATTCGGCACCATGGCAGAATTCTGCGAACTGGTTACCTGGAAACAGTTGGGACTGTATCTGAAACCAATCATAGTTCTCAATACCGACGGATTCTATGACCCACTCTTTGAATGTATGAGGAAAGCATCCAACGATAATTTCCTGAGAAGGGAACACATGGATACGTTCACAGTAGCCAGCACGCCGCAGGAAGCCCTGCGCCTTGCCATTGAGACCCCACTATGGGACCGTAGTGTACGTCGCTTTGCCAAAATCTGACCCCCTCCCCTCATTACAACAGTTAATGCACATTCCTACGAAAGAAAGTGTTGACAGCGCAGCATGCACTCTGCCATGTTACTGGAATCAGGGACGCTTCCTGCAAGACCGGATGCTACATGCCGAGGTAAATGTACAGCCCTACGGCTATTGTGCAGAGCGTGTCACATACACCATGAATGGTGATGATGTCATCAATACAACAATCATTGTATGCTGTCTCGTCATCATGATGCTGATACGCAAGACACGCCGGTACCTGTCTGCAGAGACACACGATTTCTTCCTTCCCACACTACAAAAGAACCTTCAGGGCACGGCTACAGCCATAGAACGCATCATGCCCCTGTTTCTTATCATAATACTCGGTATTACCGGCAGCATACTGTTCTATTACTACCGGCAGAGTATTCTTGACACACGTATGCCAGGCAACAATCCGCCACATCTCCTGATACTCGCATGCACAGGGTGCATTTATGCCTATTTCCTTATCCGACATGTCATGTACACCTTTGTCAATTGGGTCTTTTTTGATAAAATATACCGACAGCAATGGTATAAGGCAAGCAGCTATGTCCTGTACCTCGAAACATTAGCGTTAATGCCAGTTACACTGATATGCCTATATCTTGATTTAACACCCGTTTACCCCCTGGCAGTCGCAGCTATCATGCTCATTTTGGCAAAAATACTGGTAATCATCAAGACATACCAGATATTTTTCCCGAAATTCTATGGCATTTTACATTTATTGTCATACCTTTGTGCCCTCGAAGCCATACCTATCCTTGCACTTTGGGGCATAATGAATGGTATTGCTGATGCAATGACAGTATAAACAGACAACAAGACAACTGAAAAAATTATGATAAAGAAGATTTTGGTTTCGCAACCCAAGCCATCATCAGATAAATCTCCTTATTATGACATTATGCGCAAGTACGGAGTGGAAATTGTCTTTCATCCATTTATCAAGGTACAGAGTCTCACTCCGCGCGAGTTCCGTGACCAGCACATAGACATTTCCCAGCACACAGCTGTCATTTTCACCAGCCGACATGCAATCGACCACTTTTTTCAGCTGTGCAAGCAGATGCGAGTCGATATCCCCGATGACATGAAATATTTCTGCATCACCGAGACCATATCCCTCTACATACAGAAATACGTACAATACCGTAAACGCAAGGTATTCTTCGGTGAAACCGGCAAGATTGACGATCTCATGCCATACATCCTGCGTCATAAGACCGAGCGCTACTTCATACCTCAGAGTGATGTGCACAATACATCCTTTGCACAGATACTGAAGCAGAAAAATATCAATTTCACCGAGGGGGTGATGTACCGTACTGTCAGCAACGAGATACCCAAGGACGAACCGTTCGACTACGATATGCTTGTATTTTTCAGTCCCAGTGGCATACGTTCGTTGCTGAAGAATTTTCCTGATTATCAGCAGGGTGATACACGCATAGCCTCGTTCGGTCCCAGTACGGCGCGCAGTATATGCGATGCAGGACTACGTCTGGACCTACAGGCACCCACACCACAATACCCCAGCATAACAGCAGCACTTGATGCCTACATTAAAGAGCAGAACAATGCCTAATCTTAATGGTCTGCCCAAAAGCCAGCGGCTAACGGGACGCACTGCTGTCGGTATGCTTTTTCAAAACGGGAACTCACGCAGCGTTACCTGTCATCCCATACGCGCTGTGTACAGACCCAATTCACAGCCATGTCACCGTATGATGGTCACCGCTTCCAAGCACCTTTTCCGCCATGCCGTTGACCGTAACCGCATCAAGCGCCAGGTACGCGAGGCTTACCGCCTCAACAAACACATCCTGCAAGACCTTGACACCCATCTGGACATAGCATTCATCTGGCTATCCAATCATCACAAGGACAGTCAAGCCATAGCATCAGGCATACGCAATATACTCAACAGGATATACACCACTACATGCACATCCTCAGGACAATCATTGTAACCCTGCTCATACTGCCCATACGGTTCTATCAGCGCTGCATTTCCCCCATTACACCTCCGTCATGCCGCTTCACACCGACATGCAGCCAATATGCAGTCGAGGCCATTCGCAAACATGGTCCCCTACGTGGAACTTGGCTCGCAATTCGTCGGGTTCTGCGTTGCCATCCCTGGGGAGGCCATGGTTACGACCCAGTACCCTAAATTAGGAAATGGGGGTAAAACAAATCCACTTTAGGTAAAATTTTCCATCTTTTTATCCACTCTGCAACAAAAAAGCAATTCCATATTTTTTTGGTAAATAATCTTTATTGTATTTTTATGCTCACAAAACCGAAGATTAACCTTAAAAAATATGGAAATGAGAAACAGATTGTTCCAAATTCTTGCGTTTCTCTGTCTGTCAATCAGCAGTGTTTTGGCAGATGATTTTACAGTAGAGCGCGCAGTCAACATGGGTCAGCTTGACTCATGGGCAGACATCAGCCAGTTCCAGTGGCAGGTGATTGATCACGTTATCCAGGACAACCGAGAGGAAATGGATGCCCTTATCAACCTGTTCTACGATCCTGCGCCAAAGGATACAGTAGGGTTCTACAATCAGATTTACCAGGCACGCGACAATCAGTACGTTGTGCTGCGCCTTGACAAGGCACAGGGAAAACGCCCCTTCTATGTCCGTGTGACAACCATCAACAGTTCAACAGATGCCACGAAGAATATATCCAAGCTGTTTTCGGCCGATAATTACGTTTACATCATGCCTCCCATCGGCGAGACACAGTTCGAGGTAAAAATCTGGCCGCAAGGCATGGGCGAGGAGACAGCCAAGTCATACTTGTTCTACGGTCACAGCTATGGGTCACAGTCCGTGCGTACCGTGATGCTCGACAAGAGCCGAATCATACCCGGTGACTATGACTTGCAGACGATATACTACAACAGGGAAACGCAGAAGAGCGATACCTGCTACATCAATAATATGCTTGTTGACAAACTGTACACCTTCTACGACTATAAAGATGGTGACCTGGTCGAAGCATACTTGCGTGTTGACAACTTCAAGCGCATCAAGCTCAAGCATGAAACGTGGGCAAGGGATGCCGTTACCCATATAAATGACAATTCGATATACGTAGAGTCAGGTCCCCAGATGCCTTTCGGCAAGCACAAGCGTCTGGATGCACCTAATCCCACCTATCTTGATTCGCGACTGTTCTCCCATCATGACACACTATGGGTAAACCTGTTCCTGGACAATAAGCCATACAACGATATCACCGGCCTCACCATGCATGCCGTACTCGCAGACATGAAGAACAAACCCATCGGTGAAAAACTGTTAGATTGGGGCAAGGACCCTGAGAGCGAACGCCTGTACATCCTTACCGACGGCGAGCCCTGCACCATCGAGTGCTACCGTGACGGCTACCTGCCAGCACTCTGCCTGTACCCCGGTTCCTACGACCATGATACAGGTATTATCAGCAGAGAGTCCGAGGAGGTAGATATCTTCCTCCAATCCATCGAAGCCCCCATCACCTCACCAACCGTGACGTCGGCAATACTCTCCTCGTTGAAACCCACAACAGACTTCCGTGGCGAGTTCTACGTCACCGAAATCCAGCAGGCAGATATCTTGCCAGTGGTTCTTGCCGAGACTGTTGACTATGACGAGTATGCCTCGCATCTGGACACCATGAAATGGGTAAATGGAATGATATGCGAGAACTATGCTCGGCTGAAGGTTGCCATCGTGTCCCCTACAAACAAGAATGACAACACCATTACGCTCAGGAAGGTCATTAATCCTGCCGAGAAGAACGAAATACTCAAGGACACCCTGGACGGTTATACCGATGTAGTCTATTCTCCACTGTTCGACTACAGTTTCTGGACGACCGACTTTGACCTGTGCAATTATCTCGCAATCTACACTTCGGGACGTCCTGCAGTAGCCTTCGACGGAGAAATTGTCAGGCAGCTACCCATCCTGTCAAACACATTCATAGATATTGACGAACTGGAAAAGGGAGCAAGGGAAGCCACCAAAAAACATTTAGAAGGCGACGATGCCCAAAAAGCCGGCGGCGACTGGATTACTAACGTATTGCCAGGCGGGGCTCCCAGCCTGAACGTCAGGATTCCACTCAATCCGCCACTTTATATGCGTTTTGTACTGGATATGGATTTCTTCAGGTCCAAGAAACTGTCAATGACATTTGCACTGGGTGCCGGTGTTTTCTATGATGTTATCAGCGGCAAGAGCAACCTCAGTCCCGAAAATAAAAACGATTTGGCAGTAACCATGAGTTCCAGCGGCGAGCTCGATACCGAGGTTCAGGACTTGTCCGAGGCCTTCAACCCAAAGAAGGACGAAGAAGCAGCCAAAAGCATCTTGAAAAAGAATTTCAATATCAATGCCTACGCCGAAGCATATACAAAATACAGTCTTCCACTGTCCCTGATCAGGTTCAGGCCAACGGACTGGGGGCAGTATCTGGTAGGCCTTGACTTTGTTGACGAGACAGGTCTTCGCGCCGAGGTAAGTGTGAACGCCGGCATGAAACTTGATTTCCTCGAGATGGTCGCAAATCTTGCAAGCGCTAACGGAGGTGGTGCCGACTGGACCAAGTCCCTGTCCAAATTCTACAGTGGTACCGTCGGCAAGATATTCAAGCAGTTTATCTCGCCCCTGCAAATGTCAATAGGTGCAGGAGTATCGGTTGGCGTCAATACCGGCATCTTCTCCTTCTACAACACCGAGGGAGACATAGCACCGTGGAAGAACCACATACTTGCCTTCAAGTTCAACGGACAAGCCTTTGTCAAGGGTCAGGCCAGAGCCAAGCTTGATATCGGCATAGCATCAGCCGAGGCAGGAGTCGAAGTTGGCGCAGGCATCGGTTTCAAATATGCCACAGGATGCCGTCTGGACCTTCGCAACAGCTTCTCGGGCAGTGCCTACAGTTGGTTCGGCGGTCTGGGCGTTTACTACAAGCTCAAGGCCTTTGGGTGGAGCAAGCGCGGTTCCAAGGATTTGGGACGAACAGCAGTAAAGCAGTACCTTATCAAACCCAAGAATTTCAAGAACCCATTCCACAAGAATTTTGTTTACTACCTAAGCGATTCCGACGATCCAAGCGGAACAACCAACAAGAATATGCGCAAGACAGGCGTCACGCTTCCAGGAGAATTCGTTACCAGTCGCGTAGATTTCAACGAGCCCGTCAAGTTCCTTGCCGGCGGAGACAGCATAGTATATCAGGGTAGCTACGAGAACCCCAACGACTATACCGTCGAGGTAGCACCCACAGGCACCCCCATCTACCTGTCCGCATGGCGTTTGGGCGGATGCACCAGCTACGACGCAGCGTCAATTCCGGGACTTGACCTGGTACTGCTCGAGCAGGCTACGGACAAGATAGCCCAGGAAGACCTGGATGACACCCTGCATGTTGACGAAACAGTCAAGCGCGCCAGCCGCGTATATGGAATATACTACACCAGGAAGCTGCCAGGCACCAAGTGGTACAGTCCCCAGCCCGTTTACTCCTCACCCGAGACAACCTCCTTCAATCCACGCGTAGCACTTGCCGACAACGGAACAGGCGTAGGCATCTGGCAGGAAGGACTCCTGGAAAAGGGCAGCTGGGTGAACCCCGACGACACGGTACAGATTACCGACCTTGTCATGCACGGCCAGCTTATGATGTCACGCTATGACGGCAACGAGACATGGAGCGCCCCCATACCGCTTATGACGCTTGACGAAAGCTGTGCACTGAAGGACTACCATATCACATACGACGGTAATACAGCATATATCATTGCCCGCAAGGCATCCAACGACAAGGACAACGAGAATATCTGCATGACAGTCGATGCCGCAGGCAACGTCACCATGCACGACATAGAGCAGACCGACCAGCTGATGCGTATGCGCCGTATCGGAGACCTCAATGTACTTGCCTGGGCAACTCCAATCGATACAATCGGAAGCGGAACCAACTTCCGCGTCAAGAGCTATGGCATGGACGGCAAGGCCAAGGACGGAATCAACACATCCATTATACTCAACAATGTCAATGTCGATGATTTCCGCATCGTTCCCGACCTGGAGGCACAGTCACTCAACAACGTAGCCCTGTTATGGCGCGAGATACCGATGGCCAGCGACAGCACATCCATGCGACTTATGGCAGCACGCCTTGTACCCAACAAGGATGGCGGCTTCGGCATCGGCACACCAATGACAACCGTCCGGCTGCCGAAATCCAACAGCATTTTCGGTTTCGACGGATACATGACCAACGAAAAGATACAAGTCTGCTACGTAGCCGTTGACAGTCTGGGCGTGTCCCAGCTCAACAAGACGGTATCCTATTTCGGTAACGCCTTCAACTACACCATACAGTTTGATAGCGAGAACAACCAGGGATTCCAGTGCAATACTGACGAGATAACACTGCTCGTGACAGTCAACAACTACGGCACGTCCAACATCAGCGAATGCGTGCTTAAGATTGACGGCATAGACAAGCAGTACCCCATTAATACAATCATCAATGCAGGCTCCAGTGTCAAGCAGCGCATCACCATACCTTATATAATAGGTACGGGCGTGAACACCACCATGTATGTCAAGTACGATGATATTCTGGGCGTTCAGGAGCAGAGCTATGCACGCTACCTGGCACGCAGGGCAGCACGCATTGGCGGTCGCAAGGGCAGCAGTAACAAGGAAGACCACGTTTACGAACAGCACACACGCAAGTTCTACCCCTACAATCCGCGGTTCGAATGTTTCGTTGCAGGACAGCGAGTTGACAAGAATGGCGATAACCATATCACTATATGTGTGCGCAGCTACAACCGTCGCAGTCTGAGCGGAAGTTTCGCCGTTATCGTGGGACTCAAGGAAAAGAGCTACAGTTCCCTCGTATATAACAATTCGGGCGCCAGCCACAGCAACTACGAGACAAAGGTACTGTTCAGCCACCGAGTACCCGTTGCCCAGGGCAATGGCTACATGCTCGACTACGGCAGCTACCGCGCAGGTTATGTAACCATTACCGTTCCCGCAGTTACCGAGAAGGAAGAACTGTACGTCGGTGCAACACTGGTATGCAGGGATCCCGAAACCGGACAGTACATGCGACTGATTCCAAAGACATACTCCGGCAGCAAAAACAGCGGCGTAGTGACACTTTACCCATCATCTGTACCGACATCTGTCGAAAACGTACACGAAAACGGAGACGAAGGCACCAGTATGCATGTCAGCCGCGTTGGCAGCACCCTGATAGTAACAGGCGTCAAGTCCAACCAGCAGATACGTCTCTATCAGGCCAACGGAGCCATCATAGCACGCCAACAGGCCGACGAAAGCGGCAGAGCCACCTTCAACGCACCTGTGGGCAGTGGAGTAGGCCTTGTCTCGACAGATGACGAAACCGTCAAGTTTGTATTCTAATATTCAATCATCAAAGTAGTTCAGGACAAATGAAGAATACCATATTTGCAATACTGCTGATGGCAGTGGCAGCCGCCACTGTTCAGGCTCAGGACATCAGTGTATGGGACGGCTCAACAGAAGCCCCTGTACAATCAGGTAGAACACTCTATGTCACCAATGCTGCCCAGCTTGCAGGCCTGAGAACCAAGTGGGGAAGCTATGATGATGGTGATCAGGGCTATAAAGGCTACACCATCAAACTGACGACCGATATTGACTTGAACAACATCAATTTCAATGCATACACCATCGGATGGAACGACGACAACAAGTTTGGCGGAACTTTCGACGGACAGGGACACATTATCCGTAACCTGGCAATCGTAGGGAACGACGACAATCGTGGACTCTTCGGCAAGATGGACAACGGCAAAGTCATGAACCTCAAGTTGGTGAATGTGGACATCCGCGCCGGCGACGGTGACGACTGTCACATCGGTGCTATATGCGGCCAAATGTTTAACCATAGCACCATCTCCCACTGTGCCGTGGTGGGAGGAAGCGTGAGGCAGTACGAGAGTGGCAACGACGAGTTTGGCGGCATCTGCGGCTATATGACCAACAACCACAACGACATAGAATATTGCTATGTCAGGGACGTCACGGTCAAAGCCGACGCACAGGTAGGCGGCATTGTCGGCAAGATAGAGCAGGGCGACGACCGTACATCTAAAGTGTCACACTGCTATTTTACCGGACGGGTCCAGCATGACGGAGACGACTACTTCGGAGCTATTGCCGGAGAGCGCTACGGACAACCTATGATACACAATTTCTTCTTTGACCGTCTGGATGGTGTCAGGAGTACCGGAAACCAGAAGAAGTATGATGGCAGTAGCTATATCGATCCCAGCGAAATCAGGGCATGCACGGACGAGGAAATGAGACAACCCCTACTGTTCGGAGACGATATGATGGATTACATCTATCCCCTTGATGACTATCCCGAGCTGTTGGTATTCCTGCGCTACAACGTTGACGACACGTTCTATAACAAGAGAGTCGGAAGC
>DJYQ01000032.1:12051-57503 GCA_002450165.1 Prevotellaceae bacterium UBA6974 | reverse complement strand
GCAGGATTATTACTGATGGTGTTGAATGCTACGACAGGAGCATCAGGCTCAGCAGAGGTTGTTTTAAAGGTTTTGGTAATTATGCATTATGAACGCCGAAGGGGTCGCGAGCCAACGGCGAGAACGAAGTGGCAATTGAGAATTATGAATTAATTCGAATGATTCGTGGTTTTTATTAATAGGATGTGGTGTTATCCAATAGCAGTCGGACTTGGGTGGGGTCGGTGACGGTGCCGGTGCGGAGGGAGCCGTGCAGTTCGGTGGCACCTGTTTCGCGCAGGATTTGGGCGGCGTTATGGGGATTGACGCCTGCACCGCAGAGTATTGTGATTCTGCCGCGAGCTGCACAGACAAGTTCCCTGAGCAGGGGTATGCCTTGCTGGGCGGTGGATTGCTGACCGGATGTGAGGATGCGGTCGCATCCCAGACTTGCAATCTGGTCGAGTGCCTGGAGGGGGTTGCGGCATACATCGAAGGCACGATGGAAGGTGATGCTGACCTGTCTGCCTGACTGACGTGCATGCTGTATCATCTGCCGGGTCTGCTGGAGGTCTATGTCACCATCGGTGGTGAGTGCTCCGATGACTATGCCGTCGGCACCGAGTTGCAGTGCGGTACTGATGTCTGCAAGAATCTGCTGGATTTCCTCTGCGGTATAGACGAAGTCACCTGCACGAGGTCGTATGAGTACGTGTACGGGGATGCCTGCGGGGTGGCAGAGGGCTATTGCCTGGCTTATCATCTGTGCATCGGGGGTGAGTCCGTCATGTTCAAGGTCGCGACAGAGTTCGATGCGATGTGCTCCGCCTTGTATGGCTGCGCGGACGCTGGGGATATTGCCGCAGCATACTTCCAGTATCATGTTATTGGGCGGATTGTATTGAGGTTGCACTTGAATTTTTCTCGCTGTCATCGAGTTGAAGGTCGCTACGGACGCTTTTGTCGCTCTTGCGGAAGATGACGGGAATGGTGGTTGTGTGGTCGGGGGAAAGGGTGAACATTATGCTGCGTGTAAGGACGTCTCCGCCAGCAAGGCGTGTGCCTGTGGTGAGGAGGTAGTCTCCGGCGGGCAGTTGCAGTCCTTGGCGGAACTTGTGTGTGACGGTGGGGTCGTCGTCGGCATAGTCGAGGGACATGGGACGGCCGTTTACCATACGTGATACGGTGTAACCGTGACAGTACATTACGTCTGCTGGTACGTCCAGTCTGAGTATTCCCATGGGTACGGCTGTTCCTTCCGTTGCAAGCGACAGTCCCTGGACGACTGCTTTTCCTACGGGATTCAGCTCTGCCCTGAGACCGAGGGCACGGGCTCCGGCAACGGTGAACAGCTCGCGATTGGCTGAGTCGCAGCGGCGGGTATGGTAGATGCCTGTGACGGACATGGGTAGTTGTCGGGAATTGGCGGTTTCATCGATAGTAATATTGTTCCTAACCCACTCTATCCATTGGGATGAGGTCATTGGAGGGAGGTTTTTCTGAATGAATGCGACGTATGGACGAAGGGGTTCGGTGGAAACTCGTACTCCCCCACTCTGCAGTCCTGCCTGGGGCATCAGGCAGGCATCGCGCAGGACATCGGCGGTAACATCGCGGAGGTCTTTCTCGCTCAGCCCCCGTATCACCAAATCGGTGTTGGGGTGTCCCTGGTTGATGAAGTTACGGATTACTGGCCAGTTGCTCCTTGCCTGTCTGAGCAGTGAGTCCTTGCCGTTGTAGAAGGTCCGTTGCTGATATGCCGTGCGTATCTTGTCCTCGGCCAACAGGCGGCGTCCGTTGTGACTGACGGTGTCAACGACAGAGCGGTCGGGTTCGGGCAATTGTGTGCGTGGTACGTGCCAGTCGTATTCGCATATCCACGAGGCTCCTGCACTGTAGCATGGCACTATGGTGACATTGGTGGTATAGGCATCGGCTTTCTGCACTCCGTACTTGCCGTCCTTGCTGACCCATATCTGCAGGTCGCCATAGCCGGTTGTGAAGTGTGCATTGCCGTTGCTGTCGGTAACGGTGGTGTGGAGGGGAAAAAACTCGGAATAGTTGTATAGGCGAAAATCGACGGTTGCATCGCTTACGGGCTTGCCTGTCTCGTCTGCAACGTGGACGTTGAGGGTCTTGGTGGGGGCATAGGTTGAGGTGGTTTGTATTTCGTTACCTTCCTGGTCATAGGTGCGGACAAGCATTGAACGGCTGGCTGCCCAGTTGAACCAGCCGCGGTCAAGTGTTTCCTCGGGTTCGCAGGCTCCCATGAAATGCCAGGAACCTGTGGGGGATGAGGGATTGCAGATCCATACCTCGACCCATGCGTGGTTGTCGTCTGTATGCGCCCAGCGGGGGCAATAGACCTGTCGGGCGGGAATGCCTACCGAGCGTAATGCGGCTACGGTGAAGGTGCTTTCCTCGCCGCATCGTCCTATGGTGTTTGCCATAGTGGCAAGGGGCGAGGATGTGCGGGCGTCGCTGGGTCGGTAGCTGACGTGTTCGTGACACCAGTGATTGACCTC
Source organism: Prevotellaceae bacterium UBA6974 (assembly GCA_002450165.1). GTDB lineage: Bacteria > Bacteroidota > Bacteroidia > Bacteroidales > Bacteroidaceae > Physcousia. The sequence goes on along the minus strand of DJYQ01000032.1, from coordinate 54,999 downwards.
GAGGGCTGCCTGCTGCATAGTGAGCCCCCGTAGGCGTGGAGCCAGGTCGCGATAGATGACCTGACGGGCATTGTCCAGCGATTCGTTATTGACGCGTACGGGGAGTACGTAATTGAGGAATTCCCAGCGAGGAACGCTGTCTCCCCATGACATTTCCCGTCGTGCGCGGAGGGCAAGACGGACTTGCTCCTTCCAGTAGCTGTGGGGGTAGTCAACGCTGTCGGGAAGGGACATGTTGCTGTACAGAAATTCTATGCACTCTGCCATTCGTGGGTTATACCTGGCTGTATCCTGGGCACTGACGGTGATGGTCAGCAAAAGTGCCAGGGGGAGTATTTTCTCAAATTTCATTTTTCGGAGTAGTTGATGACGCGCTCAAGGGTAACGGGTTGTGTAATCCAATGGTATGCGGGATAGTCGTTGTTGTGTATTACGCGGTTTTTGCTGAACTGCAGGCCGTCAACACTCTTGGCATAAAGCAGGGGTTGGTCGAATGTCTCAAATAGATTGCCGGTGATGCGAATTGCGTATTTGTGTCCTGCAAGGGGGCCTCCGTGGAAGTATTTCTTCTGCCTGTCCAGTTCCGGTATCTCGGGGTAGATGCTGATGACGGCATTGGTGAACTGGAAGGGGCTGGTGAGGGCGTTGAGGAAGTGGTTGTTGCGAATGAGAACGTCGCGGCATGCGCCTGTCTCGTACCATCCGTTGCAGTCGCCGCACAGTAGTATGGCAGTACCGCTGGTGTGGTCGAAGAAGTTGTTCTCGCATACGACCTTGCGAGGTGTGGAGAAAAGTGAGCCTCGTGCACGGTTGTTGCGTATGGTATTGTGTGCAAAATATACTGAGGGTGTCCAGGTAAGGTTCTCGATGCCATAGGAACCATCGGGGGTGACCTCGGCTGGAAGTGGGCGGTCGAAGCGTATAATCATTTCTTTCTGTCCGAACAGGTTGTCGGTGCCATCCCTGAGGTTGCTGATGCTGTGTATGCGGAGCGGACCGCAGTCGAGCTTCTCCATAGTACGGCTGCGGACAATGGATACCTGGTCTCCGGCATATCCCCAATCGAAGCCCCATGACTGTCCGTGCTGATAGGCGCAACGCAAGGTGGTGTCGTCAATGCGTTCCATAACCTTGACGTACGTCCCGTGTACGTTGATGGCATCGTCCATCATGTGCTCGTACAGGCCGTTACGGCTGATGATTTTTCCCTTGCAACCGCTGAAATGGGTTGCGTCCGCCTGGCTGGTGAAATAGCGTGGGTCATCGGCTGAGCGAAGTGAGACGCAGAAGCCGTCGAGTGTGATATTCTCGCATAATTGTGCAATTAGTGCCATTCCATCGGCATAGTGTACCTGGGTATTGAGGATATGGGTATCACGGTTGTGGGCAAGGAATATACCTGGTGTGGGGCGCGACCAGTCGCGCAGGGCGAGTATATTGCCTACGCTGAGGCGGTCGTTGTGCCAGCCTTCCAGCAGGAAAGTGTCGGGACCTGTCTGTATGGCTTTTTGTGGCCATAGGACGACGTCGCTGGTCCTATATACTATGTGGCGTGTATTCTGGTCGAACGCAATGGCTGCCTGTGGGGTGCAGACCCATTGTGCGCCGTGTCCCTCGTCACAGAAGTGCTGCAGACGGCCGTCGGGGCTGACGCGGGCATTCATCCACGGTGCTGTCTTGAGCACGGTGCCCTGTGGGGTTATCTGTACTATCTGGGCCTGACCGATGTGGGGTGTCCGGAAATCGATGTGAAGGTTTTGCAGGGTTATGCGCTGCGAATTCTGAATGACAATGGGTATCATTGTGCCGTGACACATGATGTCGGCTCCGCTGCCGTCGATTGTTATGTCGTGCATCGAATCGACGAGGAGGGCAATGCTTTTTGGATTGTCCTGATCGTGATTGCTGACGTAGAGTTCTTTTTTGACGGCTCCGTCGGGATAGAAGTCGTAACAGCCTTTGTCCAATACAAGAACTGCGCAGTCGCCTGCCTTCTGCGAGGTGCGGATGGCTTCCAGTGCCTTGCGCAATGCGGGGCCCATGTCGGTGCCTTGATTGGGAACAATGCCAAACTGCGAAGCGCTGTACTGGAGCTTACGTGACTGAACGGCTGAATTGATTATCAACGGTATCAGACATAGGAGAATTGTCTTTTTCATGATATATAATTTCTGCGCAAATATAGCAATTCCTGAGGATTTTTGTTATTTTTGCCTTGCAAATCTGAATCCTGTGCTATGAAAAAGACATGTTTGCCCTTACTGTTTGTGGCTGTCGTTGTGTTTGTTGCGTGTAAAACGGGTGTGACGAATGGTTTTGTAGGCGTACGTGACGGTGCGTTTTACCGTAACGGCTGCCCGTACGAATTCAATGGGACGAATATGTGGTATGCTGCCATATTGGGTAGCAGGGGGCAGGGGGGTGACAGGGAGAGGCTGTGCCGTGAACTGGATACATTGTATGCGCGTGGCATAACAAACATACGGGCATTGGCTGGTGGCAGCGATGGTGTCCAGAATAGGCCTTCGCACACATGGCCTGCTTTGCAGCCAGAGCCGGGGGTGTATAACGATACGGTGCTTGAGGGATTGGATTTCTTTGTGGCCGAACTGGAGAAACGCGGAATGACGTGTGTGCTGTATCTGAATAACTCGTGGGATTGGAGTGGCGGTTTCGGGACTTACCTGGAATGGTCGGGGGCAGGTGATGCTCCTGACGGCAGCAAGGATTGGGATGCATTCCAGAAATATCACAGTAACTTTACACGCAACGGCAGGGCTGTGGAACTGGCTGCCAACCATACGCGTTTCATGGTTTCGCGAACCAACTCTGTCACGGGCAGACGGTATGCCGACAGCCCGTCTATAATGGCTTGGGAGATTTGTAATGAGCCGAGGCCGTTCACCCAATACAGCGGAATAACTGAGGATGAGAAACTGCGGGTATGGGATTCGTTTGCACAGTGGATTGGGGCGCAGGCGAAACTGATAAAGTCCATTGACGGGAACCATCTGGTGACGACCGGAAGCGAGGGGTTCTACGGGTGTGCCAAGGACAGTGGGTTGCTGGTCAGGATACATAGTTTCCCTGAAATTGACTACTGCTGTATTCATTGCTGGCCAAACAACTGGGGTTGGTGCGGACCGGCAATTGCCGAGACGTCAATCTGCAGGGAGCGTAACGGGGTGTCGGCTCCGCAGGATATGCTGGAGAATGCAATACGCAGGTCGGAGTGGTACATATATATGAACCTGCGTATCCTATCGGTGCTGGGTAAGCCTGTGGTGCTGGAGGAATATGGATATCCGCGTGACAATTACGAAATAAGACCGGGCTCGCCTGTAACTGCCCGTAAGCGGTATTACGATTATATCGCTTCCAGGATTGGATGTGCTGATACGACAAGACTGAAGGGGGCTAAACTGGCAGGGGCCAACTTCTGGGGATGGGGAGGTGAGGCTGTACCGACGGCTGACCGCTGGCGCAGGTGGGCTCCATATACGGCAGACCCCGCTCAGGAGGAGCAGGGCCTGTATTCGGTATTTGTCACGGACAGGATGAATTAGAACTGTTCGAGATATGCTATGCGCTTCTCAATGGGGGGATGTGTGCTGAACATACCGTCCAGAATTGACGATATTCCCTGTGAGGCATAAGGGGGGCGTACGATAAAGAGTTGTGCCACATCCTGACGTTCGACATTGGCAAGTGCGGGATTGCCGCTGATCTTGCGCAATGCGCTGGCAAGGGCGAGCGGATCTCCGCACAGTTCGGCTCCGCCTGCATCTGCCATGTATTCGCGCTTGCGTGAAATGGCAAACCGCGTAAGTAGCACAAACAGGTATCCGATAGCAGCCAGTACGATGGCTACGACAGCGGCAACGAGTATGCCTGCTCCATTCTTTCCGTTATTGTCCCTGCGGCGGTTGCCCCCACCCCAGATGAGGTGATTCCACAACATACGTGTTGCGAGATTGAGGACGAATGCCATTATGCCTACAAAGATGATGCTGATGATGAGCAGTCGTGTGTCTTTGTTACGGATATGGGTCAATTCGTGTGCAATGACTCCCTCCAGTTCCTTGTCGTTGAGACGGTCGCACAAGCCAGTGGTAACGGTTACGGTATAGCTGTTACGGTCTATGCCGCTTGCGAAGGCGTTGAGCTCGGGAGTGTCTATGACGTTGATCTTGGGCATATCCATGCCGCACGTCATCGTGAGGTTCTCGACGATATTATAGACACGGGGATTTTCGCGACGTTCCAGTGGGCGTGCTCCTGTTGCATTGCGTATGATGCTGGTGTTGGTAAAGTATGCGATGATGAACCATATTGTTACCGCACCTGCTATCCAGGGCAATGTCTGCAAGGCCATGTAGGTCACGTTTTCCAGTCGTGAACCGGAAATGTCCATAGCTCCCTGGCTGGGGTCATATCCTCCCTGCAGGAAGTCCATAATGAAGAAGAAGAGCCATACAAGGCCGACTATAATCAGGGGGAAACACAGCAGGAGCAACATACTCTTGATGTTGTTGCCTACCTGCTGCGAATATATTCCTACATATTTCATTTAGAACTGTATTTCGGGTGCCTTCTCCATTGATGCACGCTCGGTCTGCGGAATCTCGAACATGGGCTCGACGTGGAAACCGAACATCCCGGCGATGAGATTGGCTGGGAAGGTTTGAACGCCTACGTTCAGTTCCTTGGTGGCGCTGTTGAAGAAACGACGTGTCGCACTGAGCTTGTTCTCGATGTCTGCTATCTCGGTCTGAAGCTGCTGGAAGTTGGTGTTGGCCTTCAGTTCGGGATATGCCTCGACGCTGACCTTGAGACCTGCAAGTGCTGCAGAGAGGGCATTCTCGGCCTGTACCTTGTCATTGATACTGGTTGCGCTCATAGCGGCCGTGCGTGCACGGGTGACTTCCTCGAGAAGGGTTTTCTCGTGTGCGGCATAGCCTTTGACGGTTGACACGAGCTGCGGAATCATGTCGTAGCGCTGCTTGAGCTGGACGTCGATGTTGGCAAATGCGTTCTCGCGATTGTTCCTGAGACGGACCAGTCCGTTGTAAACTCCCACAAAGTACAGAAGTATCACTAATACGACTGCACCGATAATAATTAATGTCATCATTTAACTAAATTTTTAATTGTTGTTATTTATTTTTTTCAGTTTCCATAGGCTTTTATTACGAGCTCGGCAAACAGGCCGTTGGCCCATGCGAACCAAGAACGGGTATAGTCTGTGGGGTTGGCGGGATTAAAGCTCTCGTGCATGAAGCATGTTCCACCGTCTGTCTCCAACAGGGCCTGAATGCACTGTCGCTGTTCGTCGCGGCTGGTGGATGTGAGTCCTTTCATAATGATGGACATGGGCCATACCTTGTTGAGTCCTGTGTGCTGGGAGCCTATGCCGCGTATGCCTGATTTCATCCCCTGTATTCCTGCACCGAAGAAATATGGATTGCTGTCGCTCCATATCATGCGGCGTGTGTTTTGATATACTGAATCCTGTGCGCTGACCAGGTCGGGGCATAGATAGGGCAAGGACAGGAGAGATGGTACGTTGGCATCGTCCATGAGGAGACGGCTCCCGAAACCGTCTATTTCGAAGGCATATACTGTCCCGAAGCGGGCGGTATGCACTGTTGCGTATTGGTTGATTGCCAATTGTATCTGGCCCGCTATAGCAAGGCAGCGTCCCCTGAGCGCGTCAATGTCGGCAATCGTGCTGGCGGTATTTGGCTGCGGGGTATGTTCGAGCATCTCTGCTGCTTTTAGCAGGACGTCTTGGGCAAAGATATTGCTGGGGATGAGAAATGGGAAGATACAGCTGTCGTCCGAGGGGCGGAACATGCTGGCAATCAGTCCGCATGGACGTACTGGATGACCCACACCATAGTTGCTGGTGGTATCGTGCTGGGCGGTTGTCTTGCGACCGAAACGATAACCGGTCTGCTGGATTCCGTCTTTGCGTTGCTGTTCGGTGAATACGGACAGTATGTTGGTAATTGCCTGTATCCACAAGTCATCGAAGATTGTTTCGTCGCCTGTCTGCTTCCAGTATTCGTATGCAAGACGCAGGGGATAGCATAGCGAGTCAATCTCGTACTTGCGCTCGTGAATGCCTGGTTTCATCGATGTGTAGTCGCTTTGCCATTGGGATGTGTCGGTGGGATTGCGCAGGAATGCATTGGCATAGGGGTCCAGGCATATAAATTCCATCTGCTGACGGATTACGCCGCGTACCAATTCCTGCAATTCCTTGTCCTCGCGTATGTACGGCATATAGGTCCATACCTGGGCTCCGCTGTCGCGCAACCACATGGCGTCGATGTCTCCGGTAATGACAAAGGTAAAGTGCTCCTCAGCTCCATTGACGCTGTTTTTGCCTGTATATTGTCTGACGGTGGTGTCCAGGGTATTGGGGAAACAGTTCTGAAACATGTACCACAATTTGGGATTGACCGCCATCAGTATCTTGTGCATGGAGCGGATTTTCCTTTCGATGGCCTTGCTACGGAAGCAGCGTTTCTCTATTGCCGGACGGTGATCCATAATGGCATCGTTTTCCGCAATGTCTGCAGGGTAGGCTGGCAGCGTAAGGCTGAATATGAGCAGGATAATCGATACGTGTTTCATTGCTGCGATTCTGGTTTCAATTACACAGTTCGACCTCGAGTGTCCCTCCGCTTACAATATCCCTGTGATTCAGGACAGTGCCTTTGAGAGGTTTGCCGTTTAGTTTCCATCGCCTTGCGTAGATACCTGTGCCTCGGGTCTTGATGACGAAGGTCTTGCCATCGCCGACATTCAGTTTTGCCTCCCTTACCGCAGGTGCACACAGCTGATACCTGCCTCCGCAAGGTTCGACCTGATACATGCCCAAACTGGCCATTACATACCAGGCGCTCATCTGGCCGACGTCTTCGTTGCCGCAGATTCCATCGGGCTTGTCTGTATATAATGTTGTAAGTACCTGGTGGACACGTGCCTGTGTCTTGCGTGGCTTTCCGATGTAATTATATACGAACAGTGTGTGGTGACTGGGCTCGTTGCCGTGACAGTATTGTCCAATCAGGCCTGTTATGTCAGGATTGGCATCGGAATTGAGCTGACTGCTGACCAAAAACATGCTGTCAAGACGGGCTTCGGCTTTCTCCTTTCCGCCAAGCAGGTCAATCAGGCCCGGGATGTCGTGGGGTACAAGCCACAGGTAGTGCCAGGGGTTGCCCTCGGTATAGTCTGCTGTCTGGTGGTTGGGGGCAAAATTGTGGAGTGGGCGGAAATTTCCGCTCTGGTCCTTTGCTCGTATATAGCCGACACGTTGGTCATATAGTTTGCGGTAGTTTCCTGCAAGTTGTGCGTACCGGGCACTGTCTTCGCTGTGGCCAAGCTTTCCTGCCACCTGGGCAACGCTCCATGCTGCAAGGTAATATTCCAGACTCTTGGCAACGCTCTCTCCCTGTCCCAGGTCAAATGGTATATAGCCGTATTTCCATAACTGATCCTTTCCGCGAGTTCCGTGCATACTTTGCTTCATTGCCTTGAAGGCTTCCTCGTAGTCAATGCCCTGAACGTCCTTCAGTATCATATCGGCAAGTACTGGCACACCAGGTTCGCCTACCATGCAATACGTATCGTAACTGTGCAGATGCCATACGGGAAGCTCTCCCTGCTCGCGCCAGTGGTGAATCATGGTATTTGCCCAGTCGGATAGCTTGTCGCGCATGAGTAGTGTCGCCATGGGGTGAAGTGCGCGATAGGTATCCCACAGACTCCATGTCGTGTGATTCCTGAATGACGGGCTGCGTCGAATCTGTCTGTCACTGCCCATATAGTCACCGGTAACGTCATTCCATTGCTGGGGGGCTATCATGGTGTGATACAGGGCGGTATAGAAAGTGCGTGCCTGCGAGTCACTTGAAAAGCTGGCATCAACACGGCTCAGTTCGGTGTTCCATCTGTTCCTTGCATATTCCCTGACCTGGTCGAAGGTCAGTGCCGAAGTTTCTGCAAGCAGGTTCTGCAGGGCTCCCATCTCGCTGACAGGTGAAATGGATACCTGAGCACAGATTTCAGTACCCGGTTCAACGCTGAATACTGCCTGTGCATAGCGTGCATTGTAGTCCTCGATGCCAAATTCGCCTACGGGACGGTTGAAACGGATGGCGTAATATACGATATGACGGCTCCAACCGCGGCTTTTCCTGTATCCCACCATAGTATGTGAGTCTATTGGCCATATACGTGTTTCCACGGCCCGGTCGCCAATGCCGTTCTCCAAATCCAGAAAAATATTGGCAGTGCGGTTGCCGCGCGGAAAGGTGAAACGGTACAGGGCTACGCGCTCGGAGGCAGTAATCTCGGCGGTGATATAGTTCTTGTCCAGGCGTACCTTGTAATAGCCTGCCTGTACGATTTCGTTGTCATGGGTATAGGTCGAGGCTATCTGTTCCAATATTTCATGATGTGTGGTATCAGTATTTACCAGACCATAGACCGGCATGATTGTGATATCGCCCAAATCCGAACAACCTGTCCCCGAGAGGTGTGTCTGGGCAAATCCGACAATGCTGTCTCCGCTGGCATGGTATCCGCTACACCAATCCCAGCCATGATATGGCTGTACGGGGCCTGCATCAACCATCCCCCATGGTACACAGGCGCCTACAAACACATGTCCGTGCCCTGCGGAGCCGATACGGGGATCTACATAATCCGCCAGTTGTCTTGTCTCGGCACAGAGCACCGAGGCGGCAATAAGTGACAAAATAAGGATATACGCACGTTTCATAGTTACAAAAGTATAAAAAATAGATACACCATCGTATGTTTATAGAAAAAAAGTGTACATTTGCATCCGGTTTTATACATTATTTATATTTAAAACACAATCTATAACACAAAATGAAGAAACTGATGCTAATGGCTATTGCCATCGTGCTGGCCATTACCCCTGTGTCTGCAAAGGACAAAACAAAAAACAGGGACAAGAAACAGAAAGGTCAGCCTGCTGCACAGCAAGCGCCTCAGCCGCCCAAGCCAAGTGTTTCGCGACATGGTATGTTTGACATTACGAAGGTAAATGCGGATTGGTTTATGGAAATTCCAGACTCGCTATTGGAAAAGGATATCCTGGCCATAACGCGCTATACCAGCACACCGTCAAACAGCGGCAAGTTTGGGGGTGAAATGTGTAACGAGCAGGTTGTGTATTTCCAGAAAGGTGTTGACGGTAACTTGCTGTTGCGCTCGCGCATGACGGTCAATGTGGCAGACACGACGCAGATGATAAACAAGGCTGTTGTAATAAGCAACGAGAACCCTATAATTGCGTCTTTCAAGATTGAATCAAGCGCGAACAAGAGGAGCAAGATTAAGATGAACGCGTTCCTGAACGACGACAATGCCCTGAGTATCCACCAGAGCCTGAAGAAAACGCTGGAACTCGGAGCTCCGATGATGGGGCTGGGCTATATCGAGGACATCAAGACTTTCCCCACGAACACCGAGATACGTCTGGTCAAGACATATAATTCCAGCAGCAAGCGCCTGCCGGGTGCCGTTGCTACGGGCAAGGTGACCTTTGGCCTGAACATTTCGTTCGTGATGCTTCCCGAGCAGCTGATGATGCCGCGATACTATGATCCGCGCGTGGGCTACTTTACAGAGAGTTTCAACACCTTTAACGACCAGCAGCAGCGTGTTGACGGCAAGGTGTTGATTTCCCGTTACCGTCTTGAACCGAAAGATTCGGCTGACCTGGAGAAGATGCGTCAGGGTGAACTGGTTGAGCCCAAGAAGCCTATTGTATATTACATCGATCCTGCTACGCCTAAACAGTGGCGCAAGTATCTGATAGCCGGTGTAAACGACTGGCAGAAGGCTTTTGAGAAAGCAGGCTTCAAGAATGCCATACGAGGTGAAGAGTGGCCCGAGAACGATAGCACAATGTCTATGGAGGATGCGCGTTTCTGCGTTATCCGTTACCTGGCAAGCCCGATTCCCAATGCATACGGTCCTCATGTATCCGACCCCCGTACTGGCGAAATCCTGGAGAGCCATGTGTGCTGGTATCACAACGTGATGTCGCTGGTGCATGACTGGTACATGATTCAGGCTTCGAGCATTGACGAGGCATCGCGCAAAATGAAATATGACGAGGAGCTTATGGGTAATCTGATACGCTTCGTTTCAAGCCATGAGGTAGGTCACTCGCTGGGACTGCGCCACAACTTTGGTTCGTCAAGCACAGTACCTGTAGATTCACTTAGGAACAAGGCATGGGTTGAGAAGAATGGTCACACTCCATCAATCATGGACTATGCTCGGTTCAATTACGTTGCGCAACCCGAGGACGGTATTTCGCGTCTGGGTATATTCCCACGTATCGGTGACTATGACGAGTGGGCCATACAGTGGGGTTACAAGCCTATGCTGGATGCCCGGGATGTGGACGAAGACCACAAGGCTCTTGAGCCAATGGTACTGGAGGCAATGAAGAATCCTCGCCTGTGGTGGGGTGACGGTGAAGGATTGAGCACTGATCCACGTCGCCAGACAGAGGACCTGGGTGACGATGCTGTCAAGGCCAGCACCTATGGTGTAAGAAACCTGAAGCGCGAAATGGCTAATCTTGAGAGTTGGACTCGAGATGAAAAGGATATCTACGGAGAGAATCTTGGTGATATGTACTACCAGTTCCAGACTCAATTTAACCGCTATGTGGGTCATGTAGCGAAGTATATCGGAGGTACATATCAGAACTATCGCACGCGTGCTCAAGGCGGTACCGTTTACCAGCCTACCCCACTGGCCAAACAGAAGGCTTCGCTGAAGTGGCTTGAGGAGAATGTAATTAAGGAACCTGTATGGATACGTTCTTTTGATTATTGCAAGTCTCTTGCAGGTGATACGCGCGACCTGACATTGAACATCGCACGCACAACTGCGTATGTCCTGGTCAGCCGCATCGGTGCCATCAACGAACTTTATCCTGCTGAGAAATATATTGACGATCTTGTCCGTCTGTCATTCAGCGAAACTGCTACAGGTGCAAGCGTAAGCAAATATCGCGAGGCACTGCAACTGCAGGTGGTGAGCGCACTGATTACTACATTCACTACCATGACTGCAACATACATCAGTACCCAGCGCGCACATGCCATGTACGCCCTGAAGAAAATCCAGTCAAAGGTACGCATGGCCGCAGGTGACTCACATACACGCAGCCATTATGCCAACATAAACGACTTGATTGCACGTGCACTGGTTGTGAAATAGCATACGCTGCCTGCCAACAAAAGAATAGCCCCAGGTCCTTGTGGAACTGGGGCTTACTTGTTGTTTATATTGTTGAGGTGTGTTACGCCTTCAGTCGGGCACTCAGCTTATCCAACATATCCAATGTCATGCTGTGCAGGTCGAACTGTGGTTTCCAGTCCCATTCCTTGCGTGCACACATGTCATCAAGGCAATCTGGCCAGCTGCTGGCTATGCTCTGCTTGAGGGGATCGACCTGATATTCCATCTGGAAGCCTGGCAGTTCCTCGCGGATTGTCTCGTATATCTGGTTCGGTTCGAACGACATGCTTGCAATATTGAAGCTGTTGCGGTGAACGAGACGTGCAGGATCTGCTTCCATAAGCTGGACGCATGCATTAAGGGCATCGGGCATATACATCATGTCCATGAAGGTTCCCTGTGCAATGGGACAGATGAATTTTTCTCCCCTGACTGCGCTGTAGTAGATATCTACTGCATAGTCGGTAGTACCGCCTCCTGGAGGTGTTACGTTGCTAATCAAACCCGGGAAACGTACCGAACGTGTATCAACACCATACTTGTTGAAGTAGTAGTCCGAGAGCAGTTCGCCTGTCACCTTGGATATTCCGTAAATTGTCTTTGGACGCTGGATGGTGTCCTGCGGTGTCTTGTATGCAGGTGTACCGGGGCCGAAGGAACCGATTGACGAAGGTGTGAACACTGCACATCCATTCTCGCGGGCTACCTCCAGGACATTCCACAGGCCATCTATACCTATATGCCAGGCCAAAATGGGTTTGCCCTCGGCAACTACAGACAACAGGGCTGCAAGGTTATAGATAGTGTCAATATTGAACTTCTTTACAACATCCGCAATATTTTGTGCGTTTGTAATGTCGCAAATCTCGGCTGGTCCGCTCTCCAGAAGCTCACCTTTGGGTTCAGCTCCCTTAATATAACCTGCGACAACATGCTGATTACCATAAACAGAACGCAGGTTCATTGTAAGCTCGGAGCCAATCTGACCGGTTGCACCGATGATTAAAATATTCTTCATCTCGTATTTCCTTTTCGTTATTAGTCTTATAAAGTGTCTTTACAAACGTCGGCAAAATTACACATTGTAATTGAATTATCAAACAAAATACTTGTTTTTTTGTAAATATTACACTAAATTTGCCCTGTACAATTGCAAGTCAAACCATAATCTATAAACATAACAATTATGTACGGTAAATTTAAAGAACATCTTCAGAACGAGCTGACAGCAATCAAGGAAGCAGGTCTGTACAAGAACGAACGCTTGATTGAGGGACCGCAGCAGGCAGCGATTCAGGTTGCCGGCAAGGAAGTACTGAACTTCTGCGCAAACAACTATTTGGGACTTTCCAACAATCCACGCCTGATCAAGGCAGCAAAGGATATGATGGACAGACGCGGCTACGGTATGTCGTCCGTTCGTTTTATCTGCGGAACACAGGACACACACAAGGAATTGGAGGCTGCCATCAGCCGTTTCTTCAAGACCGAGGACACTATCCTGTACGCAGCATGTTTTGATGCTAACGGAGGTGTGTTTGAGCCGTTACTGACAGCTGATGACGCAATTATCTCGGATGCACTGAACCATGCGTCAATCATTGACGGCGTACGTCTGTGCAAGGCAAAGCGATATCGCTATGCAAATGCTGACATGGAGGACTTGGAGAAACAGCTGCAGGCTGCCCAGGAACAGCGTTTCCGCATCATCGTGACAGATGGTGTATTCTCGATGGACGGCAATGTTGCGCCAATGGACAAGATTTGTGACCTGGCTGAGAAATATGATGCCCTGGTGATGGTTGACGAGTCTCACTCGGCAGGTGTCGTAGGTGCTACTGGCCGCGGTGTAAGCGAATTCTACAACACCTACGGTCGTGTTGACATCTACACAGGTACGCTGGGTAAGGCATTTGGCGGTGCTGTGGGCGGATTTACTACCGGTCGCAAGGAAATTATCGACATGCTGCGCCAGCGCAGCCGTCCTTATCTGTTCTCGAACTCTATACCACCTTCAGTCGTAGGTGCAGCCATCGAGACATTCCGCATCCTGGACGAGAGCAATGAGATTCATGACAAACTGGTTGCCAACGTCGAGTATTTCCGCACAAAGATGATAGAGGCAGGTTTTGACATCAAACCTACACAGTCTGCCATCTGTGCCGTAATGCTGTACGATGCTCCGCTGTCACAGAAATATGCTGCTGCATTGCAAGAGGAAGGTATATACGTGACAGGATTCTACTATCCCGTCGTTCCTCAGGGACAGGCTCGTATCCGAGTGCAGATTTCTGCCGGTCACGAACGTGAGCACCTGGACAAGTGCATCGCAGCATTTATCAAGGTCGGAAAGGAACTGGGTGTATTGAAGTAAACATCAATCCTTAATTAATAAGTCAAATCGCCTGCTGGTTTCAACCAACAGGCGATTTGTCGTTTACGGTTTACAGTTTACTCGCCACCGTTGGCCATAATATCCAATATCTTGGTCACGTCAGCAATCCTGATTATGCCATTTTGGTTGGCATCACCTGGGAGACCTACTACTCCTACGTCAATGCCCTGGATGTTGCAAAACGGACTCCTGGGACTGGTGGACTGGCAGTCACTAACTGCAGCCTCTGCTACATACAGTGTGGCTTTTACACCTTGTGTTACGACTAAAATCGGTTGAAAGTTAAATATAGCAGGGCTATCGTAGAAAGATGTAGGGATAATCCACGAAAAGAGTGTGAACTTACATGCCACCACTAAGCATCACAACAATCCAAGTGCCGAGCAAAAGGAATAGACTGAGGAGGACGAATCCTATCGTCAGAAACTGAAAATGTCGGTTGGTTTTGACACGAGGGAATGGAAGGAACATCGAGGCTAAACCAATCCAAAGAATCAGACCATAATAGAACAGCACAGCCCAAGCGTCATCACCTAACGAATCCATCACACGATTTCCTAAGCACTGCACGATTGCACGTGCCACCATAAATACTGCCCACCATAAACTGTATGCTATAAGAGCAAAGTGAATATACTCATTTCGCTGACCTCCTAACCATTTCTTGGGAAAAAATGAGTAAACAATGCCAAGTAGTGTAATAACCACACCTTGAATGGGATATAAATTTAAAAGTGTATCCATGTCAATATTTTTATATAATAATTGTAAATCAATTAAGATCTGACCAATGCTTTTGACTACATTAATTCATTCCAACAATGACCATTCTTCATATCTATGGTGTCCCACACCGCCATAAAGAACTCCTTCCTAATGGCTTCCCCAGTGGCTTTTACACCACTTCCGGCGTGAGGACGATACAAAGTTAATATTTTTTATAATACGTACAACACTATACTTTGCATTTTTTCTACCAGGGCAAAATTGGTGCTGACCAACTGTGTTATTGTTGTTGATTTATCCCAAACGTTAAACATATACAGTTTTGAGTTTCAGTACTAACTCAAAAGAGTTTTAGTACTAACTCGACGGAGTTTCAGTAGTAATTCGAAAATGTTGTTATTGGCTTCCGCTTGCAAAGCGCATGAATTGACTGAATGATGCGCATCAGTTGATTGATTGACGCTGGTCGGTTGGATGGTTGACACTGGTCGGTTGAGAGAAAGTTTCGCGTGGATTACCAAAATCAGTTGCTATAGCAAGCCTGTTAGAGTTAGTGGGTAACTATATTAGACTTAGTGGGAAACTCTATTAGAGTTAGTGGGTAACTCAATATGCGACCTAATGCGGCTTTAACTAAAACCATAAAAACATCCTCTACTGATGTCCTGGTTCTGCGAACCTCAGTTCCGATGTCATAGAGTTTATGCCTAAGAACAAGCTCTTGCACAATCCCTGACATCATAACCCGTTGCTATCGCAACTACAGACATCATCCGAGGCAAAACCGAAAAAACAACCGCTAACCCCTAACCGCTACACGCTAACCCCTTAAACCGTAAACGGTAAACCGTAAACTTTTTTCTTGTTTTTCCTTTATGAGCCGTAATCCTGATAAGGATAACACCATTAGTAATAAGGCTGTCTGTGAGTCAAACTTGTTCACAAGCAGGATTATTACTGATGGTGTTTTATGCTACGATAGGAGCGTCAGGCTCAGAAAGGTGGTTTTGTTAGGTTTTGGTCAACTACATTATATTTAGTGGATAACCAAATCTGTTACAGTCTTGTAACCCTGAAGCGGAAGGTAATGGGCTTGTTGGCAGGTATGGTATATTGCTTCATGGGGCCGGGTCCGCAGGATGCGTTGCCCAGTCCGCGCAGTTCGCTGTCAAGCTGCAGCCATATGTAGGGCTCTTGTTTCAGTTCCCACTGGTGCTGGGCATCCTTTAGGTCTGCGTCGGTGTATCGGTTGGCGCTGAAATAGAGTCCCTGGGGGCACTCTATCTTGTAACCGTGACCCTGGGCATCCTTCAGGATAATCTCGCGGGCAAAGCGGTCGCCTGTCTGCTGGGGCTTGATGTACGGCTCGTTCCACCGAGCGGTATTCAATGGAGTGTTCTTGTCCTGGGCAACTGTTTGCTGGTCACTGCTGTAACGTCCCATGACTACGCCAGCGTGACGGTCGGGGTAGTTCTCGAACGGTCCGAATCCGTACCATTGAATGTTACTGAGCCTATAATCCAGCTTACATGCCACGCCTGCACGGCGCAACTCGCCGTCCCTGGGGGTAATCCTGACGGTCACATCTACGGCATTGCCCTGCAATTGCTCGTAACTGATTTCGCAGTCTGCCTTTGCCTTGGCATCTGCCCATCCCCAACGGTCATTCTCAATCCATCGGTTGTTCTGTATATCAAACTGCAAGCCGAAGGCGTCCTTGGCCTTTTGTCCAGTCGCAGGCAAGTCTGCAAGCTTGGTGGGTTTCGTCATCTGATGCTGATACAGGGCTACTACATGTCCCTTGTCCGAATATGATGTTGAATTTGTGTCACGGACGAGGCATACCATCACTGTCTCGCCCTTGGGCTTGGCAAGCGACGGACATGCCACGGTGTATGTCTCTCCGGGCTGAACGTCGGGGAGGTGTATTGTCTTCTTCTTAACTACATATCCGTTGTCGCGCAGCTGGATTTCGAGGTCCAGTCCCTTCAGGGAGCGGAAAGCGTACTTGTTCCTGACGGTCAGTTGCTGTCCACTGACTGAGAAGTCCACATATTGGTAGGCGCCCTTTACCTCGGCCAACTTTGCCGTATAGTCGCGCTCGGCGGTTACAATGCCATTGGAGCAGAAGTTTCCCTGATGCGGACCGGGGAAGTCATAGCCTGTATGAAGTTTCCTGACACCCTGTTTCAACTGATTTGGCTCGTAGATAGCCTGGTCCACCCAATCCCAGATGCAGCCTCCGATGGTGGAGTTGCTCTCCTCCATGGACTGCATGTATTCGGGCAGATTGCCAATGGCATTGCCCATTGCGTGGGCATACTCGCAAAGGAACATGGGCTTGTCCAGGTTGTTTGTGTTCCGGGCCATCCATTCCATACTGGGATACATCTTGCTGTAGAAATCGCTGTATGCACTGCCGCCGTAGTCCTTGTCAATACGTGTCCCTTCGTAATGGACGGGGCGTGTCGGGTCCAAACGTTTTGCCACGTCGTAGCAGTTTTTGAAATTGCTCCCAGCTCCTGCCTCGTTACCCATTGACCACATAATGACACTGGGGTGATTGATGTCACGGCTGACGAGGCTTGTGATACGGTCCTCCATGGCGGGAATCCAGGACGCCCAGCCCGAGATTGCCTGGTTGGCATGGTCTTCGTTGTCGGCTTCGTCACAGCAATATAAGCCATAATAATCGAACATTGCATACATACGTGCGTCATTGGGATAATGACTGGTACGTATGGTATTGATGTTGTTCTGCTTCATCATGACGACATCCCTCTGCATGCTTTCCACCGACACGGTACGGCCGGTCGCGGGATCGCTGTCGTGGCGGTTGGTTCCCTTGAGCATGATGCGCTTACCGTTGACATATAGCAGTGCACCACCATTGGATTTGCGGATTTCCACATTGCGAATGCCGACTTTGGTCGAGAATGCCATTTGCTCGACATCGTTTTCATCGTACTGAATGATGTCAAGTGTGTACAAGTCCGGAGTCTCGGCACTCCACAGTTGAGGATTAAGAACAGAGAACTCTGCCTTCCTGTCCTTTATCGGACGGGAGTCTATGAGCTTTCCATTCGTACCATACAGCATGGCCTTTGCCTTCACGTCCTGGTCAACAGATACGGTAACCGTCCACTTGCCATTACCAGCAGGCAAGGTCCGGATAATGTGGTTACGTATGCTGTGGAATGGGACATTATATATATATACGCTACGGAAGATCCCGCTCATACGGAACATATCCTGACATTCCAGGTACGAACCGTCGCACCAGCGGTGTACCTGTACAATCAGGTCGTTATCACCTTCCTTCAGATACTTGCTCAGGTCAAACTCGGCAACATTGTTCGACCCCTGGGTGTATCCCACGTAATTGCCGTTGACCCAAACCTGAGCGCTGGAGTATATTCCTCCAAAATGGATAATGGTGCGGCGTCCCAGCCATTCCTTTGGGACATAGAATGTGCGATGGTATGTCCCGACGGGGTTGACGGCATAGTTCTTGCCTGCATCGTTATATCCCGGACGGGCCTTGATGTAAGGGGGAGTATTGCTGTGCGGATACTCGACATTGCAGTATATTGGACGGTCGTATCCGAGCATTTCCCAGCAACTGGGAACAGGAATCCTGTCCGGCTTTACTGCAGCTGTGCTTGCTGCCATTGCGTTACGGAATGCGGGTATGTCCATTACCTCCACATCACCGGTCAGCACATCCTTGCCTTTTTGGGGAACGGCAGTGAACCAGAAGTCCCATGTGCCGTCCAGGCTATGATAGAGGCTGCTCCGAGGTTCTGTCCATGGCGTTTGGTAGTATGCCTTGTCGGCATGCATCTCCCTGGAACTGGCATAGGGCATATATGTGGCGACGCATGGAAGCCTGTTGATTGCGAATACAGTTTCGTCCTCCCATATCGGACTGGCTATCTTGGGTTTTTTGACCTGCTCTATTGTGAACCACGAACTGCGGTCTTCGTTATTGATGTCAACTATTGCCAGCCTGCCGTTATCACTTACGGAGAACATCTTCTTCTTGTTGACCGATGTGAAACGGTATATTCCCTTTCTGCCTTCAACGGCCTGAATCTGCATCAGTGCATTTCCTGGACGCTGGGGATTGGCCTGCCACTGAATCAACTCGGTGATACTGCGATTATCACCACCATCGTCAAAATGGCTGTCGTAGAAGGCACCACCGATGAGGTGATTAACTGGATTGCTGTTGTAATAGGTCTTGATGCTCCAGTACTGGCCACGGTTCAGACTGTCCATCTTTTCGACTCGGATCTTTGTTCCGTTTCCACCGTCATCGCCATTACCCAAGACAAGGGATTGATCTGCAACGCTGCGAATACGGTATGTGCTGTTGTCGTCTGATCCAAACTGTGCAGACTCGGTGATGACAATGCCCTTTTCCAGCGAACGGAACGAAGGCTTGTTGGCAGGAACTGCGCTGTATCTGCCGCCTGACTGAGGTGTAAGAATCCATTTCTGTAACTCGTCCGAACCATTTACCTCGCCGTACTCCATGCCTTTTTCGCCGACACGCAGGGCAACATGCCTGAACGGGTCTATAAAACGCCATGACCCAGACAATTCGTCCATAATGAACAACTGGCCCTTATACTCTGTGGGAATGCCTTCGACCTTGTACAGGGCACCCTTGCGGAACGACTGTGCAGTCATAGTCATAATGCCGACAAGCAAGCATAGTGTTAAGCTTAATCTCTTCATGTATTTTCGACTTTTTGGTTATTACTTTATAACATGTGTTCCCAAGACCGGTACATAATCTCCATCTGCGGCACTCTGCATACAGTCCACCTTGGCACTGATATTGTCCAGGTATGAGACAATGCTGGCCTCCTGAGTACAGGGCAATACAGGACTGCCGTATTCGCGCTGACCATGATGGGCCAGCACACAATGTATAATACGCTTGATCTCCTCGGGATCAATCTGCTGTTGTTCCAGCACATTCTGTAACTTGTGTGCGCCTATGTATATGTGCCCCAGCAAATACATGTCAGGCTGGGAATCACCCTGGCGATTGTATTCGTAAACCTTGCCATAATCATGGAAAAGTATTGCCAGGATGCAGCGCTCGACCTTGATTTCATAAGGCAGACAGGGATAAAGGCCGTCCAACATGTGCAGCATCTGGTGTGTATGGTTTAACAAACCGCCGGGGTATGCATGGTGTATGCTTGTTGCTGCAGGATATTCGCTGTATGGCTTATATAGCTTTTCGGCAAAATCTACAATTACCCTTACCAAATCCGCATCGTTGCAATAAGTCAGCAAATGTTCGACTGTCTGTTCCCATATATCCTTGACTATAGGACGCGGAATCAGGTTGTACAGCGGATGGGACTTGTCTGCTTCAAGTCCGACAACCATATCTGCAAGGGAACATGAACGGTTACCGTTGAATACCCTGAGATTATGGAACTGAACTATATATCCCTGCATTGGAGGCATTTCGGGAGCAACGTCCCATACACTGACGGTAAACTGTTCTTCCGTATCAGCAACCTTGAGTATGGCATATGGCGAGCCCTGACGGGTGGTGCTGTTCTGGCGGCCTATGACAATAAATTCCTTCACCTTAATTACCTTTTTAAATATCAATCGCATGGCGAAGATAACAAAATATCTGCAATAATGGCACAACGGTACACCCAAAAATAAGTAAGACTGACATTTTGTCCAGTCACCGACATTTGGCACACTATTAGCAGAAAGCAATAATGGAAATATTCAACTAAACCAAAAATAAAAATGAACATTAAACCATTGGCAGACCGTGTTCTTATAGAACCGACTGCAGCAGAAACGAGAACAAGTGGAGGTATTATCATTCCGGACACAGCAAAGGAAAAACCTTTGCAGGGTACTATTGTCGCTGTTGGTAACGGCACAAAGGACGAGGAAATGATTCTTAAACCTGGTGACCATGTCCTGTATGGCAAGTATGCCGGGACTGAGCTGGATCACGAAGGTACCAAGTATCTTATCATGCGACAGAGTGACGTCGTAGCAATTCTTGGTTAAAGACAGGTATTTTGTTTTACTAAACTAAAGTTTACAAATCATGGCAAAAGATATTAAATTCAACATCGAGGCACGCGATGAGATGAAAAAGGGTGTAGATGCTCTGGCTGATGCAGTAAAGGTAACATTAGGTCCCAAAGGTCGCAACGTAATTATTGAGAAGAAATTTGGCGCACCCCAGATTACAAAGGATGGTGTAACAGTTGCCAAGGAGGTTGAACTGGACAATCCTTTCCAAAACGCAGGTGCACAGCTTGTCAAGTCTGTAGCATCCAAAACCGGAGATGATGCCGGAGATGGTACTACAACTGCTACCGTTCTGGCACAGTCAATCGTTCGAGAAGGTCTGAAGAATGTTGCCGCAGGTGCAAATCCAATGGACTTGAAGCGTGGTATTGATAAGGCTGTAAGCACGGTCGTCAATGAAATCAAGAAAATGGCAGAGCAGGTTGGCGATGACTACCAGAAGATTGAGCAGGTGGCAACCGTCAGTGCAAACAACGATGCAGAAATAGGTAAACTGCTCGCTGATGCCATGCAGAAAGTCAGCAAGGATGGCGTTATCACTATCGAAGAAGCCAAGGGTCGTGATACTACAATCGGCGTTGTCGAGGGTATGCAGTTTGACCGTGGTTATCTGAGCCCATATTTCGTCACCAACACCGAGAAGATGGAGTGTGAGATGGAGAATCCGTACATCCTGATTTATGATAAGAAGATAAGCAACCTTAAGGATTTCCTGCCAATCCTGGAGCCCGCCGTGCAGAGTGGACGTCCTCTTCTGGTAATTGCCGAGGACGTTGAGAGTGAGGCCCTTACAACTCTGGTCGTAAACCGTCTGCGTGGTCAGTTGAAGATTTGTGCTGTCAAGGCTCCTGGATTTGGTGACCGCCGCAAGGCTATGTTGCAGGATATTGCAACACTGACTGGAGGTTTGGTAATCAGCGAAGATACGGGATTAAAACTGGAACAGGCTACTATTGACATGCTTGGTTCAGCCGAGAAGGTTACAATCTCCAAGGACAACACCACTATTGTCAGCGGCAAGGGACAAAAGGAACTCATTCAGGATCGCATTAACCAAATTAAGAATGAGATTGCCAACTCGACCAGTAGCTACGACAAGGAGAAGTTGCAGGAGCGTCTTGCCAAACTGGCAGGAGGTGTCGCAGTTCTGTATGTAGGCGCACCTACCGAAACCGAGATGAAGGAAAAGAAGGATCGCGTTGACGATGCCCTGTGCGCAACACGTGCTGCAATTGAGGAAGGTATTATCCCTGGTGGTGGTGTAGCATATATCCGTGCCCAAAAGGCACTGGAGGAGGTAAAGGGTGCCAACCAGGATGAGCAGACAGGTATCAAGATTATATACCGTGCCATCGAGGAGCCACTGCGCCAGATTGTCAATAATGCAGGTGAGGAAGCCAGTGTCGTTGTGAACAACGTACGTGCCGGCAAGGGTGACTACGGCTACAATGCACGTGAGGACAAATACGAGAACATGAAGGCCTCGGGTATCATCGACCCGGTCAAGGTTACCCGTGTTGCCCTGGAGAACGCTGCATCAATCGCAGGTATGTTCCTTACTACTGAATGTGTCATCTGTGACAAGAAGGAGGATAAGCCCGAAATGCCAATGGGCGGTGCCCCGGGCATGGGTGGCATGATGTAAATCCTGAAAGGAAAACATACTTACGCATAGATAAGACGGAGCCTCGATTTTTTGGGGGCTCCGTTTTTGTGTTTGTGATATTTTTCGTAACTTCGCGGTATGGGAACTGACATAACCGGCCGTTTTGCCCCGTCGCCAACGGGGCGCATGCATCTGGGCAATGTAATGTGTGCATTGCTGTCTTGGCTGGATGCCAAGAGCACAGGTGGTGTGTGGCGTTTGCGTATCGAGGACATTGACAGGCAGCGCTGCAAGCGCGAATATGCCATGCAGCTGATAGATGACTTGCTGTGGCTTGGCTTGCCGTGGGACGGTGAGGTGGTGTGGCAGAGCGAACGCAGTGAAATTTACCAGCAATACCTGGATTACCTGACCGACCTTGGGCTTACGTATCACTGCAATTGTACACGCAATGATTTACTGGCTTCGTCTGCACCGCATGAGGCGGATGGACGTATTGTATATCCTGGGACCTGTCGTGACAAGGGACTGTCGGAAGGGGCCGTAAGAATCCGTGTCCCTGAAAGACTGGAAGCAACAAACGGTGACTTTATTGTACAGAGACGGGATGGCACCTGGGCATATCAGCTGGCTGTTGTTATTGATGATGCCCTGATGGGAATAACCCATGTAGTACGGGGCAGGGACCTGAAGACTTCGGTCCCGCAACAGGAATTCCTTTACGATGTTTTCGGGTTCTGCAAGCCCAAATTCCTGCATCATCCGCTATTATGCAATATGACCGGACAACGCCTGTGCAAGCGCGACAGGAGTTTGGATTTGGGAATATTACGTAAGAAATACCTTCCTGAGGAAATTATAGGCTATCTGGCATATAGGACGGGCCTCGTCCGGGATTACTCGGCAATCGGGGTGAAAGAACTGCTTGATGTATTCTCTTGGTGCAAAATCCCTGACGGGGATATTATGATTGATGGGGACTGTCTTCCTGTCTCTGTTGGTCCATCTTCTGAAAATCTTTCATCCTGAGCTTAAAACTACGGGTGAGATAGCGGTCCAGAACAATAGGATTGACACTGAGCTCCTCGGGAGTTCCATGGAACAGTATCTGCCCCTCGAACAAGAGATATGCACGATCTGTAATACACAGTGTCTCTTCGACGTTATGGTCGGTTATCAGTACTCCTATGTTCTTCTGCTTCAATTTCCACACAATATACTGGATATCCTCGACGGCAATAGGGTCAACACCTGCAAAAGGTTCATCAAGCATAATGAACTTGGGGTCAATGGCCAGACAACGTGCTATCTCGGTACGGCGTCGCTCACCGCCCGAAAGCTGGTCTCCAAGATTCTTACGTACAGTTTCTAAATGGAACTCACTGATAAGACTTTCCAATTTCTCCTTTTGGTATTCTTTTGGCTTACCTGTCATCTCCAGGACGGAAGCGATATTGTCCTCTACACTCATCTTACGGAAAACGGATGCCTCCTGAGCAAGATACCCTATGCCTTTCCTGGCACGGCGATATACCGGATACTTGGTAATTTCCTCGTCACCAATCCATATATGGCCTTCGTTAGGTACAACCAGACCGGTAGTCATATAGAAACTGGTCGTCTTGCCTGCTCCATTGGGGCCCAGGAGACCTACAATCTCGCCCTGGCGGACGTGAAACGACACGTTATTCACAACTGTACGCTTACCATAGACTTTTACCAAACCTTCGCTACGTAGCTCCATGCTATCATCTGACATATACTGTATTGATACTTTATAAGGCACAAAGATACGATAAGAAGAGCAATGAGCAAAATAAATAAAGCATTTTAATAGATTATTACATAAATTTTCATAACTTTGCGCGACCGATTGGCGTTTAAGATAATGCAGCTATTTAAAGGAATATCAACTTTTGGTTCGTACCTGATGCTTATGGGGCGTGTATTGGCGCTTCCGGAAAGATGGCGTATGTTCTATAAACAGTATGTCAAGGAACTGGTCGCATTGGGTGTTGACAGTATCGGAATAGTCTTGTTGATATCCTTTTTCATCGGTGCCGTGATATGTATCCAGATCAAGTTGAATATCGCTTCGCCTTGGATGCCTAATTACACGACAGGATATACTACCCGCGAAATCATGCTTCTGGAATTCAGTTCCAGCATAATGTGTCTGATTCTTGCTGGTAAAGTAGGTTCTAACATCGCATCAGAAATCGGTACCATGCGTGTGACCCAGCAGATAGATGCCTTGGATATCATGGGCATCAACTCGGCAAGTTTTATTATATTGCCAAAGATTTTGGGGCTGATTACAATGATTCCCATGTTGGTGGTATTCAGCATCGTTGCAGGATTTGTCGGTGCCTATGCGACATGTGCATTGGGCGTACTTTCCATGGATGACCTGACGGCTGGTCTCCTGCATGATTTCAACCAATGGTACGTTTGGATGAGCCTGATAAAAAGTCTGTTCTTTGCTTTTATTATCTCCAGCGTGAGCAGTTTCTATGGATATACTGTAGAAGGCGGCAGCTTTGACGTTGGCAAGGCCAGCACAAATGCAGTGGTAAGCAGTAGCATCTTGATATTGTTTGCTGATATTTTCCTAACTCAGATATTAAGCTAATGACATTACTATGATTGAGTTGAGGAATGTACATAAGTCTTTCGAAGGACGCGAGGTTCTGAAAGGAATCAGTGCGACATTTCAGAATGGCAAGACTAATCTGATTATAGGACAATCGGGATCGGGAAAGACCGTGCTGATAAAAAATATAGTAGGACTGCTGACTCCCGATGAAGGTGAGATTCTATACGATGGTCGGGACTTTGTGAAGATGACCAACAAAGAACGGGTTATGGTACGTCGCGAAATGGGAATGCTTTTTCAGTCCGCTGCCTTGTTTGATTCAATGACAGTGCTTGAGAACGTAATGTTCCCATTGGACATGTTCTCGGACATGAACCGCGTGGATCGCGAAAAGAGAGCCTGCTTTTGTCTGGAACGCGTTAATCTAAAGGGTGCTGAGTTCAAAATGCCAGGTGAGATAAGCGGAGGTATGCAGAAGCGTGTGGCTATTGCGCGGGCAATAGCATTGAATCCGAAATACCTGTTTTGTGACGAGCCCAATTCGGGTCTGGATCCCAAGACTTCGCTTGTCATCGACGACTTGATCCACAGTATCACGGAAGAGTACAAAATGACAACCATCATCAACACTCACGATATGAACTCGGTAATGGGTATCGGTGAACACATTATATATATATATGAGGGTAATCTGGAGTGGACAGGTACGAAAGACGAGATAATGACATCGACTAACGAGAGGCTTAATTCATTTATCTTTGCGAGTGATTTGTTCCGCAAAGTAAAAGAGGCCAATATGTAAATAAAAACAAATAAATAAAGAATATTTAACCATGAAGATTTCTTTCGAAAAGACTGACAAAATCAATGGCCTGCTGACAATTACTCTGGCAAAGGCCGATTACGAAGCAAACGTCGAGAAGACGCTGAAGGATTACCGCAAAAAAGCATCTCTGCCTGGTTTCCGTCCAGGACAGGCTCCCATGAGTATCTTGAGAAAACGTTTCGGACAGGAAGTTCAGGCCGAAGAATTGAACAAAATGCTTGGCTCTGAATTATACAAGTATATACGTGAGAACAAAATTGATATCTTGGGCGAACCAATGCCTAGTGACAAGCAGGGTGAAATCAGCTTGGAAGCAGACGAACAGACTTTCGTGTTTGACATCGCATTGGCTCCCGAGATGGACGCAAAGATAAGTGACAAGGATACTATTGAGTACTACAACATTGAGGTTGATGACGCCATGGTTGACAACCAAGTCCAGATGTACGCAAGCCGTACAGGTGGTTACAAAAAGGTGGAAGAATATCAGCCAAAGGATATGGTCAAGGGTATCCTGACTGAATTGGGTAAGACTGGCAAACCTAAGCGCGGCGGTATTGAAGTGGAAGGTGCTACAATGTTGCCGGACTATATGAAGGACGAGGATGAAAAGACCAAGTTCAACGGCATGAAAGCCGGTGATATCATTACCTTTAATCCATCCAAGGCATATAACAGCAATGTTGAACTGTCTTCCCTGCTGAAAATCACAAAGGAGGAGGCTGCAGCCGTAACTGGAGATTTCCAGTTCCAAGTAAGCGAGATTACTCGCTACGAACCTCATGCACTGGACCAAGAATTATTTGACATCTCATTAGGCAAGGACAAGGTTAAAAGTGAGGAGGAGTTCCGTGCAGCCATACGCGAAACCCTGGCAGAACAGTTCAAGACGGACAGCGAGTTCCGTTTCGTTATTGATTTGAAGAAATATCTGATAAAGCGCATCGGTGAGGTTGAATTCCCTGAAGCTATGCTGAAACGTATCATGCAGAAGAACAATCCTGACAAGGATGCAGAGTTCATCGAGAAAAACTTCAAACCAAGTATCGATGAGCTAAAATGGCACTTGATCAAGGAACAGTTGTGCGACCAGTTGAATATCAAGGTTGAACAGCCTGACGTTCTGGAAACGGCAAAGGAGGTTACGCGCATGCAGTTTGCACAGTACGGAATGACCAACATTCCGGAAGATGCCCTGAACAACTACGCTAACGAGATGCTGAAGAACAAGCAGCAAGCCGAAGGGCTTGTAACACGTACCGTTGAGCGCAAATTGGGTGTCGCTGCCAAGGATGTTGTAAAGATTTCGGAGAAGACAGTTAGCTTGGACGAATTTAACAAGGCTTTTCAAGAGGCATAAAATACTCAGTGAGACGTGAACAACGATTTCAGAAAATTTGCCACTGGTAGAGTTGGCATAAACGGCATGGTTCTGGATGATATCGTGTCTGTTCAGAACAAATACCTGAATCCATATATCCTGGAGGAACGTCAACTGAATGTTACACAGATGGACGTATTCAGCCGATTGATGATGGACCGTATCATCTTCCTGGGCACAGAGATTGATGATTATACGGCAAATACGTTGCAGGCACAGCTACTGTATCTGGATAGCGTAGATTCGGGCAAGGACATCAGCATATACATCAATTCGCCAGGTGGCAGTGTATATGCAGGATTAGGCATTTATGACACCATGCAGTTCATACAAAGTCCGGTAGCAACAATATGTACGGGTATGGCTGCTAGTATGGCTGCAGTGCTGTTGGTTAGTGGTAGCGAAGGCAAGCGCTCGGCTCTGACACACAGCCGCGTAATGATACACCAACCTCTTGGCGGTGCACATGGTCAGGCTTCGGATATCGAGATTACTGCACGTGAGATAATGAAACTTAAAAATGAACTGTACACAATCATAGCCAACCACAGTAACCAGCCGTTCGACAAGGTATGGGCTGACAGCGACCGTGACTACTGGATGACAGCAGCAGAAGCCCAAGAGTATGGTATGATTGACCAGGTTCTTTCACGCAAGGGATAATGACAAAGAAGACTGTGAAATGCAATTTTTGCGGACTGTCGGAGGACGAAGTGCCATTGATGCTGAATAGCATAAACGGTGTTCATATATGCAGTTCGTGCGTCAAACAGGCATATCAGTTGTTGGAACAGGAGGGGATGGTTTCACCAATCAAGAGTGCTAACACACCCAGCGGGAACCTGAATTTGATGTTGCCGACAGAAATAAAGCAGAAACTGGATGAATATGTCATTGGTCAGAATGAAGCTAAGATAGCTCTATCTGTTGCCGTTTACAATCACTACAAACGATTGAATCAGAAAACAGAGGATAACGATGTAGAAATTGAAAAGAGCAACATTATCATGCTGGGCTCAACAGGTACAGGTAAGACATTGCTTGCCCGGACTGTTGCAAGGTTGCTGGAGGTACCATTTGCCATCGTTGATGCTACTGTTCTGACAGAAGCAGGATATGTAGGAGAGGATGTTGAAAGCATACTTACCCGACTGCTGCAGGCTGCAGACTATGATCAGAAAAAAGCCGAGCGCGGTATTGTCTTCATAGATGAGATTGACAAGATTGCACGCAAGGGTGACAATCCCAGCATAACACGCGACGTAAGCGGCGAGGGTGTACAACAGGGGTTGCTGAAGCTTCTTGAAGGCAGCGTGGTAAATGTTCCGCCTAAAGGTGGGCGCAAGCATCCCGACCAAGATTACGTGCATTTGAACACACACAACATATTGTTTATCTGTGGCGGTGCCTTCGAGGGTATTGAACGAAAAATAGCACAGCGTCTGAACACACATACTGTAGGTTATAACAATGTCCAGACACGTCACAATCTGGATAGCCGCAACCTAATGCAGTACGTACAGCCTCAGGATCTGAGGAAATTCGGTTTGATTCCTGAACTGATAGGGCGACTGCCAGTTGTTACATACCTGCACCCCCTGGACCGTGAGGCGCTGAGAAATATCCTGACGGAACCAAAGAACTCGCTGATCAGACAACAGAAAAAACTGTTCAAGATGGATGGCGTGGAACTTGATTTTACTGATGATGCCCTGGAAGCCATGGTTGACAAGGCTGTTGAACGTGGTCTGGGGGCTCGCGGACTGAGGGGTATTGTGGAGGCAGTTATGACGGATTTACAGTTCAGCACCCCCGGAACAGACTGCAAAAAGATAAACATCACGGGCGATTATGTACGCGAGCAACTGAAAAAAAGTGAAGTCTTATAATCTAAAACGCTGCCTCTGCAGCGTTTTTCTTGTTACTTATATTTGGATTATTCATTCATTTTCTTTATCTTTGTAAACGTTCACCACTAGCAACAACCGCCACTATGGATAAAAAAGAACTCACGCAGAACCTAAAAAAGTACTTTGGTTTTGACTCATTTAAGGGTCTGCAAGAGGATGTCATATGCAATTTAATTGAAGGAAATGACACGTTTGTCTTGATGCCCACAGGTGGGGGTAAAAGTCTGTGCTACCAGTTGCCTGCTCTAATGATGGAAGGGACGGCAATCGTCCTCTCTCCCCTGATTGCATTGATGAAGAATCAGGTGGATGCTGTACGTCAGGTAAGCGAGGACAACGGAATTGCACATTATCTGAACTCCAGTTTAACACGCCAACAGGTAGAGGATGCGAAGAAAGATATTCAGGAAGGTCGCACAAAATTGCTCTACGTCGCTCCGGAATCACTCACCAAGGAAGATACGAAGGATTTCCTGCGTGAAATAAAAATCAGCTTCTATGCTATTGACGAGGCGCATTGTATAAGTGAATGGGGGCACGATTTCAGACCGGAATACCGTAGAATCAGACCCCTAATCAATGAAATCGGACGTGCACCTATCATTGCCTTGACTGCGACAGCTACCAACAAGGTAAGACGCGACATCAAGAAAAACCTCGGCATACTACGTGCAAAAGATTATGTCAGTTCTTTCAACCGCCCGAATCTTTATTACGAAGTCCGGCCAAAAACAAAAGACATAGACAAGGATATTATACGCTATATACTTCAAAATCCAGGCAAAAGCGGTATCATATACTGCCTGTCACGCAAAAAGGTCGAGCAGCTGGCAGAAATACTGCAGGCTAACAATATAAATGCCAGGGCCTATCATGCTGGTATGGAAACAGCAGAGCGTAACCAGACCCAGGACGACTTTATCATGGAGCGTCTGAACGTAATTGTTGCCACAATTGCCTTTGGCATGGGTATAGACAAGCCTGACGTACGTTTTGTAATTCATTACGACATCCCCAAAAGTTTGGAGGGATATTACCAGGAAACAGGTCGTGCAGGTCGGGACGGAGGCGAAGGTTCGTGTATTGCATTCTACTCGCCAAAGGACCTGGACAAGTTGCGGAAATTCATGGAAGGCAAGCCTGTAAGCGAACAGGACATTGGCAACCAATTACTGGCAGAGACGCGAGCATACGCAGAAACAAGCGTATGTCGTAGAAAAATGTTGCTACATTATTTTGGTGAGGAATACAATCAAGATAATTGTCATCACTGCGACAATTGCGCACGTTCACACGACAGTGTCGAAGGTTCACATGACCTGCTTATGATTATGGAGACTATTCTGGGTGTAAAGGAAAAATTCAAGGTTGACCATATCATAGACATTGTAACAGGCAAGGAAACCGAGGAGGTAATCTCACACTGTCATGAGCAGCTTAAGGGTTTCAATCGCGGCAGCAATCATGACCGTCCATATTGGAGTGCACTGATACGTCAGGCGATGCTGGAAGGCTATATTGAAAAAGAGGTAGAAAACTATGGACTGCTGAGAATAACCAAAAAAGGCAAAGCCTACTTGAAAGAGCCATGTGTATTCTTTTTCCTCCCGAACAATGAATTTGAGGATTATGAACCAGAGCCCGAAGAAGAAGTTGGTGCCCTGGATGAGAACCTCATGAAGATGCTTGTAAAGCTGAGACGACAGCGCGCTCAGTCACTCGGAATACCTCCGTATGTAATCTTCCAGGAGAATTCTCTAAGCGCAATGGCTTCGACCTACCCTATCACCATAGAAGAACTGCAGAACATGCCGGGTGTAGGCAGGGGCAAGGCAATCCGTTATGGTAAGGAATTTTGTGAACTGATTGCCAAATACTGCGAAGAAAACGAGATAGAACGCCCACTGGACCTCAGAATACGCACAGTGGCAAGCCGCAGCAAGAACAAGATAAGCATCATCGAGAAAATTGACCGCAAGCTAATGCTGGATGATATCGCAAACAGTATGATGCTGGATATGGACGAGCTTCTGGATGAAATGGAAGCCATCGTCAGCAGTGGCACAAAACTGGACATCAACTACTATTTGGATGAGGTAATGGACGAGGACTATATGCTCGACATCTACGACTATTTCCATGACGAGTCACAGACCGACGACCTGAAAACCGCCATGAAGGAGCTTGGCCCAGACTATGATGAAAGAGACATCCGTCTGGTACGGCTCAAGTTTATGTCAGAAATAGGTAATTAATATTTATTTGAGATATATCTTAATTAACGCAAAAACACGTCATGATTATGTCTGTTTTTGCGTTTTTTTTGTTACTTTTGCACGCAAAAGAATACAATTAAACATCAACTATGGCATCATTTATTGAAGACAAGATTGTGATGGAAGGTATTACCTTCGACGACGTATTGCTGATTCCCGGATACAGCGAGGTTCTGCCCCGTGAAGTATCACTATCAACCAAGTTCTCAAGAAACATTGACCTGAAGATTCCTTTTGTGACTGCTGCCATGGATACTGTCACAGAAGCGCCTATGGCTATTGCTATTGCACGTGAGGGCGGTATTGGAGTCATCCACAAGAACATGTCTATCGAAGAGCAGGCACGCCAAGTTGCTATCGTAAAGCGGGCAGAAAACGGAATGATATACGATCCTGTAACAATAAAACGCGGCAGCACTGTGGCTGATGCTCTTGATTTGATGGCTGAGTACCATATTGGCGGCATCCCTGTCGTGGATGATGAGAATCATTTGGTTGGCATTGTGACAAACCGTGACCTGCGTTTTGAAAAAAACACTACCCGTAAAATCGATGATGTCATGACCAGAGACAATCTGGTAACCACGCACATCCAGACAGACTTGATGTCAGCAAGCGACATCCTGCAGGAGAACAAAATTGAGAAGCTCCCTGTCGTTGATGACGAAAACCATCTTATTGGCTTGATTACATACAAGGACATCACCAAGGCGAAAGACAAGCCAATGGCATGCAAGGATTCAAAAGGACGACTGCGGGTAGCTGCCGGCGTTGGTGTAACTGCCGATACATTCCAACGTATGGAAGCGCTGGTAAAAGCTGGTGTTGATGCTATTGTAATTGACACTGCCCATGGTCACAGTGCAGGTGTTATCGAAAAAGTTAAAGAGGCAAAGGAAGCATTTCCAAATGTTGATATAGTTGTTGGCAACATAGCTACTGGCGAGGCAGCAAGAATGTTGGTTGAGGCTGGCGCAGATGCCGTAAAAGTAGGTATTGGCCCCGGTTCTATCTGTACAACACGAGTGGTTGCTGGTGTTGGCGTTCCACAGTTAAGTGCCGTATATGATGTGGCCTCTGCTCTTTCCGGTACAGGAGTTCCTTTAATTGCAGACGGTGGATTGCGCTATTCGGGAGATGTTGTAAAAGCTCTTGCCGCTGGCGGCTACAGCGTCATGATAGGCTCCTTGGTAGCAGGTACCGAAGAAGCCCCAGGTGAGACAATCCTGTTCAACGGACGTAAGTTCAAGGCATATCGTGGAATGGGCTCTCTCGAGGCCATGGAAAAGGGAAGTGCCGACCGCTATTTCCAAGGTGGAGTCAAGGAAATAAAAAAACTGGTTCCCGAAGGGATTGCCGGCCGTGTTCCATACAAAGGCACCGTACAGGAAGTCATCTATCAGTTGGTTGGCGGATTGCGCAGCGGTATGGGGTATTGTGGAGCAAAGGACATTCTTGCCCTGCATAGTGCTAAGTTCACTCGAATTACTAATGCCGGAATCCTTGAGAGCCACCCGCACGAGGTAATTATCACAAGCGAAGCACCTAATTATAGTCGTCCACAGTAATAATGGACAATTCATCATTCAAAATTCACAATTGAGATGAAACGCAAAGGATTAGTATTTGTCTTTTTATCATTCATAATCACAACATTCGCACAGAACGACGATCCTATTGTGATGACAATAGGTGGCGAACCTGTTACACGAAGCGAGTTCGAATATAACTACAACAAGAACAACACTGATGCGGTAGTTGACAAGAAATCTGTGGCAGAATATATCGACATGTTTGCCGTATATAAGATGAAGGTCAGGGCTGCGATGGATGCACATATGGATACTGTCAGTTCCTATTTGAGAGAGTTTCATCAATATCGAGACCAGCAAATTCGTCCATTGCTTGTCAGCGAAGATATGGTAGATGCCGAATGCCGCAAATACTACGAGGAGATGAAGAAGTCAATAGGTGGGAAGCAACTTTTGAAGCCTGCACAAATATTCGTCCTGCTTAAACAAAAGGCCAGTGCAGCAGAGCAGAATGCTGCCAAGGCACGCATTGACAGCATTTACGACATATTAACAAATGGTGGCGATTTTCGGGAACTTGCCCGTACATGCAGTGATGACAAGCAGACAGGAATCAACGGAGGTGAGTTGCCATGGGTAGGCCCAGGCCAATTACTGAAAGAATTTGAGGACGTTGCATATTCACTGAATGTTGGACAGACCAGCACCCCTTTTCTAAGCACCGTAGGTTACCATATCGTAAAAATGGTGGGGCGCAAGGATTTAGAGCCGTTTGACACACTGCATGCACAGATTCATCGTTTCATTGAAAGCCGCGGTGTGCGCATGCAGCTATCCCAACAGATTGTTGATTCACTTAGCCATGCAGCACAATCAGAAATGACGGTGGACCAAATTCTGGATCGGGAGACTGAACGTCTGTGTGCACAAGACCAAGAGTTGAAATATCTTGTACAGGAATATCATGATGGCTTGCTGTACTATGACATCTGTAACAACAAAATCTGGGAACCTACTAAGACCGATACTTTGGGATTAGATAATTATTTCAAACAGAACAAAAAGAAATATGCCTGGAACAAACCTCACTTTTACGGAATGATATTCTACTGCAAGAATGCAAAAGATGTAAATGCGGTAAAGAAAGCGACAAAGGGGTTAAGCGAAGATAAATGGATTGGTTCTGTCCGTGATATGTTTAACAAAGATTCGGTAATGGTAAAAATGGACAAGCGTCTGTTTGCCAAAGGCGATAACAAAACTGCGGACAAACTGATTTTCAAAATAAAAGGTCAGGAAACAAAGACTCCTTCTGGTTATCCTTATGTTGGTTTTGTAGGTAGAATGCTGAAAAAAGGTCCTGCAAAATGGACTGATATTTCACAAAAAGTCATTCAGGATCTTCAGGACGAAAGGATGAATGAATTTGTAGAAGAACTACGGCAGAAATATCCCGTCATTGTGAATGAAGACGTGGTAAATACGGTGAATAACCATTAATATGAAAAGATTACTAACACTGGCATTGGTAACAATCTGTGCTCAATGCCTATATGCACAGAACCACACTGTAGATGAGGTCATATGGGTCGTAGGTGACGAAGCCATCCTGCGTTCAGACGTAGAACGTGTACGTACTATTTATGGAAACGAAATTAAAGGAAATCCATATTGCGTAATACCCGAACAACTGGCTATTCAGAAACTTTTCCTACATCAGGCAGCAATCGACAGTGTCAGTGTAAGTGACGGTGATGTTGCCCCTTACGTTGAGCAAGACATCAACGAGAAGGTTATGATGGCAGGTAGCAAGGAGAAATTGGAAGAATACATGCGTATGCCTATGAATCAAATTCGGGAAGAACTGTTTGAGCAATACAAAAACGAAATGACAGCCCGGCAGATGAAGCAGAAAATAACGGCAGGCATAAAGATTACGCCAGCAGAGGTTCGCCGGTATTTCAAGGATTTGCCCCAAGACTCCCTGCCATTCATCCCAACACAAGTGGAAGTTCAGATTCTGACGCGGCATCCACGTATCCGCCGCGAAGAAATAGAACGCGTCAAGGAACAGTTACGCGGATGGGCAGAACGGGTCCAGACAGGAACAACCAGTTTTTCTGCACTGGCACGTATGTTCAGCAAGGATGAAGGCAGTGCACGCATGGGTGGTGAATTGGAGTATTACGGACGTACTCAGTTGGATCCTGCCTTTGCGAATGTGGCATTTTCGCTGACAGATCCCAAAAAAGTAAGCAAAGTCGTACAGAGTGAATACGGTTACCACATAATCCAACTGATAGACAAGCGCGGTGACAAGATTAAAGTGCGCCACATACTGCGTCGTCCTGAGGTTGACCCAAAGGATGTGGAAGCCTGCATGTTACGCTTGGACTCTATAGCGACAGATATCAAAGAGAACAAGTTTACTTTTGAGATTGGGGCTCAGGAGTTGTCGGATGACAAGGACTCACGCAACAATAATGGGATTATGACTAACCTTAATAAAGAAACAGGCGTTGCGACAACTCGTTTTGAAATGGGCGATTTACCAAGTGAAATTGCACGAATGGTTGACAAAATGGAAATCGGGGAGATATCGCAAGCTTTTACCATGACTGACAAGCATGGCAAGGAAACTTGTGCTATCATTAAACTAAAAAACCGCATCCCTGCACACCGCGCATCCATTACCGAAGATTTCCAAGTCCTGAAAGGAACTGTGGAGGCGAAGAAGAGCGAGGAGATAATCCAGCAGTGGATTAAAGACAAGCAGAAAAGCACCTATGTCCGCATTAACGAGGACTGGCGTAATTGCGATTTCACTTATCCCGGATGGGCTAAATAACATTGAAGAAATCACTGTTTATCATTTTGATAATATTCGGCATCATCTGGGGTTCCCATGCCGATAACAGAGTGTACCTGTTGCACTCTGATGTATTGTATTTTGACAACACAAAAAATCGAGATGCCCAATTCCTTGTCGGACACGTTCAGTTCAAACACGACAACGCATTGATGTATTGCGACAGTGCATTGTTCTACGAGGCATCCAATAGTTTTGATGCCTATGGACA
Organism: Prevotellaceae bacterium UBA6974; assembly: GCA_002450165.1. Classification (GTDB taxonomy): domain Bacteria; phylum Bacteroidota; class Bacteroidia; order Bacteroidales; family Bacteroidaceae; genus Physcousia. The sequence goes on along the minus strand of DJYQ01000032.1, from coordinate 19,274 downwards.
TGTACGTCTGGTACAAGGTGACACGTTGAATCTGGTTGGTGACGTACTCTATTACAACGGTTTGGAAAAACTCGCACGTGTCCGACACAATGTCGTTCTTACACATCGTACAACCAAGGTTTATACCGATTCAATGGACTACGACAGGCTTTATAACATCGGGTATTTCTTCGAGGGAGGACACTTGGTAGATGCAAACAATGACCTTACGTCTGACTGGGGAGAATATAGCCCCAATACACGCGAAGCCGTATTTAACTACAACGTCAGGATGGTCAGCCCACCACCTCCTAAAAAAGCTGAGACAACATTGCTGACAGACACCCTTCGCTACGACACACGTACTGGCATCGGTCATGCTACTGGCCCCAGTACTATTGACAATGGTGCATGTCATATTTACTCTACCTCGGCATTCATGAATCCTAAGGACCGTAACCTGACCCTTTTTGACAGAAGCGAGCTAAACAATAACGGTAAGAAATTGATTGGTGATAAAGTCATCTGGAATAGTACGGATTCTATTGGTGAAGCATTTGGCAACGTCCATTACACAGATATTGTAAACAAGAATACAATGACTGGCGGATACTGCTATTACAATGAAAAGACAGGATATAGTATGGGCACCGATTCTGCCCGTATTCTGGATTATTCACAAGGCAAGGATACAATGTATCTGCATGGTGACACAATCAAGTTATTCACTTACCACATAAAGACAGATTCCGCCTACCGCACCATGCATACCTATCACAAGGTACGCATGTTCCGCGAAGACCTGCAAGGGGTATGTGATTCTTTGGTTTACAACAAGAAGACATTACAGATGACCATGTACCGCGACCCAGTGGTATGGAGCAAGAACCAACAGATTCTGGGTGAGGAGATAATAGCCTTCATGAACGACAGTACGGTTGACAGCATACAGGTCCTCAGGCAGACTCTACTGTGTGAAAGACTGGACAGTATGCACTACAATCAGATTTCAGGACACGAAATACACTCATATTTCGACAAAGGCAAAATTAAAAGTTCTCACACCATCGGCAATGTCTATGTCAAATACTATCCTCTGGATTCGGACAGTCTAATGATTGGCCTGAACCACTGTGAAAGTACCGAGATGAAAATGTTCATGGGTGATAATCAGAAAGTGAAACGTATCTGGATGCCAGCAGCGACAGGAACACTATACCCTATTTTCAAGATTCCGCCCAAACAAAGATTTCTTGACAATTTTATCTGGTTCGACTATATGCGCCCGAAAAACCCTGCAGACATATTCAACTGGCGAGGTAAGACAAAAGGTTCGGAATTGAAGGAGAGTAAGCAACGCAAAGCACCACTGCAACAACTGAAAACAATAAAGAAAGATAAAAACAATGGGACTGTTCAAGACAAGGGAACCCCGCAAGTTCCGCAAAGTCAGCATCTACACTGATGCTCGGAAAGAGAAACTGGAAAAACTAGTGAACGATGTTCGCCGTGAACAGGGCGAGATTACCGAAACCAAACCAGACTATACACAAAACCGTTTCAAGGGCAAATTCTCCGAATTTACGCCTCGTGCCAAGAGATATGCTGACAACACACGCAGTCGTTTGACCTGGCCTATTGCCCTGATTGCAATAATCATATTGATTATGATTTGGCATTTTCTGCTGACAGGCAATGTTCATTTATAAAATATAACAACACAACAATCATAATGGATATTATACATATTCTGCCACAGGCAGTTTCAAACCAACTTTCAGCCGAAGAACTTATCCAGCGCCCTTCATCAGTAATCAAGGAACTGATGGAGAACTCACTGGATGCAGGAGCCAGTTGCATAGATGTGTATGTATCCAATGCCGGTTTAAACAGCATTCAAGTACTGGATAACGGCAAAGGTATGAGCAGCAATGATGCACGGTTGGCATTCGAACGTCATGCAACCAGCAAGATTAGTGGAATAAACGATCTTACCACACTTCATACAATGGGATTCCGCGGCGTTGCTCTCTCATGTATTGCCGCAGTATCAGAAGTAACAATGCAGACATGTACACCTGACAGCGAAGTGGGCACACGAATTGATTTCACCGGTGGCGAATTTACCACACAGGAACCATGTATGTGCCAGGTTGGGACAAACATCAACGTTAAAAATTTATTCTACAATGCCGGAAACAAACGACGTTTTCTGAAATCCAATACCACGGAACTACGTAATATCAAGGAAGAATTCCTACACATTGCACTTGTAAATCCATCCGTAAATTTCACACTGACCAGTGACGGGAACCAAATTTGGAACCTACGGGCAACTCATGGTGCACGACAAAGGATACGCGACTTGTTCTCCAAATCATTGAGCGAGAAATTACTGGAAGTAAATGTTGACTCGAATATCGCACGTATCACTGGTTTCATCGGTCGTCCCGAATCTGCAGTAAAGGCCAGACCACAGCAATATCTGTTCGTCAACGGACGATTTATGCGTCACGCATATTTTAGCAAAGCTGTACAAGAGGCATTTGAACGTCTCATACCTGCTGGAGAACAGGTACCGTTCTTCTTATTCATAGAAGTTGATCCTGCTGAAATAGACGTCAACCTAAGTCCGACAAAGACAGAAATAAAATTTAACAATGATTCTGATATTTTCCGTTTGATTCTTGTCGGAATCAAGGAAGCGCTGGGTAAGTTCAATGCCGTTCCCAATATTGATTTCACCAAGGCAAAAGACTTTGAAATTCCGGTATATAACAGTTCGACCAAGCCCGTATCATCTCCTGTAGTGAAGGTCGATTCCAATTATAATCCGTTCAAAACGACATCAACCATAAAAGACTGGACTAAATTATACGATGACCTGTTAAGTCAAACCCAGGAAAAGGACACAAAAGTAACCGAAGATTCATTCTTTGGAAACACCGGTTCCTACGAGGACGAAATTAGCACGCATTACTATCAATACAAGGGACAATATATCGTAGTATCTGCACGTTCGGGCCTGATGATTATTGACCAGCACCGCGCGCATATACGTATCCTGTATGATAAATACCTCCGTCAGATGAAGAATCAACAGGCATCTACTCAAGGATGTCTGTTCCCCGAGCTTATAGAACTGACCGCGCAAGAGCAGGAACTGATGGAAACTATACTGCCGGAAATGAATTATTTGGGATTTGATATCGTCTCACTCGGAGCAGGAAGCTATTCAATCAACGGCATACCAGCAGACATGGATATTCTATCTGCAAAGAAAATCATTCAGGAGATGCTCAACAGCATCCAGAACGGAGCTGTAAGAGATACAGATGAATACAAAAATAACATCGCGCTTGCCATGGCACAGCATACCAGTATAATCTCCGGCCAGGTTCTCAGCACCGAAGAAATGGGTAACATAATTGCATCATTAATGCAAAGTTCCAACCCCAATTTAACTCCAAACGGGAAAACGATAATCAAGGTTATAACAGACTACGAACTCTCAAAAATGTTTAACTAAGCCCCCCTTGTAATACAAAAACACCATGTACCATATGTTAAAAGTGCATTTTTAATGTTTTTTTTGCAAAAAACTACAAATCGGTTAAAATATATTTCATATCTTTGCACAGCGAAATAAGTAAAACTAATTAAATTAAATAACCACTCAATTAAAATTCGGTATTATGAAAAAGTATTTTTTGTTGTTGCTCATTGCCGGTATGAGTATCACCGCAACAGCACAGGAGACAACTACAGAGATCCCAACAAAGAAACACCGCGTTGTAACTAACGGTTTTTGGGATAACTGGTTCATCGATTTCGGTTACGACTACTTGAGTGCCTACTCTAATCAGGAGCATGGTATGGGTGTTAGCGGTAACCCATTCTCAAACAAGCGCGGTGCACATGGTTTCGACGTAAGCATTGGTAAGTGGGCTACGCCATCCTTCGGTATGCGTGCCAAGTTCCAGGCCGCCTGGGCAAAGCAGGTCAACACCAACAATGCAGACTTTAACCCTCTCTACAATCAGATAAGCCTTGCATTGCAGCCAATGGTTAATCTGCATAACCTGTTTGCAGGCTACAAGCCACGCGTATGGAATATCATCGCCTATGGTACTGCAGGCTGGCTTCACAACTGTGACAACAGCTCAGAATCGTTCCTGCTGGGTGCCGGTATTTTGAACCAGTTCAACATTACAAAGCGTTTCCATATCAATGTTGATATCTATGCTAATGCCGGTGATCCGGATATGGATGGCCGTTTAGTTTCATGGGGTAGCAACGGTTCAACTCCTCTGTTCCAGTCACGTGACTGGTTGATCGGTTGGAGCGTAGGTTGCGGTTTCAACCTCGGCAAGGTAGGATGGGACAACGCACCTGACGTAGATGCCATCATGGCAATGAACAAGGCACAGGTAGATGCCCTGAACGCTTCCTTAGCTGACTCTCAGGCCGAGAATGACCGTCTGCAAAATCTCCTGAAGAATCAAAAGCCTGTAACAAAGGTTGTATCTGATTGTGTTGCTACACGTGCATCAGTTTTCTTCAATCTCAACCAGAGCAAGATTGCTTCCAAGAAGGATCTCGTAAACGTTAAGGAAATTGCCGAGTATGCAATTGCAAACAACCGCACTGTTGTTGTAACAGGCTATGCAGATTCTAACACTGGTAGTGCAGAATACAACCAGGCTCTGTCTCAGCGTCGTGCTGATGCAGTTGCTGCTGAGCTCGTTAAGATGGGTGTAAACAAGGATAAGATTGAAACAGCTGCCAAGGGTGGTGTTAATGATTTGGATCCATTCTCATACAACCGTCGCGCAACTGTTATCCTGAAGTAAATCCATATTACAGCAATATCAAGAGGGAAGCGTCCAAACGAATGCTTCCCTCTTTTCATAACTGACGAATAGAACATATACTATATGATAAATAGGAATGAAAGGATATTTCTCACTGGCGATCGCCCTACAGGCAGACTGCACATTGGTCACTATGTTGGAAGCCTTCGTCGCCGCATCGAACTTCAGAACGAAGGCGAATACAAGAAAATGTACGTCTTTATAGCAGATGCCCAAGCCCTGACCGACAACATAGACAACCCAGAGAAAGTCCGTCAAAATGTCGTTGAGGTCGCACTTGACTATCTGTCATGTGGACTGAACCCTGAGAAGGTTACAATTTTTATCCAAAGCCAGATTCCAGAACTGACCGAACTGTCATTCTATTTCATGGACCTTGTAAGCGTAAGCCGACTGCAACGTAATCCAACGGTGAAGACCGAGATTCAGATGCGAGGCTTTGCTGGCGAAAGTATCCCGGTAGGTTTCTTTACCTACCCTATAAGCCAAGCTGCAGATATAGCTCTTTTCAAATCCACTACAGTACCTGTAGGAGAAGACCAAGAACCCATGCTGGAACAATGTAGGGAAATAGTACGTCGTTTCAACCACATATATGGTAATACTCTGGTAGAACCCAACATCATGCTACCTGACAACAAGGCATGCATGCGTCTCCCGGGAACAGACGGCAAGGCAAAAATGTCAAAGAGCCTTGGCAACTGCATCTACCTCAGTGATACAGAAAAGGAACTGAAGAAGAAGGTAAACAGTATGTTTACAGATCCCCAGCATCTCACAATCGATTCGCCTGGACATCTTGAAGGTAATACTGTATTTACATATTTGGACGCATTCTCTGTTGATCAGGACTTTGCCAATTTTCTGCCTGAATACAAAAACCTGGACGAACTGAAAGATCACTACTGCCGTGGAGGACTGGGCGACGGCACATGTAAGAAACTGTTGTTCAACATTCTGAATGATCGACTCAAGCCTATACGCGAACGTCGTTTGGAACTGCAGAAGGATATTCCTGCCGTGTACGAAATATTGCGAAAGGGTTGCGAAGATGCCCGCGAGACAGCGGCAGACACTATGGACCAGGTGAGGAGGGCAATGAAAATTAACTATTTCGACGATGCCGAGCTGATTGCAGAGCAGGCAAAACGCTTTGCAAGCCAAAAATAAATTCCTAAACACTTGTGCAATTCGTATAATTATCGTACATTTGCATCGCGATTATACGAAATGCATGGGCAATTAGCGCAGCTGGTTCAGAGCATCTCCCTTACAAGGAGAGGGTCGGGGGTTCGAATCCCTCATTGCCCACAAAAGTGGTGGTAGGAAACCGACGCGTCTCTTCGGAGCATGTCGGTTTCTTTTATTAAATTAAACATTCTGTAGCATGGAACTAACCCCCCTAACAGCCATCAGTCCAATAGACGGACGCTACCGCGGCAAGACACAGCCTTTAGCAGATTTTTTCTCTGAGTATGCCCTTATCAAATATCGCGTCAGGGTAGAAATAGAGTATTTCATCGCCTTGTGCGAACTGCCATTACCACAACTGCAGGATTTTCCAATCGAAGCTGATACCCTGCGTAATATCTACAGGAACTTTACCGAGCAGGATGCACAGCGCATCAAGGACATCGAAAAGGTTACCAACCACGATGTCAAGGCTGTTGAATATTTTATCAAGGAAGAATTTGACAAAATAGGCGAGCTTGAGGCATACAAAGAGTTCATACACTTTGGACTTACCAGTCAGGACATCAACAACACCAGTGTTCCCCTGTCTATAAAAGAAGCTCTGCAGGAAGTTTACTACCCGCAGCTCGAGGAACTCATTGCACAACTGAAGCAATATGCCCGGGAGTGGGAGGATATACCTATGCTTGCAAAAACACATGGCCAACCTGCCAGCCCTACACGTATGGGCAAGGAGGTCATGGTATTCGCATATCGTTTAGAGAGACAAATGGAAGCGCTTAAAGCTCAGCCGCTGACAGCCAAGTTCGGAGGTGCTACAGGCAATTACAATGCACACAATGTAGCATATCCGCAATATGACTGGAAAGAATTCGGCAACAGGTTCGTGTCCTCCAAATTAGGTCTTGAACGCGAACAATACACCACACAGATCAGCAATTATGACTGTCTTAGCGGTGTATTTGACGCCATGAAGCGCATCAACACCATCATCATAGATCTGGACCGCGATTTCTGGCAATATGTCAGCATGGAATATTTCCGTCAGAAAATAAAGGCCGGTGAGGTTGGCTCCTCAGCTATGCCACACAAGGTTAACCCCATAGACTTCGAGAACTCGGAAGGTAATCTGGGCATTGCCAACGCCATCCTGCAGCACCTGAGCCAGAAACTGCC
>DJYQ01000032.1:0-11940 GCA_002450165.1 Prevotellaceae bacterium UBA6974 | reverse complement strand
ATAGGCCACATGCTCATCAGCATCCAAAGTACTCTGAAAGGATTGCGCAAGCTTGTCCTTAACCAAGAAGCAATCAACCGTGATCTGGATGGTTGCTGGGCCGTGTGCGCCGAAGCCATCCAAACAATTCTACGACGCGAGGCATATCCACATCCGTACGAAGCACTGAAAGCACTGACACGTACAGGTGCTGGCATTAACGAGGCAACAATCAAGGAATTTATCGAGGAGCTTAACGTCAGCGAAGCCGTGAAGGCCGAGTTAAGACGCATCACCCCTCATACATACACAGGTATCTGACTAAAATAAAGGAAAACACAACAAATCAACAACTTGTTATGAGTACAGAAAATGAAAGCTGGCGCAAGGCATTTGCCAGCGAGGGGAACGGCGGCGGTGAGCGCCCCCGTCGTCCAAGGAGCAGCCGCCCTACAGGCAGCAGCTATAATCGGGAAAACCGTTATTCGCGCCCGGAGAAACGCGAAAATCCAAGACACGGTCGCTACGAGCATCAGGGACAAAGCGGGACGTATAACCGCCGCCCCCGTACAGCCGATTACAATCCTCATGCAAAGTACAGCATGAAGAAGCAAATAGAGTACAGGGAGAAGCACTTTGACCCCAACGAGCCGATTCGCCTTAACCGCTTCCTTGCAAATGCCGGTGTATGTAGCCGCCGTGAAGCAGACACGTATATCCAGGCAGGAGTCGTCAAGGTCAACGGCACTATAGTTACCGAACTGGGCACTAAGGTACTGCGCAGTGACGAGGTAATGTTCCACGACCAAGCCCTCAGCATCGAGAAGAAAGTCTATGTGCTGCTCAACAAGCCCAAGAACTATGTTACCACAAGCGACGACCCGCAGAACCGCAAAACCGTCATGGACCTGGTCAAGAACTGCTGTCGCGAGCGTATCTACCCCGTAGGCCGCCTGGATAGAAGCACCACAGGAGTATTGCTGCTTACCAACGACGGTGACATTGCCAGCAAGCTCACACACCCACAGTATTTGAAAAAGAAGATATACCACGTATTCCTAGACAGGAATGTCACAGCTTCTGACCTTCGCCAGATTGCAGACGGCATAATGCTCGAGGACGGAGAAATACACGCAGATGCCATTGACTACGCATCCCCTACGGACAAAAAACAAGTAGGCATCGAGATTCACAGCGGCCGCAACCGTATCGTCCGCCGTATCTTCGAACACCTCGGCTACCATGTAGTCAAGCTGGATCGCGTTTACTTCGCAGGATTGACAAAGAAAAACCTGAGACGCGGAGACTGGCGTTTTCTTACCGAACAGGAAGTACAAATGCTGCAGATGGGAGCGTTTGAATAATTCATAATTATCAATTCGTAATACTCATAATTACATGAAAAGAACAAAAGTTATTGACGCACTGAAGTGTACAACATATGGATCCGACATCTGCGTAAAAGGCTGGGTGCGCTCGAAACGAGGAAGCAAGGGAATCTTCTTCATCGCACTTAACGACGGCTCTACAATCAAGAATATACAAATTGTAGGCGAAGACTCCAACTTTCACGAGGAAACCATCAAGCGCATCACTACAGGCGCATGTATAGCAGTAAGCGGAACACTGGTCGAAAGCCCTGCAGCAGGACAGGCCAGTGAGATACAGGCAAAAGATATTGAGATACTCGGTGACTGCGACAACACATACCCGTTGCAGAAAAAAGGTGCCAGTTGGGAATATCTCCGTACCGTAGCCCACTTGCGTCCACGCACCAACACCTTTGGTGCCATCCTGCGTATCCGCCATAATATGGCAATGGCCATCCATACATATTTTCACGAGCACGGATACTTCTATTTCCACACTCCCCTTATCACAGCCAGCGACTGCGAGGGAGCAGGAAACATGTTCCAGGTTACTACAAAGAACCTCTACGACCTGAAAAAAGATGAGCAAGGCAAGATAATCTACGATGACGATTTCTTTGGCGAGCAGACATCCCTGACCGTCAGCGGTCAACTCGAGGGCGAGCTGGGAGCCACCGCTCTGGGGGCAATATACACCTTTGGTCCCACTTTCCGCGCAGAGAACAGCAACACCCCCCGCCATCTAGCCGAGTTCTGGATGATAGAGCCCGAGGTTGCCTTTCTTGACCAGGAAGAGCTGATGGACCTTGAGGAAGACTTCATCAAATACTGCGTACGATGGGCATTGGACAACTGCAAGGACGACCTTGAGTTCCTAAACAAGATGATAGACAAGACCCTGATCGAGCGTCTTGAGGGGGTACTGAAAGACACATTCGTCCGACTCCCTTACACCCAAGGTATCAACATCCTGCAGGAAGCCGTCAAGAATGGCAAGAAATTCGAATTCCCCTGTGAATGGGGCGATGACTTGGCCAGCGAGCACGAGCGCTATCTCGTCGAGGAGTACTTCAAGAAGCCCGTCATTATGACCGACTATCCTCGTTCGTTCAAGTCCTTCTACATGAAACAGAATGCCGCTACAGCGGATGGGGGTTCGGTCGGATACAAGGGAGCAACAGCACCAGGTCCCACAATGCAAGGCACCGATGTACTATTCCCATCTATAGGCGAAATCATTGGCGGTTCCGTCCGTGAGGAAAGTTATGACAAACTGATGGCCGAAGTTAAGCGCCGCGATATGGACATGACACACCTGTGGTGGTATCTTGATACACGCAAGTACGGCTCATGCCCACATGCGGGATTCGGACTCGGCTTCGAACGACTGATACTGTTCGTTACAGGCATGCAGAACATCCGCGACGTAATACCTTTCCCCCGTACCCCGAAAAACGCCGAGTTCTAATACTAAGGTGACACCCGATAAAAAAGCTCTATTGCAACTGATGCATTAGAGCTTTTTTTCTTTATCCAGATATTACCATATATTACTTCATCAACCATCTTCCATTACGAAACACCATCTGAAGTTGTATCTGCTCCGTTATCTTGTCACCATAGGTAACATTCATCAACACCACAGCAGTACTGTCAATAATAGTATCACGCGTTGCAACAGCATCCGTGATACCACCGTGCAACGCATATTGCATTTCCAGAAACTGTGCCATCATGGCAGACATCTGCTCATGCATAGCGCTGTCCTGTGTATATGCATCATCCGTATTCCCAACCAACGCAACAACATCACTGTCCCTCATGTGGCGAAGGAACAGTTCGGCAGAAGCCCTGGCACCCTCGCTGGAAAAATCATTCAATGCCACCCGCTTCTCCTTGCACGAGAATACGAGCATCAGCATTAAGGAGACAGAATACAACAAACCCGCATGTTTCATCTGTAAATATTACTTTTGACGGATAAAGATATTGATCGGACAGCCTGTGAAATTCCACCTTTCACGAATCTTGTTCTCAAGAAAACGACGGTAAGGCTCTTTGACATACTGCGGAAGGTTCGCATAAAACACAAATGTAGGCACATGCACATCAGGAATCTGACTGCAATACTTAATCTTGATATACTTACCCTTGATTGAAGGTGGCGGATAAGCCTCGATCAACGGCAGCATCTCCTCGTTCAGGCGACCTGTAGGCACACGGCGGGTACGGCACTCATAGACGTCCTTGGCAGTTTCCAGTACCTTGAATATACGTTGTTTTGTAATTGCCGAGCTAAATATTATCGGAAAATCCGTAAACGGAGCCATACGCTCACGTATAGCATCCTCGAAAGTCTTCTGTACTATCGTGGACTTATCCTCGACCAAGTCCCATTTATTTACGACAACTACCAATGATTTCCTGTTACGCTGTATCAACTGGAAAATATTCATATCCTGCGTCTCGATACCGCGCGTAGCATCAATCATCAGCACACACACATCACTGTTCTCGATAGCACGTATGCTGCGCATCACACTATAGAACTCAAGGTTCTCGCTCACTTTGCTCTTCTTGCGGATACCTGCAGTATCCACCAGATAGAAATCAAAGCCAAACTTGTCATATCTGGTATATATACTGTCACGGGTAGTACCGGCAATGTCAGTCACAATATGGCGGTCCTCGCCTATAAAAGCATTTATCAGGCTACTCTTGCCAGCATTGGGACGTCCCACTACGGCAAAACGCGGAATATTCTCGTCCAGTATCTCCTGAGCATTCTTCGGCAGAGTTGCTACAATGGTATCAAGCAAATCACCCGTACCGCTGCCCGTAGCAGCACTTATGCAGACAGGATCACCCAGGCCCAGACCATAGAACTCGGCAGCAAGCCAGGTTTCGTTATTATCCACCTTGTTACATACCAAAAGGACAGGCTTCTTTGTACGGCGCAGGATACTTGCAACAGCCTGGTCCAGGTCAGTCGTGCCATTCTGGCCATCCACCAGGAACAAGATGACGTCAGCCTCATCTACAGCCAACTGAACCTGCTTGCGTATTTCCTCCTCGAACACATCGTCGCTGTTGACTACCCAACCGCCGGTATCAATGACAGAAAACTCGTTTCCACACCATTCACACTTGCCATACTGACGATCGCGCGTTGTACCCGCCTCATCACTGACGATAGCATGTCTCGTCTGGGTCAGTCTGTTAAACAACGTACTCTTGCCTACATTGGGACGACCTGTTATCGCAACTATATTAGACATATTTCACCTCTTTGCTATCTACAATTTCACAACTGTTATTTCTGGTCATAGCCATAGGCCTTCATTGCCCTCTGACTCTGTCTCCAATCCTTGTCCACCTTAACATAGGTTTCCAAGAAAATACTCTTTCCGAAGAAACGTTCCAGAGACTTGCGGGCTTCGGTAGAAACCTTCTTGAGCGCCACTCCCTGATGACCTATCACTATGCCCTTCTGGCTTTCACGTTCAACATATATTACCGCGTTGATATGAATTGACTGAGCCGTCTCCTTGAACTGCTCCACAACAACCTCCACACTGTACGGAATCTCCTTATCGTAATACAGCAATATCTTCTCACGGATAATCTCTGTTACAAAAAAACGTGCCGGTTTGTCCGTCCACTGATCCTTGTCGAAATACGCAGGGGATTCGGGCAACAATTCCTGTATGCGCTTCAATACTATATCCACGCCAAAACGGTGCAAGGCACTGATTGGCATAATCTCGGCATTAGGCAGGACTGCATGCCATTCGTCAACTTTCTGGTTCAAAGCCTTTTGATTAGACAAATCTATCTTGTTTATGAGAACAAGAACGGGGCAGTTCATACGCTGCACCTTCTCCAGAAAATCGCTGTTCTTGTCAGGAGTCTCTATCATATCAGTCACATAAAGCAGGACATCTGCATCCTGCAAGGCACTCTCACTGAACTGCAGCATCTGCTCCTGCAATTTGTAGTTCGGCTTCAGTACACCCGGTGTGTCGCTGAACACAATCTGCATATCGGGAGTATTAACTATACCCATGATGCGATGACGCGTCGTCTGAGCCTTGAAAGTGGCAATACTGATCCGTTCGCCAACCAAAAGATTCATCAATGTGCTCTTACCCACATTAGGGTTGCCTACTATATTTACAAAACCCGCCTTATGCACCACAATTATGAATTATGAATCGTGAATTGTGAATTACGCTTGGAATACCACTCCTCGCGCGAAATCTCTCCTTCCTTGTAAAACTCTGCAGGCTCCTTGGCAGCCTCGACTGCACCATCGTAGCCCCAGATCATGTAACTCGCGCCCCAGGTAAACCCTGCACCAAATGCCGTGAACACCAGTTTGTCGCCCTTCTTCAGTTTAGGCTCATATTCCCACAAACACAGGGGCAACGTACCACCACTGGTATTAGCCATGTGGTCGATGTTAATCATGACATGATCCTCGTCTACACCTATGCGGCTGGCTACCGAACGTTCGATATTGATATTAGCCTGATGCGGAACCACCCAATCGATATTGTCCTTTGTAAGACCGTTTCGGTCGCAAACCGTCTTGACGGCACTGGACATATCAAGCACGGCATGCTTATACACGGCACGCCCCTCCTGATAAACAGTATGCTCCAGATTATCCACACTCTCGTGACTGGGCATATTAGCACTGCCACCCGCTTTCATGCACAAGTTCTGCAGTCCCTTGCCGTCCACTCGGTAATAGCCGTCCATCAGCCCGACCGCCTCAGTCGTAGCTTCCATAAGCACTGCCCCTGCACCATCGCCAAATATCGGACACGAATTACGATCTGTGTAATTCGTCATACTGCTCATGTGGTCACCGCCCATCAATATGATACGCTTGTAGCGTCCACTGCGGATATATGCGGCAGCAAGCTCCATCCCGTACAGGAAATTGGCACATGCAGCCTCCATGTCAAAGCCAAAGGCGTTCCTGATGCCGCAGGCACCTATGACCAACGAGGCAGTGCTGGGGAAATGGTAGTCCGGGGTCGTTGTCGCTGCAATAACCAGCTCTATCGAATCACGATCCACTCCCGTCTTTCTGAAGAGCTGCTCCACAGCACGTATCATCATGTAACTCGTACCCCTACCCTGCTCGGGTTTCAGTATGTGACGCGTCTTTACGCCAATACGTTCCATGATCCAGGCATCACTTGTATCCACAATACGCGACATCTCGTCATTATCCAGGATATAGTCGGGCACATAACCACCTACGCCTGTTATCACTGCGTTAATCTGTTCCATATACATATACGCGCATACGCGCACGTTATACAACAATGCAGCCACAAGGGGAAAACCCTTGCGACTGTATTATACCTTGTTTTCAGTCTTAAATCCCAACCCTCAGAGAGTCCGGACTATAATCAAGCCTCCTTCTCGATGGCCAGCTTACCACGATAGTATCCACATGCAGGACAAACAGTGTGGTAAACATGGAACTCACCACAGTTGGGACATACTGCCAATGCCGGAGCAACTGCCTTGTCATGAGTTCTGCGCTTGAGAGTACGAGTCTTGGACTGTCTTCTTTTTGGATGTGCCATTTTCTGTTATATTTTACGTTTGTTAATTCATTTTCTATACTCCAGATTTCAACTTTTGCAGTGCGGCCCAACGCGGATCCGTAATCTCAGCCCTGTCAATGCCCTGCAGATGTCTGGTCACACTCTCGTCACAAGCACCATCCGAATGCACATGACGTATAGGTATTGCCAGCGCAGCAGCCTCGTACAGGTACCATGCAAGATCCAACTCGCCTGGATTAGCGGCAACAGTTATAACCTCACCGTCATCACACGTTTCATCGCCCAACCTAACGCGCAAACTTTCGTTAGCCTGTATCTCCTGGTCCATCAAGCCCAGACAGCGGTCGCACTCGACCCTTACCGTACCTGACAGTGTCATCTCAATGTCCCAGCAATCGTTCTGGCGACCGACTATGCACACATCGGCATCAACTTTGCCCTGCTTGATTTCCGCACCACCGACAGCGGAGAAGAAGGCATCCTCCAGCACCCACGAACGATGCGACACAGCACCCTCTGTCATGCTCTTAAGGTCAACCTTATAGCTGTCCATAGTATTCATCGGCGTGCAAAGATACGCTTTTTTCCAATAACAACAAGGTCTTTGCGCATATTTTTTCACACAGCCACATTATTTTTAAATAATCGCACATAAAGTGTAAAAAAATGTTGCAGAAACAAAATTACTTATTATATTTGCACTCAGGTAAGTTACTCTTATTGTTTAACCAAACAGTTGCGCACGACACGTATCAGTGTATGGAGACATGAAAAAGGTATTGTTTATGATTATGGCAGTTGTATTCTGCCAGTCAGCAAGTGCTCAGAGTTTCTGGAAGACAGACGACTGTGATAACTTCAACCTGATTCAGGCCGGTTACATGAGTGAGAGTGGTTTTAATGGTGTATTTGCCGGCTACAAGTATGGATTGAATATCACCGGCAAGAAATTACCTTTGTATCTGGAACCAGGTGCAGAATTTCATTATGTTAGCTATCCAAACGGAAACGGTATTGGTTTGACCGTACCTGTTAATGTTTCTTACAAGTTCAAGACTGGCGATTTCAGCATTTCTCCTATCACAGGTCCTACATTTGGCTATTCACATGCTTGGAACCCAACAGTATCTGGCGACGACTTCGTTTTCGGCTGGGAATTTGGTGGTCGCATTGCCTATAAGAGAATAACACTCAGCTATCGTTACAACAAAGTTATCACTAACAGCCTTCTATATGATGTAGTTGTATGGAACTACCACAAATTAGCTATCGGCTTCACGTTCTAAGGTCTGATTCTTAGGAAACAACCAAAATAATTTCCCCGCTTGCTCCAGCAGGCGGGGATTATTTGTCATGGTATTCTTGCACTATACCACAATTTTTCGTACATTTGCAAAAAGCTTAATTCCAATTCAGTTCCAATTTAACTCCAATTTAGCTCCAATTCAATTCCAATTATAATAATTAGAACTAAACAGGAATTAAACAGGTAGAAAACAAGACATAAATATATCTAGAATTATGGCAGAAATAACCAAAGACATGTATGGCGCTGTTGGAAAGTTCGGTAACAAAGTGTTCTACCGACGCGGGGACAAGACCTTCGTAAAGAGTATTGCCAAGCCCAAGAACCCCAAGACAGGGGCACAGTCACTGCAACGTGTACTTCTCAAGGCTGTAAACAAGACGTACAGCATGATGAAAGGAATCTGCAACCATTCCTTCGAGGAATACACCAACAGCTTCGAGAGCATGAACAAGTTCAAGAGAGTAAATCTCAAATACCTGCGCGAGCGGGCGGCAACATTGTTGGAATCAGGCCAAGGCCTGGACGCTTTCTATCAGTTCACACCACTTGAGAGCGAGAAGTGGACTCCATTCGAAGCCATAATCTCTGAAGGTCACTTGCCGGTGGTATCCGTGGGCATTGACGGAAGTCACAGGGCGTATGTCTGCAGCCCAGGCAGGACCTATGCCGACTTTGTCGCAAGATGGGGCCTGCAGCGTGGTGATATGGCGACATTCGTAACCGTTCAGAAACGCGATGACACGTACATGAC
Organism: Prevotellaceae bacterium UBA6974; assembly: GCA_002450165.1. Classification (GTDB taxonomy): domain Bacteria; phylum Bacteroidota; class Bacteroidia; order Bacteroidales; family Bacteroidaceae; genus Physcousia. Next base: position 2,943 of record DJYQ01000032.1, on the reverse strand, counting down.
AGAGATTGCCCGTCTCGTACTCAATCCCTGCAACGCCGACGGCTCAGGCGCACCCATGAGCACGGAGATTGTAAACAGCCAGGGGCTCTTTCCCTGTCCTGACACTGGGGATCAGTTGAACTTTGCAAACATGCAGTTTGATTCCGACCGTTTCCGTTTCGTTCTAGGCCGTGGCGGCGACGTTGTTGCAGCCGGCATCATCATAAGCCGTGAGACCCCTGGCGGCAATTGGTTGCGCAGCAACTGCCAGCTGGTAATTGACCCGGCAGGTTTCGGCTCTGACCTGTGCAGTCTGGCCAAGGCTGTCGAATACAGCTACAAGACGCACAAAATAGACACAGAATCCGACCTCTATCTGAACAACGCAGACGGGGAATAAAATCTACCACCCTGTCTGCTGCCAAGAGAGCATTTCATACCAGCGCAGGGTACGGAACTCGTCGTTCCATCCTGGCTGTTCGTAGGCAGCAGAGGGAATATGCATGCTGATGGCACCGTAGTTGTCTGCATCCGTCATGTGATTATGGCGACTGCCGTAAATATAGGATATATACTGGCTTGCCCATTCTGGCGTAATGGTAATGTATGGTACGGTACGTTCCCACTGCCGTACCCATGCCGCATACTGCTCCTGAGTCATGAGCTGATGCATGAGCGAACGCATATCGTACGGTACCGGCATAATTTTCTGTTCCATCTCGCCTTCGCCATATGGAGGTGCGTAAACCTGCACACTGCTGACGTCGGGCATATTGTCCTTCATAAAGCGTGACGGAATTGCAGATTTGGTAGCATTGCACAGGCCCGGAACCTGTGATGACTTCACGGCCGAGAGCAGGACTCCGCTTGTTGCGGGATAGGCAGCTGCATAGTTCTGTATTATGCCCCGTACATCTGCATTGCACAGGTCTTCCATAATCTTGTCATACGGTGCACCCTTAGCCGGAATTTCGGCAGGCGAGCCTATGATGTAATCTGCATAGGTATAGAGCTGGGTTACGACCTCGATTGTCTGCATGTAGCATGCATCGAACATCAGGAAATTGAGGTGAGGGAGATGCGAGAGAACTCCCTCCAACTGCTTAAGGTCAAGCCAAGTTCCGATGTTTGCCTGCGGAGGATTAGTCAGGTTCTTACCGTTGTCCACGAGAACGGATCGTTGTGGTGATCGGGACCATCCTGTTCCGTGACTCCAAATGACCATGGAATATGTTTTGGAAGGGAACTGTTGTACCAAGTCCTGGATGCGACGTACGACAATGGCACTGTCGGCACTGTTCTCGTCATCCTCATATTCCTTCCAAACGCGGTACTGTCCATGACGCAACAGATATACCGAAGGTGCAAACTGGGCGTCACGATAGACGACAACCTGACAATCCTCGGGGATAGCATCTACAGCATCGTGCATCTCCTGCAGGTCATTGATAGAAACTGATGCGAGCGAGTTTTCTGCTCCCATCCATATTATTACCGTATGGCTGATACCGGATTCGTCCTCGGGAAGAACAAAATCGTCAGTGCATGCAACAAAAAGCACGCAGGCGGACAGCATCAGGCAAACGGACAGCAAACAGTTTTTGGACATTATCATATCGGGCGCAAAGATACAAAATTTTATACAATAAACATAACAGGACAGACGTTATTAACATAAACCAAGGCCCATGCAGTGGACAGACAGAATAAAGCAGGTAAAAATCCTGCTCATCGCAATGGCTGTGCTTCTGAGCATAGCATCGCTTGTGGTAAGCCATTACTTGGTACGTGACCTCAAGAATGAGGAGCGCAACAAGATGGAGACATGGGCTGATGCGATGCATAGCCTGGAGGCTGCGGACGAAAACACTGACGTGGGGCTGATACTGCGTGTCCTGAACAGCAACAATACAATACCCGTAGTGGTTTATAACCAGAACGGTGTCGTACAGATGGAGCGCAACGTAGATGGTGGTCTGCGCAACAGTCAGCATGCTATACGGATAAACTTGGGCAAGGACGAATGGCTCGATGTTTGTTATGATGACAGCCTGATGCTGAGGCGTCTGGCTATATGGCCGTACGTTCAGCTTTGTGTAGTATTGATTTTTGTCGTTGTTGCCATATTTGCGCTACTTTCCAGCAAAAAGGCAGAGCAGAACAAGGTATGGGTCGGATTATCCAAGGAAACAGCTCACCAGCTGGGTACGCCTATAAGCAGCCTGATGGCATGGGTGGAGGTCCTAAAAGAGACTTACCCCGGGGATGAATTGATTCCGGAGATGGACAAGGACGTAAAACGACTGCAATTGATTGCCGAACGCTTCAGTAAGATAGGATCGCTGCCGGAACTGAAGGATACAGACCTGACCGAAGTGATTGCACATGTGGTGGAATATATCAGCCATCGCACAAGCAATCGTGTAAACATACGCACTGACATGGGTAACGGAAGTATCAAGGCGCATGTGTCGGCCCCCTTGTTTGAATGGGTTGTCGAGAACTTGTGTAAGAATGCCATTGATGCAATGGATGGCAAGGGCACCATTACCATTACCGTTCGCCAGGAGTCTCATTGTACATCAGTAGAGGTCGCCGATACGGGCAAAGGCATCAATTCGAGCCATTTCAACGACATTTTTACTCCTGGTTTCACCACCAAAAGCCGCGGCTGGGGTTTGGGCCTTTCGCTGGCAAAACGTATAGTCGAAGAATATCACAAGGGTCATATTTATGTAAAAAACAGCACCCTGGGCATCGGTACAACCTTCCGCATTGAGCTGAAGCAGTAAAGAAGGTATAGTTGCACTACCTTTTGTAATAGCTGAGCTTGCACTTGATTTCGATGCGCGGATAGTATTTGCGTTCTCCGTTAACTACTTTTTCCAGACGATCCAGAGTCTTACGCGTCATCCTAGACGGCTTTTCCTTTGCCTCTGCAACTTTCTTCCGAGCCTCTGCAAG
>DJYQ01000028.1:22572-83188 GCA_002450165.1 Prevotellaceae bacterium UBA6974 | reverse complement strand
TAACCAGCTGAGCTATCCCGCCGAAAACCAAGTGCAAAGGTATGAAATGTTTTGATTCCGGCAAATGTTTTGTCCATATTTTTACAATAAAACGTAAAACTTTGTAAAAAAAGGCGGTAAACGGCTACTTAATTTGTATCTTTGTTCGGAATCAAGCGTGCACATGAAGATATTTAAGAGGCTGGACTTGTATATCCTGAAGAATTTCCTGCTGTTGTTTGCGGGGACTTTCTTCGTGTGTCTGTTCATTTTCATGATGCAGTTCCTATGGAAATCAATAAATGCTCTCGTTGGCAAAGGGTTGTCGTGGGATGTGCTGGCACAGTTTTTCTTCTATGCCGGTCTTACGCTGGTTCCGATGTCCTTGCCGTTGGCTGTATTGCTGGCGTCGCTTATCAGTTTTGGTAACATGGGAGAGAAACTGGAATTGCTGAGTATGAAGGCAGCAGGAATTCCTCTGGTGCGTATATTGTGCCCTGTGGTAGCGGTGTCGGCTGTGATATGCGGTGTTAGTTTTTATTTTCAGAACAGAATTCAGCCTCGGGCTACCCGTCAATTGGCTACTTTGTTGTGGAGTATGAAGCAGAAGACACCAGAGCTGGAGATACCAGAGGGTATTTTCTATAACGGTATTCCGGGTTACAACATATTTGTCGAGCATAAGGATATGGAGACAGGTATGCTGTATGGAGTGATGATATACAGTACCCAGGGGGGGTATGACCACATGGAGATAGTGCTGGCAGATTCGGCACGGTTGCAGGGTACCATGGACAAGCAGCATCTGAAGCTTACGCTGTACGAGGGTGAGCGTTTTCGCAATATGGATGCTCAGGCTGGTAATATGCTGAGGGCTTGCATTCCCTATATGCGTGAGACTTTTCACAAGGAGACGGACCTGATTTTGTTTGACGCGAACTTTAATATGATGGATGCCAGCCTGTTTAACGGGGATGCCCAAACTAAGGAATTGGACAGAATACTGACTGGCATCGACAGCATACGTCATGTGAGTGATTCGCTGGGACAGACGTATTACCGTATGATGCTGTCTCAGTATCTGAGAGGTAGCTTGACAGGAAGACGGGATTCTGTCGTGTTGGCGGTGAAGGCGAGCCGTCAGGAACCGTTTGATACGTTGTACATGAAGCTGACTCCTGACATGCGCAAGTCTGTATTGCGTTCGGCGGTGGGGACGGCACAGTCGGCTCAGGCCGAATGTGAGTTCCGTGCCATGACGACTGAAAGTACCAACCTGTCGTTGCGACGCCACCGTATGGAGGCGAGGAAGAAGTTCACGCTGTCCCTGGCGTGTATGGTTTTCTTCTTTATAGGTGCTCCGCTTGGTGCTATCATGCGCAAGGGAGGATTGGGAGTCCCTGTGGTGACGAGTGTGATAATTTTCATATTTTACTACATAGTAAACGTAGCTGGTGAAAAGATGGCCAAGACGGGAGAGTGGTCAATATGGTTTGGTGTATGGCTGAGTACTATGGTATTGGCACCGATAGGTTTTTTCCTGACTAGCAAGGCAAACAAGGACAGCGTTGTGTTCAATGTGGAAGGGTATCGTAATTTCTTTATGTTATTCCTGGGATTACGGGCACACAGGCGTCTGTCTCGCAAGGAGGTCGTTATCCATGAACCGGATTACCTGCGCGTGGAGTCCGAACTGACCATGATGGAACGGGATTGCAGGAATTATATGGGTGAGGCGCGGCTTTGGCACATGCCATCGTACTGGCATACCTTCTTCCGCTATCGTTCTGATACGGTCGTAATAGGTCTGAATGGTCGTTTGGAGGCTTTGGTCGAGGAGCTGCACAACAGCCAGGACAGTGTTGTCATAAGTGCGCTGAACGAGTTGCCGATACTGATTCCGGATGCCCACACGAGGCCGTTTAGGAATTCACGCCTGAATATGGTGTGTGGAATATTCTTCCCCGTTGGCATATTGTTGTGGATGCGTATATGGCGTTTCAGGTTGCGCCTGTTGCGTGATATGAACAGGATTTGCCGTCTGTGCCCGATGATACGCGAGCGCCTGGAATTGCATAGCCTGGCTGAGGAGGTGTCGGCTATGGTATAGTAATGAGTGAGTAAAAAAGAAAACAAAATATATCGATGAACAAGGAAATCAAGTTAAGTACTATCGAAGAGGCTCTGAAGGATTTTCGCGAGGGTAAATTCGTAATTGTCGTGGATGATGAGGACAGGGAGAATGAGGGTGATTTTATCACCGCAGCCGAGCTTATTACTGAGGAAAAGGTAAATTTCATGCTGAAATACGGTCGTGGGGTACTGTGTGCTCCTATAACTATGAACCGTGCAAGTGAGCTGGAACTTGAGCATCAGGTAGTGACAAACACAAGTATGCTGGGAACACCGTTCACAGTTACTGTGGATTTGCTCGAGGGATGCACTACTGGCGTAAGTGCTCATGACCGTGCCGCTACTATCCGTGCTTTGGCAGATGCTGGGCGTAAGCCGTCGGATTTCGGTCGTCCCGGTCATATCAATCCTTTGTATGCTCAGGACCGTGGTGTGCTACGTCGTGCAGGTCATACCGAGGCTGCCGTGGATTTGGCACGCTTGAGCGGATTGCAGCCTGCTGCCGCGCTTATTGAGATATTGAACGAGGATGGTACTATGGCGCGTATGCCTGAGTTGAAGGAGGTTGCCCGTGAGCATGGGCTGAAGATAATCACTATCAAGGATCTGATTGCTTATCGCCTAAGGCAGGAATCGTTGGTTGAACGTGGTGTCGAGGCTGACTTGCCGACAGAGTACGGACACTTCCATATCATACCATTCCGCCAGAAGAGCAATGGGATGGAACATATTGCTCTGGTCAAGGGCGGGTGGAATACTGATGATCCGATACTGGTGCGTATGCATTCGAGTTGCATGACAGGTGATATTTTCGGTTCGCGCCGCTGTGATTGCGGCGAGCAGTTGCATCGTGCAATGAAGATGATAGACGAGGCTGGAAGGGGTGTAATTGTGTATCTCCAGCAGGAGGGGCGTGGCATCGGTCTGATGAACAAGATAGCTGCGTATAAGTTGCAGGAGCAGGGTGAGGATACGGTGGATGCCAATATTCATCTCGGTTTCCTTCCCGATGAGCGTGAGTATGGTGTGGGTGCACAGATACTGAGGGAGTTGCATGTAGGTAAGATACGCCTGATTACCAACAATCCGGTTAAGCGTGTAGGTCTGGAGAGCTATGGTCTGGAGATTGTCGAGAATGTTCCGGTGATAGTCGAGCCTAACGAATACAACCGTCGTTATCTGGACACCAAGAAACTGAGGATGGGACACAAACTGTAATTTCTAATATCCTAAATTCATAAAATTATGTCACAGACACTATCAAGCAGAATGAATCGTCTGCAGCCAAGTGCTACATTGGCAATGAGTCAGAAGAGTTCGGAAATGAAAGCCCAGGGTATCGACATTATCAATATGAGTGTCGGGGAACCTGATTTCAACACGCCCGACCATATCAAGGCTGCTGCCATCAAGGCAGTTGAGGATAACTACAGCCGCTATAGTCCGGTGCCTGGCTATCCCGAGCTGAGGCAGGCTATCGTGAGCAAACTGAAGAACGAGAATCAGTTGGAGTACACACCGGCACAGATTCTGTGCAGCAACGGTGCAAAGCAGAGTGTATGCAATGCCATTATGGCTCTGGTGGGTGAGGGTGACGAGGTTATTATCCCTGCACCGTATTGGGTAAGCTACCCTCAGATGGTGCTGTTGGCTGACGGGACTCCGGTTATAGTTGAGGCCGGCATAGAGCAGGATTTCAAGATTACTCCTGAACAACTTGAGGGTGCAATAACGGACAAGACGCGCGCTGTAATACTGTGCTCTCCTTCTAATCCGACAGGCAGTGTGTATAGCAGGAAGGAGTTGGAAGGGTTGAAGAATGTCCTGTTGCGTCATGAGCGTGTTATTGTTATTGCTGACGAGATTTACGAACACATCAACTATGTCGGTGAACATGCTTCGATGGCTCAGTTTCCTGATATCAAGGACCGTGTCGTTGTGATTAACGGTGTTTCGAAGGCTTATGCCATGACGGGCTGGCGTATTGGCTTTATAGCTGCACCGGAATGGGTTGTGAAAGCTTGCAACAAACTTCAGGGACAATATACCAGCGGTCCTTGTTCGGTCAGTCAGAAAGCGGCTGAGGCTGCTTTTGCGGGTGACCAGAGTTGTGTCGAGGAGATGCGTCTTGCCTTTGAGCGCCGCAAGAATCTGATTGTTGAACTGGCAAGGCAGATTCCGGGCCTTGAGGTAAATGTTCCTCAAGGTGCGTTTTATCTGTTCCCAAAATGCAGTAGTTTCTTTGGAAAGACTGACGGTAGCGTGACGGTTAATAACTCGACGGATTTGGCTATGTATCTGCTTGAGGTCGGTCACGTGGCAACCGTGGGCGGTGATGCTTTCGGAAGTCCCGAGTGTTTCCGTATGTCTTATGCGACCAGCGATGAAAATATAATCGAGGCAATGCGCCGCATCAAGGAGGCCTTGAGCAGGCTGAGATGACAAAAAATAGTGGGACTCTAAACGGGTCCCACTATTCTGTTCTTCTTAATAAGACAGCAGTTGCTGTTAATTACAGACTGATTGCACCGCTTGGGCAAGCGTCTGCGCAAGTGCCGCACTCTGTGCACTCGTCTGCGTTGATAACATACTTGTCACCCTCGGATATTGCACCTACTGGACACTCGTCGATACATGTGCCGCATGCAACACAATCATCACCAATTACGTAAGCCATAATAATATTAATGTTTAGTTGTTAGTAAATTTGTTTTACCGAGTTCGGTCCGAACTGTGTGGCAAATATAATCATTTTTAGTGATTGGCAATATAGAATTGATAAAAAAGTTGTGTATAATAACCAAAAATAATGAGTAAGGCAATAAACGCATATATAGTAAAGTTATAATAATGATGAAAAAATATATCTGTATAGCCATATTGTTGTGTCTTGCAGTCGGAGCGATGGCGCAGAAGCAGCGCGTCATGAACAAGCCGTATATAGACAACCGAAAGTTGCACTGGGGATTCTGCCTGGGTATGAATTTCATGGATATGGAGCTGACGAACAATGGAATTGTGGATCCCGATACCGGTGAGCAGTGGTTTACGGATGTTACACGTTATTCGCCAGGCTTTACCGTTGGAATATTGGGTGCTTTGAGACTGAATAAGTATTTGGAACTGCGTATGACACCAACTATGCACTTTGGCCAGAAATTCCTGAAGATGCGGGAGAATGTCAGCCTTAGGGATACATCGCAGACGATGCGTACGAATTATGTCTCGGTACCGATTTCGCTGAAATTTGCTGCTCCGCGATACAATAATTTCCGTCCATACTTTACATTTGGCCTTGCTCCTACGTTCTGTCTGAATAAGCATGATCAGGAGCCTTTTGCTGCAAAGATGTTTGACTGCTATATTGAATTGGGTATGGGCTGTGATATATATTTGCCCTATTTCAAGTTGATTCCGGAACTGAAATTCTGCTTTGGCCTGGCGGATATCATCAGGCACACGAGAGATGACTTGTTGGACAGGGGTATGATGAAATTCACTAACAGTGTGGACCGTGGAAGCGCGAAAATGATTGTTTTGTCACTTTATTTTGAATAATTTTTCGCTTATAGTTTTTCTCTTCTGTTTTTTTGTTATATCTTTGCACTCGCTTTCCCATAGGTCGCTGGCGGGATAAAGAGAGACCCGTTATGCCTATCGGTGATCGACAAACAACTTATTAATGTCCAAAGAAAATGGCAGATTTAATTAAGATTGCTGAAGAAGCATTTGCTACGGGTAAGAGTCATCCTTCTTTCAAGGCCGGTGACACAGTGTCTGTGGCTTACAAGATTGTCGAAGGTAACAAGGAGCGTGTACAGCTCTATCGTGGCGTGGTAATCAAGATTGCCGGTCATGGTGAGAAGAAGCGTTTCACTGTCCGTAAGATGTCTGGCACGGTTGGTGTGGAGCGTATTTTCCCACTGGAGTCTCCTGCTATCGAGAGTATTACTGTGAACAAGGTTGGTAAGGTACGTCGTGCTAAGTTGTACTACCTGCGTAACCTGACTGGTAAGAAGGCACGTATTGCTGAGAAGCGCGTTGCTATGAAGGAGGATTAATCATATCCTTCTTTCTTAAAACAAGGAACAACAGCGTGCTGCCCCAAAGGGTAGCACGCTTCTTTTAAGATAAAATGGAAATAAACAACAACCTTCCTGAGATAGAATTGGGGCGTGTCAACCTGTTACCGCTGGTAAAACAGGTGGAATTTGGTTATTATCTGGCAGGAGCTGTACGAGGTCATCGCGAGGAAATCCTGTTACCAAAGGGAGAGGTGCTGGATGACCTTAGTCAAAAGGCATTGGAAATTCCTGATGGAGGAGTAGGGGACGTCATACCTGTATTCGTATATCTGGATCAGGAAGAACGACTGATAGCCACTATGCGTCAGCCTTTGGCTGAGGTAGGCGGATTTGCTTGTCTCGAGGTTGCCTGGGTCAACAATTTCGGGGCCTTTCTCAATTGGGGGTTACAGAAGGATTTGTTTGTTCCTTTCCGGGAGCAGAAGCAGAAGATGCAGAAAGGTCGCAGGTATGTAGTGCATGTACATCTCGATCCTGAGACTTATCGTATCATTGCCAGCGCCAAGGTCGAGAGATGGCTGATAAATCCGTTGGACAGCGATGCTTATGATTACAGTCAGCGTCCACGTGTGGGGGACGAGGTGGAGTGTCTTGTCTGGCAAAAAACCGATTTGGGTTTCAAGGTTATCGTAAACAATACTTTTGCTGGCTTGTTGTACGATTCACAGATTTTTCGTGAATTACATGCGGGTGATACTACGCGTGCATATATCAGCAAGGTGCGTGAGGATGGTAAAATAGACCTTATCCTACAGAAACCAGGACATAAGGGAGTTGAGGATTTCAGTTCCGCTCTGCTAGAGCATATACGTAAGAACGGAGGCTATACGCCAGTGTGTGACAAGTCGCCTGCCGAGGAAATATCGTCAATTTTCGGTGTAAGCAAGAAGGTGTTCAAGAAGGCTGTCGGAGATTTATACAGACAAAGGCTGATTACAATTCAGTCTGATGGGTTGCATCTTGTTTAATCCCATTCATTCTCGTTTCCATTTTCCTTGTTGTCGTCAGGAATTACACCGTCTATCATGTGTATGGTACGGTCAGTTGTCATTGCCAGATCCTCGTCGTGTGTGACAATGACGAAGGTCTGACCGAAACGTTTGCGCAGGTCAAAAAACAGTCTGTGCAGTTCTTGTTTGTTTTGTGTGTCAAGTGAACCGGAGGGCTCGTCAGCAAAAATTATATCTGGGTTGTTCATCAATGCGCGTGCAACAGCCACACGTTGTTTCTCTCCTCCTGACAGTTCGTTTGGTTTATGGGATGCTCTGTCGCTAAGTCCCATGAATTCCAGCAGTTCCATGGCACGTTTGCGCGATACCTGCTTCCCATTTCCTGCAATGAATGCAGGCATCATTACATTTTCTAATGCAGTGAATTCGGGCAATAGCTGGTGAAACTGGAATACAAATCCTATGTGTTTGTTGCGGAATTGTGCCAGCTTCTTCTGGCTTAACCGGGTTATGTCTTGTCCGGCAAGTTCGATCTGTCCGTTGTCGGCGCTGTCCAGTGTGCCCATTATCTGAAGCAGAGTGGTCTTGCCAGCTCCACTGGGTCCGACTATGCTGACAATCTCACCTTTGGCAATTTTCAGGTCAATTCCCTTCAGTACCTGAAGGTTGCCGAAACTCTTGGTTATTCCGCTTATCTTAATCATTTTTTCATATCTGGTCAAAATACATCTTATTCCCACTGGTCGGGGTATAGAATCATGACACTGGTGTGGCTGAAGTATCTGTGAATCTGCAACGGCAGACCGGAGAAAACGCTCTTATATGAAATGAATCCCGGACGGGCGACTACAAATACCACCATGTCATCACTGCCTGCTTGTTGGGACAGAGGCAGTATCTGAGTCCAGAGGTTCATTTCGTTATATGTGGCACGCAATAGATTGTGGTTGTCGTGCATATATGTCCGTATGTAGGGAAGTGTGTCTGTGTTTGCATGGAACTGAAGAAGGCAGTCAAGTTGCTCACCCATACGGCAGATGTGTTCGAGCCATTTATAGAAGCCAGCTTCGTATTCGGCTTTTTGTGGAATGGCTATAATCACGCGGTTAAGGGTTCCTGGTGGCACAATACATCGGACTGCCATGATTTCGCGCTTGGTTCCTTCGATTACGTTGTCTATAATAGTGCCAAGGCTGGACTTGGGCATTCCGGTTGTGCGGTCGGTAAGGCAGACTATGGTCTCACCGCAATCATACTCGCGAATTGTATGCAGGATGCCTCCGGCTATATTGTTGCTCATGCGCGAGAGAATATCCATACGCACTTCAGCGGCTGTTGCAATGCTCTGTGCTTTCTCGAGCATTTGCTGACTGTTGCGATAAGATTCCTCGCCGCTTTCATCGTCATAGGTTACGGTAAGTCCCATCAGGCTGTCTGCTACATTCGGGTTGCGGATGAGCATGGCCAACTGGGTCATGGAGTCAACGCTGTCATTCTGGCTATATGTTACCAGGCATTTGCCATGATACGATCCTTGGTTGATTTCTGTATCCATAGTACGAAGTGTCAGACTGCGTGCGCCTGAGTTCGTGGCAAAGCTACTTATGATACATGAGAAAAGGATGAGCATCACGGTCCCGTTCAGTATCGAGGCATCCATCAGATTGATTTTTGGGTCTGTGCCTATCATTACGATAGCCAATGCACCTGCTGCATGGGCACTGGTCAGTCCGAACATCAGGCTTCCTCCGCCACGCAGATTGGGTGAAATAAAGGCCATGACCAGTGATGCTATCCATTTGCCGAGTGTGCCTACAATGACCATGACCAGTATAATCCAGACGGTATGGATGTCTGCAAAGGCTACCCGGACGTCAATCAGCATTCCGACTCCAATCAGGAAATATGGAATGAACAGGGCGTTGCCGACGAAACTGATGTATGATTTCAGTGGTGATGTACGTGGAATCAGACGGCTGATTACCAAGCCCGCAAGAAATGCTCCCAAGAGTCCTGCAAGTCCTGCAAGCTCGGCAAGTGCTGCACTCAGAAAGACAAGTGTCAGTATGAACAGGAACTGCATGGTGCTGTCTTGGAAACGTCGCAGGAACCAGCGTCCAAGACGGGGATAGGCAATGATTATGAAGCTGCCGTATGCTGCGCATTTTATGGTAAACCATGCCCAAAATTGCCAACCGGTGTTGTTGATCATACCGACGGCAACGGCCAGTACCAGCAATGCGGCAAACAGCGCAACAGCGGTTGCTACTACCGAGACTATGACAGCTGGATGCCGTGATATACCGAAGCGGCCTACGATGGGATATGAAACCAAGGTGTGGGAGGCAAGTATGCAGCCTATCAGAAGCGAGGTTATCAGTCCGAATCCTAACAGGTAGTGGGATGCGGCAACGGCCATGCAGAAAGGTATCAGAAAGGTGATGGCTCCGAATTGCAATCCCAGTCGGCCATACTGTTTTACGCTGCCCATGTCAAGTTCCAGGGCAGCGAGAAACATTATGAAATAGATTCCTACTTGCCCAAATATTTCGAAGCTGCGGTCGCGTTCTATAATGTTAAATCCGTAATGTCCGATGACTACACCTGCCAGTATCAGTCCTATGATGTGCGGAATGTGCAGGCGGCGCAACAGAATGGGTGTGCACAATATGATAACCAGAACCAGAAAGAATATCCATGTGTTGTCAGTGACAAGTGCCGGATTTTGCGGTATTATGGTTAAAAGGTTGTGCATACGGGATATTTGCTTGCAAAGATATTCTTTTTTGCGCAAAAAACATTATTGTGCATCGCCATATTTAATGAATTTTCCGTAATTTTGCGCCAAAATTATTACACATAACGTAAATCAGAATATGAAGGTAGCCATTGTCGGTGCAAGTGGTGCAGTAGGACAGGAGTTCCTGCGTGTGTTGGATGAGAGAAATTTTCCGGTAGATGAGTTGTTGCTGTTTGGCAGTCAGCGCAGTGCAGGTAAAAAATATATGTTCCGTGGTAAGGAGGTTGAGGTCAAACTTCTGCAGCACAATGATGATTTCAAGGGGGTAGATATTGCATTTACCAGCGCAGGTGGAGGGACCAGCAAGGAATTTGCTGAAACTATAACCAAGCATGGTGCTATCATGATAGACAACTCCAGTGCTTTCCGTATGGACAAGGATGTTCCGTTGGTGGTTCCCGAATGCAATGCTGCAGATGCCTTGAATCGCCCCCGTGGCATTATTGCCAATCCCAACTGTACGACAATTATGATGGTCGTTGCGCTACAGGCATTGGAGGATATAAGTCATATCAGGCGTATTCATGTGTCAAGTTATCAGGCAGCCAGTGGTGCCGGTGCTGCTGCGATGGCGGAGTTGTACGAGCAGTATCGTCAGGTGTTGGCGGGCGAAAAGCCAACCGTCGAGAAGTTTGCCTATCAGTTAGCCTTCAACGTGATTCCTCAAATAGACGTGTTTACGGATAACGGTTACACCAAGGAGGAGATGAAGATGTACCACGAGACCAAGAAAATAATGCATACTGATGCAGACTGTTCGGCGATGTGTGTACGTGTCCCGTCGTTGCGCTGTCATAGCGAGAGCGTTTGGGCAGAGACCGAACGTCCAGTCAGTGTGGAAGAGTTCAAGGAAGCAGTAAGGAACGGGCAGGGATTGCAGCTGGAGGATGATACAGAGAATAGAATTTACCCGATGCCTTTGTTTCACGAGAATTGTGATGACGTTTATGTTGGACGCATTCGAAAGGACTTGTCCAATCCTAACGGTATCGCATTCTGGCTTGTAAGCGACCAGATTAAGAAGGGCGCAGCCTTGAATGCTGTTCAGATTGCAGAATGGCTCTTGGAGAACGATCCCACGTTGAGAGTATAATCCTTAAAGTATAAACTTAACTATATCATTACCCATTGCGAGAATCATAAGGGCGCATAGTATTGTTATGCCGACCTTTTCGATGATTTCCATCGACTTGGGTGAAGGTTTGTGCCCTGTGATACCTTCGTACAGAAGGAGCACTATATGTCCACCGTCCAGTCCCGGAATAGGCAGTATGTTCATTACGGCCAGAATAATGCTGATAAAAGCTGTCAGATTCCAAAAACGTTGCCAGTCCCATGCGTCGGGGAAGATACTTCCGATTGTGATGAATGAGCCAACACTCTCAGCTCCCTCACGTGTAAACAGGTATTTTAGCGAACTTACATAGTTGGCCAGTGTTTCCCATCCGTACGCACATCCTGCCGGAATACTGCTAAGCAAGCTGTAATCCAGATGTTGTGTCTTGATATTCAGTAAATGTCTGGTATCCCATATTACACCCATCTGCATCTTGTCTGTAAGATGCATGGTTACGGTATCAGGTGAGACTTCGCCTTTTTGCAGGACTACAGCCGTAAGCGTCATGGCATAAGCGCTGTCTTGGGCGGTGCATTCCTTGCTGGCAAGGATATCCTTGAGTGATGCCATCAGTATTTGTACGTCACTCTGATCGGTAAGTGTGTCGCCATTGATGCTCTGAATTAATGCACCGGGCTTAATGCCTGCTACCTCGGCTGGCATATCAGGTGCAACTTCGCCTACGACTGTTGGGATTGGCAGAGCCAGGAACTTGGGATTATGCATCATCTCCAACAGACTGACGCCGCCTTCTGGCATTACAATGTCAACTTCTGTACTATGTCCTTCGTTAGAAACATCTTTACGTAGAACTGTAACAGTCTTTGCCTCGGATATCTCAGCCATTAATGCTCCCGAGAATCCCTCAATTTCCTTGCCGTCAGTCCTGATGGGTATATCACCATTGCGGAAGCCTATTTCTTTTGCCTGGGGGCTATATACCAGACCGCTCTGGATATTGCGCATAGGAATAATATCCTGGCCCCATGTGTACATTACTACAGAATACAGGACCAATGCGGTTATGAAATTGACAAGGACACCTCCGAACATAATAAGAAAACGCTTCCAGACAGGTTTGGAACTGAAATCGTAGTCGTGAACTTCTGTCCCTATGTCTTTGGCATTTTTGGTTTCGTCCACCATACCTGCAATACTCACGTATCCACCCAATGGAATCCAGCCTATGCCGTACTCGGTTTCGTTGTCCTTGAAATAAGGGAATATACGCGTAAACCATTTGTCGCGAGTTGAAAACAGGTGAAAATAGGGATTGAAGAACAGGTAGAACTTTTCAACTTTAACTCCACTTATTTTGGCAAAGAAGAAATGACCTCCCTCGTGAAGCACTACTAAAAAACTCAAGCAGCAAACAAGCTGTAATGCCTTGATAAGAATAAGATTCAGATCCATTATTGTTTTTTATAATCCATCGGTTATTAAAATATAAGTTCCTTGGCCACGTTCCGGGCTTCAGCATCACATTCCAGATAGTCTTCCAGTGTCGGTGCCTTGATATGGGATACATGTTCCAGTGTTTTTTGGATGATTTCTGCCATTTGCAGGAAACTGCAACGACCTTGTCGGAAAGCAAGGTTGACAATTTCGTTGGCAGCATTTAGTACGCAGGCAGCATTTCCTCCCATGCTAATGGCATCGTAAGCTAAAGCAAGACAGGGGAAACGATTCAAATCAGGTTTCTCGAAAGTCAGCTCTCTTAAATCCCACCAGTCAATACGTGGAAACGGGCTCTTCAGCCGTTTTGGGAAGGATATTGCAAATTGTATAGGAACTCGCATGTTAGGGGTGCCCATTTGTCCTTTGACAGCCCCGTCCTGGAACTGGACGGCACTGTGAAGTATACTCTGAGGATGAACTACGACCTGAATGTGGGCAGGTTCGACGTCAAATAGCCATTTGGCTTCGATTACCTCAAATCCCTTGTTCATCATACTGGCAGAGTCGATTGTTATCTTGGCTCCCATGTCCCAGTTGGGATGCTTCAGTGCCTGAGCAGCCGTGACATCCTTCATTTCGTCCAGACTCATTTGCCAGAATGGACCTCCGCTTGCGGTAAGAATGATCTTTTCAATTTCGCTGTTTTCACCCATCAAACTCTGGAATATGGCAGAGTGCTCGCTGTCAACAGGTAGCAACGGAACATGATATTCCTTACACAAAGCAGTAACCAGTTCGCCAGCGACTACCAGTGTTTCCTTGTTTGCCAAGGCAATGGGCTTGCCTGCCTTGATTGCGGCAATTGTGGGTTTCAGACCGCTGAATCCTACCAGTGCGGTCAATACTATATCCACGGGTTCCATGGCAACAACCTGGCACAGAGCCTCGCTTCCGGTATAAACCTGAATTGGTAGGTCTTCCAGTGCTTCACTGACTTTCTGGTATTGACTTTCGTCAGCAATTACGACTGTGGCAGGTAGAAATTCACGGGCTTGTCGGATAAGAAGGTCGGCATTGTGTCCTGCGGTAAGCACGTATGCTTCAAACAGGTCGCTGTGCCCACGTATTACATCCAGTGTCTGGGTTCCTATGGATCCTGTGGATCCTAATATGCATAGTTTGCGTTTCATTGTTCGAATAATCCTTCGGGAATCTTCATATATATAGTTCTCGTATTTGGGTCGATACGTTCTATCAAAGGTTCAGCCGCTGGGATAAGTGTGCCGTCTATTTCAAACAGAGTATTTGCCGTGCTGTCATCAACTCTGTCGATTACCCCGATGTTGCTAGCATTGCAGTCGTTGACCAGCCAGCCGGTAAATTGTCTCCATGTGTATGTGGTGTTCCCGTCAGTAGCTGGAGTCAGTGACTGAGGGAAATATACATCACATCCAATAAATTCCTGAGCACGTGTTGCATCATCGATGTGCTGAAACTTGAGAAGGGCTGTGGTATCATTGCGGAATCGCCATTCCTCCAGGAAAAACGGAACGGGCAACCCGTCAACCATTAGGAACAGATAGTTGGCCTCGACCCTGTCCCACACATCATCGGTAAATGACATGGAGATTTCTCCACGTACGCCGTGCGTACGGGTCAGTGTGCCTATCTTGTATATTTCTCCAGTCATTCTTCTCTGGTAATCTTTGCACCAATAGCATTAAGGCGGGACTCTATGTTCTCGTATCCACGGTCAATCTGCCCAATATTGTCGATGCGGCTGATACCCGTTGAACTCATGGCGGCAATAAGCAGGGCGATACCTGCACGGATATCGGGACTTGTCATGCGTCCGCCATGCAGTTGGAAATCCTTGTTATGGCCGACAACCACAGCGCGATGGGGGTCACACAGGATAATCTGGGCTCCCATATCAATCAGTTTGTCAACGAAGAACAGTCGGCTTTCAAACATTTTCTGATGTATCAGCACGCTTCCCTTTGCCTGTGTTGCAACAACCAGCAGTACGCTAAGCAGGTCGGGTGTAAGTCCCGGCCACGGAGCATCCGCAATAGTCATGAACGAGCCGTCCAGGAAAGACTCTATCTCATAATGCTCCTGCTTGGGAATAAAAATGTCGTCTCCCTGTATATTGATTGTTATGCCCAGTCTGCGAAATGTATCGGGTATTATGCCCAGTTGTCGGTAGTTGACATTACGTATCAGCACACCTTCCCCACACATTGCAGCCATTCCTATGAACGAACCGACCTCAATCATGTCGGGTAGAATGGTGTGAGTCGTACCATGCAGGCGTTCTACGCCTACAATTGTCAGAAGATTTGATGCAATGCCACTTATTTGTGCCCCCATGGAATTAAGCATGTGACATAACTGTTGCAAATATGGTTCACAGGCGGCGTTGTAGATTGTTGTTGTTCCTTCTGCCAGTACAGCAGCCATTATGATGTTGGCAGTACCAGTTACCGAGGCTTCGTCCAGAAGCATATACGAGCCTTTCAGTTTCTGTGCACGTATATCAAAGACACCTCTTTTGCTGTCGTATATGAACTCAGCCCCCAGTTTTCTTATACCCAGAAAATGAGTGTCAAGTCTTCTGCGCCCAATCTTGTCTCCTCCGGGCTTACTTATCATCGCATGTCCGAATCGAGCTATCAGAGGACCGATGAACAGAATGCTACCTCGCAATTGTGAACAGCGTTGCAGGAACTCGTCACTCTCCAGATACTCCAGATTTACGTCGTCAGCCTGAAACGTTATGTCTCCCTTTCCGTTACGGGTAATCTTAACTCCAACGTCTTCCAGTAAGCGTATCTGGTTATTCACATCTGCGATATCAGGAATATTCTTGATGCGAACAGGTTCTCCGGTCAGTAGGGTTGCACACAGCACCTGGAGCGCTTCATTTTTAGCCCCCTGTGGCGTAATCTCGCCTTTCAGAGGATGTCCGCCTTCAATGATAAATGATGCCATATAGCGATTTTTTCAGGTTATCAGTTTATTTCTTTTTTCTGTTTATATTGGTGCTTACCGTCTGTAATGGAGCAAACTGATGACCATCCAAGGCACCTGCAACCGAGTCATTACTATATTCCTG
This sequence comes from Prevotellaceae bacterium UBA6974, assembly GCA_002450165.1. Taxonomy (GTDB): domain Bacteria; phylum Bacteroidota; class Bacteroidia; order Bacteroidales; family Bacteroidaceae; genus Physcousia. Next base: position 67,608 of record DJYQ01000028.1, on the reverse strand, counting down.
AATGTCACGCACGACTTTGTCTTCACTCATGGCATCCGGATTCCATGTGAAGAGACTTTGTTTCATTTGGTTTGCTACCTTGCATGTCAAAGCGTCTCGCTCCTCGCCTTCAGGCATTTGGGACAGTGTGTCCAAGGCTTGTTCCAGAATCCGCCCGTAAAAGCGTGCATGTATCTTGCTCTGTGGGAGGGTCATTGGAGTAGGATGTGCTTCAATATCCTCCTTCTTGATTATTTCCACAGGATAGTCAATATCTAACTGAAAGTCGCTGATTACGGCCAGATGATTCCACAGTTTCTGCTGTACATCAACATTTGCCAGTTTTTCCTGTGATACATTAGCCATTACGGCAACTATTGCCTGTGCACATTGCTGCCGTTCTTCGCGATTTTTGATACCTATGCAGTATTTTACCATGTCCTGTACAACACGTCCGTATTCAGTCATTACCATTGCCTGACGCCCGGTATTATAGTCTATCTCACTCATATCAGTTTTTTAGGTTTTGTTGCCTGAAAATCCTTCAGGTAATAAGGTTCAAAATATGCTGTATCAGCAATACGTCCACTGCGTATCCTTTGTTCTGCCAACGGCGCCATGTTGGAAGCTAACGGGTTGATATCAGGAATGAACATCGCATTAGGGTGTGCTATGATATCCCCGCATTTTGTCGAGCCGTTGCCAAAGAAAATCACAGGCCTACGCTCCAAATAGTCAATGTATGTTTCTGCATCCACTATATCAGCCTGAATATTACGGATACAATGCAGGGATATGTCGTAGATTGCTGCATATACTTCCATACGACGTGCATCAATCATCGGTACCAGCAACGAATCCTCGGGAATCTCCTCATGGTAGAGCAATACCGGTACACACATCAGTTCAAGTGTCGGGATATTTATCAGTGGGATATTCCGTCCGTAGGCAACGCCTTTTGCCATGCTTGCTCCGATACGCAGTCCTGTATAACTTCCAGGTCCCTCGCTTACAGCCACCGCATCCAACGGAATAGCGTGACTTTCTGCAAAACTTAATGCATTTTGTGTAAAAACACCACATTTCACAGCATGCGAAGGTCCGTCAAAATCTTCCTCGTGGTAAATTACATGATTATCTTCGGCCACAGCGACACTGCAAACCTGGGTACTTGTTTCTATGCTCAGGATTGTTGCCATAAGTTCAGAAAATTACGGATTAGTTTCAGCGTTTCTGCCTTGGCCTCTTCCAGATTGTCATTCACTACGACATGGTCAAACTGCGGCGCAAAGGTCATCTCATATTCAGCCTTGTCCAGGCGCGTCTGTATTTGGTCGGCTGAGTCTGACCCACGCCCTTCAAGCCTACTGCGTAATTCATCGATTGAAGGCGGTTGGATAAACAGGCTCATAGCATTCTCACCAAACTGATGTTTGATGTTTATGCCTCCTTTTACATCAATGTCAAAAACAACGTTGATGCCCTTCTCTAACTGACAATCTACCTGGGAACGTAGCGTGCCGTAGAAACGATCCTTGTACACTTCCTCATATTCCAGAAATTCACCAGCATCAATCTTGCTGCGGAATTGCTCAGGGGTAAGGAAGAAATACTCCACACCATCTTGCTCCATGATACCGTTATTGCATCTGGGACAGCGTGACGTGGCACTTATGCTGAACGCCATCCTCAACTCGGGATGCTCGTCCATGAGCCACTTTACAATTGTGCTTTTCCCACTACCCGAGGGTGCGGAAAAAATAAGACACTTTCCCCTCATATTACAGAACGTTCAATACCTGTTCCTTAATTTGTTCCAGTTCGTCCTTCATGCGGACAACAATTTTTTGCATCTCAGCTTGGTTGGACTTGGATCCTGTGGTATTTATCTCTCTACCCATTTCTTGGGCGATAAACCCAAGTTTTTTGCCCTGTCCTGGTTCTCCTGCCATTGTTTCCCTAAAGTATTCCAAGTGGTTGGCCAGTCGCTGCTTCTCTTCGTTTATATCCAGTTTCTCGATGTAAAAAATCATTTCCTGCTCCAGGCGACCGCGGTCATATTCTACTTCGGGGATTGACGAGAGGGCATCTGTCAGACGTTGGCGAATCTTTTCGGTGCGTAACTTTTCCCATGGTTCGATACTCATTAACAGAGAAGCTATTGAATCCAGATTTCCATCGAATTTCCTTGACAACGCTTCGCCTTCCTGAGTTCGGAAATCAATCAACTGGTTTACAGCTTCCTCTATAACATTTGCAGCAATTTCCCACTCTTCGGGACTCAGCTCTTCTTTGCGTTCCTGACTGCTTATTACGTCAGGCATGCGCATGATTAAAGCCCACGGGTCCTTGGGTAGCGGAATATCCCTCTCCTCCGATACTTGACAAATCTGCTTGTAGTATCCTGCTGCCATGGCTCCGTCTATTGTTGCCGTTACCGCAGTCTCGTCACGCTCAACCCATAAGGCGAAATCAACCTTTCCCCGCTGTAATGCTGCAGAAATCATAGAACGGATTTCCATCTCTTTTTCACGGTAGCACGATGCTATTCGAGTGGACAGGTCTAGAGCCTTGCTGTTCAGAGACTTTATTTCAGCAGTAATTTTTTTTTCCTGATATGCGGCAGAAGCTTTGCCGTAACCGGTCATTGACAATATCATACGTCAGTTTTACTATAAAATTCCATGCAAAGATAATAAAAATCGTCCAAATTACCTATAAAAGCATCCGAAATGTGCTATCTTCTCAATATGTGCGCAGCTATACTGCCGGAGATATTATGCCATACCGAGAAGATGGCACCCGGGATTGCTGCCATTGGGAAAAAGGCAAAATGAGTTGTTGCGAGCGATGTTGCAAGTCCCGAGTTCTGCATGCCGACTTCGATACTGATGGCAGTGCGCTTGTCATGGGGTAGGCGCATAATGCTCGATACTGTATATCCTAGTGTCAGACCCAGTAGATTATGCAGAATTACAGCTAATGCAACCAGCAGGCTACACGAAATAATGTTTTGTGCGTTGTGAGACACGATAATCCCAATAATAGACGCAATGGTAATTGTTGATACCATAGGCAGAAAAGGTGTAATCTGCTTGCAGAGATTGTTGAAGTAATGGTTCAGCGCAATTCCTGCGACTATTGGGATTATGACAACCTGAACTATGCTTGCAAACATTCCGATAATATTAATATCAACCTCTTTCCCGGCAAGAATAAATACCAACGCAGGTGTGGCTATTGGCGCAACCAATGTGGATACACCTGTCATTGCGACGCTGAGTGCAACGTCACCATTAGCGAGGTAGCATATAACATTGCTGGCTGTTCCCCCAGGACAGCATCCGACGAGAATTACACCAAGGGCCAGTTCCAATGGCAGATGCAGGCATTTGCACAACAGCCAAGCTGTTGCCGGCATTATAATGAATTGTGCAAGTTCGCCAATCACAATTTCCCGTGGGTGCATCAGTACCGGTTTGAAATCAGATGCCCTCAAGGTAAGTCCCATCCCGAACATGACCACTCCTATCATGGGGGTGATTGCAGATGTTGATATCCAGATAAATGATGACGGAATAAATAGCGAAACTAAAGAAACTGCCACTACGATAAGCGCCATGTTGCTTGCAATTAAGGTGGCGAGCTGATAAAATTGTTTCATCGTTGTCAGTTTTTTGTAGAAAGAAAAAAAGAATATAAACTGTATGAGATATCATAAGCCTACATTCTCTTTTTCTATGGTAACCCGCTCGGGGTTCGAACCCGAGACCCCTTCATTAAAAGTGAAGTGCTCTACCTACTGAGCTAGCGAGTCAGCCTGTTTGCTTGCCTTTGTGGCTTAGCGGGTGCAAAGGTAATGTATTTTGCTGAAACGGCAAAGGAAAATAGGGAAAAATGTGGAAAAACGCTATAAAAGGGATGCCATTCCCATTGTCATGCGCCAGTTGATTTCGATGCATGGGCATATTTCTCCGCTGGTGGTGATAAGCATGTCAACACCAACAGGACCATGATACCAGGGGGCAATGCGGGGTAGGTTTGTCAGATACCATTCCAGTACACTGTCAAGGGCATGGGTGACATTACCCGTAATATTGCGCAGATAATGACCGTATTCATCGGTAGCAAACAGCGACAGACCTATGTATTTGATATTGTGTTTTCTGTCTATAAAAAATTCCATCGCAAAATCTTGTGCACGGTCCAGTTTGCGTTCGAGAATTACGTCTCCCTGCTGTCTCAAGATGCGGTGTGTCCAGCCTCGCCAGTTTGCATTCCGAGGACTCATCAATCCTTTACCGCTGGAACTCCATGGCGACTTCATAATGTATTCGCGTTCCGGATGGCTTTGGATGATGGCCGTTATCTCGTCAATAGTGTGACAGACGTACGCTTCTATTCCCAACTGGCGTTGTATGGAAACTGTAGTTTGACGACCAGAGAGAATGCGGAGCTTCTGAATCCATTGGGCAGAAGGCATTTTGTCAGCAGGAAACCCGGCAAGCTGTAACTGGTGTACTATAGCAGGAGACCACCCCCATGGAACTATCTCAAAATCTTTGTCGGAAGGTATTCCTAAGTTGTCAAACATTGTCTCTCCGTCCCAGACAATATCTTCGGGCAAGGCCCATTTTTCCGGCAGACGCCAATTAGCCTGCCTGTATGCTCGAATATTGGCAGGCGGGGTATAGCCTGGTGTTCCATTGGCAAGAGCCATGTCGTTTTCAGGATTGAAAATATATATCTTCACGGTGCAAATTTAGGATTTTTGTTGTGAAAGTTTCTGATTTATCGTCGTTTTTTGTATTTTTGTCCACAAATTAAATATGTATATTAGAATGGTAGATTGTTTTATTCCATGGGTTGACGTGTCGCATGGCGCAGCTACGGAGGAAGAGTTGCAAAAGGAGTCTCTTGTAGATAATGTGTACCATATTTCGGATAGTATAGGTGATACACGTACCATTAGGCATATTGCCTCGCTTGCTCATGCACCATATACCCTAATCTACACCAAATATGATACTTTGCGTCTGGGCTATCATGCTTTGGAGCGCATGTTAACGGTGACCCAGGACAATGGCGCAGACATGTCCTTTGCAGATCATTATATAATTACTCCCGATGGTAAGCGTGACTCCATGCCGTTGATAGATTACCAGGAAGGCAGTATTCGTGATGATTTTCAAATGGGCAGTGTCCTGCTGTTCAAGACAGAAATCTTGAAACGATATGCCGAGGATGAAACAGCACATCATTACAACTTTGCTGCATTTTATGACTTGCGTCTATATGTAAGTCGCAAGAGCGTGCCATTGCATATCAAGGAGTTCCTATATACCGAGGTAGAGAATGATATGCGCCTGTCGGGACAGAAACAATTTGATTATGTTGATCCTCGTAATCGCGCACGTCAAGTGGAAATGGAGCGAGCTGCGACAAGGCATCTGCGTGCAATTAATGCATATCTGCACCCCAGTGAGTTTGATACTATTGATTTTGACGCAACTTCGGACTTTGTAGTCGAGGCTACCGTTATCATACCTGTGAAAGATAGGGCAAGGACTATAGCGGATGCCATAGAAAGCGTGCTGAGGCAGGAGACAACCTTTGAATTCAATCTGATGGTAGTTGATAACGGCAGTACGGATGGTACGACAGAGATTATAGGTCGCTACGCGGATGACAGCCGTGTAATACATATTATACCTGAATGCAGTGACTTGGGTATAGGCGGGTGCTGGAATCGTGCTGTGCATGATGAGCGAGTAGGCAGGTTTGTCGTTCAGTTGGACAGTGATGATTTGTACAGTGGCCCAGATACGTTGCAACGAATTGTAGATAAGTTTTACCAGGATAATGCTGCAATGGTAATAGGGTCGTACCGTATGTGCAATTTTCAATTGGAAACTTTGCCTCCCGGACTGATTGACCACAGGGAGTGGACACCTCAGAACGGTCGAAACAACGCCTTACGTATAAATGGTCTGGGTGCGCCACGCGCATTCTATACTCCGGTGTTGAGAGAGATTCAGATTCCTAATACTTCGTACGGTGAAGATTATGCCCTGGGGTTGATGATAAGCCGTCGCTACCGTATTGGTCGTATATACGACGAACTGTATCTATGTCGTCGTTGGGATGGCAACAGCGATGCGGCCCTCAGTCAGGACAGGATAAATGCCAATAACCTGTACAAGGACCAGTTGCGTACGTCTGAGATAAAAGCTCGCAGACAATTGAACGAGAAGTGGCAGCACAAGGTTTCTGCAGAGGAAGTCGAGTTTTTTTTTGAAAGAGAGTTAGCTGGCTGGGAGGAAACGTCACAGCGCTATCGTGATCTGGAGAATGTACAGACGCGGGAATTGATAGTTGAGAGCATTACGTCAGATAGAGACAAAGTGCGGGAAATCCGTCTGGCTTGCCAGTGGAATCCTGCGCGAATGGTATCAACCGGTGCCAATATTGACAGGAAGACGATAGAATCGCGCCCGTGTTTTCTCTGTGACCGTAATCGTCCGTTAGAGCAGCATTCGCTGATGACCGCGAAACATTATCAGATTCTCGTGAATCCATTTCCAATATTGCCGCAACACTTTACTATATCAGCACGACGTCATATCAAGCAGAGCATATGGAGCCATTTCGGTACTATGCGAAACATGGCATGGAATATGCCAGGTCAGATAGTCTTCTATAATGGTCCGGTCTGTGGGGCATCGTGTCCGGATCACATGCATTTGCAGTCTGGAAGTCGTGGAGTGGTTCCTTTAGAGCGTGACTGGAAGATGTACGAGAGCCATCTAAAGAAAATATACCCCGTGACGGGTGTTCAGGCGGCTGTTATGCTTGAAGCTGGTGATACCGGTGAGAGATGTGGGTTATATATATTGGAGGGATATGTTTGTCCTGTATTTGTGATACGTTCACTGCCTGCAGAGCCTGATAACATTCTGTGTCAGCGCATATACAAGGCCTTACCCATCATAGAAGGCGAGGATGAGCCAAGGATGAATCTTGTTTCCTGGAGACAGAATTGTGGTGCTGAGCGTGAGGACGAGATAATAACCCTGATTTTCCCTCGCAAGAAACATCGTCCCGACTGTTATGGCACCGGAGAGGACGAGTACATGGTCTCTCCCGGTGCATTGGACATGTGTGGGCTGTTGATAACTCCGCGTGAAGAGGATTTTAGGACTCTTACACCGGAACGTGCCGCCTCTATTTTGCAGGAAGTCACAATGACGTTCGATGAACTGGAGCCTGTTATTAGGACTGTTTCAGATAATGAAAATAATACCGAACATAAATCCAGACAGGATAGTCTTTATGCACAGCCCATTGAGAATGGGTCGAATAATGACAATCTGGTCTCCGTGGGTATAATGCATGGCGAATCAATAGATTTTGTGCTTAATGGTGAATATACAGCAAAGGGGCAGAATGTCGCAGGAAGTCAGCAGGTCATGCTCGAGGACGGGTCTCTGCGGTGGAAAGGACAGCTATATCGCGAACTTGTGTTCACACCTATTGATGAGAAAGGAACGTTCAGTTTGCACGGTGTTACTATAGGTGCAAAATTTCATTGGGAACGTCAGGAAACCCAGATTTTCCAGGGGACACTCAGATTAATGGTGGACGAGGATCAGATAGTGGCAATAAATATCCTTCCGGTCGAGGATTATCTGGTCAGCGTGATTTCCAGCGAGATGAGCGCAACCTGTAATCCGGAGTTTCTAAAGGCTTCGGCAGTAATATCCAGAAGTTGGCTCTATGCTCAGATAGAGAAACGTAAACACCTTAGTGCGGAACCGTCTCCATCTTTTGCTTTTTCTAAATCAGAGAATGAGATTGTGCGATGGTATGACCGCGAGGATCATACGATATTTGATGTATGCGCAGATGACCATTGTCAGCGTTATCAGGGAGTTACGCGTGCGGCATTGCCTCAGGTCCGTGAGGCCGTTCAGGCTACACGCGGTCAGATTTTGACTTATAATGGTGAGATATGCGATGCACGTTTCAGCAAATGTTGTGGTGGGCGTACAGAGGAATTTCAATACGCATGGGAAAACGTAACTAAACCATATTTGCAAAGTGTGGAAGATCCGTACTGCAATACAGATGACCGTGAGATATTGGGCGAAATACTGAATGATTACGACAGAGAAACGACAGATTTTTACCGTTGGGATGTACATATTTCGCAGCAGGAACTGCACGATTTGCTACTTGAAAGATTGAAGATAGACTTTGGTACGATAAAGTCATTGGAAGTCGTTGAACGCGGTCCGGGTTACCATATCAGTAAAATCAGGATTTGTGGTACGCTGCACACTATGATTTTGGGCAAGGAATTAGAAATTCGCCGGGCATTGAGCAAGACACATCTATTATCCAGCGCTTTTGACGTGCAGATGGTACAGGATGGTTTTTTACTGCATGGCCGTGGTTGGGGACATGGTGTAGGCATGTGTCAGATTGGCGCTGCTGTAATGGGCCGTCAGGGATGTTCATATTTGGATATTTTGCACCACTATTATCGTGGCGCCGAGATAACTGTAAAATCATGAAAGCACAACAAATAATAATGGTGGACTCGCTTCCAGAGCGTTTGACCGAGGCTGTATCAGCCGTCAGTTTTGACCGGCTTTTCTGTTTGACAGATACGACCACATTGCAGTTATGCTGGCCATTGATCAGTTATGTGCCCGTAATGCAAGACGCTGTGATGATTACAATTGGAGCTACGGATAACAACAAGACGATAGAGTCGCTGATACATGTATGGGATTCTTTGCAGAAGGGCGGTGCAACTCGCCATTCGTTGTTGATTAATCTGGGCGGAGGTATGGTCACCGACCTAGGTGGTTTTGCAGCCAGTACTTTTAAGCGCGGAATAAAATATATCAATATCCCGACGACTTTACTTTCGCAGGTTGATGCATCAGTAGGAGGCAAGACAGGTATCAATTTCGGTGGGCTGAAGAACGAGATAGGTGTTTTCAACCTTAGCGAATCTGTATTACTGGCTCCTGACTTCCTGCGAACATTAGACGATGGAAACTTGTTGTCAGGATATGCTGAAATGCTAAAGCATGGGCTTTTGGATAGAAAGGATCATTTGTACGGCTTGCTGTCATTCAATCCGACAGTAGCCTGTGGTGGTGATGTAACTCTTGAACGGCAACTTGTACAGATGGTTGCGCGTAGCGTTGCTGTCAAGGAGCGCATTGTCGGTCAGGATCCTACGGAACAAGGTATTCGTAAGGCTTTGAATTTGGGTCATACGGCAGGTCATGCCATAGAGAGTATGTCCATAGAGGACAATCATACTGTTCTGCATGGCTATGCTGTTGCATGGGGATTGGTAATGGAGCTCTATCTCAGTGTAGTAAAATGTGGGTTCCCTAGTCAGGTATTCCACCAAATAGAGGCTTATGTCCGAGAATATTACGGCAAGTTCCATTACGAATGCAAGCACTATGACCGTCTTATTCAGTTTATTAGGCACGATAAGAAAAATATGGGCGAGTCTATAAACTTTACACTATTAGGTGGCATAGGTGATATCCGGATTAATCAGGTTTGCAATATTGCGGAAATTGAGCAGATGCTGGATTATTACAGGGAGTGTTGACCGGCAGATTAAACCTTTTGCTGACTATACTGTCAAAAACGGGTATCACAATCCTTTTTATTTTATATGCGTAATATAATATTGGCCATAGCCTTATTCTGTACTTTAACAGCAACAGCACAGAAGATAAGTGTTACAGGAAAAGTTACTGAGAAGGCAACAGGCGATGTTCTGCCAGGTGCTACAGCAGTATTGCTTAATGTAAACGACAGTACAAGGGTAAGCGGCGCAGCATCCAAGGCAGACGGTTCGTTTTCCATTCCGGGTGTGCCGGCAGGTAATTATATTCTCAAGGTATCTTACATTGGATACAGTAGCGTTTTCCGTAATATTACTCTTTCTTCAAAGCACAATCCCCATTCAGTAGGTGTAATATCCTTATCAGATGATGCAAGGATAATGAAGGAGGCTAACGTAGTAGCCCGTCTTGCACAGGTCGAAATGAAGGCAGACACATTCGTATATAATGCGGATGCCTACCGTTTGCCCGAGGGTGCAGCGTTAGAGGATCTTGTAAAGAAACTGCCAGGAGCAGAAGTTGACGAAGACGGCAAGATAACCATTAACGGCAAAGAGGTTAAGAAGATTATGGTAGATGGCAAGGAGTTTTTTGGAAATGATACCAAGATGTCCATGAAAAACCTGCCGACAAAGATGATAAACAAGATTAAGGCATACGACAAAAAAAGTGACTACAGCCGTATTACCGGCATTGATGATGGCGAGGAAGAAACCGTCTTAGACCTTACCGTAAAGAAAGGAATGAAGCAGGGATGGTTGATTAATCTAGACGGAGCGTATGGAACCAAGGATCGTTATATAGCAAAGGCTAATGTCAACCGTTTTATGGATAATTACCAGTTTAGCATCATTGGCGGTGTCAATAATGTAAATGACACAAGCATGCCAGGAGGACGTGGAGGACGTGGAGGTCGCGGCGGTATAACCAGCAGCCAGATGCTGGGTGTAAACTTTGCTTGGGAGAATGGAAAAAAAGACTATAATGCGGGTATGCTTAAGATTGGAGGTAATGCCCGTTTCAGCCGTACGAGCACCGATAACCTGAACCGTACCAATAGTGAGTCGTTTATGGGTGGCAGTACCAGCACATGGAGCAATTCATCATCTGAGGGTCTTTCCAATAATTGGAATTTGGATGCCAATATCCGAATAGAATGGCAGCCGGACTCAATGACAAATATATTGTTTCGTCCCAATTTCTCACACACCGAGAGCAACGGTAACAGCCAGTCCATTTCCGTAGATTTCGATGCAGATCCTTATAAGGCAGGAATGTCAGACCCTCTTATTGAGTATATCGAAATGACTGAGGATGGAGAACTTAAATACAAGGATATTCTGGTTAATAGTAGTATCAGAAAATCACTCTCTTTCTCACATACCAATACTGTTGACGGAAACTTACAAGTAAACCGTCGCTTGGGTAAGTCCGGTCGTAATATAACGCTGAATGTGGCGGGACGCTACTCCAACACTAAAAGTCGCAGGTGGGATGAGTCCTTGGTCAATTACTTTAAGACAGGAGCCCAGACCTATACCAATCGCATGACACTTCAACCCAGTTCCAGTTGGAATGTGAATGCCAGGTTAAGTTACACCGAGCCTCTGACCAGCGAGCTAAGTTTACAGACCAGTTACCAGTTCCAGTACAGGTTTTCCAATACGGACAAAAGGATGTATAACCTACATGATCTCCTACAGGATTATTTAGACGAAGGTACGTTGGCTAATCTAACGGACGAACAGCGTTATCTGGGTATTATGCCTGGAGTAGATATATTGGAGGTAATCAGGGATGTACAGAATTCGCAATATGCAACGTATAACGAGTACAATCACGATGCACGGGTGATGTTCCGTTATACACGCAAATTCAGCGATGCCAGTGATTTGCGCTTGAATGCAGGCATATCCTTCCAACCACAGACAACAGATTTGGACTACGAGAAGTCACAGGTTAAACGAAAGGTAACCCGTAATGTTTTTAATTGGGCCCCTCGTGTGTATATTAGATATAAGATAAATAAAACCAGCCAGTTTAATGTGCGCTACAACGGCAGTATGAGCCAGCCGTCCATGACCAATATGCTGGATATTATGGACAATACCAATCCAAGGAATGTCAGTATCGGCAATCCCAGTTTGGAAAGCAGCTGGAACAATCGTTTTTCGTTGTTCTACAATTCTTACCTGACCGAGAAGCAGATGGGATGGAGTGTCAATCTCAATTTCAGTCAGAGCAGCCGCAGTACTTCAACAGCCAGCCTCTATGACGAAGAAACGGGTAACCGCTATAGTCGTCCTATGAATATCGATGGTAACTGGAATGCCGGAGGTAATTTCATGTTCAATACGGCATTGGACAAGGCAAAAAAATGGAACATCAGTACTACGACAGCCCTTTCTTATTACCGTAATGTTGGTTTTACCAGTAACAAATTGGATATAATTGATTTGATGAACAAGGCGTATCATGACGGTCGTCCGCATGATTTGCCGTCAACCACCGAGGATATGGCCAGACTATTCCAATATGCCGAGGACAACATGTTGCTCCTTAAATCAGTAACCAAGAGCCTAAATCTGGGTGAAAGTCTAAGACTCAACTATCGTACCGAGTGGGACGAGACCGGTTCGGTCGAAGTCGGCGTTCATGGTGGCTTTAACTATCAGCATTCGCGCAATGACCAGAATACAAGGTCAAATATGGATACATGGAATTTCAATTATGGTGGGAATCTGATTATAACGTCACCATGGAACATGCAACTCTCAATGGATTGCGGACCACAGTATCGTCGTGGTTACGATGATGAGACGATGAATACGACCGAGGTTATATGGAACGCACAACTATCCCAGTCCTTCCTGAAGAATAATGCCCTGACAATCAGTGCACAATGGTTTGACATCTTAGGTCAGCGCAGCAATATTTCGCGCAGCATAAGTGCCACTATGCGTAGTGATACGGAAACCAATGCCATCAATTCATACGCAATGTTCCATATTATATATAAGCTGAATCTTGTAGGAAACCGTGAGGCTCGTGATGCTATGAGAAGACCAGGGGACAGACCCGAATTTAGGCCTGGTGATTTGCCTGCCGGAGGTAGCCGCAATGGTTCTGGCGACCGTCGCTCCACAGGAGGTTTTGGAGGTTTTGGTGGCAGAATGTAGTACCTTCGCATGCTCGGACAGTCATTTTGGAGTGACAGGAGTATGCGAAATACAGAAAAAAGAGCTCGATATCTATTGGAAAATGCTGAAATTTACGCTGCCATAGGTGCGATGTTCTGCAAAATGCGGATGGTCTTTGAAATCATGGTCTTTGCCATGCTCAACTATAAGAATGCCATCCTGAGCAAGCAGGTCATGCATGAAAATCATGTCTGGCAATTCGGGAATTTCCTTCAGAGTATATGGAGGGTCAGCAAATATAATATCGAACTTGTCCCGACATGTGTTGATGTATTTGAATACGTCGCCACGGACAACTATTGCATTAGTGTCATGCAGTTTGTCTATAAACCCCTGTATGAAACGGCAGTGAAGGTTTTCCTTTTCAATACAGATTACGCGTGAACATCCTCGCGATAGCAGTTCTAACGTGATACTTCCTGTGCCCGCGAACAAGTCCAATCCCTTTGGCTCTTTCTCCCAATTGATGTATCCGTTCAGTACATTAAACAGGTTTTCCTTGGCAAAATCCGTGGTAGGGCGTGCCTTGAAAGTACGCGGTACGTCAAAATGCCGTCCTTTATATTTCCCGGTAATTACTCTCATTTGTTTTATATACTACCTGACACTCCTGTTCTATACAACGCTACAGAGGAATTGTCTTTGCTTGAACATTAACAATAAACTCCCTGACAAGAGCAAGTAACTCTTTTGTAGTATTGTACATGATACATGTGTCATGGCGTGCGTCCATGTTGAACAACTTCCAGATATACAGGAGAAAATATAACTGGTCCTCCGGCAAGGTGGCTTGGAATGTATTGGCATATGTCAGTCGTCCCTGCTTCAACTGAATTATGAAAATTTGGTCATACAAGGATACTGCATGGAAACTAAGCGGCAAAGTATTTCCCTGTTGGGTTTCAGAAATATGTTGTAGTACAGTCCCGTATAACCCCTGGATAACAGCACCAGGGTAGTGCTGATGCAGTGTGCTTTCTAATCGTGGAGAGAGGGTGAACAGTTCGACGACTTCCAATGCGGAAAGTACCTGGAACCTAATGTCTTCGCGTTTGGCTGTAGTACCGTGGTACGCAGTGCGATATACGGCCAGCATATCATCACGTCGGAATTCGTCCAGCGGAAGGCGAGTGGAATGCGTTGCAACCAGCATGTTTACACGTTCATAACTGTGTCCGGAAATACGCTTGCTGCTCAGTCCCCGTTCCAAGGCCATGTGTGCTTCTTCGCCATCCTGCAATTTGATTTCTTCCTGCAGAATAATATTCCCACTTCCAGTGCTTTGGACATAAAAAGAAAATCCATCCGCATGATGGCGGATGGATAGACTATAGTTTAAAAGCGATTTATTCCCAGTTACCGGCATTGTTGTTCCAACCATTACCTGCTTCACCGATACGCAGACCTGCATATGCACCCTTTTCTTCAGCTTCTTCGGTGCGATTGTAAATCATACGTTCACCACGCTTGCCAAGACCTTTCAGATAACTCTTAAATGGAGCGTTACATTCCATTACCTGAATGATAGCACCACTCTTCGTGGTGTTGGGGATTGCAACTATCTCAAAAGTATCGCCCTCTGCGAAAGGTATGTATCGTAATGAATCTATAGTCTGAAGGGAGATACCCTTCTTCGCATACAGACTGTCATACAACGATGTCCAAATGGTGTCACGCTTGAAGCCCTCAAGGCCATTGGCTGCAATTTCTGCCTGATTACCACTGCGTACGATGGCTGCAGCTTTAGTCTCGGTCAAACCTTTTTCCATCTGTGCATCACTCAAAACTCCCTCCTTGAGCACGAGCGGCAACTTTCCAGTCTTGATGAAATTAATCAGTACATCCCAGTCTGCGCAGTATTCGCCTTCTTCGCTCTGTTGCTTGTATGCTTCCTCGGCATCACGAATCTGCAATAGACGCTCCTTTACCACTGCTTCACGTGCCTCTACTGTTGCATTGAAATCTTGATCGTCCTGAATGCTACGCCAACAGATAAATAATAAAAGCAAAGCACAGATGCCAAGCAAGACATTAATTTTCTTTTTCATGTGTTTATTTCGTTTTATTTTTGTACATTCGCAACACAAAAGTAGTAAAAAGAATTCAATAATCATTTCATTCGGAGATTTTTTTCTAAAATATTTATGATTACGAATGATTTAATGTCCCTTGTTCGTGCGAATTTTGCGCATACGCCTACCCATGAACAGGTGACGGTTATGGATATGTGGTGTCGTTTCCTTCTTGACAGGGACATGGAAAGTATTTTTTTGCTACGTGGCTATGCCGGTACAGGAAAAACCAGTCTGGTTGGAGCCTTGGTTCGTACCTTGGAGCAACTGGGACAACGTTTTTGCCTTTTGGCTCCAACCGGTCGTGCTGCCAAGGTGATGGCTTCCTACTCGGGCTTTCGTGCTTCTACCATACATCGCAGGATATATAGACAAAAGGTATTTGGCCAGGATATATTCGATCCTGTTCCTAACCTGCATCCGGATACCTTGTATATAGTCGATGAGGCGTCAATGATTTCCAATGACGGACTTTCGGGCAGTATTTTTGGAGATGGCCGGCTGTTGGATGATTTAATCCAATATGTTTACGGCACGGAAGGTTGCCGTCTGATGTTAATTGGTGATAATGCCCAGCTTCCTCCTGTCGGAGAGTCCGAAAGTCCTGCCTTGAGTATTTCAAACTTGTCAGGATATGGGCTGAGCGTGATGCATGCCGAGCTAACCGAGGTGGTACGTCAGGCAGGTGATTCGGGTATACTCTGGAATGCTACTTGCCTTCGGATGAATTTGCTTCAGGGAGCGGTTATCTTGCCTAAAATGCAGTTGGGTTATCCCGATATTAAAAAAGTTCCTGGCAATGAGTTGATAGAGTCGCTTGAGGATAGTTATGGTCGCTGCGGACAGGATGGAACCATAATCATAACACGAAGTAACAAGCGTGCCAATATATACAACCAAGGAGTGCGTAGCAGAATTCTATGTTATGAGGAAGAACTGACGGGAGGTGACATGTTAATGATTGCCAAGAACAAGTATGTCATGTTTGACGAATTGTCCGATGGAATGAATGAAAACAAAAAAGAATACCTCATTGCCAATGGCGAGATGGCCATTGTGAAAAGGGTTCATAATTTTCGTGAATTATATGGTTTCAGATTTGCTGACGTAACATTACGGCTACTGGATCATGCAGATGGAGAATACGATGACGAATTGGATACGGTCGTTATTCTTGATGCCCTGCATTCCGATGCTCCGGCACTGACCCAGTCCCAACAAAGGACTATGTTCGAACGTGTTTGCGAGGATTATCAAGAAATACGCAACAAACGTGAATTGATAAAAGTCGTGAAGAATAATCCGTATTACACCGCCTTGCAGGTAAAATATGCGTATGCTGTAACCTGCCACAAGGCACAAGGTGGTCAGTGGGAAGATGTCTATGTTGACCAAGGATATATGACCGACGAGATGCTTGGTGAAGACTATCTTCGCTGGCTATATACCGCCATTACCAGGGCAACTGGGTGCGTGTATTTGGTTAATTGGCCAGAAAATCAGGTTATTCAGGCAGAGTAGGCTCTACGACAAATTTCAGCGTTGTATATTCGTCCAAGGCACTGCACCATACATATTCGGAAATTACCTCCGGTCTCGCGGCAATAATCTCGGAAATCAAATCGGGACTATATTTGGACTGGACGTTTACGAAACTTTTTTCGACGCACCTGTCAAAAGCTTCCTCCGCCTCAGTAGGGCTATTGTACACCTTGCGTGTAGTCCCGTCTATGTCCTCATAGTCGAAATTCTGAAATTCAAAGTCTTTCTGTGCGCTAATGATTACAGCATGCCATACAGTGATAGCCTCGTAGGACATATTGTCGTCATTCTTGAAATCAGTACTCTTTAGCTGTACTTCACCAGGTAGCAAGTCATATTTTTCCTTGGAACAGCTGACTGTTGCCAATACAAAAACAGCAACCAGGATTAGGGTAAATATGTTTTTCATACCAAGTCTTTTAATGCTTGTCGGGTGCAAATATAATAAATTAAACGGGAAAGAACAGTCACAAGGAATTATTTTATTGCGGAATTTTGACATCTGTTACTCTGCATAAGCGAAATGATATGGTACGCAGCATTTTCTGTCGTGTTGTGCCTGCCCAAAATCTTTCTCATCAGTCTGTATCCGGTCAATATCTCCTGGCGTTTGTCGCCACCAGGCAGTATGCGGCCTAGTTCCTGTTGGATATTCTGTATGGTAACGTCAGATGTAAGCAATTCTTTCACCAGGCTTCGCTGTACAATCAGATTTACGAGGGAGACATATTTGACTTTCAATACTATGTGTCTCAAGATATTGGCAATGTGCGGA
This sequence comes from Prevotellaceae bacterium UBA6974, assembly GCA_002450165.1. GTDB lineage: Bacteria > Bacteroidota > Bacteroidia > Bacteroidales > Bacteroidaceae > Physcousia. The sequence continues at coordinate 50,378 of DJYQ01000028.1, read as the reverse complement.
AAATGGGTTCTGTAGCAAACCACTTGCGGTACTTCCAGCAGTGCAGTTTCCAAAGTTGCAGTTCCACTCGTTACCAGTGCTGCTGTCGAGTGTTGTAACACGTGATAGGTATCATCCGTGATTGCCTTAATGGGATAATTGGCAATAACTCTTTGTATAAGAGAAGTCTCAACGGTAGGAGCAACCGCTGCCACCAACTGGTAGTCCTTGGAATAGTACGAGGCAGCCCTTACCATGTAACTTAGGTTCAATTCTATTTCCTGTTTTCTGCTTCCTGCTAAAATTGCTATTATAGGTCTTTCGTCCAGACAATGTTTTTTGCGAAATGCCATTGAATCAGCCTGTTTGTTTTTTAGAAATTCGTCAATCTCTTCAACAGATGGGTTTCCTACATACCTGACATTTTGATAATTGCGCTGTGCATACCACTCCTTTTCAAATGGCAGTATGGACAGTATGGACGTAACGTTGCGGCGGATTGCATTTATGCGACTTTCCTTCCAAGCCCAGATTTTTGGAGAGATGTAATAAAAGACAGGGACGTGTACGTTTTTGTGGGCAAAATCGGCAATTTTCAGGTTGAATCCAGGGTAATCTACAAGAATGAGGCAGTCAGGTTTCCAAGTTGTGATTTCCTGCTTGCATGCATTGAGGCCATGTAGTATTTTACCGAGGTGCATGATAACAGAGACATATCCCATGTATGCCAATTCCGGATGGTAGTAATAGTAGAACTGCGCGCCCGGATCCTGAATTTTGAGTTGCTCTATCAGCCGGGTTGCATGCAGGTTGCCACTTGCTTCACCTGCAATCAGAAAGTAACGCATAGTCGGTCATGTCCAATTTCAATGGTGTGACGGATGCCATGTCATGGTCCAGCGCCCAATAGTCAGTATCTTCGGCTTCTGGTTCCAGATTTTCAAAGACACCAGACAGAGTGTATGTGTGGATTTCGTTGAGTGTATCTTTTTGTGCGGTTTCATCGCTATTCGTTTCTATCCATTCGGTGTGCCATATGCCTTTAGCCATGCGGCAGAAACTAGTTCCCTTCAAAGTCTGGACCTCAGGAAAGTTTATATTAAGGCAACTGCCCGTAGGCAGGCCTTCGTTCAGGATTTTGCCAATCCAGTGTTGTGCGACTTGCTTATATGGGGAAAAATCACATTGCTTGTTACGGGTACGTAAGCTGAAAGCTATTGCTGGGTATCCTTTCAAGCAAGCTTCAACAATAGCTCCTACTGTTCCACTGTAGAAGAGTGATATGGAAGCATTGTCTCCATGGTTGATTCCACTTAATACCAAGTCAGGAGTGCGTGGCAAAATTTTTTCGCGAGCAATCTTTACACAGTCAACAGGTGTTCCGGTGCAGCTATACACCGTGATGTTTGCTGCATATCCGGCTTTGCAGGCTTGTTTGGACGAGATCTTTTCGACAATTACTGGCATAGCGGGGGTTATGCTGCATGCGGCTCCGGATCTCCCATTACATGGTGCGACGACAACAACCTGTCCCATCGCAGAAGCTATGCTTGCGAGAACTTTCAGCCCCTGCGCATTCCATCCGTCATCGTTAACTATCAATATTAATTTCTCCATATTCGGAGTGTAAAAGTAATAAAAAAGGTTTAAATCAAAGTCAGTCTCGTAGATTTTTTGTACATTTGTACGCGAAATTAATATTTGTGTATTTTCATAAATAATAAATAAAAGACAACTGATGAGTAAGATTATTGCCTTGGCAAACCAAAAAGGTGGAGTGGGAAAGACAACGACCAGTATGAACCTCGCTGCTTCTTTGGCAACTCTGGAAAAGAGAGTGTTGCTTATTGATGCCGACCCTCAGGCAAATGCCTCAAGCGGTTTGGGCGTTGACAGTACTCAGGTTGATTGCACTATATACAACTGCCTGACTGATGATGTGGAAGTACGGGAGGCTATTTACTGTACGGATGTGGAAAATCTGGATATACTTCCCAGTCATATAGATTTGGTAGGTGCAGAAATCGAGATGCTCAATCGTAAGAATCGTGAGCGAATACTTAGGAACCTTCTCCAACCCATATTGCCGGATTACGACTATATTCTGATAGACTGCAGCCCATCGCTGGGTCTTATTACTGTCAATGCATTGACTGCTGCTGATAGCGTTATTATTCCTGTGCAGTGTGAATATTTTGCATTGGAGGGTATAAGTAAGTTGCTGAATACTATCAAAATCATTAAGGCAAAGCTTAATCCTGCATTGGAGATAGAAGGTTTTCTGCTGACTATGTATGACAGCCGTTTGCGTCTTGCAAACCAGATATATGACGAAGTCAAACGCCATTTCCGCGAGTTGGTTTTCAAAACCGTGATTCAGCGTAATGTACGTCTTTCCGAGGCACCCAGCCACGGACTGCCGGCATTGCATTATGATGCAGACTCCATAGGTGCCCGCAATTATTTGGCTTTGGCTCAAGAAATTGTTGAAAAGAACGAGAAATAATGCCGATAAAGAAGAAATATACCACGTTAGGGCGTGGTTTGGATGCGTTGATTGGCGCAGAAAACGTTTCACCTGCAGGTAGTGGCAGTATAAACGAAATTCCTGTAGATAAGATAATGGCTAACCCCAATCAGCCGCGTCGCGACTTTGATGAAGATACGTTGGCCGAGCTTTCGGCAAGTATCCGTGAGTTAGGTATCGTACAACCGATAACCCTGCGTGACCAGGGCGACGGGACATACCTGATTATTGCAGGAGAGCGTCGTTGGCGTGCATCACAGATGGCAGGTTTGCAAACCATCCCAGCGTATGTCCGTACAGTTGACGACGAGAATATGATGGAAATGGCCTTGATAGAGAATATCCAGCGCGAGGATCTTAACTCGATGGAGATAGCCTTGGCCTACCAGAATCTTATGGAACAGTATAACCTCACGCAGGAACGTCTCAGCGAGCGTGTGGGAAAAAATCGCTCTACGGTTACCAATTACTTGCGTTTGCTTAAGTTGCCTGCCACTATCCAGTTAGCTCTCAAACGCCGTGAGTTGGAAATGGGACATGCGCGTGCTTTGCTTTCGCTGAGCAGTGCCAAGCAGCAATTGGATATGTTCGAAGAAATAAAGAATCGCGGCCTGAGTGTACGTGCCGTGGAGCAGGCAGTGCGCGATTTGCGCAACGGCAGCCACTCTGATACAGTCAGTACCAGTCAGAAGAAGAATAGCAAACTGGCACAGGAATACAATATTTTACGAGACAGTCTCAGCCGTTTCTTCCGTACCAAGGTACAATTGTCGTGCTCAGATAGCGGTAAGGGAAAGATAACTATTCCATTTGCCAATGAGTCCGAGATGATTCGCATTATTGAGCTCTTGGACAGACTGAAATAAAAATGCGCTGTTTGTGTGTCCATATCATGGTCGTATTTGCAGTGTCATTTATGTCGCTGCTGTCTGTCGGGGCACAGGAGGTCTTGGAGCCGAAGCCCAGTGGTTCGCATACCGTTGATACATTGATGTTGGATTCGGTTATCTCTGTTGTGGTGGATTCCGTGCGAAAAGATTCTGCCATGGCTATACTAGATACGGTTCCAGGCAGGTACAGGTCATGGAAGCCGGATCCAATACGTGCAATGTGGCTTTCAATGGTATTTCCAGGCGGTGGCCAGATATACAATCGCAAGCTCTGGAAATTACCACTTATTTACGGAGGGATTGCCGGATGCGTCTATGCAATTACATGGAACGGCCAGATGATGAGAGACTATTCGCAGGCATGGCAGGATATTACGGACGACGACCCGAATACAAAAAGTTATGAAGAAATGCTTCCGCTTAACTATCCGATATTAGGTCGGGAAAGCAAATTGGCAGATATGTTCAAACGCAAAAAGGACTTTTATCGGCGCTACCGTGACCTGAGCATATTCTTTATGGTAGGAGTATATATCCTGAGCGTTGTGGATGCTTATGTAGATGCAGAATTAAGCACATTTGATATCAGCAAGGACCTCTCTATGCAGTGGAAACCGACATTCATAAAAAATATAGCTGCGACCGACAACAGTATGTTTGGCTCGCCAGCCATATCGTTGACGTTGACATATTGACTTGTGAAACCACGTACAAAACAATACCGGAAATGAAAACAAGATATTACATAATATTTTCAATGTTGACACTCGCGTCAACACTTTTGGCACAGAAGACGGTCACAGTATATGATTCCAACATAGGAAAAGACGAGACAATGGATCTGCCAGAAGGTATGCTTGATGTGCAGATTGACAGCATGATGAGGGAATGGAATGCACGTGTATATCTCAATTATGACGGTACAAACTGTTTCTCAACAGGCGAGAACAAAACCTACAGTCCAGAGGAATACGAGCGTCGTCTGAACAATCTCCCCAATGTTGTTGCGATGCCATATAATTCAGTAGTCCAGAAGTTTATAGACCAATATTGTGAACGTATGCGCCGTTCGGTCTCGATAATGCTGGGAGCGAGTAACTTCTACACTCCTATTTTCGAGGATGCGTTGGAATCATACGGAGTTCCGTTGGAACTCAAATACCTTCCGATTATCGAAAGCGCCCTTAATCCAGGTGCAACCAGTCGTGTTGGAGCAGCAGGACTTTGGCAATTCATGCCAACAACAGGAAAAAAATACGGTTTGGAGGTAACCAGCCTGATTGACGAGCGTAGGGATCCAATCAAAGCAAGTTACGCCGCAGCACGAATGCTCAAGGAACTATACAAGATTTTCGGTGACTGGACATTGGTGATTGCATCCTACAACTGTGGTCCGGGTAATGTCAGCAAGGCCATCAAGAGAGCAGGAGGGGTCAAGGATTATTGGACAATATACCCATATTTGCCCAGAGAGACGCGAGGCTACGTTCCAGCCTTCATTGCTGCCAACTATATCATGAATTACTATTGCGAGCACAATATCTGTCCTGCCGAGGCCCGTTTGCCACTGGGAACTGATACCATAATGGTCACAAGTGATCTCAATCTGGAGACTGTCAGCCAGCGTTGCAATATAGACTTGGAGGAATTGAAAGCATTAAATCCGCAATATCGTACAAATCGAGTACCAGGGGGAGCAAAACCATGTGTTCTGCGTATGCCGATGGATGCAATCAACGCATTTATCGAGGCAGGTGACAGTATTTACTGCATTCCTCAGTCCAATCGTATATCAGCAAGCGGAACAGGCCTGTCCGGCGAGATAGGAACTGCAACAGACGTTGATCCAGATATATCCAGACGCAAAAATTCATATTCTCGGCGCCGTGCTAACTATACAGCCCGCAGGAGCCGCAGCTATCAAAGAAGTTCAAGGAGTCGTAACAGTAGAAAGGCTGTAAGAAGACGGTAAATTTGAAATGAATCAGGATTCCCAGATGATAGAAGCGGCATATCGCCGTTTGGTCGAGACATACCTTGACAGCCCGCATCGCAAGAAAGTAGATCTTATCGAGAAGGCATTTAACTTTGCCCGCGAAGCGCACGAAGGCGTATGTCGTCTTTCTGGTGAACCGTATATCATGCATCCGCTGGCCGTCGCGCAGATAGTTTGCGGGGAGATAGGACTTGGAAGTACCAGCATCTGTGCTGCACTCTTGCACGATGTAGTCGAGGATACCGACTATACAGTCGAGGATATACGCAATATTTTTGGTCCCAAGATAGCACAGATAGTTGATGGCGTTACCAAAATCAGCGGAGGAATCTTCGGAAGCCAAGCTTCTGCCCAGGCAGAAACGTTCAAGAAACTTTTGCTTACGATGAGCGAGGATATCCGTGTCATTCTGGTAAAGATTAGCGACCGCCTTCATAACATGCGTACGCTTGGCAGTCAATTGCCAGCCAAGCAAAAAAAGATAGCAGGCGAGACACTGTATATCTATGCCCCCTTGGCTAACCGCCTGGGGCTGAATCGAATTAAGGAAGAGCTGGAGGACCTGTCTTTCAAATACGAACACCCCGAAGAATATTCCTTGATAGTCAGCCGCATAGCAGACCGCCGCGAACATTTGAAAGAAATGTTTACCGAATTTACCTCCCCGATTTGCGAACGCCTCGACAAGACAGGATTAAAGTACGAAGTAAAGGCACGCATCAAGACCCCGTACAGCATTTGGAACAAGATGCAGACCAAGCACGTCACTTTCGAGGAGATATATGATATACTTGCAGCACGTATTATTTTTGAAGGCGACGGAATAGAACAGAATGAGACGGCAGAGTGTTGGCGCATATATGCCACGGCAAGCAATATATACAAACCACATCCCGAACGTTTGCGAGACTGGTTGTCCCATCCCAAAGCCAACGGATATCAAGCCCTGCAATGTACGTTGATGAGCAAATCCGGCCAATGGGTAGAGCTGCAGATTCGTTCACGCAGGATGGACGATATTGCCGAGCACGGATTTGCAGCACACTGGAAATACAAGGAGGGAGGCAAGACCAGCGAGGACAGTGAGAGCGAGTTGGAAAAATGGCTGTCAACTATCAAGGAAATTCTGGATGATCCTCAGCCTAATGCAATGGATTTCCTGGATGCCATTAAGCTGAACCTTTATGCCAGTGAAATTTTTGTAGTAACACCCAAGGGTGACTTCAAGACAATGCCAGCAGGCTCCACCGTATTAGATTTTGCATTCAGCGTTCACACCTTTCTCGGTACACACTGCATAGGGGCCAAGGTAAATCACCATCTTGTACCACTGTCATATAAACTGGAGAGCGGTGATCAGGTCGAGGTGATGACTGGACGTAACCAGCAGACCGAACCCGAATGGCTGCAATGGGCGACTACAGCCAAGGCTCGGACCAAGATACAAGCAATACTCAGGCGCAGGCAGCGCGAAGCCGAGAAACAGGGCGAGCAGATGCTCAGCGAATTTCTCCGTTCAAACGAGATGGAATTCAGCGCTGCCAACATCGATCGCCTGTACATTTTCCATAATGTGCATACGCGCGAGGAGTTTTTCAGTCAGATAGCAGCAGGTACCATAGCATTGGGCGAAGAAGACTTGCGCGCACTACGCAACAAGTCCGGTAAGCGCAAATGGCGTAAATACATACCATTTCTCAAGCGTAATACTACCGAGCAGCCCAGGCAGACGTCAGGAAAACGCAGGCAGAGCGAAGCTCCCTGGCTGGCAAAGGATCATGACCGATATCAGGTAGGTTTGCAAATGGAAGGCAGCGATGGGGTGGGCGTCCTGCATGAAATTACAGGATTGCTTTCCAGTGAGCATGGTATAAATATATCTCGCCTTAATGTAGAGTCAAAAGGCGACAGGTTTATTGCAGATATGACCGTAGAGGTCGAGGATTTGGAAAATCTTCAGAACGTATTGGACGAATTGAGGCAAATACCCTCGATAGACAAATTGGTACGTTTATCGTAATCAGGCCAAATCATTCAATTCCTTTCTCAAGGCAACCAATTCGGCACGCAGATTCTGTAATTCCTCAAGAATTACCGATGTGTCTTCTGCTCCCTTGCGGTTCTTCGCCAGTACCGCCTTTGCCGCAGCAATCTTCATGCCCTTGACCTTCAACAGGTTATATACGATACGTATTTCCTCAATATCCTGAGCAGTATATTGACGAATGCCACGTTCTGTTTTTTTCGGATTGATGTTAGGAAACTCCTTTTCCCAGAATCGTAACAACGATCCGGCAACGCCAAATTTCCGTGATACTTCAGCTATGCTGTAGTACATTTTCAAATCCTTATTGGTGTTCAGGGACATATGTTTGCTGTTTTTGACAGTGTTAACTTTTTTTAGTTCATGAATTCTTTGCAAAGTTAATTAAAACAAACTATCTTTGCAATTATTTCTAAAGAAAATCTCGTAAAACGGAAAAGAAAATGACGGCAAAGGAGATAAGAGAATCATTCAAGCAGTTTTTCGAAGCGAAGGGTCATGCAATAGTGCCCAGTGCACCGATGGTTATCAAAGATGATCCGACACTGATGTTTACCAACGCCGGAATGAACCAGTGGAAAGACATAATTCTGGGAACACGTTCTCCAGAGCCACGTCGTCGTGCAGATACCCAAAAGTGTTTGCGAGTAAGTGGTAAGCATAACGATTTGGAGGAAGTCGGTCATGACACATATCACCATACCATGTTCGAGATGCTTGGTAACTGGTCTTTTGGCGATTATTTCAAGGAAGGCGCCATTGATATGGCATGGGAATATCTGGTTGATGTCCTTAAGCTTGACCCCAAGGACCTGTATGTGACGGTATTCGAAGGCGATGCACGGGAAAACCTGCAGCGTGATGACGAGGCTGCCACCTTCTGGCTCAAACACGTTCCTGCAGACCATATCATCAACGGCAACAAACACGACAATTTTTGGGAGATGGGCGACACAGGTCCATGCGGTCCTTGCAGCGAGATTCATCTTGACAGCCGCAGCGCTGAGCAAAAGGCAGCAATCCCCGGACGAGAGTTGGTCAATAAGGATGACCCGCAAGTTATCGAGATTTGGAATATCGTTTTCATGCAGTACGAGCGCAAGGCTGATGGCCACTTGGAGCCATTGGGCATGAATGTTATTGATACAGGCATGGGTTTCGAACGACTGGTGCGCTCTATCCAGGGCAAGACATCCAACTATGATACGGATATTTTCCAGCCATTGATTCAGGTAATGGCCACAAAGGCTGGGTGCAACTACGGTGATGACGAAAAGAAAGACGTTGCAATGCGTGTGATAGTCGATCATCTGCGTGCCATAGCATTTTCCATTGCCGACGGTCAGTTGCCAGGTAATGCCAAGGCCGGTTATGTAATACGCCGTATCCTACGCCGTGCAGTACGCTATGGTTACACGTTCCTTAATCAGAAAAAACCATTCATTTATACCCTGGTACCAACATTAGTCCAGGAAATGGGCGATGCATTCCCCGAATTGGCAGCCCAGCAGGAGCTCATCATGAAGGTCATGAAGGAGGAAGAGGACTCTTTCCTGCGCACCTTGGAAACAGGAATACGTCTTCTGAACGCTGTTATCGATGAGACACGCAATTCAGGCAAGACCCAGATTGACGGAGCCAAGGCATTCACATTGTTTGACACATACGGTTTCCCGTTAGATCTTACCCAACTTATTTGTCGCGAGAACAACATGACAGTTGACGAAACCGGTTTTAACACCGAGATGGAGAAGCAGAAAACCCGTGCACGTAATGCCGCACAGGTCGAGACAGGAGACTGGAATGTTATTACAGATACCGAAGGCAAGGCAGAAATCAGTACTTTTGTCGGCTATGACTATACCGAGTACAGTTGCCATATCGTCAAATACCGTGAGGTCAAGCATAAGAAAGGCGTTGTATATGAGGCAATCCTCGACCAGACCCCGTTTTATGGCGAAATGGGTGGTGAGGTTGGTGACACAGGCGTTCTCGTTAACGACCAGGAAACCATCAAGGTTTTGGATACCAAGAAAGAGAATGGCGTAAGCGTGCACATTCTGGAGCGTGTGCCAGCCAATCCACATGCAGAGTTCATGGCTTGTGTTGACGTCGAGGCACGCCGTGCCGTCGAAGCCAATCATACATGTACACACCTTTTGGACCAGGCTCTGAAGGAAGTCCTTGGTGAACATGTCGAGCAGAAAGGTTCTTTGGTTACGGCCAATTCCCTACGTTTTGACTTCTCACATTTCGAAAAAGTCACTGCTGAGCAGATACGCGAGGTCGAACATCTTGTCAACGAGCGTATTCGTCAGGACTTGCCTCTGCAGGAGTACCGCAATACACCTATCGAGGAAGCAAGGAAACTGGGAGCTATAGCCCTTTTTGGAGAGAAGTACGGAGACAAAGTGCGTGTAATTCAGTTCGGTAACAGCGTCGAGTTTTGTGGAGGTTGTCATGCAAGCAGTACAGGCCGTATAGGAATGGTTCGTATCCTGAGTGAGAGCAGTGTTGCCGCAGGCGTGCGTCGCATCGAGGCTATCACAGGCAAGGCTGTCGAGGAAATGATGGACAAAACCCAGGATCTGGTATCTGATTTGAAAGCACTTTTCAATAACGCACCCGATTTGATGTCCACAATACAGAAAGCCATCAATGACAATGCCGAACTTAAGAAACAGGTCGAAGATTTCAAGGCAGCCAGGACGCAGGAATTGAAGAAACTTCTGCTCGAAAAAGCACAGGAACGCAATGGTGTGAAGATTATCAGCGGTGTTGCTCCCATTGACGCTCAGGCAGCCAAGGACATAGCTTTCCAGTTGCGAGCACAGTTCCCCGAGAAACTTGTAGTCGTGCTTGGCGGTGCAGCTTACGGCAAGCCGTCTCTTACAGTAAGTTTCAGCGACGATATGGTCGAGGCAGGAAATAATGCAGGCAAACTGGTAAGGGAAGCCGGCAAACTGATTCAGGGCGGCGGTGGCGGCCAGGCACACTTCGCAACAGCAGGCGGCAAGAACACAGATGGTCTGAGGCCTGCAATAGACAAGGTTTTAGAGCTTTTATCAATATAAGTTGAACCACCTAAATTATTTACTATTATGAAAAAGAACACTTTGCTTTATTGTTTGGTGACGTTAGCAATAGGTTACGCACTCGGTGCATTTTTAGGACTTCCGTGTGGAGTAAACTCGTCAGCAGTTAGCGGAGATGTAAATGGTCTGTCGGCTTATAACACCTACAACGAGATTATCACATCTCCGGATTATATGTGTTTCCAGAAGCGCTATGTTCATGACAAGGAAGCTCAGGAACGTACAATATCTTCCCTCCGCATCATGTATTCACGCATAGCAGAATTCAACTCGCTCTACCGTATGGTATGCATGTCTACAGCGGATAATGACAATGTACAGAACGGTCTGGCATCGCTGACCGATGTAGCATTGCACAATTCCGAGTCATTTGACGCAGCAGCTCAGGCCCTTCAGGCAGCAATAGATTTGCAGAACGGAGCCAAGGTTGATTTGAAGAAAGCATTGCGTAACGCCAAGATTGCATACGATGCAATCGAGTCACAGATAGCCGGAGGCAAGGCATTTGTCGCTTCAGTTGACAGCTTCATTACACCTCGCAATCTCCTGGAGAACATCATGGTAGCAACAACACGTGACATGGTTGCAAGCCACTGCTCAGTAAACGCATCTCTGGCACAGAATGATGCAGAGATAGACTACTGGAGCAACATGACACTATTGGCTCCCGAGGTTAATATGGCAAGCAAGTGAGTTTCGGCATACTTCCGGCAATAGCAGCCCTGCTGCCTATATTAGCATATCTGGGAATACTGCAGATATATGACGCATTTTCCATGACTCGTTGGCGCAAGCTGGCGAGTCATGCTTTATGGGGAGCTGCAGTCACCATTATAACATACACACTTGTTATTCTGTGGCGCTATTTTCATGATGGACAGCCATGGACGGGGCTTCTGCCGTCAATTTTAATCGAGGAGTTTCTCAAAGCCATCGTCCTTGTCATCCTTGTCAGTCGCAGACAGATAGCCTTTCTTGCCGAGGCACAGATATACGGGCAGGCCGTAGGTGCCGGATTCGCTTTCGTCGAGAATATCCTGTATCTGACCCACTTTCCCGATATTGGTATCGGGACAGCCATCGTGCGTGGCATGGGGACCAGTATGCTACATATGGGATGCACATCCACCGTTGTTTCCCTATGGCTGCTAATGCCCTGGAACAAAGAAAGCCAGCAATACAATATACGTTGGAACTATATATTCGGCACATTATTGTTCATTCCGTCCATTGCCATACATTATGTATATAATATGTGGCTGTTTTCACCTCCGACCCAACTGCTATGCGTCATAATAATATTCCTTCTTATTTACAGCATTGTCGGCATTATCAACGAAAGGCTCACATTACGTTGGCTGGACCTTTCCATACAGACCGATATCGTACTGCTGCAAGCCATTCAGGAAGGAAGACTTTGTGATACCAATTCAGGAAAATATCTCGAAAACATACGGGAGCGATTCGAACCACTCGTCTTTTTTGATATGTGTGTGTATGTACAACTATATATCGAAATGCTCATAGCCGGCAAAAGCCGTCTCATGCTACGCGATGCAGGACTGCAAGTAGAAATGAGCCAGGAAGAAAAAACAGCACACACAGCGAAACTGGCCGAATTGCACGCAATTTCCGCCCGCATTCCCCGCGTAGGACACTATCTGTTACGCCCCATCCTTCACACATCTGTAAAAAACAGATGGGCCATGGAGCATTAAAGGTCTTTTTTGATAATACTGTTCGTCACACGTACACTGCTTACCAGCTTGCCAGTGCTGGTAAATATATCTACGTTCCACACATGGCTGCTTCGTCCCAAATGTACCGGAGTAGCTACGGCACGTACAGTATCACCCTCATGTGCACTGCTTACATGATTTCCGGAAACCTGCATACCAACGGCCAGTTCTCCAGGCTTGCACACAATTAGGCTTCCAAGACCTGCAAGCGTTTCTGCCAATGCCAGTGAAGCCCCACCTGCCAGGATACCGAAAGGCTGTCTGGTACGTCCGTCCACCGGCATAGTCCCCTCTACACGCTTAGGACTGGCAAACGTATATTGCATACCCAAGGTTCCCATCAAGGTGTTCTTGTTCTGTGCATTCAGCACATCCACAGGAACCTCCATATCCTCCTCCGGTTTCTCCTTCTCTTCCTCAAAGGCACGCTCAATAGCCAATGCAGCACCATCCTCGTCATTAGACAGAGTAGTAAAGTCGGCACAACGGCGAACCTCCTCGCTGGCATTCCCCATAGCGACACCCACGCCAGCCATTTGCAGCATATTGATATCTGCGCGGCCATCACCTATGGCAAGCACCTCGTTCATACTGATGCCCAGTATTTGTACCAGAGCACTCATGCCATAGCTCTTACCCACCTGATAGCCAACAATCTCCAGAAGATAAGGATTCGAATGGATTGTGTCCAGTACACCGTTCAGATGACGCTGGAAATACTGCTCCAATGCCCCCAGTGCCTGCTCATCGTCATTGACAATCATTACCTCAAACGGCCAATGCTTCTGCTCACCGTTCCTGACATCAAATTCCGAGGCGATATCATCTACTTGCCTCAGTTTCAGCCCATTCATTTGAGCCTCGTCAATAATATGCTCATTAGTGATATCCGTTGCAACAACCTCATCCTTGTAATAGTAAGCCAGATGACAGCCGCTCTTTGCGGTTTCCTTTTCCAGATACGGAATCATCTGCGGATCAATCCTACGTTCAAACAGGACCTTGCCCGTACTTGCCTCAGTAACCTTGGCACCGTTATAGCTTATAATGTATCCATCGTTGAAGTCCAGGTCAATAGCACTCGCAAATGGCAGTATTCCATGCGTCGGACGACCGCTGGCCAAAGCTATTTTCACTCCATTCTGCTGAACCTTGCGCAAAGTCTTAATCGTGCGCTCTGTCATCTCCCTATTGCTATTCAGCAATGTGCCGTCCACATCCAGTACAAGAAGTTTGAAATCCATAACGTGTTTTTCTCGTGTTTAAGGTTGTTCTGTTGTGTTTTTAAGCAAGAAAGCCCCACACTGCTGTGTGAGGCTCTTTTTTTTGTTGGGCTACCCGGACTCGAACCAGGAAAGGCAGGACCAGAATCTGCAGTGTTACCATTACACCATAGCCCAAAATTGCAGTGCAAATGTATGGTAATTTTTATTAACCTCCAAATATTTTGGCGAAAAAAGTGTAAAAAATCCTCGAAACAGCAGTTGACAATTTGTAAATTGTCATTAAAATCGTATCTTTGCGCCCGTGATTTTATAATATAAGTAACCATAATTCAACAAATGTACATTAAAGGGAAGGACACATTGACAGATGCCGTAATCGAAGGATTACAGGACAAGAAGGCAAGTCGTATAGTAGTGGCAGACCTTGCAGGCATCGAGGACACAGTGTGTCGCAAATTCATTATTGCCCAGGCAGGCAGTACCACCCAGATACACGCTTTGGCCCTCAGCGTCGGTGACAAAGTCCGCCAGTTATGTCAGGCACGTCCACTTGCAGTCGAGGGATTGCGTCAGGCCGTATGGGTAGCAATGGACTATGCCGATGTCATCGTGCACATCTTCCTTCCCGAGGAGCGCGCCTTCTACGATTTAGAGCATCTGTGGGCAGATGCCGAACTTACCGAATTACCAGATTTAGACTAATGGCAAACGAACAGAAGAACAAGAAAAACAAGGGCAGACAGTCCACGTTCAATTTCACTTGGGTATATATAATAATCGCCACCGTATTGGGATATCTGTTTATCAGTGGCGGTGGGCAACTGGAAAATGCAGGCAACCGTGAGGTCAATTACACCAAGTTCCAGAAATACGTACGCGAAGGCTATGCCCAGCGTATCGTTGCAGACAAGGACGGCGGTACTGTTACCATGTACGTTCAGCGAGACCATATCCGTGATGTGTTTCCTACGACTCAAGACTTCAAGGGCAAGACACCGACAGTCACAGCCCAGTATCCCAGTGACGACCGCCTGGACGATTTCCTTGAATCCGAGCGTAAAGCCAAACGCTTTTTAGGCGAGGTCGAATATCGTCACAGCGACGATTCTACATGGTGGAACATATTCTTCAACCTTGCCCCCATGGCAGTAATAATATTCGTATGGATATTCATACTGCGTCGGATGGGCGGAGGCTCGGGCAACTCCGGCAATTCGGGTCTTTCCGGTCCTATGAGCATTTTCAGCGTTGGCAAAAGTCGTGCCAGGCTCGTTGACAAGGACGAAGAGAACAAGGTAACTTTCAAGGACGTTGCCGGGCAGGAAGGCGCCAAGCAGGAAGTACAGGAAATTGTCGATTTCCTCAAGAACCCCACAAAATATACCGATTTGGGCGGTAAGATACCCAAGGGTGCGCTACTCGTGGGACCCCCGGGAACAGGCAAGACCCTTCTTGCCAAAGCCGTGGCAGGAGAGGCCGATGTACCCTTCTTCTCAATGAGCGGCAGTGATTTTGTCGAGATGTTTGTCGGCGTAGGTGCCAGCCGGGTACGAGACCTTTTCTACAAGGCCAAGGAAAAAGCCCCCTGCATTATATTCATCGACGAGATAGATGCGGTAGGCCGTGCCCGTGGCAACAGAATGTCTATCGGGGGAAATGACGAACGCGAGAATACCCTCAACCAGCTTCTCACCGAGATGGACGGTTTCGAGACCAACAGCGGAGTCATCATCCTTGCAGCCACCAACCGTGCCGACATCCTTGACCAGGCCCTGCTACGTGCAGGTCGCTTCGATCGCCAGATACACGTAGATCTTCCCGATGTCAACGAGCGCCGCGCAATCTTCGAGGTACACCTCCGTCCCATAAAGAAAGCCGATGACCTTGACCTGGATTTCCTGTCGCGCCAGACACCAGGCTTCAGCGGAGCCGACATAGCCAACGTCTGCAACGAAGCCGCACTGATTGCAGCCCGTCACTCCCACGCAACTGTCACCAAGGAAGATTTCCTCAGTGCCGTTGACCGCATCATAGGCGGCCTGGAGAAAAAGACCAAGGTCATGACCACCGACGAGAAGCGTACCATCGCCATCCACGAAGCAGGACACGCCACTGTCAGCTGGCATCTCCAGTATGCCAATCCCCTGGTCAAGGTTACCATTGTCCCACGTGGCAGGGCACTGGGCGCAGCATGGTATCTGCCCGAGGAACGACAGATAACCACACGCGAACAGATGCTGGACGAGATGTGTGCAACCCTTGGTGGACGTGCAGCTGAGGAAATCTTTACCGGTCACATCAGTTCAGGTGCCATGAACGACCTCGAGCGCGTAACCAAGCAGGCATACGGAATGGTAGCCTATATGGGTATGAGCGACAAACTCCCCAACCTGTGCTACTACAACAACAACGAATACCAGTTCCAGAAACCATACAGCGAGGATACAGCACGCGAGATAGATGCCGAGGTCAAGAGAATAATAGCCGAGCAGTATGCCCGTGCCAAGGCACTGCTTAGCGAAAAGGCAGCAGGTCATGGCCAGTTGGCAAGCATCCTGCAGGAACGCGAGGTAATCTTTGCAGATGACGTAGAGCACATCTTCGGCAAACGCCCATGGGTCAGCCGTACCGAGGAACTGCTCGAGGAAAATACATCCTCATCAGCCTCATCATCCTCGGTAACAGAGACAGAAACAGAGACCAAGTCCTAATACACATTTCCCAAAACCCGAAATATGAAAAACTTGATATTACGAACCCTCACAGGAATCCTGTATGTATTGCTTGTTGCAGGCAGTATCTCCTTCAGTCCATACTCATTCGGTGTCCTTTTCGCAGCAGCGACGGCACTTGTTACACTCGAGTTCTGTACCATTATCAGTGCCAGTGCCGAATTTCAGCTCAATTCCCTCATCACGACCCTTGCCTCCATACTGATGTTCTTCGGATTCTTCGCCTGGAACAGCGGATACGCACAGCAATTACTGCTGCCAGGCATGGTATTTCTGCCATATATAGTGACAATCACCTATCTTTTCATCAGCGGACTGTATCTGGACCGTACACATGCACTAGACGTCTGGGCATACACCATGATGTCACAGATATACATAGCACTCCCATTCTCACTGCTCACATGCATAGCCTTCATCCCATATCCGCTTGGAGCCTTAGGCGTAGCATACGTATGGATGTACCCGTTGGCAGTATTCCTGTTTCTCTGGGCAAGTGACACAGGAGCATATTGCGTAGGTTCACTCCTGGGCAAAAAGATACCATACCGACTGTTTCCAAGCATATCTCCCAAGAAGAGCTGGGTAGGCAGCATAGGCGGCGGTCTCCTGGCTGTACTTGTAGCAGTACCGGTATCCATTTTTGAGCCCTCCATGACCATCTGGCAATGGATAGGCTTTGCCCTTGTCGTAACCATATTCGGAACATGGGGCGACCTGGTGGAAAGTCAGATCAAGCGTACTCTTGGCATCAAGGACAGCGGCAATATCCTGCCGGGTCACGGCGGCCTTCTGGACCGCTTCGACAGCTCCCTGCTTGCCATACCTGCAGCAGTCCTATACATCTTTACCATGTGGATGGGATAACCCCCCCGACCTTAATGCTAATACCCCGTTATGTGCAAGATTCTAACTGTCATGTGTCTGACATTGTCGTTGGGCACACGATGCCAGCAGGCAGTACACAGCCACACAAAAAAACAGTACACGTACTCAGGCAGCACGTGTACTGAAAAAATACCTTCCTAAGGCAAACTGAATCACTCAGCCCTCATCCTGGCTTCCATTTCCTTCAGTTCAGACTTCAGAGCCTGAACCTTTTTCTCAAGCATGTCAACCAGCGCATTGCCCTTCTTACTGCTTGCTGACAGGAAGCCCAGGTTATTCTCGTAAGTCTTGATTTCAGCCTTCAACTGTTCGTATGCACGTTGCAGGCGCTGGCTGTCATTTCCGGCAGCCTCCTTGATACGCTGTACACGTACTGCTGCACTTGCAGCCATGCGGCTCGAACGGGCACTCTCGTACAACTTGTCACATACTTCCTGATAGGCATTGTATATTTTGTCCTTCTCCTTGAAGGGCACGTATCCAATCTCGTTCCACTTCTGCTGCAACTCCTTCACGGCATCGATGACAACCTCCTTGCCATCTTCAGCCAGAGCCTGCAACTGCTGTATGATATCCTTCTTCGCCTGCAGGTTCTGCTGCTGCTCATTCCGCGTATCTGCACCCGCAGCCTTACGGGCTTGGAAGAACGAATCACAGGCCTGCCTGAATTCGTCCCAAATCTGCTGGCTGTACTTCTTGGGTACCGCACCAATCTCCTTCCATTGTTTCTGCAGTTTGGTCAGCTCCTCAGCAGTCTTGTTCCATTCAACACTGTCTTTCAGTGCCACGGCACGCTCCAGCAGAGCCCTCTTTTTCTGCAGGTTTTCCTCCAGGCTCGCACGGATATTCTTGTAATAGTCACTCTTGGCGTTAAAGAATTTATTACATGCCTCCCTGAAACGCTCAAATATGGCAGTATTCAATTTCTGTGGCGCATAACCAATCTCACGCCACTCAGCCTGCATGTTCATCACTGTCTGGGTCAGTTCCTCCCACTTAGGCTTCTCACCCAGCTCAGCCATTACAGCCTCGACCTTCTCGCACAGTTCAGTCTTTTTCTGCAGATTCTCCTCCTCCTTGGCCTTCAGAGCCTCGAAATGAGCCTGATGACGCTTGTTCACCTCGGTCGATGCATCCTTGAAACGCTGCCACAGAGACTCGCGTACCTCACGATTTACCGGACCGGTCTCTTTCCACTCCTGATGATAGCCCTGCAACAGATTGAATGCACTTATCACATCCTCCACGTCCTTCAGTGCCTCAGCCTTTTCGCACAAGGCAGTCTTCAGCTCCAGGTTCTTCTTGAAGTCATAGTCGCGCAATTCATGCCCCATCTTCAGCAAATCATAGTACTGCTCGCTATACAACTGATAGTTCTTCCACAGTTCCGTACTGCGTTCAGCCGGGACAGCACCCGTTTCCTTCCACTCCTGCTGCAGCGACTTGTACTCGTCAAAGTGCTGTCCTGCCTCCTCGGGATTTGTAGTCAGTTGCTGGATGCGCTCCAATATACGCAATTTCTTCTCCAGGTTGTCTGCGCGCTCCTTCTCAATACGCAATTGCTCGTCCGCCCTGCGTTCGCGCAACACCTGCATGGACTGACGGAAAGTCTCCTCGTCCGGGTCCATCTCAGGAACATAGGCCTCGGGGTCACCGCCATCATCAATATACTTTTTGCGAGCCTCCTGCATAGCCTGGTTGTGAAAGCGGTAGAACTGCTGCTTCAACTGGTCCATGTCACTTTTCGTAGGGATAGTGTCACCCTGAGCCAGTTCTGCAGCCTTTGCCACCACCTGCTCTTTACTTTCAAGGATTATTGCCTCTTCCATTATGTCATTATTATCTGTTAAATCCAATTCTTATGTCTGAAATACCACCAGAAGCTGAAGGTAGTGACAACACACAATACTATAGCCAGCGGAAAACCCCACCAACCCGTTTCCATGCCGTTAATCAGGTTCATGCCAAACAAGCTCGCAATCAGCGTCGGGAACATCAGTATCAGCGACACCGACGTCAGCATCTTCATTACCTGAGACATATTATTATTAATAAGGTTGGCATACGTATCCATTGTCGAGTCCAGGATGTTCGTATATATTCCGGCTGTTTCGCGTGCCTGACTCAACTCGATGTTGACATCCTCTATCAGGTCTGCATCCAGTTCATCCACCTTCAGTTTGAACTTCAGCTTGGACAACAATGTCTCGTTGCCCCTGATACTCGTTACAAAATAAGTCAGCGAATCTTGCAGGCGCGACAACGAAATCAGGTCCGCATTGTCCACCTTAGCATCCAGGTTGCGCTTGCTCTGGTCAATCAGGGCTGAAATCTGCTTCAGACGTTTCAGATACCAGACAGCACTGCTCAGGAAAAGCCTGAATACCATATCCACCGAGTCCGTGAAGCCAATTCCGCGACGCTGCTGATACGTCACGAAGTCAATCATCATATTCGTCTCAAAGTTGCATACAGTTATGCACACCTCACCCTTTACGATTATACCCAGCGGTATTGTGGTGTACGGAGTACGCGAACGCACTTCCTTGACATAAGGGATACGCAGGATTATCAGCGCCCATCCCTCGTCATGGTCATAACGTGGCCGCTCGTCAGTATCCGCAATGTCGTCCAGGAAATAATCAGGTATCCCCAGCGTATTCTCCAGAAAGTCCGTATCCTCGTCCGTAGGGCACGTAACCTGTACCCAGCAGTTCGGGGTCCATTCGGGAATTGTACACAGACCGTTCTGAGTGTTCCAGTATGTTCTCATGCCTTACGTTTTTCCTTCAGGCCCGAGGCCTCTATAACATTGATTACATAGTCACCCAGTTTCTCGCACTCGCTGATGATATCCATGTAGAACACACCCGTCTGATAGTCATACAGCTTGTTGTTGATATCAACCACGTTCTGGTTCTTCAACTGAGTGCGGTAGTTATTTATCTCATGTTCAGTATTGAAACTCTTGTTCAGATCTACATACCTGTGTTCACCCTGCTCGATAACCACAGCCATTTGGTTTATGGCATCCTTGGTCAGCTGCATCATGCTATGTATATGCTGCATCTGCTTCTCGGTGAAAGGCTCAGTCCCATACTGGCGCTTGCGCGAGATAGTACGTGCCAGGTTATAGTTCGCATCGCCTATACTCTCCAGTTCCGAGCATACACGCATCATGTGCTGGATTTCAATCTTGGATTCAGCCGACAGGCGACCTTCGCTCACCTTCGTCAGGTAATCACATATCTCCACCTCCATGTTGTCCGTGATACTCTCATATTTCTCAATACGCGAGAACAGCTTGTTGAAATCCTCGCCCTTCTCGGTACCCAGCAGTTCCTGCACCATGTCGAACATACGCGTACAACGCTCGACAAACACATTTATCTCCTTCTTAGCCTCGAAGATAGACAACTCCGCAGTACTCATCAGACCACCCGAGATATAGAGCAGACGGCTCTCCTCCTCCGGCATGCCCTCGCGCTGAGGCACCAGCATGCACACCAGTTTTTCCATCGGCTTGATAAACCATATCAGGATAAGCACGTTGCACACGTTAAACGATGTGTGGAAAGCAGCCAGTACAGCATTGAATATAACAGGATCCCCTACATTCGCAGGATCACATCCCACCATCCAGCATACCAGATTCACAAACCACTTATATACGAGCAGTACCCATATTACACCGAAAAAGTTGAATATCAGATGGGCACGCGCTGCACGCTGAGCCTGTGTCGAAGCGCTCATGGCTACCACGTTCGACGTAATCGTAGTACCTATATTCTCGCCCATTACCAGCGCAAATCCGGAATATATATCCAGAACACCCGTCGAGCACAGTGTCATCGTGATAGCCATGATTGCAGCTGAGCTCTGTACCGCACATGTCAGTAACCCGCCAATCAGCAGGTACAGGAAATAAGTCCCATAGTCACCAGGACCCAGGTGACTGGTGCTGTCAAAAATAGACTTTACGGCAGGAATCTGATCCAGATGCATGTCTATCGCATTGGACTTCAGCGTAGTCAGTCCCAGCAGCATCAGCGCAAGACCCATGATAAATTCGCCCAGGTTTATATTCTTCCTTGAATAAATCAGTCCCACCGAAAGCACAATAGCCGCATACACCATCAGCCGTATGTCGAAACTGCCACCCAGTACCATAATCCAAGCCGTCGCCGTAGTACCGATGTTCGCACCCATGATAACCGAGATGGCCTGACCCAGAGTCAGCAGTCCTGCGCTCACAAAACTCACCGTCATCACCGTCGTCGCCGTCGAAGACTGTATGCATGTCGTAATGAAAGCACCTGTCAGCAAGCCAGTAAAACGGTTGGTCGTAGCCGTAGCCAATACGTTACGCAGTTTGCTACCCGCCATTTTCTGCAGACCTTCACTCATCACCTTCATGCCATACATCAGCAAGGCAACCGAGCCAATCAGAATCATGAACCCCAATACCATAGATATTTTAGATTAATTACCACTTTTGCGTACAAATATATTAAAATTTAACATACTTCTACGCCAATCCCCTACATTTTTTCAAAAAACAGACTCAGTTTTTCACCCCTCTCGCCCTGTCAATATCATTCGTCAGACGGATAAAGTCCTCCACGCCTAACTGTTCGGGTCTCATTGTCCCCAATTCATGCCCCTCAGGCATCAGTCCTTTCAGCGAGCCGCGCAGCATCTTGCGACGCTGCTGGAAACTCTGTTTTACGATACGCACCAGCAGCCGCTCGTCACACCCAGCATCCTGTCTGCTGTTGCGGCGCATTATAATCACTGCACTCTGCACCTTCGGAGGTGGGTTAAATACCGTTGGAGGCACAGTAAAACAATACTCCACGTCATACCACAGTTGCACCAATACCGAAATAATGCCCTGAGCCTTCGTACCAGGCTTGGCAGCCAAACGCTCAGCCACCTCCTTCTGTATCATACCCGTACAGCACGGAATAATGTCCCTGTACTCCAGCATCCTGAAGAAAATCTGGCTCGAAATGTTATACGGATAATTTCCCGTCAGCACAAACGGTCCCCCGAAAACATTCTCCAGGTGCATCTTCAGGAAATCATCCTCGATGATGTTGTCCTCGAAATCAGGATACTTCCTGCGCAGATACTCCACGCTCTCGTAATCCAATTCCACCACCTTCAGTTCCCTGGGCTTCTGCATCAGAAACTGCGTCATAACACCCATTCCCGGCCCCACCTCCAATACAGGAATTTCAGGGTAGGCGTCCACTGTGTCAGCAATACGCCTGGCAACACTCAGGTCCGTCAGAAAATGCTGTCCCAAGAACTTCTTAGCCTTTACCTCTCGCATCTATGGCACTTTTTTAGTCGTTTCCGGCACAAAGATAATCATTTTTGCCGATTCTATCGGTAAGATGGAGCAAAAAACATCCCGTTCAGTCTATGTTTCCAAACATGGCAAAAGCTTCAGTGGGGTCAAATGGCCCAGCATCCTCGATACTGAACAGGTTGCCGTCATCCCACATCTCGGTCATGGTTCCATAGTCCGTAATGATAAGACCATTACCAGAGTTTACATTCAAGGTAAAGACTTTATTGCTGGCATGGTCAGACCAGAAATCAAAGACGAAGCTGCTGTCCCTCATGTGCAGGTCACAGGCACACCAGTCCTTTTCGGCATAATACTTGAGCAGCGGCTTGTCCGTCTCCATCAACACCACATTGATGAAGTGCTTGTCCTGCACACTGTAGATGTAGTAATAATCATCGTATTTCAGCAGGGCAAACGTCGAAGCAGAGTCACATCGGAAGTTTACGGCAGCCTTGAATGTCGTGGCAGGCATGTTGTCATTCACTCCCAATAGACCTCGCTTGTCGTTGCGCGTATGGATGTAGTACTGCCTGTCGTTTCGTATCTCGTCCATCGAGGCCAGGAATTTACCATGCACCTGCTTTTCCACTGTAGAATTTCCCGCAGGCTCATTCGATTGGAAATACATGCAACCCAATGCTATGCCCATAACAACCACAAGGCACACCGCTGTAGTCAGCCATTTACGGTTCCTCACTGTCCTTCCGCACATCTGTAGTGGTGGAACAGGGCCATCAGAGCCTTTTTCTACGTTAATGCAAGCTTCTGGAGACACATTGTTATCATCCTCGATGTCATCTTCCGGAAATGCAGCACCGAAAGCGTTGTAATTTGTATAACCTAGAAACTGCGCCAGTATGTCAAGTGTTGATCGCCTGGTGTTCACCTGCCCCTTATATCCCCAGATGCGCATCAGTGTATCAACACTAATTATAGTATTCGTTTCCTGAGCAATCCTTTCGGAAAGCAGACGGAAATCCTTCGGAGTCCTCACCTCCTGCTGCAACTTCCGTTCCAATTCCTGACGTAGGAAATCGTGCTTCATCAATATATCACTGTCTTGGTTTACCAATATGCAAAGTTATGGCAAATTTCCGAAATGCCATAATTATCTACTGCTTTCATCTATGGCATTTCGTTCCAATGTACCATTTGCCATAGATATGCCATAAACATATACGTGTAATCTTTATTATTTTGCAATGCAAGAGAAGATGTGCCTATATGGGATACATAATGAAAGTTTGTATCAACTAAATTCAAAATATCCATAATTATGAAAAGATTATTATTTACTTTCTGTTTTTTCATATCTACCGCTTCGTTTTGGGGGCAATTGGTAGTTAGCTACCACGTAACCGAGGGTGGGGTTAAATATGACATTTTTGAAAGTGAGAAATTTGCCTTGGTATCAGGTCCAGAGGATGAAAACTGTGAGGTTATTGAGATTTACGAGGAAGTTGATGGGTATAAAGTGCTTGGTATCGAAAGCTTAGCTTTCAGCGGGTGCAACAACCTGAGTTCAGTGTCCATTCCCAACAGTGTAACAACGATAGGTTATCAAGCTTTCTATGGTTGTAATAGTCTGACGTCAGTAAGTATTCCCAACAGCGTGACCAGCATAGGTTATCATGCTTTCTCTGGTTGTAGCAGTCTGACATCAGTGACTATCCCCGGTAGTTTGACAACAATTGAGCGTGGAGTTTTTTATGGATGCAGTAACCTGAGTTTCGTATCTATTCCCAGCAGTGTGACAAGCATTGGTAGCAAAGCTTTCCAAGGCTGTAGCAGTCTGACGTCAATAAGTATACCCAATAGTGTGACAAGCATTGGCAGCGAGGCTTTCAATGGCTGTAGCAGTCTGACATCAGTAACCATACCCAATAGCATGACAACCATAGGAGTGCAGGCTTTTTCCGGTATCAGTGGCTTGAAGTCAGTTGGCATACCCAACGGTGTGACAAGCATAGAGTATGGGGCTTTCTCTGGCTGTAGCAGTCTGATCTCAGTAACCATACCCGGCAGTTTAACAAACATCGACAAGTATGCATTCTCTGGCTGCGTAGGATTACAGGAAGTATATTGTAATGGAAACGTTCCCCTGTTTCTGTATGACACTTTTGATGAGATCTATCCTAATGCCGTTCTCTATTATCCAATAACAGATACATATGCTTATTCATTGCAGATTAGTGATCGCTTTAAGAAATTTCCATATATTACGGACTTGAAGCAGTTGACAGAATCAAAGCAGTATTATATTCGTGCCAACCGCGGTGCATTGGGCGTAGCGAATGGTGAATTGGCTACCACCAACCCTAATGCACAGAGCCGTAAATGCGAGCAGCCTGCCCCTTTTGCCATCCTGCAATGGAATGACTATTATTGTCTGTACAGTACGGTTGATGGCAAATACATTACTGCAAATGGAGGAGAGACAGACACTCCATCGGATGCGGCTTTTTGGAAACTGTTTAGGACAGACGATAGCGTCCGTTTCATCTTCCAACGGTTCGGTTATCCCGCAGTACTCAATACCAACGATAGCTACGGTATAACAATAGACGGGTGGACTACAGCTGATGATGGCAATATGTTTATGATTTGTGAGGCAGAGTCTTTTTCGCCCGTAGATATTCCTTTTGTCGTCCGTCCAAACGTAGCAGGCAAGGTATTCACTCTCAACTGCAAGCGTGGCTATGTAGGTTGCAATAACGGTCATCTGTGTGGTACAACGCAAGACAAGGCTTCCCGGTTTGCCGTAATTGACTATAATGGTACAAACTATCTGTATGATGTTACCAACCAGGCCTTTGTCTGCCATTCTACAGCAGCCAAAGCGGGAAACACGGGTAACCTGTTGTTGGAAAGCGACACGGATTTATCCAAGGCTGTTACAGGTCTGCTTTGGGGCAAGACACCATTTGCCACCTACCCTTGGCATTTGGAAGACAGTTTCGGCAACTGGCTTAATATGGACGGCCAACCGAATGTATATATGAATACATGGAAGGATTACGAGAATGGTAACGGAGGCAATACATATTGGGTGGAGATAGCTGATTATGATTATAGTGAAGCAGAGACTGAGGCTATTGAAATATTGAATCAATATTATCAAATAAGTGGGAAGTCGTTTGTTCTAAGCTATAATGATGGCAATGATAAACTTTATGTGGGCTATTCATCAGACTACGAAGATTATCGCAGTTACCCTTCTGACGGTCCTTCAAGGTTTGCAATTGTTCAGTACAAAGGTTTAGGTTTTCTCTATGATGTGGAAAAGAAAGTTTTCTTCAAAGGAGCTGGGGCTGTGACGTTAAGGAAATCTCAGGATTATTATGAATTTGAGGGCTATTCTGGCAAGAAACTTGGTTTATCAAAAGATGATGGGCATATTTTAGAGTGGTATGATGTTTCTGTTCAGGACAATTATGTGAATCTGTTTATGGCAGAGTCCATCGAAGACTTTGATGCTACGGAAGCTGTCCAGAAACTCAAAGGCGGTAACTATACATTCTATACATTTGTTGAACCAGACGGAAATATCGTCCGAACAATGGATAAGTACTCTAATGTTTTCAGCACCGTAACCGGTGTTCCCGATTATCAGCGCAAGGACTATTGCAGCTATTTTATGCCACCAGCCACAATCGCTGACGGCAAGAACGAGATTACAGCTCTCGTTTCATACAATCTTCCGTTCACAGTTAGCACAGACTACCTTACAGCGACATGGTATCTTGCCCGTATAAGGGACAATTACTATATCAACATGAGCAACAGCGAGCCGTATTATCCCAAGGCTACAAGGGATACAGACATCAATTTCCAGTGGGCATTTCAGGGTACTCCGCACACAGGCTTCGTTATCCTAAACAATGCCGCTGGACCCTACAAAGTATTGACGAAAGTTGGGGATTATGCTGTGATGCGCAGTGGCAGTGAGGAACGCTGGGAACTCATACAGAATGGCGATGGCTTCAGCTTCCTGCGCATGGGATCCGAAATGGACTATATCAACCAGAACGGAGGCAATACCGGTCCTTTGGGCTTTTGGGTAAGCGATTGGGCTCGTACAGATAAAGGTTCACAGTGGCTAATTGAGGAGATCTCCACAGGAATCGAGGAGATTCAGGAGTCAGAACGTCCAGTACAAGGCGAAACTGGCGTGTGGTACACACTGGACGGCCGCAAGTTGGATGCTGCCATGCCAGATTGCAAAGGAATCTACATAATCAATGGCAGAAAAGTTGTGGTGAGATAAATAATCATTTTCGTATTATCCCATTCCAGTAAACAACTCCAATGTAACGAGTAAGCATCTCATATATAACAAGCACTCAACAAGGGAGTAACTCCCACTTACCTAGTACACATGTCCGGTATATGTCCGGTACATGTCCAGTAGATGCCCGGTAGATGTTCGGTCTTATACCGAACATCTACCGAACGAGTAGCGGGCATATAGCGGCCAAGGATATAAGGTACAAAGGAGGTACAACGAAGCTAAGGTATAGCTAAGGTATAGAAGGAGATGACAAGCGCAGGACTCTGATACCAAGGAAGGATGGGTGTTCCACTTACTGTGTTTTGTCATAGTTTCGGTGTTCGTTTCACTGCTTTTTGGTGTATTTTTATTATATTTGGCATGCGAAACTACGTATATTATGAAATACAAAAGCAAAAACGGAAGCATATCTTTGGCATTTGTGATGCCGTTTTGCTTGGCAGTACTGTGCTTGTTTGCGATGTCTTGCACGGGAAAGAAGACGGAACTTAGGGAAGTGTGCGGGACATTGGATGGGCCTGTGACAGGTGTTGCTATGCCGGATTTGTCTGGATTGCAGGGGGCGCAATGGACTACAGCCAATGTGATGCACGGAACCGGTGTGCATGTCGAACAGCTTTGCCAGGTTGGATACAAGGGAGACAGCGCCTATGTTGCGGCAAGCGTGGATCCGTATGATGTTCAGCAGGCTTTCTGTCAGAGGCTGGGATATACAATAGACGGAGAACAGATTACGTTGTATCTGGATGATGCGCCTATAACTACCGTAACCAATACTGTTACGGATATGGGTGGATTTGACAATGTTGCCGTGTGGGTGGGTGAGCAGATACGCTATGACCTTGGCGGCAAGCAACCGAGGGTGTGTATAACTCCTGGAGTGAAATTTGTAGTCGGTCTGATTCTTCACTATGACGATATGCCTACCTTTACGGCAGCCGTCAACTTGTCCGAAGGCGAAGTCGAGCTGTCGGACATCAAGATAGAAAGGGAATAGCTATGAATTGTGCATTGAAAATCAAATTGTTTGCACTTGTGGC
>DJYQ01000028.1:0-22432 GCA_002450165.1 Prevotellaceae bacterium UBA6974 | reverse complement strand
AGGGCGACTACAAGAAAGGCAACGGATGGGAACAACGTTGCCCGGTGGTTTGCGCACAAATCAACTTCCAGCACCCTGATATCTTAGGTACCCAGGAAGTTCTGGCCGAACAGCTGGACGATATGAAAGCCCGGCTTACGGACTATGACTACATAGGCGTAGGCCGTGACGACGGCAAGAGAAAGGGAGAACACACCGTCATCTTTTACGACAGGAAAACCATCAGGTTGCTGCAACAGGGGCACTTCTGGCTTTCCGAAACACCCGACAAGCCAGGCTTGGGATGGGATGCCGCCTGTACGCGCATCTGTACCTGGGGCAAGTTCCGTAGCAGGAAAGCAGGCAAGACATTCTATTTCTTCAATCTGCACCTGGATCATGTGGGCGTTGTTGCCCGCAGGGAGAGTGCCAGGCTGGTAGTCAGGCGTATCAGGGAAATAGCAAAAGGCAAGCCCGTCATCCTCACGGGTGACTTTAACGTGGACCAGAAGGACACGATTTACAGCATTTTCACCACCAGTGGTCTGCTCAACGACAGCTACGAGCACAGCAAACAGCGTTTTGCCGAGAACGGAACCTTTAACGGCTTTAATCCCGACAGAAAGACCGACAGCCGCATCGACCATATCTTCGTCTCGCCCAGCTTCCATGTCATGCGCTACGGCATACTGACCAACTGCTACTGGACTGACCAGGAACGCCGCCTGCCATCCGACCACTACCCCGTATTCGTCAGGTTGGAATAAGACAGCCAATTTAGATATCGTGCGGGCTAATAACTTTCTCAATAACGTTGATAGAGAGTGGCCTACTCGTTCTTCAATACAAAACGCGATGTCTTTGTTGACAGGATTTCTGACGCAGTCACCATCCGAGGTGGAACAGCAGTTCCGCCGTATGGCCTTCAATGTCTATGCCCACAATTATGACGATCATGCACGTAACTTCAGTTTTATCTGCCGTGATGGCAGATGGACCTTGGCTCCTGCATACGATTTGACAAACGATAATACTTTGGGCGAGCACGCTTCTACTGTCAACTTCAAGGGACTTCCCACTAACGAAGACATGATAACCGTAGGTGTCAATATTCGCATCACTCGTGCCCGCTGTATAGAAATTCTCGAAGAAGTAAGAGAGGGAACAAAACATCTACAGGATGGTATGTAAAATTACGTAGTGAACAATTTCTCCCGTTAAATTCTTTAGTGACGTGACTTTACGCGATAACCTACAGAAATGATGACGTATAGGCTATAGAAATTCGTTGGCTTTGTAGAAAAATCGGGGAAAATTGCGGAATGGCCGATTTCCACTGCCGTGCCTTTGCACTGTCCCCAGGAAAAACCGGGCCGTCGAGCCTGGATTTGCCGACTGCAGCAGGATACACGTGCTGAATCCCGGGAACGACACGTGCAGAATGGTGCAAAGTACAAAACGGGGGCAAAAAAAATAACTGATTAATTAACCCATTAAAACTCAAAAAAACTATGATTCTGATTCTAACTTACTTACTACTTACTTACTGTTTTTGAAAAAAAAGGTAGTAAACCCAAAAGCAATACAACGTTTCTCTGAAATTGGCAAAAAAGGGGGCGGTATGCTTTTTGTTTATGTTATTTTTTGTATCTTTGCGCTTGTGATATTTATAGTTGAACGTGTTTGGCAAGGGCTGTGAAACGTATCATTAGCAATATAGTCAGGATAGGTCTGCCGGTGTTTATTGCCGTTGCGATAATGTGGTGGATGTACCGCAGGATTGACTGGAACCAGATATTGGAGGCGATGGAGAGCCGCAGGTGCTGGACGTGGATATTGCTGAGTATGCCTTTTGGCATATCGGCTCAGGTATTTCGTGCACTGAGGTGGAAGCAGGTGCTGGATCCGTTGGGATACAGGACGCGTACTGGAGTCCTGATTAACAGTATTTTCCTGTCCTATGGCAGTTCGCTGGCAATCCCGCGCAGTGGCGAGGTCCTGCGTTGTGGTGTGGTCAGGAAGTACGATGGGGTGGATTTCAGCAAGCTTGTAGGCAGTGTTGTTACCGAGCGTGTGATAGACATGGCTATGGTGGCAACGTTCTCGCTGGTTACGCTTTTGTTGCAGATACCGGTGTTTGTGCAGTTTATGGACAAGACGGGCATGTCATTGGGCAGCATAATGGCAGGCTTTACTACTGCGGGTTATATGGTGACGCTGTTGTGTGGCGTGCTGGCAGCCGGGATGGCTGTGGTGCTGATGCGCAGGGTGCATCTGTTTGGCAAGCTTACGTCCAAGTTCCGTGGCTTTGCTGCTGGCTTGACGAGTGTCCGAAATGTCAGCAGTCCATTCCTGTTTCTGGCATACAGCGTGGGAATATGGCTGTCGTACTACCTGCATTTCTACGTTGCGTTCCAGTGTTTCGAATACACTGCCAATCTGGGGCCTATGTGTGCGCTGGTTGCTTTTGTGGCTGGTTGCTTTGCCGTATTGGTGCCTACGCCCAATGGTGCAGGTCCCTGGCATTTTGCTGTCAAGACCGTGCTGGTGCTGTATGGCGTTGCTGGAAACGATGCGGCTATATTTGCCTTTGTGGTTCACACGTTGCAGACCCTGCTGGTTGCATTGCTGGGACTTTGGTCACTGGCGGCATTGGGGAGAAGTAAGATTAATTCATAATTCATAATGCTCATAATGCTCAATTCATAATTCATAATTCATAATTCAATTCATCGTCCATCGTCCATTGTTCATCGTCCATAATTCATAATCTAATATATAATTAAAATGACAATCAACGAACTTAACCCAAAGGAGATTTGGCAGAACTTTTATCTGCTGACACAGGTTCCACGTCCGAGCGGACATCTGGAAAAGGTACAGAAATTCTTGCTTGACTGGGCAGCTGAGAGGGGTATCGAGGCTTACAAGGATGGTGGTGAGAATATCGTCATGCGCAAGCCGGCAACGCCGGGTCACGAGAACAGCAAGACTGCCGTCCTGCAGGCTCACATGGATATGGTGCCGCAGAAACTGGACGAGGTGGAGCATAATTTCGAGACAGATCCCATCCAGACATGGATTGACGGCGAGTGGGTGAAGGCCCGTGGAACTACACTGGGTGCCGATGATGGTATCGGTGTGGCTGTTATAATGGCTGTTATGGAGTCGAAGACCCTAGAGCATGGTCCGCTGGAGGCATTGATTACTGCTGACGAGGAGACTTGCATGTATGGCGTAAACCATCTGGCTGCTGATACGCTGAAGGGTGATATCCTGCTGAACATCGACAACGAGACGATGGGTGAGTTTGTGATAGGCAGCGCAGGCGGTATCAATATCACTGCATCGATGCAGTACAAGGAGGTTGAGACGGACAGCGAGGATGTTGCCGTAAAGATTCGCATCGAGGGTCTGCGTGGCGGTCACAGTGGTCTGGAGATTAACGAGGGTCGTGGTAATGCCAACAAGCTGATGGCACGTTTGGTACGCCAGGCTATCCAGGACGATGATGCACGTCTTGCCAGCTGGCAGGGCGGCAATATGCGTAATGCCATACCGCGTACTGCTGATGTGGTGCTGACATTGCCGGGGGAGAATGTTGATGACTTGAAGGAACTGGCAGCATATTGCCAGGAGACTTTCCGTGCCGAGTACCGTGGTGTCGAGGAGGATATTACGATATCGGTCGAGGAGTGTGAGGTTCCCAAGATGCAGGTTCCCGAGGAGATACAGGATAATCTGATAAGCGCGATTATGGCTTGCCATAACGGTGTGCTGCGCTTTATCCCCAGCATTCCATCTGTTGTCGAGACAAGTTCGAACCTGGCCATAATCAATATCGGTGGTGGGAGTGCTCAGGTGCTGATACTGGCGCGCAGCAGTTGCGATACGCAGCTGGAGTATATTCAGGAAATGATGGAGTGCACGTTTGGCATGATTGGAATGAAGGTCGAGTTCGGTGGCCACTATGGTTCGTGGCAGCCAAATTTCGACAGCCCGATTGTTGCCAAGATGGTGCAGGTGTATAGGGAGTGCTTCCAGGAGGATGCCAAGGTCGAGGTTTGCCATGCAGGTCTGGAGTGCAGCCTGATTGGTGCTGTCTATCCCGAGATGGATCTGGTCAGCTTTGGTCCGACGCTGCGCAGCCCTCATACCCCTGACGAGCGTTGCAACATAGCGAGTGTGGAGAAGTTCTGGGTATTTATGCAGGCAGTGCTGAAGAGTATTTGATTAGATGACGTTAGATGATATTTACAAGGCGCGGTATGTACTGAACAAGGTTATCCGTACGACCAACTTGATTCCGGATTCGCGCCTGAATCCCGAGGCTGACATATGGCTCAAGCCTGAGTGTCTGCAGCTGACGGGCTCCTTCAAGGTGCGAGGTGCCTACTACCGCATTTCGCAACTTACGCCCGAGGAGAAGAAGCGGGGTGTCGTGGCATGTTCGGCAGGCAACCATGCCCAGGGTGTGGCCCTGGGTGCTACACAGGCAGGAGTCAAGTCTATAATCTGCCTGCCCGAGGGTGCTCCCATCAGCAAGGTCGAGGCTACGCGCCGCTATGGTGCGGAGATATGTCTGGTGCCTGGTGTGTACGACGATGCCTACAGGCGTGCCTTGGAACTGCGTGACGAGAAGGGTTATGCGTTTGTCCATCCATTTGACGACGAGAATGTCATAGCCGGTCAGGGTACCATAGGTCTGGAGCTCCTGGATCAGCTGCCTGATGTAGATGTGGTTGTAGTGCCCATAGGCGGCGGTGGTCTTGCCAGCGGCATAGTGTATGCAATAAAGAGCCTGAACCCGAAGGTCCAGGTTTGGGGCGTGCAGGCTGCGGGGGCTCCCAGCATGTTCAACAGCATCAACAGTCGTTCTGTTATGTCCCTGGACAGTGTGAATACCATTGCCGACGGTATTGCCGTCAAGAAGCCGGGTGACCTGACCTACGATATATGCAGCCGTTATCTGGACGGTGTGGTTACCGTTACCGAGGATGAGATATGTGCGGCTATCCTGGCCCTGATTGAGCAGCAGAAGATGGTTGCCGAGGGTGCGGGTGCCGTAAGCGTAGCTGCTGCCATGTTCAACAAGGTTCCGGTTAAGGGCCGCAAGGCAATCTGTATTGTAAGCGGCGGCAATGTGGATGTGACCATACTGAACCGCGTGATAAACCGTGGCTTGGTTCAGGGCGGCCGTATCTGTACGTTGACGCTGGAACTGGAGGACAAACCGGGTCAGCTGGTTGCAGTGAGCAACATCATTGCTACGATAGGCGGTAACGTCGTAAATGTGCGTCACGAGCGAAATGACGATTCGGAACGTGTTACCGATTGCCAGCTGACGCTCAAGGTCGAGACGCGCAATGCCGAGCATATAGAGCAGATACGTCAGGCTCTGAGGGATGCCGGATTCAAACTGGTGTGAATTATTAACAAAAAAAACAGTAATACAAGATGAAAGCAATAGCAACAAAGAATGCGCCTGCTGCCATAGGTCCGTACAGCCAGGCTATAGAGGTAAACGGTTTGGTATATGCTAGCGGTCAGATACCCATCGACCCTGCTACGGGGGCTTTTGTGCCCGGTGGTATCAGGGAACAGACACAGCAGAGCCTGAGGAATGCCGCAGCAATTCTGCAGCAGGCAGGCACTGACCTGTCTCATGTTGTAAAGACTACGGTATATCTGGCTGACATTGCTGATTTTGCTGCAATTAACGAGGTCTATGCAACTTTTTTCCAGGAACCGTATCCTGCACGTTCGGCGGTTGCCGTCAGGGACCTGCCAAAGGGTGCTTTGGTTGAAATCGAGGTGTTGGCAGTCAAGTAAGATAATCTGACTAATTTATTCGGGAGATGAAAAAGTTGTTGATGTTTGTTCTGCTATGTGCAGTTTCTTTTGCAGTATCGGCACGCGAGGATGAGCTGGCAGGTATATTGCGCAGGTTTGTTGAACGTGAGCAACTGTCCCCCGACAGCGTGGAGTATGACATACGCCTGCTGGAGGAGAAGCGCCTGGCAACGGACGGAGTGCGACGTGCCCTGTACGATGTCTGTCTTGCCAAGCTTTATCACCAAAACCAGTACAATGGTGTCAGGGACAAGTGGAGAGCGCGTACGGCTGAGTTGCTGCGCGAGGCGCTGAGTGACCCCGAGGCGCTGTACAGGGCGCGTACACGTGACTGGCTGCCGGTGGTCAGGCGTGGAGACGACGAGGCGGTTTACAATTCCAGCATGCTGTATGTGGTATGGGCGGCGGCACGCGAGTGTATGCCGGATTCGGTATATATGAGCGAGGATTCGCTTATAAATTTCTGTGTGGCGCATGGCAATACCAAGCCGCAGCGCATTGCACGCGAGTTGAAGCGCCTGCGGGAGCTGAATGATTCAATCAGGAAAATCAACCCCGTGCTGCATGTGCTTATGTCACAGATATATTATCCAGGGGATTCCCTGCGTCTGGAAATACAGAGGAGGAATATCCTGGATATGTCCTTCGGTATATACGATGCAAAGGGTCGTCTGGTGTCGCGTGATACGTTGTTTGCACCGTCTGTCCCGGGACTTTATGTAATGAAGGTCAGGGGAACGACGAAGACCAGGTTGCGGCATCGTACAAAGGCCCTGGAGATGAAGTTCAGCGTATCGCGCCTGCAGATGCTGGTTCAGGAGATGCCTGACAAGCAGGTACGGGTAATTGCCGTTGATGCCAAGTCGGGTGCCCGTGTGCCCGAAGCCAAGGTTATACTGGATGAGAAGAACCATACTGCCCGTGTGGTTATGGGAGCAGACAGCCTGCTGCCGGCAATCAATTACTACAGGTCATACGGCTATAAGGCTCCGCCTGACAAGTACAGCAGGGTTACGGAAATATTCACGGACCGTAAGATATACAGGCCGGGGCAGGAGGTGAAGGTGGCTGCAGTCGTTTATGAGCGCAGGCATTGGGATGCACGTGTCGTTGGCGGGTACAGGGTATCGGCGTCATTGGTGGATGGTGAGAACAAGGTGCTGGAGACCAAGTGGGTCGAGACGGACAGCATGGGCAACGTCGCCGTTACGTTCAGAATACCGCAGGAAACGCGCCTGGGTATTCACATGGTCAGGATTGACAACGCAGCCGAGATAATCAGGGTCGAGGAGTACAAGCGCCCCGAATTCTATGTAACGCTTGATGCTGATACGCTGGTTGTTACTGGCAGTGCCAGAAAATACAACGGTACCCCGTTGCGCGAGGGCCGTGTCACTGGCTTTGTGCGCCGCCTGGGTTGCCTGTGGTGGCATCAGCGCAGTATGAACGACATTCCGTTGGATACCACTTACACGGATGCTGACGGCAGGTTTACCATCAGGATTCCACGTCAGGAGCATAGCGGTGATTTCAGGTATTTCCCCACAATGCTGGTGTCGGTGCGCGTGCTTTCCCCGTCGGGCGAGGAGCAGACGGCCAGTTCGTCGGTACGGCTTTTCCCCGATCCGCCCAGGGAGACACGTGTTGTTGCCAAGAAATGGATTGAGGTTCCTGTAGATACGTTCGAGACCGATGTGCCTGCTGTTCTCGAATTCCGTGGCAAGACAGGGCGTATGCGCCATATATATCTGATGGGCTTTGCAGCCAATAAGATGGTTATTGATACCGTAATCAGCACAAGTGATACGCTCAGCACGATGCAGATTCCGTATCACAGTGAATATGGCGATGGACTGAACCTGCAGGCATCCTGTGTGCTGGATGGAATAGTGGAGCACAGGCAGGTAAAACTGTACAGGCGTATGCCCGAAAAGCGTCTGTCCCTGCATTGGGATACTTTCCGTGACCATACCCAGCCGGGCGAGTTGCAGCAATGGACGCTGCGTGTCGGTCGCCTGGACGGGAAAAAGAGTGGGGCGAGTGTACTGATGAGCGTCTATGATGCCTCGCTGGATGCGCTGGCTCCAAATTCGTTCGATATGCAGAATGTCTTGTCGCATTACATTCCGTACGCTCCATTGCGTTACGGTTTTGGCTACGAGCCTCATGGCAGGATATATTTCCAGCAGTTTGATGTCAGGTACTACAAGTATCCTCAGTACAGTTTTACATCATTGGACGAAAGTCTTTTCAACAACAGGCTGATAGTGGGCTTTGGCCGTACGGCACCGATGGTCAGGAATATGAGAGTCAGAGGACTGGCCGAAGTCAAGGTCAAGGGTAAGGCCCAGGCTGCGTCCGTTGACGTGGCTATGGCACGTCCTATGGCAGACATGCAGGCGGTCGGTTCGTTGGCTGAGGAGTCCGGTTCGGATTTTCCTGACGGTGTCGCCATGCGCAGCGATTTCAGCGAGACGGCAATATTCCAGTCGGGGTTGATGACCGATGGCGAGGGGCGTGTGGCATTGTCGTTCGTCCTGCCCCAGAGCCTGACTACATGGCATATACTGGGATTTGCACATACCTATGACATGTGCTATGGGAAACTGGACGACAAGCTGGTTGCGCAGAAGAGCCTGATGGCTGAACTGCACCTGCCGCGCTTTGTTCGTGAGGGTGATGATTTCTCGTTCTCGTCAACAATTGGAAATACAACGGACAAGTCTCAGCAGGTCCGTGTCGGGATTGTTGTGAGGGACGCTGTGTCGCAGAAGGTGCTAAGCCGCAAGGATGTACGCCTAAGCCTGGGTGCACAGAGTGATACGACTATTATCACATCCCTGTACGCGCCGCAGGGAGCCAAAGGGTTGCAGATAAGCATCAAGGCTGCTACTGCTACCGACAGCGATGGTGAGATGCGCGAGATTCCTGTTTTGGAATCGGTGGCTGAGCTGATTTCGACAAAGGCAATTACATTGGAGCCCGGAGAAACTGTTTCGGTTGATTTCCAGGACTTGTTCCCTGTCGGTGCCGTGAATCGTACTATCGTTGTGGAGCAGAACCTGGATCCGATACAGAGTGCCATAAATGCACTGCCGCAGATGATGGAGCCCAGGTATCAGGACGTCCTGTCATATGCGTCAGCTTATTACGCTGCATCACGGCTGGGCAGCGAGTCGGCTGCGCGTTATATAAACAAGGTGCGCCAGATGCAGAATGCCGATGGCAGCATATCGTGGTATCCCGGACTGAGAGGCAGTGACTATATGACCTGCGAGGTGGGATTCCTGTTGGCACGTCTTGGAAAAATAGATACCGATGCCAGTGGGGTCCTGTATGGAATACGCAAATACCTGAAGGGTGTGTTACAGAAGGCATGTGACGAGCGTAGCAGGTATTCGGGGGATTGGGTTTTGTCATTGTCCGACCTGCGTGCGATGTATGTACTGACTGCTTCGGGTGCAATGGACACCGAGACGGTCAGACTGGTAAGGCGTATGCTCAGGCACGCTCCGACGGATGTACAGGAAGTAAGCAACGAGAAACTGGCCCTGTTGCTAATTGTGCAGCACAATGTGCAGGAGAAGCTGACAAAGGGTGCAATGGAGATGATTCACCGTCGTCTGGAACACAAGGACGGCACGTATATGGCATACCGTTCAGCGGATTGGACCAGTGTGGACCGTCGTATTGCTATACATACGCAGGTTATGGAGGCGATATGGAAGGTTACTCCCCGTGACAGTGCTACAATACGCGGTATGCAGAAGTGGCTGCTGAAGCAGAAACGGACACAGGTGTGGGATACGCCAGTGAACAGCATCGATGCCATTTATGCCCTGACTTTGGGCGTGCGTACGCTGTCTGCAGACTATAGTGCGCCATCCATGCAGGTGGATACCATCGATGTTGTCCGTCACCGCAATGTCGTTTTGCGGAACAAGTCTGACCACGAGACCTGGGCTTCGGTATATGCGGGCTATAACCTGCCGTATGAAAAGGTCAGTGGTGCAGGAACGGGGTTCGAGATAACGTCCGAGGTTGACAGGGAAGAGGCAAGGGTCGGTGACCGCTTGCGCAGCCGTGTGACAGTCAAGTCCGACAATGACTGTGACTATGTCGTTGTTACGGTTCCGCGTTCTGCTTCGGTCGAGCCGGTAAACAAACTGTCCGGTTGCGGCTATCAGGGTGGTATAATGTACTATCGTCAGGTATATGACGACCGTACCGAGTATTTCATTCCCTCGATGCCTCATGGAGTCTATGTCCTGGATGAGGAACTGAGTGTACAGCGCACTGGAAGGTACGGCATGGCTGTTGCTGATGTCAAATGCCAGTATGCTCCTGAGTACTGTGCCCACGGTACCAACGTGACGCATAGTGTGGCAGGGAGAGGAAATTAGGGATTCTTAACTATGCATTAAGAAATATGAATTATGCATTACAAGCTGCTCGGTCTGTTGTTGCTCTTCCTCCTTTGCGCCTGTGATACCGGCAAGCCAAAGATTATCATAGGTGAGTCCAAAGGGTTGCCTGGCGAACTGTTGCTGGTCGTTGACAAGCAGGTATGGGAAAGCGACTTGCAGGATACGATAAAAACCATTGTGGAGGCCCAGGTGCCGGGCTTGGCGCAATCCGAGCTGATGTTCCGTGTAACGCGTATCTTCACTAAGCATTACGACCGTATGTTCGGAACGATGCACTCGCAGCTGTTTGTCAATGTAAATGATAAACTAAGAAAGCCCATGATAGGCGTCAGCCGCAATGTTACGGCAAAACCGCAGGTTGAGGTGACAGTCTCGGCTCCTGACATAAACTCCCTGCGTGCATATCTCTCGGCTAACAGGGAACGTATCCAAGACCTGTTGTGTGAAGGGCAGATTGAAATGTGCAAGGCAAATCTGCAGCGCAAATACTGCAAGCGTGTTTCGGACCAGTTGAAACAGGTGTTGGGAATGGATATCCGTGTGCCAGAGGAGCTCAAGGCTACCAAGAAGGGCAGGGATTTTCTGTGGTGCGGAACCAATCGGAACCAGAAGGATCAGAATGTCGTTGTGTATGCCTTGCCATGGGACGGAACAACGGGGTTTGATATAGGACGTGCGATGGAACGCCGTGATTCGGTCATGAAGCAGAACATTCCAGGTGACCGTCCTGACCAGTGGATGCAGACAGCGAGAGAGGAAGGTGAGGCTCTGGTGAGTGGCAGAATACGCAGCATACAGGGTATGGACGTTTTGGAGATCCGTGGTCTGTGGGAGATGCGGAACGGAGCCTTGGGCGGTCCCTTTGTGTGTCTTGTACAGGTGGATACAGTCGGGAGCAAGGTGATTGTTGCTGAGGGCTTTGTCTATTCGCCTTCTACCGAAAAACGTGAGTTGATACGCGAATTGGAGGCCGCTTTGCGAACGTTGAAACCGTCATCGTAAGGAAAAAAACGATTGTTCCCGTTGCAGATACTGCTTCTTTTTAGTAACTTTGCGACAAAAGTCTCGAAGTTACTCGTCTCGGCATAAAAAAGTCAAAAACTTTTGTTCTGCGCTCGACTTTTCGT
Organism: Prevotellaceae bacterium UBA6974; assembly: GCA_002450165.1. Taxonomy (GTDB): domain Bacteria; phylum Bacteroidota; class Bacteroidia; order Bacteroidales; family Bacteroidaceae; genus Physcousia. Next base: position 11,046 of record DJYQ01000028.1, on the reverse strand, counting down.
AACTTTGCGACAAAAGTCTCGAAGTTACTCGGTCTCGGCATAAAAAAGTTAAAAACTTTTGTTCTGCGCTCGACTTTTCGTAACTTTGCCAATGGTTATGAGAAAACAGATTGTTCTTTTATATTCGCTGATACTTGCTACTGTGGTGCTTGCACAGCCGTCTTTCGTGCCTGATCAGGAAATCCGCAAGATGGGCGAGGTTTTGTATCAGCAGCCTTGCAAGGTGGTGTTTGGCTTTTCCAACAAGGGTAACGCTCCGTTGGTCATTTCGGACGTGCATCCCTCTTGTGGGTGTACCAGTGTAGAGTTTACCAAGACGGCAATTCCTGCTGGCGGACGTGGTGAGATACGGGCGACTTATGATGCCAAACTTTTGGGGACTTTTGTCAAATACCTGGAGGTTCATACAAATGCATCGGATAAGCCGGTAATGCTGTCCCTGCAGGGGCGGGTAGTTTCCAGTACGGTAGATTTTACCGGTGATTTTCCCATAGATTTGGGCAATGTGCGCATGAGTACCAATTATGTGGAGTTCAATAATGTGAACAAGGGCGACAAGCCGTTTGCCGAGATACAGATAGTAAATACCGAACGGGGAGCCTTCCGTCCGCAGTTGATGCATTTGCCCGAATATCTCACGGCTGAGTATATACCCGAGGTGATTCCTGGCGGTCGCAGCGGGCATATACGTCTGACTCTGAACAGCGAGAAACTGCCTATGATGGGGATGAACAGGACCAGTGTCTATCTGGCTCGTTACATGGGCGACAAGGTGGGCGAGCAGAACGAGGTGCAGGTTGTCGCCGTCCTGTTGCCGTCATTCTCGCAGCTAAGTTCCCGCCAACTGGATTCTGCTCCAGTGATGAGGCTCAGTACTGCGGATGTGCAGATACCTGCGGGTAATACTAAGAAGACAGTGACACAGACTGTTATGATTACAAACGAGGGTAAATCGACATTGACCATACAGCAGATGCAGGTGTTCAACCGTGCTGTGTCAGTGGGTCTTTCGGACCGTACTATTTCTCCCGGACGTTCGGCAAAACTGAAAATAACGGTAACGCCTGCGATGTTGAAGAAGGAGAAGGCTCGTCCTCGTGTGCTGCTCATCAGCGATGACCCTCATCACGCAATCGAAACCATAGATATTACTATAAACGACTAAACCATAACCCGGCATAAAAATGGAACATCCCGAAAACAGTGCTGAATTTGCAGGACTTGTCGTAAACAAAGGCGTGGCTCAGCCTTCAAGCAGAAATCCTTATCTGCGCCGTGGCAGTTTTGTGCGCCGCAAGTTGACTGCTTCGGATTATGTCGAAGGAATACTGAAGGGAGATTCGTCTGTTCTGGGGCAGGCAGTTACTTTAGTCGAAAGCACATTGCCCGAACATCATCAGATTGCGCAGGAGGTCATCGAGAAATGCCTTCCGTACAGCGGAAACAGCATCCGTGTTGGTATCAGCGGTGTTCCGGGTGCAGGCAAGAGTACCAGCATAGATGAGTTTGGAATACACGTTCTGAACGAATACGGGGGCAAACTGGCAGTACTGGCTATTGACCCCAGCAGCGAGCGTACCAAGGGAAGCATATTGGGTGACAAGACACGTATGGAGAAGTTGTCCGTACACCCCAAGACATTTATCCGCCCCAGCCCCTCGGCTGGTTCGCTGGGTGGTGTTGCACGCAAGACGCGCGAAACCATTATACTGTGCGAGGCGGCCGGGTATGACAAGATTTTTGTCGAGACGGTAGGTGTCGGACAGAGCGAGACTGCATGTCACAGCATGGTGGATTTCTTCCTGCTGATTCAGCTTGCAGGTACGGGTGACGAACTGCAGGGAATCAAGCGTGGTATCATGGAGATGGCAGACGGTATCATTATCAATAAATGTGACGGCAACAATGTGGAGAAATGCCAGTTGGCAGCCAGTCACTTCCGTAATGCCCTGCACCTGTTCCCGATGCCCGACAGCGGATGGCTGCCGCAGGTGCTGACCTACAGCGGGTTCTACGGAATCGGTATCAAGGAGGTTTGGGACATGGTATATGCCTACATTGATTTTGTCAGGCAGAACGGTTATTTCGACCATCGCAGGGCTGAACAGGCTAAGTATTGGATGTACGAGTCGATAAATGAAAACCTGCGTGACAGCTTTTACCAGAATCCTACGATAGAGACGATGCTGAAGGCCGAGGAGCGTTCGGTGCTTGCCGGTGAGAAGACTTCATTTGTTGCCGCCAAGCAGTTGTTCGATACGTACCTTGCACTCCTCCATTAGCCATTTTGGAGTGCTTGTCGCACCGCATATTCCTATGGAACTGCAGTCGGTCAGCCAGTATGCCTTTATTTGACTGGCTGATTCTATCATGTAACTCCTGGCATTGACATTTTGGCATTGGGTGAACAGAACACGGCCGTTACTGCTTTTCTTTCCGCAGACAAATAGAATAAGGTCATGTCGCGAAGCAAATTCCTGTATTCCCGACATACGGTTTGCTACCTGACGGCAGATGGTGTCGAAATAGGTAAATGTGGCAGTGGGGGAGATGTGCCCCTTGATGTAGTTTACGATTGTGTTGAAACCGCTCAGCGACTTTGTCGTCTGGCTGTACAGGCAGATATCTCGGGTGAAATCCAGTTTGCCTACCTCGTCGGGACTTTCTATCACAATGGCATTCCCCTCGGTCTGTCCTACCAGCCCCAATACCTCGGCATGTCCGTTTTTACCGAAGATTACAATCTGCTTGCTATGCCCGGTATCTGCAAGGTATTCCTGCTTGATACGTTCCTGCAGGTGCAGGACGACGGGACAAGTGGCATCTATAATCCGTATATTGTTCTTACGGGCGATATCGTACGTCGAGGGCGGCTCGCCATGGGCACGTAACAGGACTTTTGAGTTCTGCAACCTGTTGAACTCCCCATGTCCGATGGATTTTAGCCCCAGGCGTTCAAGGCGGTCGCATTCCCTTCCGTTGTGGACAATGTCACCCAGACAGTAAAGCCGGTTGCCATCGCCCAGTTCCTCCTCGGCTTTCCTTATGGCACGGGTCACACCGAAGCAGAAACCGCTTCCCTTGTCAATTTCAATAACCATTCCTGCTGCTCAGCTATTGTAAGGTTGCTGTTGTCCAGGACTATTGCGTCCGCTGCTTGTGTGAGTGGTGCTATTTCCCTGTGCGAGTCAATGTAGTCACGCTCGCGTACATTCTTCAGTATTTCCTCGTACTCGACCTTCTCTCCCTTGGCAGTAAGTTCGTCATAGCGACGCTGTGCACGTATCTCGTCGCTGGCTGTTACGAAAATCTTCAGCTCAGCATCGGGAAATACCACGGTGCCGATATCACGCCCGTCCAGGATTACTCCGCCCTCCTTTCCCATCAGGCGCTGCTGGTTGACCATAGCTTTGCGGACGAACCCCAATGTTGCGATGGGACTTACGTTATTGCTGACCTCCAAGGTACGGATTTCGTTTTCGACACATTTGCCGTTCAGATAGGTGTCGGGACGTCCCGTGGTATGGTTGAACTTGAATGAGATATGGATTTCGGGCATGGCCTTTTCCAGCGCTTCGGTGTCAATGTTGTGCCCGGCATCGATAAAGCCGTTTTGCATTGCATAGAGAGTTACGCTGCGGTACATTGCACCCGTGTCGATATATACATATCCCAGTTCGCGTGCCAGATTCTTGGCCATTGTGCTCTTGCCGCATGACGAATGTCCGTCGATGGCTATCGTAATTTTCTTCATTGTAGTGTCTGGTTTTCCGGTTCTGTCCTGGTTTCAGTAGCTTGTTTCTTCTTGCTTGGGAACGAATAGGCGGTCGTTATCGCAATTGTAGGTGCACCGGTATGGTAGTTACCGTATGCGATGCCCATTTTGAAACGCTTTATGTTAATGCCTGCTCCAAAGGTTATTCCCGAGGCGTTGGATGCACCCTCGGCCACCATGCAGGTGGCGCGGCGGAAGTTATACCCCATTCCTATCCAGAATCGTCCCTTGAACAGCGTTGCGTCCAGTCCGATGTCCAGATGGTTCAGGAATACTCTGAAGCCGCTGCAGTCTGTCAGGTAATATGCCTTGTCCCAGTGAAGCATGTCATACAGCATCACGTGTATTCTGACAGGCAATCTGCCCAATCCCTTGCTTATGCCGAACTGTAGGTCTATGGGTAGTTTCTCGTGTACCTCTCCGAAAGCTTTGACCTGACCGCCCAGGTTGGCGGCAACGAAGGCAAAGGAGAAGTCATTGTCGGGGTTGAAATAACTTACACCGAGATCTACACCCAGTCCTATGGACGAGTATCCGGCATAGTTCGAATACAGGAACTTGCCCGTTACACCGCCTACCCAGTAGTCGCTCAGCATATAGCTGTATCCTCCTGCTATTGCCATGTCCAGGGCTCCGTTATTGCCCAGGATTATACCCTCGGTGTTGACGTGCGGAATCCGTCCGTAACCGACGAATTGGGTCGAAACTCCCCAGGTTCCCCTTTCGCCCTGTGCCTGTACATAACTCACGCTGCCCGTCTTGCTACCTTGCATATAGGTCATGAAATTCAGGTTCAGCGTCTTGTCGCTCACACTGCCCATAAGTGCGGGATTCTGGAATATCAGCGACGCATCGTCCTCGATCAGGGAGATGTTCTTGCCTCCCAGGGCAGTAGCATGAGCAGATGTGGGCAAGTTCAGAAAATTGAAAATACTGGTGCTTTCCTGTGCCGTCGTTTCAATCGACAGTAACAGTGACAGCAGAATCGGTATTATGCGGTATTTTGAGCTCATTACTAGTTTGAATCGTTTCCAAAGATATTGGTTTTTATAAAAATAACCCCAAGGGTGGTATAAAAATTGCCTGTAGGTATAAAAAAATCACACTCTTTCCATACGCGTATTAAAAAAATGTGCTACATTTGCCAATGCAGTAACGCAAAAAAATAAAAAAACAGATATAATTATGGAAGCAATCAATGCCGTGAATAATGAACTGCGCGGCCAGAAATCTACGGGTATTCTAATCGGTTATATCCTGACTTTGGCACTGATGTTCGTTGCATTCGAGTACACCCAGCGTGACGTTGCCGTTCAGGAGGAGGAAAAAATCTACGACATGGTGATGGAGGAGGATATGATTCCTATCACACAGCAGCAGGAGGTAATGGCTCCGCCACCAGCAGCCGCACCAAAGGTTGTTGACCCCATTATCAACATAGTTGACAACAATACCGATTTGCCTGAGAAGGAGGTGGAGACCACCGAAGAAATCAACCAGGCAATTGTATCCACACCAGGTACAGGTACTCCGTCGGCTGCTGTTGCCACAGGTCCCGTAGGTCCTGTTGTAGAGGAGGTTGACGATGACCGTATCTTTGATGTCGTTGAGGAGAATGCCCAGTTCCCAGGCGGTGACGAGGCATGTATCAAGTGGCTACATGACCATATCAAGTATCCTTCGATCTGTCAGGAACAAGGTGTGCAGGGTCGTGTTATTGTTGCATTCGTCGTCAACAAGGATGGTTCTATCGTTGACGTAAAGGTTCTGCGTTCACCCGACCAGCACCTCTCGGACGAGGCTGTACGCGTAGTAAAGCAGATGCCTAAGTGGAAGCCTGCACGTCAGGGCAACAGGTCAGTGCGTTCACGCTTCAACCTGCCTGTTATGTTCCGTTTGGGCTAATACACATATACTATATAAATATGTACGGTTCAGAAGAGATTCTGGAAAAGATAAATCAAGGGCTGGCTAATCTCGAACTCGAGGGCCAGCCCTTTGGTCTTTACCAACCCATCAGATATGTATTGTCCATGGGCGGAAAAAGATTGCGCCCAGTGCTGATGCTCATGGCATACAATATGTATCGTGACGATGTAGATAAAATTTTGCCTGTAGCCCTGGGACTGGAGGTATATCACAACTATACCCTTCTGCACGACGATGTTATGGACCGTGCCGAGGTACGGCGTGGCAAACCTTGTGTTCACAAGGTGTGGAACGAGAACACTGCTATACTCAGCGGTGATACGATGCTGGTGCTGGCATATCAGCTTGTCGCCCAATGTCCATCGAAGCAGCTGAAAGGTGTATTGGACCTTTTCACTAAAACCGCGTTGGAAATAGGAGAGGGTCAGCAGTACGACATAGACTTCGAGGAACGCCTGGACGTAACTGTTGCTGAATACATTGAGATGATTCGCCTCAAGACCAGTGTCTTGCTGGCATGTGCTCTCAAGATGGGCGCAATGCAGGCAGGCGCATCCGCCTCGGATGCAGACGCCCTGTACAGTTTCGGTGAGAAAATAGGACTTGCATTCCAGCTTCAGGATGACATGCTGGACGTGTATGGTGATTTCGATACTTTCGGGAAAAAGATAGGCGGCGACATCCTGTGTAACAAGAAGACCTATCTGTTGATTCAGGCACTTGCCAGCTCGCAGGGACAGGATCATGACCGATTGCTGGAATGGATTGGTGCAACCGAGTTTGATGCTGACGAAAAAGTCAAGGCGGTAACGGCAATCTATGACCAGGTCGAGGTCAAGGGTATGTGTCAGGATAGGATAAACGAATATTTCCACGAGGCCAGGGTCATTCTTGAGAATGATGTAAAACTGCCGTTGGAGAAGAAACAGCTGCTGTGGGAGTATGCCCTATCACTCCTCAGTCGCGAGAGCTAAGATCCCTACGGCATTAGATGATTGATACCCATACCCATATCTACGAACCGGAGTTTGACCAGGACAGGGAGGCAGTTGTAGAACGTGCCGTCGAAGCAGGCGTTGACAGGTTTCTGCTCCCGTGTATCAACGAGGAGTCGATTCCCCGGATGAAAGCTCTGGCAGGGCAGTATCCCCAATACTGCCACACGATGATAGGACTGCACCCCCAGGATGTGCATGCGGATTGGCAGGATGTGCTCGACAGTATGTGGGACAAGATACCCAACCCCGTTGCCATAGGCGAGGTAGGTCTGGATTTCTACTGGGATGACACATTCCGAAAGGAACAAGCAGACGCCTTCGAATATCAGATATGCAAGTCTGTGGAGATGGACCTTCCGCTGGTAATCCATATGCGCAATGCCGAACCCCAGCTGATTGACGCAATGGAGCGGCACAGGTCGGACGGTCTTCGCGGAATATTCCATTGCTTCGGAGGAAGCAGGGAGAGTGCACGCCTGATGATGCGATACGAAGGATTCGTATTTGGCATAGGCGGTGTGGTGACATTCAGAAACAGCCGTCTTGCCCAGACGCTGGCAGATGCCGTTCCGGCAGACAGGATTGTGCTGGAAACAGATGCCCCCTATCTGGCACCCGAGCCCCATCGCGGGCACAGGAACGAACCCTCGTTTCTGCCCCTCGTTGCAGATAAACTGGCACAGATATATAACTTAAGCATAACAGAAATAGACGATATAACAAGTTCCACGGCATGCCGGCTATTTTCCATATAAATGTTGTCCGGTGACAAAAAAAACATACAAAGGTAACTTTTTTGCCTTTTCATAGTGATAAGTCCATAAAAAATGATATTTTTGTAACCGAAAAAGCTATTGGAGAGATGCTCGAGTGGCTTAAGAGGCACGCCTGGAAAGCGTGTAAACGTCAAAAGCGTTTCGGGGGTTCGAATCCCCCTCTCTCCGCAGGACGGAGGGGAGACAGTTGAAAAACAGTGAGAAAGCGAAATAAATAGTTAACAATAATTAAACCTAAAAAATTCCAAAACAATGAAAAAGTTATTTGCTATTGTTGCGATGGTTGCTGCATGTTCTTTCGCTGCAACAACATCTGTAATGGCACAGGAAGATGAGGCTGCTGCTCCTGATAGCGCTGCTGTTGAACAGGCCGATTCTGCTGCTGCTGACACTGCTGCTGTTGATGCAGCTGCTGCTGAACCAGCCGAGGCTGCTGTTGCCGAGGAGGAGAGCGAAGGTATCCACAAGGCTCTTAAGACAAAGTTCATCGAGGGTGGTGCTGACTTTATGTCTCTCGTTGCCATTGCTCTTGTTCTGGGTCTGGCATTCTGCATCGAGCGCGTTATCTACCTGAGCCTGGCTCAGATTAACACACGCAAGTTCTGCGCAGAGCTCGCTGATTTGGTTGCAGCCGGCAAGGTTGATGAGGCACTGGAGAAGGCAAAGGCTACACGCGGTCCTGTTGCACAGGTTAGCCGCAAGGCTTTGGAGTGTCTGAACAGCAAGGAGCAGAACGACATCGCTACAATCGAGCGTACAATTAATATGGAAGCCGAGGTTCAGGGTTCATACCTCGAGGAGAACTGCTCATGGATTACCCTGTTCATCGCTATGGCTCCGTCTCTCGGATTCTTGGGTACTGTGATTGGTATGGTTATGGCATTCGACCAGATCCAGAAGGCAGGTGATATCAGCCCGACTGTTGTCGCAGGTGGTATGAAGGTTGCCTTGATTACCACTATCTTCGGTATCGTTGTTGCCCTGATTCTCCAGATATTCTACAACTTCATCCTGTCTCGTGTCGAGGTTCTCACAGGTAACATGGAGGAGGCTGCTCAGGAGCTTCTCGTTATGTGTGTCAAGAGCGACAAGTGCCAGAAGTAATCTGCACCTTATATATATAATATAGTATTCAATACCTCTATTTAAGGAGAGACAGTAATGAAAATTCAGAATATTTCCAAATATGCAATGCTCGGTGTGATAGGCGTTAGTATATTGGTCTTCCTGTTGTTCTTCCTGGTTGGTTGGGAAGACAGTTTCGAGGGGGACTTCAATGTACCTTACTTCACATCACTCCTGCTTGTCTGGATGTACCTGACAGTGGTTGCTACAGCCGCTCTCACCATCTGGTCAGTAGTCAAGGGCGTTCAGAGCACAAAGGGCAACGATCCTGCTGCAACAACAGGCGTTCCCGGTGGCAAGGTCATCCTTGGCACTATAGTTCTGTTAGTAGTTTCACTGCTTCCGGGTCTCGTGCTTGGTTTCGGTGAGAGTGAGTTCACCGCAGCTGACGGTACTGTTACAAGTGCAGCAGGCGTAATGGTGGTAGATATCTTCATCTGGAGCATCTACATCCTTACCATAGCTGCTGTCGTTGCAGTCGGTGTCAGTATGTCAGGTATTCTTACAAAGAGTGCTTCCAAGTAAAACCGATTAAACAGAGAAAGATATATGGCAAAGAAAAACAGGAAAATGCCCGGATTGAACACCAGTTCAACAGCCGACATATCTTTCATGCTGCTCATCTTCTTCCTGGTAACAACCTCGATGGACACTGATATGGGTCTGGCACGCCGCCTGCCTCAGCCACCGGAAAAAGAGCAGGAAGATGTAGAGATTGATGTCAAGGAACGTAATGTATTCAACGTACGTATCAATGCCGATGGCTATCTGGCATTGTATCGTCACGGCAATTACGATTTCATAGCTCTCGAGGACCTGCGTGGTCTGGCCAAGGAGTTCATTGATAATCCTCACAATCTGGGTTCATTACCCGAGAAGCATGTCAAGGACATAGAGTTGCTGGGTCCGATGGCGGTGACAGAGAATCACGTGATTTCTGTTCAGACAGACCGTGGTACGCCTTATAATATCTATTTCCAGGTACAGAACGAACTTGTAGCCGCATACAACGAGCTTCGTGACGAGCTTTCAATGTCTCGTTTCCACAAGCCCTATGCCGCTCTGGACGAGGAGCACAAGGTGGCAGTTCGCGCTGTATATCCTCAGAAGATATCCGAGGCTGAACCTAAAAAATATGGAGGAAACTAAAGATGGCAGGATTTAAGAAGAAAGCGTCGCGCGAAATGCCCGAGATGAATACTTCATCTCTGCCCGACTTGATATTCACCATTTTGTTCTTCTTCATGATTGTAACCACTATGCGCGAGGTTACGCTCAAGGTGAAGTTCACCGTACCTGCAGGTACCGAACTTGAAAAACTCACCAAGAAGAGCACTGTTAGTTTTATCTATGTAGGTCCTCCGACAGATGCGCTCCGTGCCCAGATGGGTAGCGGTACACGTATCCAGTTGAACGATCGCTACGCCAATCCGTCCGAGGTTATGGACTTCGTAGCGCAGGAACGTCAGGGTATGGCCAATCAGGCAGCCCAGACAATCAGCATCAAGGCTGACCAGAATACACAGATGGGTTACATAACCGATATCAAGGAAGTGTTGCGTAAGTCATGGGCACTGCGTATCAACTACTCGGCAACACGCCGCCAGTAATAATACGCATCCTACAGAAATAAAAGCGGAGGTCCCTACGGGTACTTCCGCTTTTTTTATATATCTTTGTCCAGTAAACAGAATGATATGACAATAAATATAATCGCAGCAATTGCGCGTAACAACGCCATAGGAAACGATAACAAACTGCTCTATTGGCTTCCCAATGACCTCAGGCGTTTCAAGGCCCTTACCACAGGGCACACCATAGTAATGGGCCGCCGCACATTCGAGAGCCTTCCCCACGGCGCCCTTCCCAATCGTCGCAATATCGTCTTGTCACGTTCCAATGTACAATACCCAGGAGCAGAGACATTCCCTTCGCTACAGGAAGCCCTTTCTGCCTGTACTTGCGACGAGCAAGTATATATTATTGGCGGAGCCAGCGTCTATCAACAGGCAATGGCAGTCGCCGACAACCTGTTCCTTACTCTTATAGACGACACACCAGAGCAGGCGGACGCCTTCTTTCCGCAGATTGACTTCAGTTGCTGGAAAACGGTTTCCTGCGAGCATCATCCCGCAGACGAGAAACATGCCTATCCATATTCATTTACAGACTATACCCGAGTAAGATGAAACAATACTTAGACCTGTTGCAGAATATCCTGGACAACGGTACGGACAAGTCCGACCGTACAGGAACCGGAACACGTAGCATCTTCGGATACCAGATGCGCTTCAACCTGGATGACGGATTTCCATTGGTAACGACCAAGAAGGTCCATCTCAAGAGCATAATATACGAGCTACTGTGGTTCCTGCAGGGCAATACCAATGCGCGATGGCTGCAGGAACGTGGTGTGCGCATCTGGAATGAATGGGCAGACCCC
>DJYQ01000042.1 GCA_002450165.1 Prevotellaceae bacterium UBA6974 | reverse complement strand
AATTTTCTGTTCATTACTGCCTGTAAGTTGTATTATGGGCTGCAGTTTCTGTACATTGTCGGGGCTGATGCCGGCGGCTATAAGCTCGGCATTGACATTGTCCAGCCCTATCTTGTCCAACTTGTCAATAGCAACTGTGATATCGGTAATCTTGTCAGCCTGCCCTATCATTTCTGCAATGCCTGCCAGTATCTTGCGGTTGTTGATCTTGATGCAGACGCGGATGCCGAACTTGCTGAAAACGGTATCGATTATCTGCATGAGCTCGACTTCGTTCAGCAGCGAGTCACTGCCTACGACATCGGCATCGCACTGGTAGAACTCGCGGTAACGGCCCTTCTGTGGTCGGTCGGCCCGCCACACGGGTTGTATCTGATAGCGGCGGAAGGGGAACTGCAGCTCCTCGCGGTGCTGTACGACGTAGCGTGCGAAGGGAACTGTCAGGTCGTAGCGCAGACCTTTTTCGCTGAGGGCACTGGTAAGCTGTCCCAGGGTCTTGTCTGTCCAGTCACTGGCGGTGATGTCGCTGCGGAAGTCACCGCTGTTAAGAATCTTGAACAGAAGTTTGTCGCCTTCCTCGCCGTATTTGCCCATCAATGTCGAGAGGTTTTCCATTGCCGGAGTCTCGATTTGAGTGAAGCCGTACAACGAGTAAACGCTACGGATTGTGTCGAAAATATAATTACGGCGTGCCATCTCGGCTGCACCGAAATCACGGGTTCCCTTGGGTATTCCTGGTTTCATCTGTGCGAAAAATATCTTGTTTATTTTCGTGCAAAGGTATGAAAAGTATTTGAATGATGCAGTGTCTTATGTAAAAATTTTGTATCTTTGTGCAAAAGATAATACATAAGATGACAACTGATAATACCGAACTTGCCAGTGCACAGCAGCAGCGTATGCGTGAGACGATGAAACTGACGGAGTCAAGACTGCGAAATATCGAGGATACGCTGAAACGCCTGAATGCGCAGCGTAATAACCTGTCACGCTACCACGACCTGTTTTCGGCATTGCAGGAACATTCCGATCATCTGTATAAGCTGAACAAGGAATTCTCGACCATGAGTCGCGAGGCGAACGAGTTGGAACGGTTTGAAACGTTCGAGAGCATCATGGTTCCGTTCCTGCGCATGCAGATGCTGAATGACGAAGCTGCGAGAAACCGGCGTCAGGGGAACGAACTGGAGCAGAAACTGCATGACACTGACGTACAGATTGACGAGAAACGTATATCCCTGAAGGAGTGTGAGGATGTGATGAACGAGACCGATGGCGTCTTTGCAGATACATGCCGTACGTTGCTGGAGGTATGCGCCCTTGATGGCAGGATATCTGAGCTGGGAGAGATAGCCAGGCACATGCAGGAGGCGATAAACGCCAATGATCTGCACATGGGGGAGTTGATAAGGCGTAACGAGAGCATTGTACAAAGTGCCAGGGTGGAGGAAGACCGCCTGGAGCACTTGCAGGAACGCCGTCGCGGGATGGAAAATCACGAAAACATGCTGGAGCATACGGACCAGGTGCTGGAGTTGCTGAACGAGATGGAACGCAAGGAGCAGGAGAGCAGGAGTAACGTGGACGAACGCCAGAAACTGACGGATGAGCTGACAGTACAGAAAGACATATTGGCAAGCGTCAGCAACCGCCTGACAGACGTCAATCAGAAAATACAGAGCCTGCAGGATGAGATTGGCGTACACCGTACAAACATCCGCGGCATGCTGAGCTTTGATGTACAGGAGAGGGTTCTGGAGCTGAAGAGCCGTATCCAGATGCTACTGTCTGCACAGAGTCTGTGGCGGCGTATCGCAACGGGTTATGCTACAATCGAGGAGAAGACACTTCTGATAAACAGCATGAGCCAGCAGATAGAATATGACCTGCGCAACGAGCAGGAACTGACCCAAAAGGTCGGTGATTTGCGCCGCCAGGTCAAAGACCGCGAGTACAGTTTGACTATCAGCAAGAGCCAGAACGTGGTTCAGTTGCGCTCTGACCTGAACGAGGGCACGGCGTGTTCGGTTTGCGGCTCGACCCACCATCCCTTCCACAGCGACACCATGCTGGAACAGAGCAAGCTGATAAGTGATATGCGCAGCGAGTACGAAACCATGTTGCTGGAGCTGAGCGGACTGAAGAATCAGCTGAGCCAGCTGCACGACAAGCTGACGAAGTCTATGGGACAGCTGGTGACAGAACAGCAGAATCTGGAAATAGTGCGGTTGCGTCAAAGCGAGGACGTCAAGGAGTGGAACGTATTCTCTACGCTGGACACGACGTTCGCAGAATGCTTGCCAAGCACGGATGCCGAGGCTCGCATGGCTACGATACGCCAGTTGCTGGACAACTCTCAGCGTGACCTGCAGACAGCTGTTGCCGATCTGAAGGAGTTCAACTATCACAGCAACCAGATTGATGTACTGAGCGAACAGGTGGAGAATCTGGAAGAGCAGAAGGACGAACTGACCGTACAGATGGCGGATATCAATGCAGTGTGCCAGATATTAACGGCGCGTGTTGAATACCTGAATACCATTATCAAGACAGTTGATGAGCAATACCACCAGCTGTACAACCATCTGATGACGGTCATCACGGTGCCTGAATGGTATCGCAAATGGCAGGAAAGCCCCACAAAGCTACGCAGTACACTGCGTCTGATGCGTGACGAGTGGCAGGAGGTCAACAGAAAACTGACTGACGAGAGACTGGTTGTCGAGGGACTACGTGTCCAACGGTCAATGATGAAGGAACTGATGATCAAGGTGGCTACGACTCAGGATATGCTTCGCGAGGAGAGTGTCCGCATTGCTGACGAGACGAAGCGCATAAGCGGTCATCGGGAGTCGGTGCTGAGTGAAAGGGATACCGCTGCTGTATTAGAGAACAGCATGGTGCGCATGCAAGAAGCCAGGCATCGTATGGAGAGTATGCGGAATACCATGAAAGAACTGGTTGCCAGACGCAACTTGCAGGAAGGTACTCTTTCGGGGTTGCTTCAGACGGGCAAGCGTCTGGATGAGCAGGCGTGCAGCCAGCAGTCACGCGTAGATTTGTGGATACATGCGTACAATGCAAATCATCCGCCCGTACAGTATCAGGAGTTGAGCGATGTACTGACACAGGACGTTGATTGGACGGAGAAGCGCAAGCGCATACGGCAGAACATGATGGACACTCTGCTTGAGAAACAGACGGTCAAGGCTCTTCAGGCCGAAATCGTAGGCTTGCAGATTGATACCGGCACGCTGACTGCTGACCAGCTGGATGCCAAGATTACAGATGTAGAACGGAATATCGTAACAGAGGAGGAGAAGTTGCGACAGACCTTGATGCAATTGACAAAGATCAAATTTCAGTTGGGGTTGGAGTGAATCCGGATACTACTGAATAATACGAACCTTATATCCATATATCCATACAATGAAAAGCAAATACAATATAGGTGAGAAGAAAGAGAGAACTGCAAACTATATTTCGGCCATGAAGCCCGAAACCGTTGACAGGATATACGAACAGATAATGCTCAAGTTTGTCGTCGAGAAAAAGTATCGCGACTCGGCATACACTGCTGCACAGATGGCAGAGGAAATCGGGTACAACACTCGCTACATAAGTGCCGTGACACATCTGCGTTTCCGCGACAATTTTTCGCAGCTGATCAATTCCTTCCGCATTCGCGAAGCGATGTATATGCTGACGGACAAGCATTTTGCCAACATGTCGGCCGAAGAGATTGGCCTGTACACAGGCTTTTCCAGCCGGCAGAGCTTCTACGCAGCATTCTTCCGCATGAACAGCATGACTCCGATGGAGTATCGTGTAAGTATGACTGAAAATAAGGACAAGAAGAAATAATGGAGATACGTTTTGCCGACATAGAGTTGCTGCGATACAAGGTTCCGGCTTTCGACACTCTGTCGCTCAGGGACAAGCTCTACGTATATCATCTGGCACAGGCCTCGCTGTACGGAAGGGATATCCTGTGGGACCAGAACGGGAAATACAATCTGCAGATACGATACCTGCTGGAAGACATCCTGCAGTACAGCACCGTCAGCCGCAAGGATGGACAGTGGCAAGCATTTGTAACATATCTGAGACAAGTTTGGTTTGCCAACGGAATACACCACCACTACTCCACCGACAAATTCCAGCCGTCATTTACAAAACAGTGGCTTGCAGGGGCGTGGGAAGCGGTTCCGGCTGAGAAGCGCAACACGCATATCAAGGACGGAGATGTCAAGCTTTTGGCAGATATAATCACCAACCCCGATGTTATGCCAAAACGTGTATGTCAAAAAGGCAACGATTTGCTCAAAGGCTCGGCATGCAACTATTACGACGAAAGCATCACACAAAGAGAGGCTGAGGAATATTATGCTGCACGGAAGGCTGCGGCGGCAAACCCCGACCGTACGGTAATGTATGGGATGAACAGCCGCCTGGAGCGTGACAAGGACGGGACGCTGTGGGAAAACACTTATTGTCTGGACGGTCTGTACGGAGAGAAAATACAACTGATTGTAAACGAGTTGGAGACCGCACGGACATACGCACAGACGGACTTGCAGGAAAGGAACATAGACCTGCTGATAGAATTCTACCGGACAGGTTCGCTTGAGAAGTTTGACGAATATACCATTAGTTGGGTTGGCGAGACGCAGGGTACTGTTGACTTTGTAAACGGATTTACCGAAGTCTATGGTGACCCGCTGGGGCTGAAGGCTTCGTGGGAAGGATATGTGAATATACTGGACAGCGAGGCTACGCACCGCACCGAGATTATCAGCAGTAATGCACAGTGGTTCGAGGACAACAGTCCTGTGGACGGGCGTTTCAAGCGCAAGGACTGCCGCGGCGTAACGGCACGCGTAGTACAGGCGGCCATGCTGGGTGGTGACCTGTATCCCAGCAGTGCCATAGGCATTAACCTGCCTAACAGCAACTGGATTCGCGCCGTACACGGGAGCAAGAGCGTAACAATAGGCAACCTTACCAAGGCATATAGCGAAGCCGCCAGGGAAAGTGGATTCCGCGAGGAGTTTATTCCGGACGAGGATATACGCCGTATGGTCAATATGTATGGCGACAGGTGCGACGACCTGCATACAGACCTGCACGAGTGTCTCGGGCATGGTAGCGGACAGATGCTGCCCGGAGTGGATGCTGATGCGTTGGGGGTCTATGCAAGCACGATCGAGGAAGCACGTGCCGACCTGTTCGGCCTTTATTACATCGCAGACCCCAGGATGTACGAACTGGGACTGACCCCTGCACCCGATGCATGGAGGGCCAACTACTACACATACATGATGAACGGCATCATGACTCAGCTGGTACGTATTCAGCCAGGTCGGGACATCGAGGAGGCACACATGCGTAACCGCGCTCTTATTGGAAACTGGTGTCTGCGCAACGGCAGTGCGATGCAGTTGGTGAAGGATAACGGAAAGACCACCCTGCGTATCAATGACTATGATGCCTTGCGGAAGCTGGTTGCCCAGTTGCTGGCAGAGATTCAGCGTATCAAGAGTACCGGAGACGTTGCGGCTGCACGCGACATTGTCGAGACTTACGGTGTCAGGATTGACCCCAAACTGCATGCCGAAATGCTGCAACGCTACAAAGCACTGGACCTTGCTCCGTACAAGGGGTTCATCAACCCCAGATATACACTAGTCAGGGACAATGATGGCAACATAACGGACGTAACAGCAGATTACACGGAAACATACGACGAACAGATGCTGAGGTATGGTAGAGATTATTAAGGATATTAAGAAGGAACTGCGTGCCAACATGAACGGCGTAGCGAGCAAAGCCATGCGTGATGCCGGGATGCCGTTTCACGTTATCTGGGGAATCGAACTGCCCAGGCTCCGTAGCATTGCCGCCCAGTTTCCCAAGGACCGTCGTCTGGCTCAGGAACTGTGGAACGAGAATGTACGCGAAAGCCGCCTGCTTGCGATATTGCTCACCCCAGTGGAACAGTTCCTGCCCGAGGTTGCGGAGATATGGGCACAGGAGTTCAGGACGACCGAGGAAGCATCGCTCATGTCGATGGAACTGATATCCCCGCAGAAATGGGCTACGAGCTTTGCATTCGAACAGATTGCACAGGGCAGATACCTTCCGTCGTTGTGTGGCTGGCTGACAATCTGCCGTCTGATACGCGATGGAGGCAAACTGATGGAACGCTCGGAACAGGAACTGCGTGACCATGCCGCAAGCATAGGCGATGATGCTCCGCTTCCGCTACGTAAGGCCGTACAGGCAACCATTCAACTCCTATCAGATTGAAGTCAGCCCCAGGCTAATGCTCGTCTATGATTTTTGAGCGGAATTATGAATTAAGAATTATGAATTAAGAATTAAATAACATGAGTACAGGAAAAGTTGATGCCCTCTTAGGCATAGTATTTGGCGATGAAGGCAAAGGTAAGGTCGTTGATGTGTTCACTCCGCAATATGACGTGGTAGCACGCTTTGCGGGAGGTCCCAATGCCGGTCATACGATCATCTTCGAAGGAAAGAAATTTGTCCTCCGTTCAATACCATCAGGTATTTTTGACGAAGGCAAGCTGAATATCATCGGTAACGGCTGCGTAATTGCGCCCGACCTGTTTATGGCCGAAGCCAAAGAGTTGGAGAATGCAGGATATGACCTGAAGAGCCGTCTGCACATCAGTCGCCGTGCACACCTCATCCTGCCCACGCACCGCGTCCTGGATCGCGCATACGAGGCAGCCAAAGGCAAGAACAAGGTTGGCACTACCGGCAAAGGCATAGGCCCCACATACAGCGACAAGGCAAGTCGCACAGGACTGCGCGTAGGAGACATCCAAGAGAACTTTCTGGAAAAGTACGAGGCACTGAAGGCCCGTCACGAGCAGATACTCAGTGACCTCCATTATACCGACTACGACATTACTGACGAAGAAGCCCTGTGGATGCACGGCATACAGTATATGAGCCAGTTCCCGATTACGGACACCGAGATTGAAATCAATCAGGCGCTGGAGGAAGGCAAGAACGTTCTGGCCGAGGGTGCACAGGGAACAATGCTGGATATTGATCACGGCACATACCCGTTTGTCAGCAGCAGTAATACCTGCACGGGCGGTGTATGCACAGGTCTGGGTGTTGCCCCGAACAGGATTGGCGAGGTATTCGGCATATTCAAGGCATACAGCACACGCGTAGGCAGCGGCCCCTTCCCCGTCGAGCTGTTTGACGAGATTGGCGACAGGATTCGCGAGATAGGCAACGAATACGGTGCCGTCACCGGACGTAACCGTCGCTGCGGCTGGATTGACCTTGTCGCACTCAGATATGCCATAATGATAAACGGCGTTACACAACTGATAATGATGAAGAGCGACGTTCTGGATTCGTTCGAGACAATACGCGTCTGTGTCGCATACGAGAAGAACGGCCAGCGCACAACCACAATGCCATACGATACCGAAGGCTGGCAGGCGGTATATGAGGACATCCCAGGATGGAAGACAGACCTGACGAAGATGACATCCAAGGAACAGTTCCCCGAAGCATTCCAGAACTACATCAAATATCTGGAGAATGCCCTGGAACGCCCCATCACAATCGTCAGCGTAGGTCCCGACCGCGCCCAGACAATAGAGATGAATTGAGATAGTATAGGAAAGGTGTAGGAAAGGTGTAGGGATAATCAGGAATAGAATAACCAAGTAACCTATGTTCGTAGGTCCTTGAACACGATGTTCATTTTAGGGGGGCACGTAGCAAAACATGTTTTAGCACGTGCCAAACGGTGTTTTGGCACGTGCCCCTGTTTTTCTACCATGGCAAAATAATTTTCCTGTGCGGAGAAAAATTATTTTGAGTGCAGTGAAAAAAATACGCCTGCTGGTCATTGATTTGAACCAACAGGCGCGATGTCGTTTTGCTCAATTATGAATTGTGAAGGCTGCGATTAAGCAAGAGCAATGATAAGCTCGCTTAATTATTGCCGAGCGTGAGCAAGCTCGACGCGCAGCGTCAATTAGTTTCCCGCCATAATCGTCAATATCGTAGTCACATCACCAATCTCTATCTCACCGTTGCCGTTGGCGTCGCCAACGAGATATGCAGGTGTATCTGCATCATCATCTACGAAGAAGAAATCCTTCCACTGATTAACCTGTTGGTAATAACCAATACAGCCTGATGGTACTGACAACGTGCATTCCCATTTATTGATGTCGTCGAGTGCCTGGTTGCCACAGACGGGAGGTGTAGGTGCAAGACTTATAAGCCTGGTCATGGCGGTGCAGTCCGAGAATGCTTCCTGACCTATCTCCTTGACACCTGAGCCGAATGAGAAGTAGTCAAGACTTCTACAGCCCGAGAATGCCCATTTGCCTATCTTGGCCACGCCGTTGCCTATCCTGACGTTCTTGAGGTTGGTGCAACCGTAGAACTCGTTGTCCGAAATCTCTGTCAGCTTGTCCGTAATGTGTATCGAGCGCAGACTCGTGTTGCGGTAGAAAGGCGAATAGCCGTAGCTGGCGGAAGATAGAGCATGGCGACAGGAATATCTACAATGACTATATCGCCTTCTACCGTTGGCATGACCGACAAGTGAAGTCCATCAAATTCCGTAGGCAAGTGGAGTTTAACCTTGTGCTTTGTGAGGAAGATAGATGAAGGCAAACGGAAGATGGATTCTTCTATTTGCTTCCCTTCTTCATTATTTCCAACGACCTTTTTGGCTTGAAAAACATAAAAACAACTGTAAAAGGCTGTTGTTTACAAATTTATTTCGTTATTTTGCATTCAAATTACAAGATAATGAAGAAAGCAACAACCATAGAGGAACAGATTAAGCGTCTCAGGGACAGGAATGTCACCATCGTGGACGAGGAAAAGGCGAAGGAGAATCTTCTTGATATTGGCTACTATCGCCTGGGATTCTACTTTTTCCCTTTTGAGATTACCTATCCACAACTGAAGAAGCGCGACCACAAGATGAAAGCCGGAACGAGGTTCACGGATGCCGTAGCCCTGTACTATTTTGACTTTGACATACGGAACATCCTCATGAGGTACATCAGCAGGATTGAAGTGGCTTTCCGCACCTATATGACTTATACGCTCAGTAACAGATACAAGGACGACCCATGCTGGTTTGTCAACCCAAACGTAGTCGATCAGTCCTTCGTGGACAGTTTTGACTGCAGTTGCTATGACGGTATCAGAAAGAATGCGAACATCCGTCGTCATCACAAGCACTACAAAGCCGATAAGTACGCTCCTGCATGGAAGACGCTGGAACACATGACGCTTGGCAGTATGCTGACACTTTACACCAGTCTGAAGAGTGTGAGCGACAAACGGGACATCGCGCTCTATTTCGGGGTAAACCAGACAGCGGTCTTTGAGAACTATATGGAGGCTATACGTTGCGTTCGCAATATATGTGCGCACGGCTCAGTGTTGTATGACGCAAGGATGTATCAGTTAATCAAAAGTGGTCCGGCAGGCAAGGTTACGTCAGACGAATCATACAGTCTTGGCGGAGCTATCAAAGTCATTTCCTTTTTGATTGGCAGAATATCAAGCAACAGGCAGCATGACCTCATTATCGAACTCAACAAGGCATATATGACCTTGAAAAACAAAGGGACCTCATTACAGCAGATTGTTGAGACAGCGACACACATGACATGGGATTTGGCCTTCATTTCACAGCTTCAGACCATAAAATGAAGGAATCCTATAAGAAAAGTTGCATTAAATTTGGTAGATTAGGATAAAATCACTAATTTTGCAACGTCAAAAAGTGCTAGTGGATGCCTTTGTCGCACCATTAACACTCTAAAAGGATTAAATGTGGCTCACACCTTAGACGTGTGAGCCACTACCTTTTTATGCTCATTACGTGTTCCTACCTTTGAGGCAGTTCCAGCGTCAGGCAGACGTTTTCATACATTGGTCTGCCCATCAGTCGATTCATGATGTACTTTCGAAACTTGTTGCTGTTGCTCTGTGAATTTGCCAAAATGATGGGCTAATCGTTCCATCAGGTCGGGTAGGAACTCATCAACGGCATGGTAGAAACGCAGCCAGTCGCTTTTCGACATAAAGAGTCTGTCATACGAGACATGGCGATAGCCTCTTGTGGGATGCCCATGATGCGGCTACGACTATTCCTCACACATTTTCGTTATATATCTATCCAAGTCCGTGCCGCTGCCGTCTTTTCCAGTTAGTTTGTTGTAGAGTCGGCGGCGCAGGTTGCTGACGTTGCTTTTGGTGCAGACGAGGAGAACTGACATCTGAAGGGGGCTGCAACGAATGACGAGGAGGCAGACGACATGGCGCTCTTGTTCGGTCATGGTCTGGTCGGGCTGGTGCATGGCATACTGTTGTTGGAGGGTTGTTAAGAGTTGAGGATGGAACTTATTTATCTCATCTTGAAGGGCTTGCCATTCTTCTGCCCGTGGATGTGTGTCTTGAGCTGACAATTCGTGAAATCGGTTCGCTATTTCAGCGTCGAGAATGTTGGGCTTGTCTTGGTACTTGGAGTTCTTTATCAGTTCAGCATATTCATAGTTCTGGAGCAAAATGTCTTTATGCCTCTGTCTTAACAAGCGATAACGATGGATTGCAAAAATACAAATAAACGTCAGTGACAGTAGCCCCCAAAAAAGAATCGCCCGTTGTTGCTGATATTTCAGTTCCCGCTCAATGAGATTGTTGCGCTCGTTGTGTTCCACTTTACATTCGAGCAGTCTGTCACGTTTCATGTCAGCGATATGATGGGCGAGTTGCTCGTCGTAGTTCTTTCGTAAACGGCTGTCTGGGTCATGCTCTCTGAACTGGTCATAAAGAGTTAACATTCCGTGATAGTATTGAGATAACGCATAGTTGTTTTGGGGGAGTTCCAACTTGCCATAATAATAGTGGGCAGAATCATAATTCCCGACATGTACGAAATAATCTCCCTTAAGTTTCCAGTAGTCGATGGCAGAAAATGATTCTGGATGTAGAATGCCCTGGAACGCCCCATCACAATCGTCAGCGTAGGTCCCGACCGCGCCCAGACAATTGAGATGAACTGAGATAGTATAGGAAAGGCGTAGGCCTATTGTAGGGCTATCGTAGAGATATCCCCGCGAGATATTCGATTTTTAATGAACATAGGTTCGTGAGCCCATGAAGCCTGCTTCGTGAGCCAACTAACATATGTTCGTGGGCCTATGAACACGATGTTCATTTTAGGGGGGCACGAGCCAAAACATGTTTTAGCACGTGCCAAACGATGTTTTGGCATGTGCCCCTATTTTTCTACCCCCGTCGTGGGTCCATCATAGATACGGCCTCTCGCTTTTTGGGCTAAATACCCCTTCAAAAACAACGCCGTTGTTTTAGCATTTCTACGCCGTTGGCGTGCCCTTTGTACGGCGTTGTTTTTGTCTTGGTACGCTGTACTCTGAAAAGTGGCTACACTCTGTCGTTGGCTTTGTTAAGTAATCGTACAACATTTTCTATATATTTTATATCCTTTTTACTTAAGAATTTTTATCCATTTTACTTAACTATTTTTGCCAGAAATCCTTAAGGTTTTATATCTCTTTATCACAATTACGCCATAAAACACCTCAGAATCGTATCCGAGCACGAAATTTTACAAAGCCGCTTTTTGCACTAAGTATAGGAAAACTTGTCGAAAACTGGGGTCTCGGTGCGTTTTTTGTGGCTTTTTAGCAGGGAAAATCACATAAAACTGAGACGATTTCCAGTTGTAGCGACACTGAGACAGTACCTCACGAAGGCCCTAATTGATTGCTTTATAGAGAGTTAAGCAGGTTATCACTATGCTTGCAATCTCAAATCTCAGAATCTCAATTGTTTTTCAAGGGTATCACCTTTATCTTATTCTTATATATATATATATTTATATTATTAATAATCAATAAGTTATTAGAGTATAGGGGATGACTTGCGCAATAGATGGTATCCTTTATTTTTAACTGAGATTTGAGATTTGAGACTGGTAGCTACGAAGCCCCCAGCCAGCTCCCAGGCATCAACCACTCTGCTCCTACGCCTAAAAGCGAAGGGTTGTATTTTTCTAAAAAACATCAATCTTCATGGTAAAGACGTTGATAATCCGAAATTTTGTGTAACTTTGCAGTAAATTTCGAATTGGGATATAGATAATAGAGCTTCCTATGACTAATTACATTAACAGACCGCGATACCTGCAACAGCTCATTGACAGACGTGACAATGGTGAAGTGAAAATAATCACAGGCCCTCGCCGCAGTGGAAAATCATGGCTTTTGTCTCATATTTACAAGGATTACCTTTTGTCTCATGACGTAAAAGAAAGCCAAATTATCTCTGTATCGCTTGATTCAGATGAGAGCGACGAAGGTAATGATTTGATTGATCCCAAGAAGTTGAAAGCCTACCTTCGCGAAAGAATTGTGGATGATGAAGACAATTACTACGTCTTCCTTGATGAAATTCAGGAAGTGGAAAGCTTTGAGCGAATTGTCAATGGTCTTAATTCACACGATAACGTGGATGTATATGTGACTGGAAGTAATTCTAAATTCCTTTCAAGCGATATCCGAACCATATTTCGCGGACGTGGTGATGAAGTAAGGGTGTTTCCGCTTTCATTCAAAGAGTTTATCACTAATCGGTCAGAGCCTATGAATGAACTATGGAAAGAGTATTATACTTATGGAGGAATGCCAGCCCTGCTTAAACAACGTACTCCCGAGCAAAAAGTGAAATACCTCCAGCGATTATGGGACAAAACCTACATAGACGACGTCGTAGAACGTAATAATGTTAAAAACAGACAGGCGCTAGAATCGCTTGTTAATGCACTCTGTTCTTCCATCGGTTCACTGACAAACCCCAACAGGGTGACAAACATTCTGGCAAGTGTGCAGCATGTGAAGGTCGATGACGAAACCATCAACTCATACATTGGATATTTAGCAAACGCTTTCCTGTTCGAAGGTGCAAAACGTTTTAATATCAAAGGTAACAAGTATTATGAAAGCATTGCCAAATACTATTCCGTTGATGTTGGATTGAGGAATGCCAGATTGAATTTTCGTCAACAAGAGATAACCCATATCATGGAGAATGTTATCTACAACGAACTTAGGACACGAGGCTATCTTGTTGATGTTGGAGTGGTAGAATGTCGTGAAAAACGTGACGGCAAACAAGTATATATCCAATATGAAGTGGATTTCATAGCCAATAATGGCACCGACAAATATTATATACAGTCTGCATATGCAATTCCTGATGAAGAAAAACGCGAACAAGAATTGAATTCTCTAAAGCGAATAAATGATTCTTTCAGAAAAATAGTAATCGTCGGTGATGACATTGCAACCTATACAGACAATAACGGAATTGTCTTTATGGGATTGATACAATTCTTACTTAATGATGATATCCTGAAATAGGTTACGACTAAAATCGGTTGATAGTTCAATATCGTAGGAAAGGTGTAGGAAAGGCGTAGGCCTATTGTAGGGCTATCGTGGAGATATCCCCGCGAGCCATCACCTATACTTCAGACAGCCTATAGACAGGCATCACCTATACTCAACAGTAAAGGTGATGTATATGTGATGTGAAGGTGATGTGAAGGTGATGTGAAGGTGATGTGAAGGTGATGTGAAGGTGATGTAAAGGTGATGTAAAGGTAAAGCGAAGGTAAAGGCACTTCGTTTGCGACTAAATTTTTCTACCATGGCAAAATAATTTTCCTGTGCGGAGAAAAATTATTTTGAGTGCAGTAAAAAAATACGCCTGCTGGTCATTGATTTGAACCAACAGGCGCGATGTCATGTATGTCAATTATGAATTGTGAAGGCTGCGATTAAGCAAGAGCAATGATAAACTCGCTTAATTATTGCCGAGCGTGAGCAGGCTCGACGCGCAGCGTCAATTAGTTTCCCGCCATAATCGTCAATATCGTAGTTACATCACCAATCTCAATCTCACCATTTCCATTGGCATCAGCAGCCTTGTTGTTGTAGCCGGTTGCCTCGGGCGTAGCCATCAGGGTCAGTACGGATGTTACGTCACCGATTTCAACTTCGCCGTTGCCATTGGCATCGCCTATGATAGAAGCTTCAGGGTCGTCACCTGTAGTGAATGACAGTTGCTTACCATAGAATGTTTCTCCTTCTGTTGTAGTTACGAAGGCAACGTATGCGTATGTCGTGTTGGGCTTCAATCCTGTCAGTTCGACTTCCATCACACGACCTTTTGCCTCTATTATCTTGGCATCGGATGGTATGGATATGCCTGCTCCACGTGCATTATCTTCCTGTTCCCAATACTTAAAACCTTGCTTTCTTACATCATCGCTGCCCCTCTGTACATAGCCTGATATCTGTACTTTGTTTTCCGTCTGGTCGATTCTTGCGTATGTATGTACTGTCGGTTCGTAATAAGATGTATTTGTCGGATCAAGACCTACCCATTCGCCATAGTAGTATATTCCGCTATTGTCCTGGTAATATGGGCGTACCTTCCAAAGCTTCTCTGTGTATAGGTTACGAATATATCCCTCCATTGTTCCCTCGTAGAGATAGGCTACACCTGTGTTGGATGTGAATTCATCTGTCCAGTCGGTACGCCTCCATTCGAAACCTATGTTTGTTTCTTCGTCATCAAGATTTGAATCAGCTGTTACAACAGCATTGCCTATTGAGACAACCTTTGGTTGCCGAGTGATTAATGAAAGAGGTTCTGTCTTAAACGAAAACACTCTTGTATATGACGCATCATCAATAGTTAGAGTTATTGAAGCCAAGTCCACGTACAGAGTGTTTGGTGTTAGTCCTTTTATAGACACTTTATATTCTTCATTCTCTTTTGAGACTGGCAAACCAGATACTTCTAATACTTCTTTTAAATCTTGATATTCATTTTTATATGAGAAGCTCAACGAACTTGCGGTTGAGGAGACCAAAGAAATTTGAGGAGCATCAAGTTTTCTGCCACTACCAGTTTCCACTATTTCTTTATATCCTTTATTCCATAGACACAGCAATAACCTTCCAACAGGAACCGATATTGTTAACGTCTTTGGCAAGGCATTTTCTGCTATGTCATTAACAGAATAGAAATATTCTCCTATCTCAATATCAGAGAGAACAGCCACTTCTCCCGACATAGCTTCTGTACCTACGATTGAAGCATAATTGTATAAAGTATCTGTTACTTGATAGATTACACTATCTACAATTACTTCCGACCAGTTGTATGTACCTGACAGAGTCAAATCATATGCGGGCATAGCTTCGGGTACTTCTCCCCACCCCGAGAAAGTCATACCTTTTTTTACGGGTGCAGACTCCATCGTTATAGCAGAGTTATAGTCAAGAATATACGATTTATAAACTTTGCCATCAAGAATGTAGGTAAGTGTATACTTATTTATTCTAAACG
The DNA here is from genome assembly GCA_002450165.1 of Prevotellaceae bacterium UBA6974. Classification (GTDB taxonomy): domain Bacteria; phylum Bacteroidota; class Bacteroidia; order Bacteroidales; family Bacteroidaceae; genus Physcousia. The sequence goes on along the minus strand of DJYQ01000042.1, from coordinate 664 downwards.
AGCCAGTTACTATTATATCACTAGCTGGCATAGTTTCTGGCAATCCTCTCCAACCAGAGAATGTGTATCCTTCTTTTATTGGGAATTCTTCTGGGATTATAACTGTTCCAAAGGCAATAGTTTGGGTTTTGTATTTCTCATTGTCAACCATGTATGTCAAGGTATAGTTATTGGCCATGAAAAAACCTGTAATTATAACATTGTGGGCGGGCATGGTAGTTGGTATTTCACTCCAGCCAGAGAACGTATAACCTTCCTTCGTTGGCTCTTCTTCAGGAGTGATTGATGAACCGTATTCGAGTGTCAAGGTTATGTATTTCTCATCGTTTAATAAATATGTTAAAGTATAGCTATTTATCATGAACGAGCCTGTTATATCAACATCATGGGCAGGCATTGTCTTTGGTATATCGCTCCAACCACTGAAAGTGTACCCTTCTCTTGTTGGCACTTCTTCAGGAGTGATTGCTGTGCCATAAACAACAGACGATGTCTTATATACATCATCATCTATCTTATACGTCAAGGTATAGCTATTGATCGTGAACGAGCCTGTTATAACAACATCATGGGCAGGCATAGTTTCCGGAATATCACTCCAGTCGCTGAAAGTGTACCCTTCTCTTGTTGGCTCTTCTTCAGGAGTGATTGTTGTACCATAAAC
>DJYQ01000030.1 GCA_002450165.1 Prevotellaceae bacterium UBA6974 | reverse complement strand
AATTTATTCAAGCACCTCATTCTCCTATTACAATCAGCCTGGAACCGTCTTGTTGTTCGGTTATCTTTACGGGGACGGTATCGTTTGGCAAATATTGCTCGATTAACTGGGGCCATTCCATCAAGCACAGGTGACCGCTGTTGATGTATTCCTCAAAGCCTATGTCGAATATTTCCTGTGTGTGTTTTATGCGATAGAAATCGAAGTGGTAGATTGGTTGTGAGCTGAGAGCGGCGAGTTGTGGCGGCAGTACGCCTGATTGGTATTCGTTGACAATTGCAAATGTTGGGCTGGTGACATCGTCAGTAACATGCAGTTGCTGGCATATTGCGCGTATGAAGGTGGTCTTGCCTGCTCCCATGCTGCCATAAAAAGCGAATAGACGTTTGTCACCGATATTTTCAACAAAGGTCTGTGCTGCTTGCTTAATGTAGTCCAGGGAGTGAATTGTTATTGCTTTCGGTTGCATAATGAGAGAATTATGTACCACAGGATTATGCCTGCAAAGCAACTTTCTGCCAGCAATAGGCATGGAAGGCATCCTATCAAGAAAATGTACTTGATTTTATTGTCTGCCCAGCTCAGGTTCTTGAACTTGAGTGCGAAGAGCGGGATTTCTGCAACCAGCAAGAAGGAAAACATGAGCATGAAGAGGAAAAGGAAAAGGGCATTGAATCTGGGGCTTACGAGAAATGCGTGCTGGCCTATAATCAAACTGCCCCAAAAAAGTGCATTTGCCGGGGTGGGAAGTCCGATGAAACTGGTTGTCTGGCGATTGTCAAGGTTGAACTTGGCAAGGCGTAATGCACTGAAGGCTGTCATGATGAATGCCGTGTAGGGCAAAATGCCGCTAAGAGACTGCATAAATGTGGGATATTCGACTTCTTGGAACAAAGTGAACACCATCATGGAGGGTGCTACACCGAATGTAACTACGTCTGCCAATGAGTCCAGTTCTTTGCCTATAGGTGATGATACGCCCAAGGCACGGGCAATCATCCCGTCGAAGAAGTCAAAAACAGCTCCCAGTATGATAAAGGCGACAGCAAGGGCATAATGTGTCATCCGTATTCGGAATGATACAGGGTTATCCAAAAGATAGACAGATGCCAGCAGTGCATTGCAGCCAGCTATACAGCCACAAATTAAGTTGCAACAGGTTATGATGTTGGGAATGTGCTTTCGCATATCTGAATTACAGGTTTGCTATGATGGTTTCGTTGCCGATGGTTTTCTGGCCAAGTCTGACATTGATTTGGGTGCCCAATGGCAGATAAATGTCCACGCGGCTACCGAATTTTATGAATCCCATGTGCTCATCGATGTAGCATTCTTCGCCTTCTTCCAAATAAGTTACTATGCGCCGTGCCATTGCTCCGGCAATCTGGCGTACCAGAATGTCTGTGCCTTCGGGGGTGGTTATGACAACGGTGCTCCGCTCGTTTTCGGTGCTGGCCTTGGGGAGCCATGCTGCTTTGAAGCGTCCATTGTGGTGAACAACCTTGCGTACTATGCCCTCGACGGGAACCCAGTTGGCGTGTACGTTGAAGAGGCTCATGAAGATGCTGACCATCAGGCGGCGGTCGTGGAAGTATTCGTCTTCGTCAACTTCCTCGACAACAACGACCTTACCATCTGCAGGGGCAACCACAATGCGCTGTGTGTCATCACCGACAAAGCGACGTACGGGGCACTGGAAGAAATTGAGGACTACCAGATAGACTACGACGCAGATGCTAAGTACAATGTAGCAACACGTGGGGCATAGGTTGTATAAGAAGAAGAACATGAGTGCGTTGAAGGCGACTAATGCCACGAATCCGATTACCAGTGTCGCTGTGCCTTCTCGATGGAGACGTATTTTACGGAGTTTACGGAGTTTTTTTCCCATGTTTTTGTTTAGAAATTTGGACAAAGATAGCAATTATATGTTAGATATTTATAAACTGGCATGGCTTTTTTGTTTTTTGATATTAAAAAAACATAACAGAGTATGTGGACGTGGGAAAAATATATAACTTTACGCCTAAAACAGTACATAATGGAGGATTTTGTACATTTGCACGTGCACACGCAGTATTCGCTGTTGGATGGACAAGCTAGTATTCCCAAGTTGGTAGATAAAGCGATTGCCGATGGAATGCGCGGAATGGCGATTACCGACCATGGCAATATGTTTGGTGTGAAGGACTTGTTTGACTATTGCAACAAGGTAAACAAGGACAGGAAGAAGCAAGGGTTGGAACCGTTCAAGCCGATATTTGGGTGCGAGATGTATGTTGCCCGCCGCGGAGACAAGGGCCTTCACGAAAGCCGTATTGACCAGAGCGGTTGGCACTTGATTGTCCTTGCCAAGAACGAGGTCGGCTACCATAATCTGATAAAGTTGGTGAGCCGTTCGTGGGTTGATGGTTTTTATATGCGTCCTCGTACGGACCACAAAGATTTGGAGTTGTTCCACGAGGGTTTGATAATAAGCAGTGCATGTCTGGGTGGAGAGGTGCCAAAGAAGATACTGTCGGGAGATATGACGGAGGTCGAGAAGACCGTAAAGTGGTTCCGGGATATCTGGGGTGAGGACTATTACTTGGAAATTCAGCGCCACGAGGTCAGGGACCCGCGCCAGCGAGCCAATCGCGAGACGTTTGAACTTCAGCAGAAAGTGAATCCCGTATTGATGGAACTGGCTGCCAAGTACGGTATCAAGGTTATTGCAACGAATGATTCTCATTTTGTGGATGAGGATGATGCCGAGGCGCATGATCATCTATTGTGTCTTTCAACGAACAAGGACCTGAATGACCCGACACGTATGCTATATACGAAGCAGGAATGGTTCAAGACTCGCGAGGAGATGAACGAAGTGTTTGGAGATGTGCCAGAGGCCCTGGCCAATACTATCGAGATTCTTGACAAGGTGGAGACCTACAATTTGGACTCGGACCCCATTATGCCCTTCTTCCCGATTCCTGAGGAATTCGGCACCGAGGAGCAATGGAGGGAGAAATTCACTCCCGAGCAGTTGTTCGACGAATTTACTACGGATGAAAATGGTCAGAATCCTATGCCACGCCAAGAAGCGGAGAAGAAGGTCGGTAAATTGGGGGGTATAGACCGTCTTTACCGTATCAAGCTGGAGGCGGACTATCTTGCCAAACTGGCATATGATGGTGCCCGGCGACTATATCCAGTTCCCTTGTCAAAGGAGGTGGATGACAGACTACGTTTTGAGTTGCATATCATGAAAACGATGGGTTTCCCGGGGTATTTCCTGATAGTGCAGGACTTTATCAATTCGGCTCGTAACGAACTGGGTGTTTGGGTAGGTCCAGGCCGTGGCTCAGCGGCAGGAAGCGTTGTGGCTTACTGTTTAGGTATAACGAAGCTTGAACCGATGAAGTATGATTTACTATTTGAGCGATTTCTTAATCCTGACCGTATATCGCTGCCGGATATTGATACGGATTTTGACGATGATGGTAGGTGGAAGGTGCTACAGTGGGTGATGAACAAATATGGCAAGGAGAATTGTGCCCATATCATCACGTACAGTACTATGGCAACGAAGAACAGCCTGAGGGATGTGGCGCGAATCGAGAAATTGCCACTTGATAAGAGCAATGCATTGTGTAAGTCCATACCTGACCATCTGGTGTTTCAGGGTAAGGAACTTAAGATGAATCTGAACAATGCCATAAAGTGCACGAAGGAATTGCAAGAGGCTGAAGCAAGCGATAATCCTGCTCTGGCAAATACAATTAAATATGCGCGTAAGCTGGAGGGAAACATTCGTGGCACAGGTATCCATGCGTGTGGTTTTATCATCTGCAGGGACCCTATATCGGATCATGTGCCAGTATCTACGGCTGACGATCCGGATATCCCGGGTATCAAGACTCAGGTTACGCAGTATGACGGTCATGTGATAGAATCGACGGGGCTGATAAAGATGGATTTTCTTGGGCTCAAGACACTGTCGGAGATGAAGGAGGCCTGTCGTGTAATCAAGGAGGCGCATGGCGTGGATATAGACTTGGACAGTCTGCCTTTGGATGATGAACTGACGTATCAACTGTACCAAAAAGGGCAGACGGTGGGGACGTTCCAGTTTGAAAGTGCTGGTATGCAGAAATACCTGAAGGAATTGCACCCGACTGTTTTCGAAGACTTGATAGCAATGAATGCCCTGTATCGTCCTGGACCTATGGACTATATCCCCAGTTTCATTGCTCGCAAGAATGGCCGCGAGGAAATCAAATATGATATTCCTGTCATGGAAAAGTATCTAAAGGATACTTATGGTATTACGGTTTATCAGGAGCAGGTGATGTTGCTCAGCCGTTTACTTGCGGGCTTTACTCGAGGCGAGAGCGATGCCTTGCGTAAGGCTATGGGCAAGAAGAAAAAGGATATCGTCGATGCGATGAAACCAAAGTTTATAGAGGGTGGTAAGAAGAATGGACATGATCCTGATACGCTGGAGAAGATATGGGGCGACTGGGAAAAATTTGCATCCTATGCCTTCAATAAATCGCATGCAGCCTGCTATTCTTGGGTGTCGTACCAGACGGCTTATTTGAAGGCTCACTATCCGAGCGAGTTCATGGCCGCCTTGCTGACGCGCCGCAAGGATGATATCAAAGAAATTACCAAACTGTTGGATGAGTGTAAGGCTTTGGGAATCGATGTAATGGGGCCGGATGTAAACGAGTCGCATTGTAATTTTGGCGTTAATGACAAGGGACAGATACGTTTTGGTCTGATGGCCATTAAGGGAATGGGCGAGGCTGCGGCCGAGGCTGTTGTTGCCGAGCGTGAGAAGAATGGTCCGTACAAGAGTGTATTTGACTTTGTACAGCGCATTCCAATGTCGATTGTGAAGCGTAGTGGGTTGGAAAGCTTGGTCCTGAGCGGAGGTTTTGACACGTTTAAAAATGAAATTACACGTGAACAGTTCCTTGCGCCCAACAATAAGGGCGAAATCTTTTTGGATACTTTGGTGCGCTTTGGGAACAATTATCAGCAAAGTATGATGGAATCGCAGTATTCGCTGTTTGGTGCGGATATGGTCGAGATTTCAACTCCGCCTATTCCAAAGGCTGCACCGTGGAGTGCCCTGGATCGTCTTAACCGTGAACGCAATCTGGTAGGAATCTATCTGAGCGCTCACCCTTTGGACGAGTATTCCGTCATTGTGCAGGAAATGTGTAATATGCATGCATCGGAAACCAAGAAACTTGACAAGTTTCTGAACAGTGATTTCTCGCTGGGTGGTATTGTAACGGCTATGCGCACCGGTATCAGTAAAAGGGGCAGTCAGTATGGGATAGTAACTATAGAGGACTATAGCGGACAGGGCGAGATATCACTGTTCGGTGGTGATTTCGCCAAATTCAGCGGCTATATGTATGAGGGCAACAGTATATACGTGACTGGGAAAGTCGTGCCGGGGCGCTATGATCCGACCCGAATACAGATGCAGATAGACAACGTGAAGTTCCTGCATGACGTCAAGGATAGCATAATCAAGGAGATAACAATCAACATTAATGTAGGAAACGCTGATGAGATGTGTTTTGCCGAACTTGCACAGTATCTGCAAAACTGTAGTGTGCAACAACCGACGGCTGATCACCAGGGAGCGGAGGTGAGGATTGTATTCCTGGACAGTTCGGGGATGGCTGTAACGACTCGTCCCCGGAATATGCGTATAGACGTTACTCGTAGCTTAATAGACTTCATAAAGCAGAACGATGCTATGGAATATAGTATTAATTGAACAGAATAATAAAACAATAAAACGTTATTGCTATGGCACAACACATTACAATTGAGAATTTTGATGCGCTTTGCAACACTGGCAAGCCTATGATTTTGGACTTTTGGGCAACATGGTGTGGACCATGCCGCCGTATGGCTCCTGTAATTGATGAACTGGCTGAGGAGTACGATGGTCGTGCTGTTGTCGGTAAATGTGATATTGAGGAAGACGAGGATTTACCTATGCGATTTGGTGTACGCAGCATACCCACTATATTGTTCATAAAGGACGGCCAGGTAGTTGACAAACAAATAGGTGCCTGTCCCAAATCAACATTGCAGCAGAAATTGGAGGCCATGCTTTAGGGTACGCATAAAGAGCAAATATTATGACTGACAGCCAGATTCACGAGGAAATGCTTTTCGCTGAGGAGGAGCATAAGACGGTACAGTATATACGTAATTATCTGCCACAGGAGGTAAAGGATAGATTCAGCGAGGATGATATTTATTATTTCCTGGATGCGTTTGTTGAATACTGTGAGCAGAAAGGTATTATGGATAACGAGGACGAAGAGACGGATATTGATATAGATGATGCTGCCCGGTTTATGTGTGACCTGGCAAGAAAGGAGAAACAAGGACTGTTTGAACCCGAAGATGTACGTTGGGTTGTGGATGGTCAGTTGGATTTCTGGGAGCAGTAGGCTCTTGCCTGATAATCATTGGGTAGGTAACAGTTATGACGGACGACCAGAAGTATATGGGCATGGCACTGCAGGAGGCACAGATCGCACTGGACGAGGGTGAGATTCCAATAGGTGCTGTGCTGGTGTGTCGGGACCAGGTTATAGGACGTGGCCACAATATGACAGAACGGCTGAATGATATAACGGCTCATGCCGAGATGCAGGCGATAACGGCAGCGGCCGAGTGTCTGGGCGGCAAGTATCTGACTGACTGTACCCTATACGTTACGGTAGAACCGTGTGTCATGTGTGCGGGTGCCATAGGGTGGGCTCAGATACTGCGTGTGGTGTATGGCTGCG
>DJYQ01000037.1:6364-8944 GCA_002450165.1 Prevotellaceae bacterium UBA6974 | reverse complement strand
TAGCTCAGCTGGTTAGAGCGTCGGATTCATAATCCGGAGGTCGTGGGATCGTGCCCCACTCCCGCTACGAAAGAGGATCTGAAACAACAGTTTCGGGTCCTTTTGTTTTATGGATTTATTTTTTTTTTATAACTTTGCACGCGAATATATAAATACTACATTATGAAGTACGGATTTGACAACGACAAGTATATTCGCATCCAAAGTGAGCACATCAAGCAACGTATAGCCGAATTTCAGGGCAAACTGTATCTGGAGCTTGGCGGCAAGCTTTTTGACGACCATCATGCCAGTCGCGTACTGCCAGGCTTTCAGCCCGACTCCAAGCTGAAGATGCTGTCACAGCTCAGTTCCCAGGCAGAAATCGTCATCGTCATCAGTGCCGTTGATATCGAGAAGAACAAGATCAGGCAAGACCTGGGCATCACCTATAACGAAGATGTACTGCGCCTGCGACAAGAGTTCCAGAATCGCGGTTTCATGGTAGGTAGCGTTGTCATAACCCACTACAACGGACAATGCTCGGCAGATGACTACCGCCGCCGTTTGGAATCCCTGGGTATCAAGGCGTATTACCACTACACCATCGAGGGATACCCCAACAATGTCGCCCTGATAGACAGCGACGACGGCTTTGGCAAGGACGACTACGTCGAGACAACACGCCCTTTGGTCATCGTGACAGCCCCCGGACCTGGCAGCGGCAAAATGGCAGTGTGCCTGTCACAACTATATAACGAGCACAAGCGGGGGATAAATGCAGGGTACGCCAAGTTCGAGACCTTTCCCGTATGGAACCTGCCGCTTAAACACCCCGTAAACATCGCCTACGAGGCAGCCACGGCCGACCTCAATGACGTAAACGAGATAGACCCCTTCCACATGGAAGCCTACAACAAGGTTGCCATCAACTACAACCGCGATGTGGAAATATTCCCCGTACTGACAGCAATTTTTGACGGAATCTACGGCAAGTGCCCCTACAAGAGCCCCACTGACATGGGCGTCAACATGGTCGGTTTCTGCATTTCGGACGACGAGGTATGCAAAGAAGCCAGCCGACAGGAAATCATACGCCGCTACTACACCGCCCTGAACAAGATGGCACAGGGCGCCATGAACGAGGCAGAAGTAAACAAGATTGCATTACTGTTCAAGCAGGCACGCATCACCACCGATTGCCGCACCACAACAATAGCAGCCAAGAAGCGACAGGAAGAAAACGGCACCGAATGCTCAGCCATTGAACTTGCCGACGGCACAATGATTACCGCAGGCAGCAGTCCGCTGCTGGGAACTTGCGCCAGCCTTCTGCTAAACGCGCTCAAACACCTGGCAGGTATTGACCACAGCATCAAGCTGATTCCCGAGGACTTTATCGAACCGATACAGAAAACCAAGGTACAATATTTGGGAGGCCACAATCCCCGTTTGCACACAGACGAAGTACTTGTTGCCCTCTCCGTCCTGTCACTTAACGATGTCAACTGCCGCCGTGCACTCGCCATGCTTCCGCAACTGAACGGTCTGCAGGCACACTCTACAGTAATGCTCAGCGAAGTAGATCAAAAGATTATCAAGAAACTGGGCATCGATCTGACCTGCGACCCCGCAAACAAGCACTAAGACAACACATACATGGACGAACTGCCCAAAGACCCATTCATGCTCATGAGTTTCATCAACATGAAACTGCGCGACTATTACAAGTCCCTGGACGAACTGTGCGAGGACCTTAACATCGAACAGGAAATCCTGACCACGACACTTGGCAGTATCGGAATGGAATACAACCCCGAGACAAATAAATTCTGGTAATTAGCATATCAATATATGAAAGTTCTACTCATCACAGGCTATTTAGGAAGCGGAAAGACAACACTACTCAACCGCATACTCAACAACAACAAGGGAATAAAATTCGCCGTTATCGTAAACGACATAGGCGAGGTCAACATTGATGCAGACCTTATACAGCAAGGCGGCATTGTCAACCAGCAGGACGATTCGCTGGTAGCACTGCAAAACGGTTGTATCTGCTGCAACCTGAAGATGGATCTCGTCCAGCAACTCACAGACATAAACAGCACAGGCCGCTTTGACTACATCGTAATCGAGGCCAGCGGCATCTGCGAACCGGCGCCCATCGCCCAGACAATATGCAGCTATCGTCAGTTGGCGGACGTCACCCCCGACAGCGAGGACATCAAACTCGACTGCATCTGCTCAGTCGTTGATGCAATCAGGCTCAAGGACGAGTTCAACAGCGGTCTTGACCTTACCGGACAGACACTTGCCGAGGACGACATCGCCAATCTCGTTATCCAGCAGATAGAATTCTGCAACATCATCCTACTTAACAAGGCCAGCGAAGTCAGCAACGAGGAGCTGGGTCGCATCCGTCAGATCTTGCACACGCTGCAACCCCAAGCCGAGATTATCCCCTGCGACTATTGTGACGTAGAATTCAAAAAGATACTGGATACAGATATCTTCGACTTTGAAAAAGTTTCAACCAGTGCCAAGTGGATTGAAGAACTGGAAAAAGAACACCACGAGGACGATAGACACCATCACCAC
>DJYQ01000037.1:0-6281 GCA_002450165.1 Prevotellaceae bacterium UBA6974 | reverse complement strand
CACCACGAAGATGATGAGGACGATGAACATCATCACCACGAAGATGAAGAAGACGACGAAGAGAATCACCACCACACACACGGCAAGTGTCACCATCATCACCATGACGGCGAGCACTGCTGCTGCGGCCATCACCATGACCACAACCACACACATGGCGAGGAATACGGTATATCCACATGGGTATTCTACAGCCGCCGCCCCATGAACCTGGGGCTGTTTGACCATTTCGTCGCACGCCAGTGGCCCAAGAGCATAATCCGAGCCAAAGGCATGTGCTACTTCAAGGGCGAGGAACACATGTGCTACCTGTTCGAACAAGCCGGACGCCAAGTTTCCCTGCGACAGGCAGGCCAATGGTACGCCACAATGCCACAGGACGAGTTGAAACCCATTCTGGCACGCGACACACGCCTGCAAGCCGATTGGGATGACGAATACGGCGACAGGATGCAAAAACTGGTATTTATCGGTCAGAACATGGACACCGACGACCTGAAAGAAAAACTGCAGGCATGTTTAACAGACTAAACCAAAGGAACAAAAAAATGATTTATCTATATATCTGGACCGGCATCATAGCACTCATATATCTGGCAGCATGGTTTGACCACATGTACTACAAGTATAATCTGCCCAAACACTACCACCAGGTATTGGACTCCCTGACCGAGGAAGATTAAGCACAAAATCTCGTATTTTACATCTATTTAACGATTGACACACATCAGCATTTTGCAAAAATGCTTAACTTTGTGCATATATCTATGATAAAACACAGAAACTTCAACAAAATAAAACAAGCAATATGACAAAGCAAGAATTAGTTCGTGCTATCTCGACAGAGACAGGCATCGATCAAACAACAGCCCTGACTGCAGTTGAGGCATTCATGGAAATAACAAAGAGAACAATGGCAGACGGAGAAAACCTCTACTTGCGCGGTTTCGGAACCTTCAACCTCAAGAAGCGCGCCACCAAGACAGCACGCAACATCTGCAAGAAAGAAACCATCATTGTTCCAGAGCACTACATACCCGCATTCAAGCCATGCCCCGAATTTCTTGACCAAGTAGCCAAACTGAAAAAGTAATCCACCCAATATACACCATATACAGAAAATCCCAGCCAATCGGTCGGGATTTTCTGTTATTACTTCAATGTATAGAAACTGCTTCCGTCAAAGCAGTGCGTACAAATCATTTCCTTTGGCAAGCCAATAGCCTTGACTATAGTCTCCAACTTGGCAAACTTCAGCGAATCCAGATGCAATCTCCTGGCAATCTCATCCACCATGCGCTTGTACTCGGGCGAATCCGTCCTGGCATACGACTCGACATTACTGTTCACATCACCCTCAAAGTCCTTGATAACCTGTCGTGTTATAAGCTCAAGTTCGTTCTTGCTAGCCGAAAAATTAACAAACTGACATGCATATAATAACGGAGGACATGCAATACGCATGTGAACCTTCTTGGCACCCAGGTCATGCAAAACCTGAGTATTGTCCCTCAGCTGCGTACCACGCACGATAGAATCATCGCAAAAAACAATCCTCTTACCCTCCAGCAACTGCCTGTTGGCAATCAACTTCATCTTAGCCACCAGGTTACGCATCTCCTGACGCGCCGGCATAAAACTCCGGGGCCATGTAGGCGTGTACTTGGCTATCGCACGACGATACGGAATCCCATGCCCCTCGGCGTACCCCACAGCCATACCTATACCACTGTCCGGCACACCACTGGCAAAATCAACCTCGGTATCAACATCCTCGGCACCTAACGAACGTCCGCAGGCATTACGCACCTCCTCGGTATTGACCCCCTCAAAATTACTCGTCGGGAATCCATAGTACACCCACAGGAAGGAACATATCTGCATCTTCTTCTCCCTGTTTCTCAGGATTTGCATACCATCATGCTGTATCTTGACAATCTCGCCCGGACCCACATAATGCAATATCTCGTAATCCAGGTTAGGGAAAGCCGTACTTTCGCTGGCAAAAGCCATCGCCCCCTCCTTCTTGCCAATCACAATCGGGGTACGCCCCCAGAAATCCCTCGCACCGATGATTCCATCCTCGGTCAATATCAGCATCGAGCACGAACCCTTCACCGACTTATATACATTCTCGATACCATCCACATAGTTCCTGCCCGTCGTAATCAACAGCCCGATAAGCTCAGTAGGATTTATCTTCCCCGACGAAAACTCACTCAGCACCTTACCCTCGGCAAGCAGCTTCTGAGCCAGCTCCTCGATATTGTTAATCCTCGCCACAGTAACCAGAGCAAAACGGCCCAGATGACTGTTCATCAGCAAAGGCTGCGCATCCGTATCAGAAATAACACCGATACCACTGTTACCCACAAAATCATCCAATTCAGGCTCAAACCTCGTCCTGAAATAAGTATTCTCCAGATTGTGGATACTGCGCTTGAAACCATTCTGCTGGTCAAAAGTCACCATACCAGCACGGCGAGTCCCCAGATGCGACTGATAATCAGTCCCATAAAACAAATCAGTAATACACGGCTTCTGACTGACCGTACCAAAAAAACCACCCATAACTATGGAAATTTAGTTTGATGGCGCAAAGATACACTTTTCAAATTACATAGCCAAGAAAATCTCCTGTCGGTTTAAGCAGCAGGCAATAAATCTAATTTATGACTTACACATGATTACACTCCTGTTGCCATCAGCGTCAGCACAGATTTTAGATTTAGACTTAGTATGCTTTAAAATACACTACGTCTCCAAATAGTGTCTATGAATGTTTGATTGAATTTCCTCGGCTTTCGGTACGTCAAGCGCTTGATATACGCCTTCTTAATATTTAGTATCCCATACCACCATAGGAACGCTTCCCTGATGGCATTCCCAGTGGTTGTTACAATATGACCAAGACAAGAAGGTTGGTCTTTCACACGTACACATTCATCACATGTATATTATACCATGTCGGGTATAAATTATTACGGATTACATTTTTTATACCCGAACCGGTATAATATTTATAAAAATTATATATCTTTGCACCCGTAAAGGTATAATAATCGTTATGAGTTTATCAGAGCACATTAAACAAAAACGAAAAAAAAACGGTCTTTCACAGGTAGAGTTAGCTGAGAGGGCTGGAGTGGGACTCAGGTTTGTAAGGGATCTCGAACAAGGTAAGCAGACTCTGAGAATGGATAAGGTAAATGATGTTCTTGCCTTGTTCGGTGAACATCTGGGCCCAATAAAAACTGATATGACATGAAGCAGGCAGGTATCTATCTTAACGACGTATTCTGCGGAGTCCTCACAGAAGATGAAGAGGGTTATCATTTCTGCTATGAAAAGAACTATCTGGCAAGTCAGGGTGCAGCCCCAATAAGTCCCACCATGCCTCTGTCTGAGCAACAGTATGATAAGGAAATGATGTTTCCTATCTTCGATGGGCTCATTCCTGAAGGCTGGCTCTTGGATATCGCTTCCACATCTTGGAAGATTGACCCTCGAGACAGAATGTCACTATTGATGGCTTGTTGTAAAGACTGCATAGGAAACATTAGCGTAAAACCATTGGAACATGAGTAAGTGTCTGTATTGTTATCATGAATTAGTCGAAGGTCAGGTCGATTTTCATCCAGGTTGCGCACGTAAATTCTTCGGTAGCGAAATAGCACCTATACTTCCCTATACGCGGGATAACATGACTGAACTGGCCAGGCAGGTGATCAGGTCCAACACATCGGTTACTGGTGTACAGGCTAAGATGTCGCTCAACGTGAATCGTGGCGGCAAGAACGAACCAAGCAAATTCACCATTGTAGGTCTTTGGGGGAAGTATATATTTAAGCCACAAAGCGCAAAATATCCACATCTTCCAGAACTTGAAGACCTAACGATGAAAATGGCCGAGGTTGCACATATTCGCACTGCGCGCCACACACTTATTAGACTCGCTGATGGCGAATTGGGCTATCTGACGCTCAGGATGGACCGTGGAAAGAAAAATGAGAAGATCTCCATGCTGGACATGTGCCAACTTACCAATCGACTCACTGAGCACAAGTACTACGGTACATATCAACAGTTAGCAGAAACCATCAAGAAGTACTCATCAGCCCCCATGCTTGACGTTCAACGCTTTTGGGAACTGGTGCTGTTCTCATGGATGACGGGTAATTCGGACATGCATTGCAAAAACTTTTCTCTGATAGACACAGGAAATGGTGATTATGTTCTGTCGCCTGCCTATGATTTGTTAGCAGTATTGTTAGCTGACCCTGCCGATACAGAAGAAATGGCAATGAGCTTTTCTGTGGGAGGTAAAAAAGGAGGCTTTGACCATAATACTTTCATGACAGCCTTCGTCGAAAGCGGTATTTCTGTTTCCAGATCAGAAAAGATAATAAAACAGATGAAAACATATCTTCCAAAATGGAAAGAACTAATCAGTCAATCATTTCTGCCAGAGAATATGAAGGATGACTATTATTCTTTACTTGAGAAAAGGAATCGCGCTTTGGATATTAACATATAAGGTATAGGAAAGGTATAGGGATAATCAGGAATAGAATAACCAAGTAACCTATGTTCGTAGGTCCTTGAATCCTATTTTCCTATAGAGCCATTTTGCCGTTTGGCTTAAGCCGATTGATCGTTTGGCTCGAGCCGATTGATCGTTTGGCTCGAGCCAAAAAGACGGGGGGCACGTAGCAAAACATGTTTTAGCACGTGCCAAACGGTGTTTTGGCACGTGCCCCTGTTTTTCTACCATGGTAAAATAATTTTCCTCCGCACAGAAAAAATTTTTTGAGTGCAGTGAAAAAAATACTCCTGTTGGTTCGTCACAACCAACAGGAGTATTTTCGTTTACTGTTTACAGTTTATCGTTTACTGTCCGCCGTTGGCCATAATGGTCAGAATAGTAGTTACATCACCTATCTCAATCTCACCGTTACCGTTAGCATCAGCAGCCTTGTTGTTGTAGCCGGTAGCCTCCGGCGTAGCCATCAGTGTCAGCACGGATGTAACGTCACCGATTTCCACCACTCCGTTGCCGTTGGCATCGCCAACTGAGTATTCTGACTCAGCAATTGGTAGTATAGTGCCAAAATCTTTCCATCTATAAGCAGACTTGTAAAGTCCAATGGATGATTCCGGTACATACAACGTGGCAGAACCTTGTGGTACACCAGAGAAACAATAAATTTCTGTAGTCGGCACCTGCTCTGCTAGACATGTCACTGATGTCAGACCGCTGCAACCACTGAAAGCAGAACCTCCAATGCTTGTCACGCTGTTGCCAATGGTTACTGATGTCAGACTACTACAATCACAGAATGCGCCTCCACCTATGCTTGTCACGCTGTTGCCAATGGTTACTGATGTCAGACTACTACAATCACAGAATGCGCCTCCACCTATGCTAGTCACGCTGTTAGGAATGATTGCTGATACTAAGCTACGGCATTTTTCAAATGCTCTTTTTCCGATGGTAACAACGCCTTCGGGAATGGTTATTGAAGTAAGACTATAGCAATCCTCAAACGCTTGTTCATTAATTATGGTTAAGCTATGGGGCAGTGTTATAGATGTAAGGTGCTCACATTGATCGAAGGCATTTCTTCCTATGCTGGTCACGCGGTATCTATTACCTAAATAACTAAATTCCCGGGGAATGACGATGTCACCAGAATATATTATATCTGCGTTTTCACGTTCCTTGTATGTCACTTCTGCCTCTTCACCCGAGAGGTTGTAATATATGCCGTCAATACAGGCGTCCCAGGCATAGGTACTGATACTTACTGCAAATAGCAGGAGAGAGGCGAGAAATCGCTGGTGTAGATTCTGTTTCATATATCAAAATATTTGGTTTAACGTGGTTTTTGTTTTGTACACTACGTCTCCAAATAGTGACTCCGAATGATTGATTAATGCTCTTACCCAAAGATACAAAAAAGCGTGTGAACTGCCTAATGCTTTCTTTCATACAGATACAGGTTTTGCTGTTCGGCATTCTCATCTACTATGCCTTTCATCAGCCCATGTGTGTAACCCAGGTTCCACAGGAACATTTTGGGATTAAGCAGGAAATGGTATCTGAACAGCTCACGCTCGTGGCATACCAGTCCATAGTTGTCGGGGATTGGCATTTCGTAATACTGGAGCGTCGTCTTTACAGGGTCGGTCTTTCGTATCAGGAACCTGGGTTTACGGGTTCGGATACATTCGGCCTGTTCTGCCTTTATCTCGGGCTTGGTCGCATTCGGTGCAAAGAA
>DJYQ01000013.1:18658-52673 GCA_002450165.1 Prevotellaceae bacterium UBA6974 | reverse complement strand
GTTGTCCAGATACTGGCGACTGACAAAGTTGGTGTGCCATGTGCCTCGGAATCCTTTGTGCCTGAATGTGGCAAAGCCGTTGAGAATGGCTGTGGGGGAAAAGGCTATGGCGCTGTTGTCGTAGTGTACGGGGATGAATCCCTCGCCTGTGGACCAGTCCCAGTCTTCGACCATTTCGGTAAAATCGCTTATGCGGTTTGTGCTGATAGCTGCATTGGCCTCGAGGTTGAGCCAGTGGCATGGGGTGTAGCTGCCGCTGAGTTCAATACCTATGCGATAGCTGCTGTTTATATTGGTGGTGAGATTTTCGCCTATATCGCTTTGTGCACCTGTCTGGACTAACTGGTTGTGGTATATCATTGCGTATGCGTTGGCGATGATGTGCCAGTTTCTGCCAGTGTGGCCGTAGCCGATTTCAAGGTCATGTACGCTCTCGTCCTTGGGGTAGGGGTATGCACCGTTGTCGGTGTAGTTGTTGCGCTCTGGCTCGCGGTGGCTGAGTGCGTAACTGGCGTAAACCTGATGTGGACCTTTGTGATATGTGAATCCGAGTTTGGGATTCAGGAAATTGTGTGCCTGAGTGATGTATAGCGGCTGATTGGTGGAAATTCCCTGAGAGTCTGTGTAGAACTTGTCGTTTATCCCGTTTGTCTGATATCCGACATGGCGGAACTGCAGGTCGCCGTATATGTCCCAATGTGATGCGAGGTGGTACGTTACCTTGGCGAACAGTTGTATGTCGTTTTTGGTTGCATCGCTGTCATAGTATCTGTAGCGTCCGTCTTTTAGGAAAATGTCCGAGAGCCTGTTGTCGGCAATATATGTGAGGTAGCCGTAGTGGTTGCCTTCGAAATTCTGCATTGACAATCCGCCTGCCACATTCCACTTGTGGTGAGTGTAATTCAGATTCCATACCAGGCCGTAGGTGTTTTGGCTCAGTCCCTTCCTTCGGATGAAATTGCTTCGTTTTAACTCGGTTTCATCGTCAAAGCGATAGATGGGGTCGCCTTTGCTGTTGCGTGAGTTGGTAAGGCCGAATTTGCTGAGTTTGTTGTTGTAACGGAACTCTTCGTAGTATCCGTGGCCGTGGGTGTAGTGGAGTGTTGCACTTGTGCTGAAGTGGTCATTGATACGCCACGAGGCATTCAGGAGATGGTGGTTCTGCCAAAAATTGTCGGTAGTGCGTTGCCACGGACTGCCGTCGTTAAGGCGGTGGCGTTCTGTGGTGCACAGGGCAGGGTCGGTCCAGTCCTCGATGAAATGTTCGTACAGGCTGTTGAACTTTCCGAAGCCCATGCTATACATATCGCTATATGTCTGTACGCCGGCATAGGCGTTGAGGCTGTAGTCATCGTTGCCTGCCGTGACTCCGTTCCATGCCTGACCTGTGTTCTCGTAATTGCCAAAGTGCTTGTAGCTTACTTTTATCCTGCTGTCAAGACTCAGGTATGTGGCTCCCAGATAGTAGCTGCCGCTTTTGCCGTCGGTGCCGTGTATGTAGCCATCTGTGCCGGTATGGTGGTATGCGGCGTCCAGGACCCAGTGGTTACCCAGCAGTCCACTGCTGATATTGCCTCCTGCACGCCACGTATTGTAACTGCCGTAGCTGCCTGTTATCTGTGCATGGGGAGTCATGCTGGGGGCGAGTGATGTGAGTGCAATGCTGCCGCCAAAGGCTCCGTCTCCATTGGTGCTTGTGCCTACGCCACGTTGTATCTGTACGTTGCCAAGCAGGGATGCATATGAATTCATGTTTGCCCAAAAGACGCATTGGTCCTCGGGGCTGTTGAGGGCAACACCGTCCAGTGTGACATTGATGCGGCTACCTGCTGCTCCTCGTATGCGCATATACGTTGTGCCTGTGCCTACACCGTTTTCGCTCCATGCGACAATGCCTGGAGTGCGTGCAAAGAGGAAGGGAAGTTCCTGTGTGCCAGTTGCAAAGTCGTTGAGTTCGGCTTTGCCGATGCTGGTAACGGCAAAGGGTGAATTCTTGGGTGCCTTGACGGCCCGTACGACGACTTCGTTCAGTTCTTCGACATTGGTTGAATCGGGTGCTGAGCTTGTGTTTTCTGCCGCATATACAGCAGTTGCCATGCCCGTGGCGAGCATAGCCATAATCATTTGTCTGGTCATTTGATTAGTAAATAAGACGTTCATACTCTCTACGCCGGCATTATCCGGTTCAGATCACTTAGGGTATATTCTCAGCAGGGCTAAAATGGGCCCTGCACCCCTGATGACGGTGCAAAGATACAAAAAATATCGAAAAGATATATCAGTTGCCTGCTGAATCTTGTGCGTCAGCAGTAAGTATGGCTTGTGCCAGGAGGGCTCCCATCAGTTTGTATCCGCTGTGCTTGAAGTGTATCAGGTCACGGTTCATCATGCCCTGGCTTCTCCAGTTTCTGAGTGCGAAGACCTCTCCACCAACGGTGGTGTATAGGTCAAAAAGTGCGAGCCCATGCTGGATGGCGTAGTTGCGCTGGATGGAGGTTACTTCCTTGATGTGTTTGAGTGGGGTATGGCGCCTGTAGCATCCGGGAGGGGTGGTGAGCAGGATTTTTGCGGTCGGATTGTGCTCCTGCAGGATTGTGCAGAGTGTGTCCATGTTGGCAAGCATGGATTCTGAGTCAAATGTGGCTCCGAAGGCATCATTGGTACCCAGGGATATGATTACAAGGTCGGGTTTAAGACTGTCTATGAGTTGTATCCTGCCTTGGTCGATGAAAGTGCGGTATGTCGCTCCGTTCTTGCCAATGGCGTGATAGACGAGGCCTGGTTGACCTGTTTCTGTTGCGATGGCTGTGGTTTGATAGCTGATGTTCTGTGGCATCACTGCCTGACTGCCCCATGCCTCTTCCAGTAATCGGCGTGTTTCTACGGTAAAGGAGTGTCCACGGACATGACTGTCGCCAATGTGTACAATGCGCAGGTACTCGCCTGAGTGCAGTTTCTGGAATACGGGGGCAAGGACATCGGGATTGGTGATGACCGGTTCACAGGTTTTGTGAAAACTGCGCGGAAACATGCTGTCTCGCCCAGCGTTGCAGCCAAGGCTTATCGCCAAGGCTGCAAATGAGCAGAGTATTTTTCGCAACGTGTACTTCATGGCTTATTTACCGCACAGGGCCTGAGTGTCCAGGGCAATCATGAGTTCCTCGTCAGTTGGGATGCAGCATACGGTAACCTTGCTGTCGTCTGCACTGAGAATCGCCTCCGTTGCACGGCAGGCACGGTTCTTGGCTTCGTCCATCTTGACACCCATGTATTCGAGACCGGCTGTTGCTCCTTCACGTACTTCCCACTGGTTCTCGCCGGCGCCACCGGTGAACAGGATAATGTCAACACCACCCATTGCTGCTGCATACTGACCGATGTATTTCTTGATGCGGTATGTGTACATCTCCTTGGCCAGGCGTGCTTTGTCGTTACCGGCTGCGATACCTGCGAGAATATCACGGAAATCGGATGACAGTTCGCTTATACCGGCAAGGCCTGATTGTTTGTTCAGCAGGTTGCTCAGGCCCTTGGTATCCAGGTTGAGCTTGTCCATGAGGAATGTAACTGCTCCTGCATCGATATCGCCTGAGCGTGTGCCCATGATAAGTCCTTCGAGTGGGGTTAGACCCATCGAGGTGTCTATGCACTTGCCATCCTTGACAGCGGCAATAGATGCTCCGTTGCCAATGTGGCAGGTTATGATTTTCTTGCCTTCTGGCTTTATGCCCAAAAATTCGCATACACGCTGTGATACATAGCGGTGGCTTGTGCCATGGAAACCGTAGCGGCGCACACCATACTTGCTGTAAAGCTGATAGGGCAGTGCATACATATAGGCGTAGTCGGGCATGGTCTGGTGGAAGGCTGTGTCGAACACTCCTACCTGTGGAATGTTGGGCAACAGGGCTGTAACGGCGTTAACACCCTTGATGTTTGCGGGATTGTGCAAGGGCGCCAGGTCGTTGCATGCGCTGAAGGCTTCCATGACTTCGGGGGTGAGAAGCACGCTTTTGTTGAACTTCTCACCGCCGTGTACCATGCGGTGTCCTACGGCATCCAACTCGTCCAGGCTGTTGAGTACGGCGTAGTCTCCTGTGGTGAGTACCTCGAAAATCCATTGTACTCCCGCGGTATGCTCTTCAACAGGACGCTCCATCCTGTGTTTCTCTCCATTGAGCTTGACAGTAATAAAACTGTCGGGCAGACCTATTTTCTCTATGCCGCCAGAGGTTATGACTCTCTTGTCGCTCATGTCGTAGAGCGCGTATTTAATGGAACTGCTTCCGCAGTTCAGTACTAATATTTTCATTATGTATTGTTTGATGTTTATCGTTTGTCAGTTGACTGTCTTACTTTGCGTCCATTGCCTGGCATGCCGTGATTGCAACCATCTTGTAGATGTCGTCAACCGAACAGCCGCGGCTGAGGTCGTTTACGGGGCGTGCAATGCCTTGCAGGATGGGACCGATGGCATCGGCTCCGCCCAGGCGCTGAACCAGCTTGTAGCTGATGTTTCCAACCTCGAGACATGGAACGACCAGGACGTTTGCATGTCCTGCAATCGGACTGCCAGGGCATTTCTTCTCACCAACGCTTGCAACGAGTGCTGCATCAGCCTGCAGTTCTCCGTCAATTGCCAGGTCAGGAGCCATTTCCTTTGCCATGCGTGTTGCTTCGACAACCTTGTCAACAACTTCATGCTTGGCACTGCCTTTGGTTGAGAATGAGAGCATGGCTACCTTTGGGTCTATGCCGGCAACGCTCTTGGCTGTCTGTGCCGTGCATACAGCAATCTGTGCGAGTTGGTTTGCGTCTGGCATGGGTGTTACTGCAACATCGCCTATGACAAGTACACCATTGTCACCATATTCGGGCTTGTCGGTAATCATGAGCATGGCACCGCTTACGCATGTTATGCCTGGGGCGCATTTGATAATCTGAAGTGCAGGACGCAGTGTGTCGCCTGTTGTAGATAGTGCGCCGCTTATCTGACCGTCAGCGTCACCGCTTTTAATAATCAGGCAACCGAAATACAACGGATCCATAACTTGCTGGCGGGCCTTTTCGATTGTCATGCCTTTTGCCTTGCGGAGTTCGAACAGCAGTTGTGCATATTCTTCTGTCTTTTCGCTTGTGACAGGATCGATGATAGTTGCCTGATTCAGATGTGTCAGGCCGAGCTTTTGTCCAAGGGACTTGATTTCATCGGGATTTCCAATCAGAATAATGTCAGCCAGACCGTCGGCTAATGAACGGTCGGCGGCCGTGAGTGTGCGCTCTTCCAGACTCTCGGGCAGTACGATGCGCTGCCTGTTGGCCTGGGCACGGGCGATGATTTGTTGCATTAAGCTCATAATGTTGTGTATTTTTGGTTTTTAATGATTTCTGTCGGGGTGAGGTGTTTCAGAATCTGCCTCTCATCAGTATGCGTTCAAGGTGTTCGGCATCCAGATGTGTAAGATATTCGTTGTTGTAGGCTGCGGTGATTCCGCCGGTTTCCTCGCTGACAACGATGCTGAGGGCATCAGTTTCCTTGCTGACACCGCGGGCAGCGCGGTGACGAAGACCGAATTCCTTGGGTATGTCCAAATCGTGACTGATAGGGAGAATGCACGATGCTGCGGTAATCTGTCCGTTGGAGATAATCATTGCTCCATCGTGGAGTGGTGAGTTCTTGAAGAATATGTTCTCGATAAGCCGTTGTGATATGCGTGCGTCAAGGCGTTCTCCGGTGCGAATGAAGTCTCCCAGTGGCAGGTCGTTCTGCATGACTATCAGGGCTCCTGTCTTGTGCTTGCTCATGTTAAGGCAGGCCATCAGTATAGGCATGATAGTATCGCGCTCGTAGCGTTGCCCATCGGCATTTTCTTTGTTCTTGGGCAGAAAGAAGCGCATCAGTCGCTCGGCACGTTCGTGTGTGCCGATGCTGTAGAAGAAATGTCGGATTTCTTCCTGAAAGAGTATTATGATGGCAATGGCTCCTACGCTGACCAGTTGGTCGAGGATGCCACCCAGAAGTTTCATTTCCAGTATCTTGCTGATAATAATCCAGAAACTGATAAAGATGAGCACACCGTAGAAGATGTTTACGGAACGTGACTTTTTCATCAGTTTGTAGCCGAAGAACAATAATATGGCTACGAGCAGTATGTCTATAAAATCCTTTAGGCCGAAATCGAACATAACCTGACTGTTTCTACAGCTTCTTTTACATCGTGAACTCTGAGTATTGAGGCACCATTCATAAGTGCAATGGTGTTGAGAACGGTGGTGCCGTTAAGTGCCTGATGTGGTGTGCAGCTCAGGGGCTTGTATATCATGCTCTTGCGGCTGACGCCAACCAGTATGGGGCATTCCAGTATTTGGAATTCCCGTAGGCGGTGCAGCATCCGGTAGTTTTGCTCTGTAGTCTTACCGAAACCGAATCCGGGATCGATGATAATGTCTGCGACTCCCATGGCATGCAGTCGCTCGATGCGCTGTCCAAGGGAACGGAATACATCGCATACGACATCCTGATATTGTGGATTGTCTTGCATGTTTCGTGGCGTGCCTTGCATGTGCATCAAGATGTACGGGACATGCAGTTGTGCGATGGTGTCAAACATGTTCTGGTCCATTTCCCCACCGGAAATGTCGTTTATCATGTGTGCACCGGCTTGAATTGCCTGCTGTGCGACTTGGGCGCGGAAGGTGTCTGTGCTGATGATTGCGTCCGGCCATTCTTCCCGTACAATCTGTATCGCTGGCAGCAGACGCCTGATTTCTTCGTCAGCTGGAACGACGTCGGCTCCGGGGCGTGAACTGTATCCTCCGATATCAATCATATTTGCACCTTCGTCACGTATCTGGCGGACGCGGTTGCGGATTGTTTCGGAATCGGGGCAGCGGCTGTCACTGTAGAATGAGTCTGGTGTTACGTTCAGTATTCCCATGACCTGTGGTTGATCTAACAATACAAGTCTGCCGCCTATGTTTATGGTCTTTGATGAATACATGCGCTACAAAATTACAATTTTTTGGGTAAAACGGTAAAGTGTAAACTAAAAAGTTTTGTTTATAGTTGGAAATTAGGTAATTTTGCGTTTGTAATCATTCAACTGTTTTTCTTATGCAGATTTCTGAATTGTATAGTTTGTATCAGGAGCACCCTGTTGTTGTGACTGACAGTCGTGAGTGTGTAGGGAACAGTATGTTCTTTGCGTTGAAGGGTGCTAATTTTGATGGTAATGCGTATGCGGCAGCAGCTTTAGAGAAAGGTGCAGCAATTGCTGTCGTTGACGACGCCGGCTGTGTCCCCAGAGGGGATGGGCGTTATGT
Source organism: Prevotellaceae bacterium UBA6974 (assembly GCA_002450165.1). Lineage (GTDB taxonomy): Bacteria > Bacteroidota > Bacteroidia > Bacteroidales > Bacteroidaceae > Physcousia. The sequence goes on along the minus strand of DJYQ01000013.1, from coordinate 45,350 downwards.
CCTGGTGGATGATGTGCTTGAGGCGTTGCAGGGTCTGGCAGCATTTCATCGACAGCAGTTGGATATTCCGGTGTTGCAGATTACAGGCACGAACGGCAAAACGACTACAAAGGAATTGGTGAGTGCTGTACTTTCAAAGAAGTTCAACACCTTGTACACCATGGGAAATCTGAATAACCATATCGGGGTTCCGCTGACGCTGTTGCGAATACGTCCTGAGCATCAGATTGCGGTGATTGAAACCGGTGCCAATCATCCCGGCGAAATAGCGTTCCTGTGCAGAATGGTCCAGGCTGACTGTGGCTTAATTACAAACGTGGGGCGTGCTCATCTGGAGGGGTTCGGCTCGTTTGAGGGGGTTAAGAGAACAAAGGGTGAATTGTATGACGATTTGGCCGGCAGACATAAGTTCTGCTTCCTGAACATGATGGACTTGGACTTGATGGATATGGCAATAGAGCGCAATATCCAGCAGAAGCCTTATGTGCAGGGTGTCGCGCTAACTGAAGGTAAATCGGGAAATCCTGGGACTTTTAATCCGTTCCTGAAGGTCCGTTGGCTGACTCCTTATGGGACTGCGGCTGATGTACAGACCAGGCTGATTGGCGACTATAACTTGCCTAATGTCTTGGCTGCAATTACGGTGGGACTGCACTTTGGCGTGGATTTGGATCAGATAAACGAGGCGTTGGAACAGTATGAACCGAATAATAACCGTAGCGAATACCGACGGACAGAGAATAACGAACTGATTGTGGATGCTTACAATGCGAATGCCAGCAGTATGGCTGTGGCCCTGGATAATTTCCAGACAATTGAGCATCCCCGCAAAATGGTCATCTTGGGGGAGATGCGCGAGATGGGAGCGGAGTCGGTATCAGAGCATCAGAAAGTTGCAGACAGGCTTGCAAAGATGAATCTGACCGAGACGTGGCTTGTTGGCAGCGAGTTCGGTAGGTGTGACACGTCTGCCATTGGGAACGTTACTTTGTTTGCAGATGTGGATGCGGTAAAAAAACATCTTGGGATATCAGGTGTTTCAAATCGCTTGATCTTGATTAAGGGCAGTAACGGAACCAGATTGTATCAGTTGCCAGACTTATTGTAGGGCTATTTTCCTGGCTTTGGCTCTGTCGGGTTTTCCTGTTTCCGTCTTTGGCAGTTGGCTAACCTTTATTATCTGTTTGGGTAGCCAGTATGGCGGAACGGCAAGCCGTAGTGCGTGCTCGTCTATTTGCTGGGTCGTAAGATATACGACGACTTCGCCAAACTTGCGGTTTGGCTTGCTTGTTACCATGATGGTGTTGCCAAAGTATCTGTGTAGAACGGCCTCGACTTCCTCGATTTGAATTTTTATGCCACCGCTGCAGATGACATTATCTATGCGGCCTTTGACAATAAAACAACCCTGGTCATTGAATTCAACGATGTCGTTTGTGTGCAGTATGTCAGGATTAAGGTGTGGGGCGTCGATAACCAGGCATCCTCTTTCGTCTTGAGTCAGGCTGACACCTGGCAGTGGTTTGTAGTATATATCCTTTCCTGTCGGGGATGTGGGGGATATTCTTCTCATTGCCACGTGGCTTAGTGTCTCGGTCATCCCGTATGTGCTCCAAATGTTGTTCGGAAAAGTGCTGAGTTCGTTTTCGGTTTCTGCGTCTATGGGACCACCGCCAATTATCAGGTGACGGATCTGACTGAGTCGTGCACGTTCCTCGGCAACTTGTAGTGTTTCATAAACCTGTAGCGGTACCATTGCGGCAAAATCGATGGTTTCATCGATGTCTTTCAATGGGTGTGCCGATGGTTCGCACCGGATGAGGTTAAGTTTCCCGACTTGGGCGCGTATCTCCATCATACGCCCTGCGATGTATTGTGTGCTAAGGCACAGCAATGCAGTGTCACCTTCCTTCAGTCCCAGAAAATCGCAGGTCATTCTGGCACTCTCCACCATCCTGTCATATTCGATATGTATATCCTTTGGACGGCCTGTGGAACCGCTTGTATGTAGAATTTCAGTCTTCAACTTTGCAACGCCATAGTTTTGCTCCGCGCATTTCTATGTCCATTTCGATATTGTCTGTGAATAGCTGTCCTGTTCCCAAACCTTGTGCAAGAGTTATATTCGGACCATAGGCACGTGCTGCCAACAGTGCAATGTTGCGCAGTCCTATATTACTTTCCAGCGCGCTGGTAATCCAGGATGAAATGCCGCGTTTTCGTGCTTCGCTGATCCATTCCAATGTTCCGGTGATACCACCGTGCAATGTGGGTTTGAGTACTATGTAATGTGGCTTGATGGTGTCCAGCATAAGTTTCTTCTGTTCGATGTCATTGATGCCAATCAGTTCTTCGTCAAGGGCGATTGGCAGTATGTCCTGCTTGCACAGTTCTGCCATTTCGTTCCAATGATACTGTGGAATGGGTTGCTCGATGCTGTGTATGTTGTATTTTGACAGTTCCTGAAGCTTGTTCCTGACGATGTCCATGTCCAAACCAAGGCCTCCGTTGGCATCAACACGTATTTCCAGTGTGTCTTTGGTAAATCTGCTGCGGATTTTATTGAGCAGGCGCATTTCGTCCTCCCACTTGATTGCACCGATTTTGAATTTGATACATCGGTGACCTGCCAGTATTTTTTTCTTGGCCTGTGCCAGCATTTCGTCATAGTCGCTCATCCATACGAGCCCATTCGTGGGTATGCCTACTTCGCTCTTGGCAAACGGAGTGTTATACAATATTGGGTTCTGCTGGTAGTCATACAGTGCTGATTCCAGTGCAAAAAGCAGCGCTGGATATGGCCTGAGGTAGTCATTATAGCAGGTACTGGCAAGAGCAGCGTCAATAAGATTGGCGACATCGCTCATTCGTAAATATGAGTCGCGGTCGTATGACAAATCGGGTAGGGGAGCGCATTCACCCAAGCCTATTCTATGGCTCTTCTCATCACGTATTGTGATGATGATACTGTCATGAGTGGTGTATTCTCCGCGTGATGTTTTAGCCGGTTTTTTGAAATGCAGTGTCTTATGGGATAGGGATATGTGCATTGTTTCATTTTCTACCATTGTGGTTTCCTTTTTTCCAGGAATGCTTTGCCGCCTTCCTGTGCTTCATCGCAGAAATAATAGAGCATGGTGGCATCACCTGCCAGTTCTTGTATTCCTGCTTGTCCGTCCAGTTCAGCGTTAAGACCTCGTTTAATCATGCGTATTGCCAGTGGTGAGTGCTGCATGATTTGCTGTGCCCATTCAATGGTAGTGTCTTCGAGCATATCATGTGGAACGACCTTGTTTACCATGCCCATTTCTTCGGCTTCACGGGCTGTGTACAGGCGGCACATATACCAGATTTCCCTTGCTTTTTTCTGACCGACGATGCGAGCAAGATAGCTTGACCCGAATCCGGCATCAAAACTGCCGACTTTTGGCCCTGTTTGACCAAATTTGGCGTTATCTGCTGCGATGGTCAGGTCGCATACTATATGCAAAACATGACCTCCGCCTACGGCAAAGCCGTTAACCATGGCTATTACGGGTTTGGGTATGGAGCGTATCTGTTTTTGCACATCCAGGACGCTAAGACGTGGGATGCCGTTTTCGTCAATGTATCCGCCACGTCCCTTGACATTCATGTCACCACCGGAACAGAAGGCATTTGTCGCCATCCATTCTTTTTCGGTCTGTCCGTCCTTTCGTGGCGAATCAGCACCGGTAAGAATAACTACGCGAATGTGTCCGGCTTCATTGCACCAGCGCATTGCATCTGACATCTCACTGGTGGTCAGAGGGGTAAAAGCATTGCGTACATGCGGTCGGTTGATTGTGATTCGTGCTATTCCCTGCCATTCGTGTAATAGTATTTCCCGGTATTGCTTTACTTGTTTCCAGTCCCGAATCATAATGTTGATATGTTATGTATTAGTTTTAACATGTTGGATAAATGTCTATTCATTGATTTCTAATATGACGGTGTTGGTACTTGCGATGAAATCATGGATTTTTGATTCTCCATTTAGGTATCTTATACCATACTCATCTGCCACGGCTCTGGCATGGGTTTGGTGCTTGGCCTGGATGTACCTGCGACTGCGGTCATCATCGGGCAGGGGCAAAGTGTCAAAAATTGCTCCGCCTCCGTTGTTTATCAGCATGATGTGCAGGTTAGTGGGGAGATTCGTATTCCATAATGCATTCTGGTCATAGAAGAAGGACAAATCTCCTATTACCAGAAATACTGACTTGTCCGGATTTGCTGTCGCATATCCGACGGCTGTACTCATGCAGCCTTCGATACCGTTGATTCCGCGGTTGCAGTAAACGGTCGCAGATACAGATGATAGTTGTGCCTTACGTACGGTGGTACTGTTTGCAAGGTGTACCACGGCATTGGCAGGCAGGTTTAGGAACAGTCGTTCTATAATTTTTGACTGGATGGTATCTTTTGTCGGTAGTTTGATGGGTTTGCCTAACTGTGGGGTTTCATTTAGGAAATCCCTGATGGTTGATTCTATTGCCAGGGTTTGGCAGCAGAAGAGGTCTGCGATGCGACCGTCCTCGCTTACATGCCAGTGTTGTCTTGGTGGATTATTTCGCATCCATTGCTTCATTTGCTTGTCTGTCAAGTGCCCTCCAATGGTTATGACAAGGTCAAGCGGAGCCATCCGGTCCCAATCTACAGTGTATGAATTGGTATAATTCGCAGGGTTCAGGTTGCTGAGGTTCTCAGCAATCGTCGTGATACCTGGTCTTGTGATGTTCAGGTTGTTTGCAGTACTTGCTGACAGCTGGCCAACCAAAAGTATGGCCCGCTTGCATGACTTGGCTTTTTCCGTGATTTTTTCAATGTTCCGACAGATGTCTTCTATACGTTCTATCTTCCGGACTTCGGGCAATTTTTCTGTATTGAAGTCATATATCGGCTCGCTAATCGGAATGTTGATATGTACTGGCTTGCATGTGTGGTGTGTACATTCAAGTATTGCTTCGTTTATCAGACGGTTGGCGTACCATGGATTCTTACTCTCCAGTGGGAGGGTTATTGAATGTATCATTGTCCCCAGCGCACCCTTCTGGACCATAGTTTGTCCGTCCATTTGTCCAATCCATTCGGCTGGTCGGTCAGCAGAGATGAATATTACGGGAATCTCCTGATAAAATGCCTCGCAGGCTGCCGGATAGAGGTTGGCTAATGCACTGCCGCTCGTTACAATTACTGCTGAGGGTTTTCCTGTTGCTTGCGCAAGGCCGATAGCATAGAAGCCGGCACTGCGTTCGTCTGTAAGTGGGTGGCAGTTGAATTTGCCGCAGTTAAGTGCGCTGTGTACGATTCCTGCATTTCTGCTTCCCGGGCACAGGACCAGCTCTCTTATATCGTGAGCATCGAGTAGTGCGAGTAACTCTAAAGTATTGGTGTCAGTTGAGAGCATGTGATAGTTAGTGTATTTTCTTGAGTGTTTCCAGCTTGCGCTTAACTTCCATCCGTTCTTCCCGAAAATCGCTGTTGTGAGTCAGTCCGCCACCGGCAAAGAATAGTGCTTTCCCTCCAGAACGGATGTTGGCACAACGTATGTTTACATAGAGATTGGTTTCTCCCCGGAGATTGATAGGTCCCAGGAATCCCGTATAGTATAGTCTTCGGTTGCGTTCAAACAGGCGTATGAAGTGCCACGCTTCTTCTTTGGGTAACCCGCACACTGCTGGTGTCGGATGAAGGAGACGTGCGATTTGGTAAGGTGAGATTTGTCGCTGCAGATGGAAGGTGAAATCTGTACGAAGGTGTGCTAACGCACCTGATTGGATGGTATATGGTCCCTCGCGCAAGATTCGCGCTTCAAGACCCTGCAGTTGTCCCTCGATATAGTCGGTAACCAGTTCCTGCTCACGCAAATTTTTCTGAGACCACTCAGTTCCCCCGTATTCCATAGTGCCTGCAAGGGCCGTTGTATGCCATTTGTTTCCATATCCCTCAAGCAGGAGTTCGGGAGAACATCCTATCCATCGGCCTGCTCTACGGGTATAAACAAGTGATACCATCGATCCGGGGTAATCCTTGATTGCTTTTATAAAGAGCTGATCCTCATGACCGACTGCAGACCAGTCAGACAGTTCGGAGTATGAGAGAACCAGTTTTTGGTAGTTTTCTTTGTCTAACTGATATTTGAATGTACGGTATGCAACTTTGTATGAGTTGCTATTGTCTATGTCTGTTTCCTTGCGTACTAACTGTATGTTGCCGAGTGAAATACGGCGATGTGGCAAATTGCAGGCATGCTGTCTGATAAGTTCCCAGCCGCGTACTGCCACATCGGGATGAATCAGCAGGGTAGGAGTTGTTTCGGTTTCTGCAAAAGGTGCAAAAATAAATCCCTCGGGCTCCTCGGTGTCCTGTACGACAGATGCCTCGCCTTCCAGTTGCAGCACCAAATAGGGTTCCTGTTCGTGCGGAAAGCGATATATGGCGAAATCCAGACCACTGTCTAAGAGATGACGTATTATGGTCGCGTGTCCTTTCATTTGGGTAAGGTCTTGATGTTTATATCTCGCTGCGGGAAAGGAATCTCGATGCCTGCCTGATTCAGTGCGTTGTACACAACCTCCTCCCAATGTGGTTTAAGCCATCCTAATTCCTGTACGCGGCTCCATGCACATACATACAGGTTTACACTGCTGTCGCCAAATCCGGCAAATCGTACGGTAACTTTCTTGTCCGGGTCCAAAAGCGGTGCATCATCTTCGCTTCGTTTGTTGCCGAATTGGTCCAGATTGCGTGCACAATCTTCGTTCATGGCTTTTATTACGTATTTTCGTACGTCATCTATGTTGGTGCCGTAGGATACTCCGACAGATATCTTGACCAGTTGGTAGTCATCCGTCTGTGTCAGATTCTTGAAGTTTTTGGTGAAAAGGGCACTGTTGAGTATGGCAATTACACATCCGTCCAAGGTGTCTATCATCGTACTTTGGTATGTTATGCGTTCCACCCGGCCGGTTATTCCGTCACATTCGATGTAGTCTCCAACGCGCACACGTCCTGTCATGAGTGAAATGCCGTAGAAGAAGTTCTCCAAAAGATCCTTCATGGCAAAACCCATACCAGTGGCCAGGCCTGCGGTGATTACTGATATTCCTGATCTGGGAACTTTAAGTACTACCAACGATATGATAACAAATAATCCCCATGACAGTATGGCAATTAGATTGCGTGCCAGTGTGAAATTGATGCTGTCCTCGTCATCAGTGGTCTTCAGACGGAAATGTATGTATGAACTGCGTAGCGTGTAGTTGGTCCATCTAAAGATAAAGAACAGAGCAGTGACTACGCATAATTTGAAGATTGATATCTGAATCAGTCCGTCCACATCTACAAAGTTGTGCGTGAAGATGTCGCGGCAGATGGCTGTCATGTTGAAGGTGGCGGCAGCCCAGTAGAAGCTCCATAATACGCTTATGCATGCCAGAATAGGTACAAGGCAGAAATTTGCCAGATCGTATAGCCAGGTCTTGTTGATGTACTTGCCCCTGGCCATATTTTTCTTGATGATGGCTTTTTCGTGGGTTACATCAAGCCCTTGTCTGATGCGTTCTTTCATTTCAGGCGACAATCGCATCATAAAGTGCCCTTCTTCGTATTTTTTCAGCAGGACGTGTATGCAGGTTATTGTCATGATTGCTGCCAGTTGGAACATCCACCACAAAATAACCTGTACTGCCATAAGCGAGAATCCAGTCCATGTCATTATCGTTGTCGTAACCATCATTACTGTGGTTAATAACGAATATACTATATCCAGCAAGGGCAGGTATTTCCTGTGGTGTGACGATACGATGGTCTGCCAGATGCACAGTATCAGCAGTATCGGTGGAAATACTATATTGATGATTGGGTTGGGCAAGAGTACGATGCGGAACATTATTACGCAGAAGGCGAGTACAATCAGCGGAGTATATATCTTTGCCGCATGTAGCATCTGTTCGCCCTTGAGGCGTACATAGAGTGAAAGGAATATGGCTTCCAGCAACCAAGCCGTGTTGATCATCATCCCGGTACCCATTTGGATGATGCCACGGTCTGTGAATGATTTGACAATCATAACTGCAATGCAGAAGACTGCAATGCCAATGACGTTTGTCAGCATGTGAAGCTTCATCTTGTAGTCAGGCCCGCGCCAGCGCTTGGGAACTAACATACATAGTATTCCGTATGTCAAAAGCCATGCCCCTCCCAAATAGATAATTAGGAAAAGGCTTACAAACAAGACGGGTGCTCCACGCCATTCACTGTAGCTGACATCCTTTCCCTCGAATGGTCGGTATTTGTTTGTGTAGGACATTTTTGCCTGCATCATGTAGCGTGGGAAACCTGACAACACCTTGAAGTAGTTGTCGCTGCCATTGTGGAAAATGTTGTCCTGAAGCATCAAGTAACGGCGCTGTGCAAAGTTGTTCAGATTGCTGACTTTTTCCTGTACTGAGGCGTAATAGACACTTTCGTTCTCAAGCGTTTCCATGAAATCGTGCATATTTTCACGGATGATTTCTGCAAACTTGAGGCATTCTGCACGGTCTTTTAGTTGCTGGCCTGTCAGGTAAAGCGGCTCCTTGCCAATATCTGAGACTTTCACGTCTTCGGTATGGCTGCGGCTTGTGTGTAAGGAGATGGAATCATGTGTACTGACAGCTTCGCCCAACGAATCAATCACACTTAGCAGCAGACTGTCCGCTTCAGTCAGTTCTTCCTTGTGTTCATCCTCGACGGGAGGCATTGCCTTCAGTGATGCAATCAATGCGTCCAAGCGCTCCAATTCGCGTTTGAGACGTAGTATGATCTTGTCGTAAGGCAGCATCTTGCCGTTGCGGTCATTCAGCTTGTTGTAAAGGTCGGTCGCATGCTGGCATGCGTATGCCATGTCGAAGGTGTTGTCCTGATTCTGTGAATAAAGCATCAGGCCTATCTGCTCGCACTGTGTCATATATCCTACCAGCTCCTCGTGTTGTTGTGCACCCTGTTGCTCCCAACGCTTCATCAGCACCTGCTGTTGACGGTAATTCATTTCCAGCTCGGCTCGCAACACTCCTAGCGTACGTGCCAGATTCTTTTCTTTCAGCACCGAATCGGCAGGCAGTGTCATCAGCACAAGGGCGGTAAATATCAGAAACAGTTTTTTCATTGTCCGTATTTCGTAAATATTCAGTTACAAAGATATGGATTATATATTTAATAAGGTCAGGAAATAGTGTATTTTTTACTTTTTTGTATGTGTGCCGTCACAGATAATGATTATTTTTCCTAACTTTGAGCGCAAAATGCTATTAAAACATAGATTATGAGTGACAGATTGTTTATTTTTGATACTACGCTACGTGATGGTGAGCAGGTTCCGGGATGTCAACTCAATACGGTTGAGAAGATTCAGGTTGCCCGTCAGCTTGAGGCTCTTGGTGTTGATGTCATCGAGGCTGGTTTTCCTGTCAGTTCGCCAGGTGATTTCAATAGTGTGGTTGAGATATCCAAGGCGGTTACATGGCCGACAATATGTGCTTTGACACGTGCAGTTGAAAAGGATATAGATGTGGCTGCCGAGGCTTTGCAGTATGCCAAGCACAAACGTATCCATACTGGTATCGGAACCAGCGAGAGCCACATACGTTACAAGTTCAATTCTAATCGGGAGGAGATAATTGAACGCGCTGTTGCAGCTGTGAAGTATGCTAAGCGATATGTCGAGGATGTAGAGTTTTATGCCGAGGATGCGGGACGAACGGATAACGAGTATCTTGCCCGTGTAATAGAAGCCGTAACCAAGGCGGGGGCAACTGTCTGTAACATTCCTGATACTACGGGTTTCCGAACTCCATACGAGTATGGTGAAAAGATTAAGTACCTTTATGAGCATGTTGATGCCTTTGCTGCGGGGACCAGTATCCTGTCCACCCATTGCCATAACGACCTTGGCATGGCAACGGCCAACACTGTGGCAGGTGTCCTGAACGGTGCCCGTCAGGTTGAGGTAACTGTCAACGGCATTGGCGAGCGTGCGGGCAATACATCGCTTGAGGAGGTTGCAATGGTGTTCAGGACACACCCGGACCTTGGCATAGAGACGAACATTAATACTCATAAGATATATCCTGCCAGCCGTATGGTATCTTCTCTGATGAATATGCCTGTGCAGCCCAACAAGGCAGTTGTGGGCAGGAATGCCTTTGCACATTCCAGCGGTATCCATCAGGATGGTGTGCTGAAGAATGCATCCACATACGAAATCATGGATCCAAAGGATGTCGGTATCGAGGAAGCAAGCATTGTTCTTACGGCGCGTTCGGGTCGTGCAGCCCTCAGGCATCGTCTGCATATCAATGGTGTGGAAGTGGATGGAGAGAAACTGGACGCCCTGTACAAGGAGTTCTTGCTGCTCGCAGATAAAAAGAAGGAGGTTACTGATGATGATATCCTGATTCTTGCGGGTGCTGAGCGCTCGGCTTCGCAGAATGTCAAACTTGACTACCTGCAGGTAACGGCTGGTAAGGGAATACGCTCCGTGGCCAGCATAGGACTTATCATAGGTAATGAGAAATTCGAGGCTGCGGCATCTGGTAACGGTCCGGTAGATGCTTCGCTCAAGGCACTGAAGACCATCATCCGTCGTGATATGACGCTTAAGGAATTCACGATTCAGGCTATCAGCAAGGGCTGCGATGATATGGCTAAGGTTCACCAGTCGGTTGAGTATGACAAGCATATCTACTATGGATTCGGGGCTAATACCGACATTGTTACTGCTGCTGTCGAAGCATATATAGATGCTATTAATAAATTTAAGTCATAAGGATATATAAATCGGATATTTGACAAATTGGGATAATGGGTAAGACGTTATTTGATAAGATTTGGGACAGGCATGTCGTTCAGAATGTTGAGGATGGTCCGACGCAATTGTATATTGACAGGTTGTATGCTCATGAGGTAACGAGCCCTCAGGCATTTGATACATTGAGAGACAAGGGAATAAAGGCTTTCCGCCCGGAAAAGGTGGTTGCAATGCCTGATCACAACACTCCCAGCGACCAGCAGGAACGCATTGATGACCCTATAGGCCGCAGACAGGTAGAGACGCTGAAGGCTAACTGTGAGGAATTTGGTATCAGACATTTTGCAATGGGAACGCATGACAATGGTATTATACATGTAGTTGGACCGGAAAAGGGACTCTCGCTGCCTGGCATGACCATTGTCTGCGGTGACAGCCATACCAGTACGCATGGTGCCGTAGGTGCCATAGCAATGGGTATAGGTACCAGCGAGGTTGCTCAGGTCTTGGCCAGTCAGTGTATTTTGCAGTCAAAGCCGAAGACAATGCGAATCAATATTGAGGGTAAATTGCAGAGGGGAGTTGTGGCAAAGGATGTTGCCCTGTACATTATGGCTCAGATGACGACAAGTGGTGCTACTGGGTATGCTGTCGAGTACGCAGGCAGTACGGTACGCAATATGAGTATGGAGGGACGTCTTACTCTGTCGAATCTCAGTATTGAGATGGGGTCACGTGCTGGTATAATAGCACCTGATGAGACTACTTTTGAATATCTGAAAAACAGGGAGTATGCTCCAAAGGGGGATGCTTGGGATGCTGCAGTGGAAGAGTGGAAGCAGCTTGCGAGTGACGAAGATGCTGTATTTGACAAGGAGGTTACTTTCCGTGCCGAGGATATTGCTCCACGTATTACATACGGAACAAATCCAGGTGCCGGCATTGCTATAGACGGAACAGTCCCTACGATGGAATCGCTTTCGGAAACAGAGCAGACCCAGTTGCGCGGTATGCTGGACTATATGCAGTTTGAACCGGGAGAGAAATTGGAAGGTCATCCTATTGATTACGTTTTTCTGGGAGCTTGTACGAATGGCCGTATTGAGGATTTCCGTGCCTTTGCTTCGGTCGTGAAAGGCAGGAAGAAGGCTGAGAATGTTGTTGCATGGCTGGTTCCTGGCAGTTGGATGGTACGTGACCAGATTATAGCCGAAGGACTTGATAAGGTGCTGGAGGATGCTGGTTTTGAACTGCGCTTGCCTTCATGTTCCAGTTGTCTGGCAATGAATCCGGATAAGGTTCCTGCCGGAAAACTGTCAATTTCGACATCTAACCGTAATTTTGTCGGTCGTCAAGGCCCCGGAGCCCGTACAATATTGGCATCTCCGCTTACAGTCGCAGCGTCTGCAATTACAGGTGTAATCACTGATCCAAGACAAATCTGAAGTTATATGAAAGAAAAATTCGATATCATAAGGTCAACCTGCATTCCTATTGAGATTGACAATAATAATACGGATAACATTATTCCTGCACGTTATCTTGCGTTTACGACTCGTGACCCCAAGTTTTATGGAGATGCTTTTATGCATGACTTGCGATATGATGCAGACAATAAACCTGTTGCAGATTTTGTAATGAACCAACCGGAGTATAGCGAGGCTCCGCGCAATGGCGTCCACGAGATTATCATAGGAGGACAAAACTGGGGATCTGGCAGCAGTCGTGAACATGCCGCATGGGCAATTGCAGGTTATGGAGTTCGCGTGGTAATAAGTAATTCGTTTGCGGATATCCATCGTAATAATCTACTGAACTGTTTTGTATTGCCTGTAGTCGTGTCGCGTGAATTTCAGATGGAACTTTTTCGTACTGTCAAGGCTAATCCCCAGGCAGAGGTCATGGTTGACTTGCCTAACCAGACGGTAACAAACCTGGCAACCGGTCACAGTGAGTCTTTCCCTATTAACAAATACAAGAAATATTGTCTTATGAATGCATTTGATGATATTGATTTCCTGTTAGATAATCAGCAAATGATAATAGAGTGGGAGAACAGGTGAGGCATATTGAGATAATGGACACGACACTGCGTGACGGAGAACAGACCAGCGGTGTGAGTTTCATGCCACATGAGAAGTTGATGGTTGCACGCGAGCTGTTGCAAAAGGTGAACGTGGATCGTATAGAAGTGGCGTCGGCTCGTGTCTCGGAGGGAGAAAAGGAGGCTGTTCGCAGTATCTGTCTTTGGGCACAGCGTGCAGGCAAGATAGACAGAGTAGAGGTTTTGGGCTTCTGTGATGGAACTGCCAGTGTTGACTGGATTACAGATACTGGTTGCCGGCACATGAATCTGTTGTGTAAGGGTAGCCGCCGCCATTGTGAGGGGCAATTGAAAAAAAACGTTGAGGAACATGTCAGGGATATAATAGATGTAGTAGAATATGCTACGAGCAGGGGAGTTAATGTGAATGTTTACCTTGAGGATTGGAGTAATGGTATCAAGGATGACCCCGAATATGTGTTTGCATTGGTGGACGGATTAAAGAAAACTCCGATTGACCGATATATGTTGCCTGATACACTGGGCGTGTTGAATCCCATTCAGCTTTTGGATTACATGAAAAAGATGCTGAACCGTTATCCGGAGCATCATTTTGACTTTCATGCACACAACGACTATGATATGGCTATCAGTAATGTCATGGCTGCTGTTGTGGGAGGTTGTAAAGGTATCCATACAAGTGTGAATGGTCTGGGCGAGCGTGCAGGAAATGCTCCACTGGCAAGTGTTCAGGCTATACTGAAGGACCATCTCCATGTCCAAACGAACATAAACGAAGCGCAGTTGAACAACGTCAGCCATCTTGTAGAGAACTATAGTGGTATTGCTATTCCACCAAACAAGCCGATAACTGGCGACAGTGTTTTTACTCAGGTCGCAGGTGTTCATGCTGATGGAGATAAAAAGGGTGGCTTGTACATAAATGAACTGCTCCCAGAACGTTTTGGACGTAAACGTGAATATGCGTTGGGCAAAAGTAGCGGCAAGGCCAATATAATAAAGAATTTGGAAGAACTTGGCCTGGAATTGACTCCAGAGCAGACCAAACGTGTGACGGATCGCATTATTGAACTGGGCGACAAAAAGGAGGTGGTGACACAGGAGGATTTGCCGTTTATCATCGCAGACGTCCTGCATCATGGCAACATAGAGGAGCATGTGAAGTTATTGTCATATGTTGTTACTACGGCCTATGGACTGAAACCATTGGCAAGTATCAGGATGGAAATCAATGGGCAGGTGTATGACGAACAGGCGACTGGTGATGGTCAGTTTGATGCTTTCGTACGTGCCATAAGACAGATATATAAGAATAAGCTGGACCGTAAGTTTCCATGGCTGACAAACTATGTGGTTTCGATACCTCCAGGCGGTCGTACGGATGCTTTTGTGCAGACAGTCATCACATGGGACTTTAATGATAAGGTATATCGTACGCGTGGTTTTGATGCAGATCAGACCGAGGCTGCCATAAAGGCAGTTGTCAAGATGTTGAACATAATTGAAAAAGAATATGAAAATTAAAATTGCTGTCCTGGCCGGTGATGGCATCGGTCCGGAAATTATGGAACAGGGTGTTGCCGTTTGCAGTGCTGTTGCAGAAAAATTCGGACATGAGGTTTCGTACAAGGAGGCGTTGTGCGGTGCTCATGCTATTGATGAAGTGGGAGACCCGTTTCCAGAGGAGACATTCCAAATTTGTGAACAAGCAGATGCGGTGCTGTTTGCCAGTGTCGGTGATCCTAAATTTGATAACAATCCATCTGCAAAGGTTCGGCCTGAGCAGGGCTTGTTGGCAATGCGTAAAAAGTTGGGACTTTATGCCAATATCCGTCCGGTAGAGACGTTTGATTGCCTGATACACAAATCACCATTGAAGGATGATGTTGTTCGTGGCGCAAATTTTATATGTATCCGTGAATTGACAGGTGGTATGTATTTCGGAAGGAAGGTTGAGCCTACCGTAAATGCGGATGGTGTCGAGGAGGCACTGGATACCAATTACTATACTCGTCCCGAGGTTGAACGCATCTTGCGTGTCGGCTATCAGTATGCTCGTGCACGACGTAAGCATTTGACTGTGATTGACAAAGCAAACGTATTGGCATCCAGTCGTCTGTGGCGTAAGGTGGCACAGGAGTTGGAGAAGGAGTATCCGGATGTTACGACAGACTATATGTATGTTGACAATGCCGCAATGCGTATGATTCAGGATCCCAAATTCTTTGACGTAATGGTAACGGAGAATACATTTGGTGATATACTTACTGACGAGGGATCGGTCATCACAGGTTCCATGGGTTTGTTGCCAAGTGCATCTACAGGTTCCAGCACTCCGGTATTTGAGCCTATACATGGTTCTTGGCCACAGGGCAGGGGGCTTAACGTCGCCAATCCTCTTGCTCAGATTCTGTCAGTTGCGATGTTGTACGAATACTTTGGTCTTAACAGGGAGGGGGCTCTGATTCGTGAGGCAGTCAACGCATCGCTTGACGCTAATGTCAGGACACCTGAAATTCAGGCTGACTCCTGCTCTGAAAAGTATGGTACAAAGGAAGTAGGAAAGTGGATTGTTGATTATATCAGAAAGGCATAACTTTCCGTAGATATTACAGTAAAGGTGAGCAGCTGTGAGGTTGCTCACCTTTATTTATTCTCCCCAAAAATAAACTGTCATTTCATGAAAACCAGGCTGACAGCTGCTATCATACATACGAATGCCGCCAAATGGTTCCAGTGAAGCGTTTCGTCAGGAAAGCTCCAGGTTGTGTAGATTACGAATACAGTCAGGGTGATTACTTCCTGAATGATTTTCAATTGGAACAGATTATATGGGCCGCCGTTACCGACAAATCCAACTCGGTTGGCAGGAACCATGAAACAATATTCCATGAATGCAAGTCCCCATGATATCAGGATAATGATAAACAACGGTGTGTCACCATGGATGATGTGCATGTTCTGCAGTTTCAGATGCCCATACCATGCAAGTGTCATGAAAATGTTGCTGACAATTAGTAGCAGGATTGGTAAAATATAGTTCATTATCTAGTTAGGTTGAATTTCATTGTAAAACCGAAATCTTGTGTAACCGTTGGGTAGGAACTGCTGGAAAGCAATGGGCTGGTACTCTGGCGGTCATAGAACATGGTCAGTGTTACAAATTTGCTCATCGCATAATCTAATTGGAAGGATGTCTTTACCGCTTTGTTGCCGGATGTGGCTTCGCTTTGGCCAGTTTGAATGTCCCTGCGGATTGCAGTCTGATTACGAACACTTAGGTCGAATCGCAGATTCAGCGTATGTGCGAATGCATTTCTGCTCTTCTTGATGTTAAGGTCGTTGTCATTACTGTTGGTATTGCCTTTCTTGGCACGATTACGTGCTGTTGTACGCATTGCTGCCTTTTTGCTGGCTTTTGTAAAACCAAAAATACTGGATAGCCGGAAATCATTCAGTTTGTACCCCCAGCCCAGGACAAAGTCTTTAGATGATGTTTCGGTAATCTGAGCATTGGTCATTGACAGGGACAGGACACGTGTCGTGCGATACTCTGTTTTAAGCGTCATGTTGTTCATGAATGTCACATTCAACCCTGCCAATGGACAGAAACTCTCGTTGATACTGACATTGCTTACGTCATAGCAGCTGCTGGGTGCATACATGTCACCTGTCGTATTACTTACGAAACCCAGTTCCGAACCGTCCATATACTGTACCCATGAGGCGAAACTGTTGTACGAACCTACACTATACACGCTTTTATATCCATGGGTAATTTGTACACTCTTGAAATGGTCGCGTATCCAGGGAAGTGTGGACAATCCCCTATATGTCAGGTTCCAGTTTGGCAGCATCTGCATTAGTGAGGGAAATATATTCAGCTCCCGTGTAGTTCCGCCACCGCAATATGCAGCCAAAAATGCAGGAACCATGACATCGGCGCCGTAAATGTTGGCAGGATTGTTGTTGGTCGCATCTGTCTTGGTTCCATGTGAGCCCACGTACGTTTTGTTCTGTGGGTCTTTGAGACCAATATACTGTGCCTCGACACGTTCCTGATAAACTCCAAGCAGTTCGCGGAATTTCTCAAAAGGAGCACTGTAATAACCATTTGAGGCAGTTCCGCTGCTGGCAAATGCGGTACCTATGGAAATGGTTGTCATGTTGAAGGAACCAGTACGGGTGGTAGGATTACCTTCGTACATATATTGAATGCTGCGGCTTTGGTTCTGTGTGCGCGACATATTTATGTCTATTTTCAAGTCTGTTATGGGCTCCAATGTTGCTTTTATTTGCAAATCCTCGCTTTTGGAACTGATTGCAGGACTTGATAAGGCAGAGTCGCACATCAACCAGCCCTTTCTGCGGGCTTCCTCTATATAGCTGTCGTTGACAAAGCCGAACGCGAAGCCTACGCCTGGGGTAAAACCTTGATTGGTCATACGCTGGCCCAAAATGTCGCCTATTTCAGGTTTGAAGCCTGGCAGTGACAGGTTGTATGTATTTTTGTAGGACACGCTTGCAGAACGTAGCATCATCATGAAGCGAGCTCCTGCCTGAGCCCATTTGTACCACTTTTGTTCACTGGCTTTTGGCTTGGCTATAACATTGAGACGTATCCGGCTGGAATCTGCCGGGCTGGTAATCAGCTTGATTTTGTTGTCATCCAGCTTTTGGTACTTTATCTTCACATCATGCCCTTTACTGTCTTGCATACGGACAATCAGACGTTTGGACTTTTGGTTATGGGTTATAGTGAGAGTGGTATCTGGAAGCAGTTTGATTTCCTGTGCAAATCCCTTTGTCTGTTTTTTAGTATCCTTCTGTGCCGAAACCCCTTTCAAGTTAGTTTGTGACTTATTCATGGCAGCCAGTTCTCGTGCCATAATGCTGTCAACGCTGACGTGTGTCTTTTTGGACTCGGCACGAGCTTTTGCCAGTAATGCCTCCCGCTCCTTTTTCTCTTGCTCCTTCTGCTTCTTCAGAGCCTCTTGCTCCCTTTTCTTCTGTTCGACTTTCTTGTTTGATGCATTCCGAGTATTGGATGAAGAGAAACGCTTGTTGGCTTCTTTCAGGAAATCCCAGTGGTTGTATAGTGTTTCCATGGCCAGCTTTCCATTGGCATTGACAGTACGCTGGGTGTTGACAGTGTTGCCGAGGGATGTTCCGTCCTCCAGTTCACTGCCTCGCTTCCATGAGTATGCGCTATTGTATGTCCCATCAGCCGTAATCCAGTCAAAGCACGGAATCTTGTTGATAGGCAATTTATAGCTCATACTCACTGACTGGCTGTAGTCCAATGGCCGGCCAAAGTGTGCAAGCGATACCTTGACACTGTCTTTCCATGCTTCGTATTGTTCGGGATAAAGGTCTTTGTTGATTACGACATTGGGTTGTTCAACTTCGGCATGTGTGGCACTCTTGAATGAAAAGTGCAAGGATTTGAATAAATCCCAGCGGAGGCTGAAGTTGCGGTTCCACAGATATGTGCTGCTGAACTGGACAGGTAGTGATTGTGGATTTTCCAGATTGTCCACATCGCGTTCCTGCAATTCGTAGTATGCGTGGCTCAGGTCTGTGCCGAATGTTATATTTTGTGGAGCAAATGCAATATTCTGCTCCTTTATTATTGTTGCCCACTTGTTCTTGGTTTTCCATTTCTTGAATGGCTCCCAGTTTTTCCAGTTCGGGCTCCAACTATAATTAACCTGTGCCTTCCACGATGTATCATACTCATATAGTGTCGTACGTCCACGGCGAGTCGTGCGGCTGCGGCTGTATGAGAACGAGAAGTTTGCAGGATCGTATGGCATAGGGTGTTTCTTGCTGGCAATATTCACCTTGGCACCACTGATACTCAGGTTACGCGATTCGGTAACGGAATTTGTCAGCAGTGCAAGCGAATCACGCTCTTCCTGTGTATTGAGTGCCTCCATTGCATCGTCCAACAGCATGTCAGTATCCAAAGGGTTATATTTGGGCTTTGATATCTGTTTGCTGTAGCTGTAGTAAAATGGCACTGAAACCTTAGCTTTCTCGGGCAGCAGACGTCCCAGGTCCACGTTGGTGGTAAACTGGTACTGGTAATCATTTTCGTCCTTGCGGTCCATAACGCTTTGTTCAATGCCTCCAAAGCCAGCAGTAACAACCTTGCCTGTTGCAGTGAAGGAACCGATGTCAGACAATTGGATGTTGAGATTTCCTTGGGCAGCCCATCCTCCTTCGTTAGTAAATTCCTGAAGGCGCAACTCGTTGACCCACACCTCGGCACTCTTGTCCGTTTCTGCATGGTTACGAATGCCTATCATTATGGTTTTAACTTCACCGAGCGAAGGATTGCCCTTGATGGAAATGCGGTTGTTTGGTTTGTCGGGGTCGTAGCCGATGAATAGCTGGCTATATGCTATGCCGCTCTTGTTACGCTGTTTTTTTAGGGAAGTAAAGAGAGAAAGGTCAAAATTCAGCATATTACCAGCAGGCCATACCTTAAGACGATCTTCGGGCAGGTTGTTGTTATATTTGGTTCCCGTCCATTCGGGGGTAAGTTCCAGTGGGACCTCGTATTCGTAGAAATTGTTGCGATAGTCCGAACCGAGGCGTAGGAATACGCTGACTTGTCCGCTTTGCAATGGGGTGTATTCCTGATTGTCCTGACTAAGTGCGTTGGCATGGACAAAAAGTTGCAGGTGCTTGTATTTGCGCATGTCATAATGGCAATTCTTATACACGGCACGTGCATCGTTGGAACCAAGGTTCGTCGCAATCATTGACAGAGCCTGTTCGTTACTTTCTACAAGCTGGCTGCCGGATGTATCGGTAATACGACTGATGCCGGGAGGAACAACATAGTTGACGGGCTTGCGGTCGTTATTTTCTTCGATATTGACGGACGTCACAACAAAGTCGGTCGCTGACGAAACGGTACTTCCTGTTTGGTAGAGGTCGTTTTCGTAGGTACGCCAGTCGCCGTGGACAAGATCCAATGTTCCGAATCGCATGATTATACTGTCTTGGAAGTTGTCCAGATACATTCGCATGAATCTGATGCTTGAGAAATCCGAGATGCCACCTATACTTTCCTTGTCAGAGTCCTGTAACGGTATGCGTATCAGATACCAGTCAATATTGTCAACAGTGCCATCGCGCAGCGTAACGGTTGCAGTCCGTATGTCCGAAACGTACTTGCCGGGATTTTCCTTGCTGAGATATGACGGATTAACTGGCATACAGTAGTGCCAGAACTTCTCATGCTCGTTCAGGGTATAGTCTGTATTTATATCCTCGATATCGGGAGTGCTTTTCCACGCGCTTTCGTATCTCTGTCCCTCACTCTCCTTCGAGTTGCCCTGTGGCATGTTGATTCTCTTGTATCGGTTTAGGATTGATTTCTTCTGTTGGTCATAATCTTCTCCACGGAAATAGTGGTAGTTGTCATTGGCAGGGTCAACCAACAGGGAGTCACGTGTCTCAGGGTCCAGTTTTGTTGACAGGTCGCCGCTGAACACATCATTCCAGAAATTCTGGTATATGCCAAACTCACGTTCCTGTTCATCATTTAAGCCATTCAGACCCACATCCTGTTTTGTACGTGAGCCGCTCTCGTTGTTAAATGCGTATGTTACGCTGTTGGCGGTGGGGATAAGACCCCATGTAGTTCGGTCAAGATACGTTTCTTCCTGGGTGATGGGCATTCCGCTTTCATAAAACTTCTTTCCGTCTTTCAGGATATCCTCGCTTATCTCACCCAGGTCGAAATTCAGATTTCCCCCAAGATCGGTGCTTGTCCCTTCCTGCCTCTGATAATGGAATGGATCCATCAGCCAAAATTCGATGTACTCGATATTTTGTGCCTCGAAGTCAGTGTTGTCCATTTTACGCATCATTCCGCCCCAGCGTGTCCTGGGAAGCCTGAGATTGCCCTGGTCATCTACATCACGGGTCAGATTATATGGACCGCGCTCCTTGGGGTAGAAGGCAACATTCATTACATTAAGCGTAGTGTTGCTGGTATAGCTTGTCTGGCTCTTGTTGGGGTACAATTCCAGTTCATATATAGGACGTACGTAATGGTTGGACAATTGTTTTGTATCAGTCTTGATGTGACTGGGTGTCAGCGTCGAATTGCGGTTTGTAAAGATTGGATCGATGCAGTACCATGCCATCAAGGCGCGATTATAGCCATACCTTTCGTCATTGGACAAACGGCTTTCCCAATATTTGGACGGTGTTGACGCAAGTTGCCAGTATGTGGGTTGTATCAGGCTTGTTTTCTTTTTTGTGTCCTCGAAGTCATCCAGGTACGATGCTCCGCCCTGAGCATTGCTGCTTTGTCCGGCAATAAGCTGCGCAACCTGTGCGTCAAAGGTAATCTGACTTGGTTTTGTTACGTTGATGAACGGAATTTTATTAATCCAGTCCGTCAGCCACTGTGCTTTGTGTTTCCACGAGATATGCGCACCCCACAGGACATTGCGCAAGGCTTCGTTACCCATTGCAATCTTGGTCGTCATTGGGGTTTCCGACAGATATTGTATGGTACCCCCGATGGTCAGGTTCTTGCTGAATTCGTAATCCAGGTTAAATCCCAGGAACGTCTTGCGCTGCATACCATATGTGTCGTTGCTTTCCACTGAGGCATTGACGGCGGTTCCCGAATCAATAATGCTCTGGTTAATTATGACAACACGCCCCATGGCATAGTCAACGGTATAATCAGTATTCTCCTTCAGCGTTACGCCTCCTGCCGTAACAACGACTGATCCGGGTGCGATATTGGTTACGCCCAAATCTATTTCATTGGCCGAACTTCCCCGGTACTCACCCGTCAGGATATATTTGTTCTTTTCTGCTTTCTGCTTTGCAACGGTACGGGTATTTGTGTATAGTTCGGGGAAGGCGTATTTGTCAGCCATCTCCTTGCCGCCACGTTCTTCAATCCATTTATGTAGATGCTCGCCAAATGGCTCGGTTACGGTAAAGAATATACGCCCCTTGTAAATGGTATAGCCCTCGACATAGTCAAACTGATTGTTAGGATTGGGCTTGTTATTGGCATCCAGACGGTCCAGGCCGAGTGCACGGAGAAGGGTTGTGTTCTTTAGCGTGTCCTCGGGCAGATGAGTCAGATATACGCCTGATGAGTCGCTTTGGAACTTGATGTCCAGTTTGAACCTTTCCTTTTGGGTAGTGCTGGCCCCTAACGAATAGACATTGCGCATCATCAGACGCCATGTAGGGATAGAGGGGCTGTTGGCACTGCCCTTCAGCATCTTGACTATCAGCGTCTGTGATGAATTATTTACATTGTTTGCAAATTCTCCAATCTGGTACGTGGCAGCACCATAGCTGTACTCTATGGCAACGGCAAGAATTTCATCGGGCTGCAATGCACTGTTCAGTGTCAGGGTACCCAGGTCTTTGTTCAGATGGTATTCGTTGGCAGACAGCAGACGCGCATTCTGCAGCTTTTCGTAATCGAACGACCCCTTCAGGTTATACTTGTTTTCGAGGATTGGACTGGCCTTGCTTATATCACGCAGGTCGGTCTCGGCAGACAGGGTGGCATATTCGTCATTGCCGGCATTGCCCGGAGCTGTGGCACCGCTACCTTTCCAGGGTCCATAGATATTCTTTTGCTGGCTTTCACCCAAGTCAGTCAGCGCTATAATATTGCGTGTATTGCTTATGGAGCCTGTCTTGTTCGTCACCCATACTTCAATCCTCTTGATTTCAATGCCGCTGGCAACAGTGGGCAATGTCTTCATGTTCTTGTCATATGTTTCACGAAAGAAATGCGCGAGGTAAAAGTGCCTGTTCTCCTCGTATTCTGTTGCACTGAACTCGTAACTGTTAGTGTTTGACCCACCCTTGCTGCCTGCGCTTTTCGATGCACTCTTCTTCTGTGAAATTACGGCCTGCATCTTCAGTTTGCCGAACTGCAGGTCTGTACGTACGCCAAACAGACTGCTGACACCAGGCACCAGGCTCATGTTGGATGGCATGGAAACATTGCCAGCTTCGACCAGTTTGATTATTTCGTCCTCCTTACCCTCGTATTTCAATTTCAGGTTCTGTGCATCATAATCAAAGGTTGCGCCAGAGTTGTAGTTAAATTTCATGTTGACCTTGTCTCCAATCTTACCGTTTACGTGCAGGTTGATTTTCATGTCAAAGTCAAAGCCGAATGTACTTCTGCGATTGGCCGAGAGGGATGGGTTGTCCGTAGATTTCATGTTTGCGCCCATTTTCAGTTCGGCCGAGCCCTGAGTCTTGATGCGTACGCCGCCAGGACCGAAAATTTTCTCAGCCGGTCCCAGGGAGAAATGCAGGTCAGTAAAGTCAAATTTGTTTTTGCCCGATGTCTCGTATTGCTCCTGGTTGCGCTGACGGTAGTATTGTGCCATGCTCTTTTTCAGACTCCAGTCCAGATATTCCTTTGCCGTCATTTCCAGGGGCGGAGTCAGGTAACCGGTCGCAGTACCTATTGTCATGCCGTTTTGGTTGGCAGGCAGGAAACTGCCCATCTTTACGTTACTCTGCTGAGTACCGTCAGCCTTAGCCTTTCCCTGGTTGGCATTGGCGGTTTTCGTGTTTTTGCCATTCTTCCTGTCGTCAGTCAGTTCCTTAGCCTCTACCATGGTCGTGCCGACGTTGTAGGTGCCGTTCTTTTCGTCGTATGTGACGTCGGTTTTCAGATTGTCAGGGTCCTTCAGGTCAGACGAACGGTGACGCACATCATCGGTAGTCTCTGTCGTTGTGCGCCGAACGGAGAATTTGGGTTTGCGCTTTGCCACGGTATCCTCCTTGGCCTGCTCGTATGTATGCGTGCGCGAAATAAAAAAAGGTGTACTGCTTGGTATGACAAATCCGGTGACAAGCATCCAGATGCCTGCCACCGCAAGAAAACGCAGTATGCTTCGTTGTCGGCTCACGTTATAGATAACGCAGCATATCCTCTCTTTATTGTATGTCAGAGAGATTTTAATGCCAGTTTTATCACCTTTTCTACAGGGATGTCTGGATTGTCGTGCAGGATTGCACGTACAACCTTGCTTGTAGGCGCGGGGCTGAAGCCAAGCATGGTAAGGGCCTGTACAGCCTCGTTCATAACCTCGTTGTCAATGTTGGCGGCACCGCTGTTGTTGCCAGCACTGTCGTAAGTTCCTGTTTCGGAGAGATAGGGAACAATCTTGTCCTTCAGGTCAACGATAATACGTTGTGCTGCCTTGGGCCCTATGCCCTTCACCTGCTTCAGCATCTTCACATCGCCCTCGGCAATGGTGTTGCACAACTCGGATGGTGTCATGGACGAAAGAATCATGCGTGCAATACCGGCACCTATGCCACTGACGGTAATAAGTTCCAGAAACAGCGAACGTTCTATCTTGGTGGCAAATCCCCACAATTGAAAGGCATCTTCGCGTATGGATTCGTAAATCCACAGTTTTACATCTTCTTTCCCCTGTATTGCGCTGTAGGTATTAAGGCTGATGTTAACACCATATCCGACTCCCATGCAGTCAACTGTTGCCGTGGTAGGTTCCAGGTCTGCCAATTTTCCACGTACGTATTCAATCATACACTGTCATTCTTTTGTTGTGCAAAGATATAACAAATTACACGTTTTTTTGTCTAATTCACGGAAAAGCATTACTTTTGCACGAAAATGTATATACACGCAGACTAAAAAATAACAGATAAAAGATGAAGTTGAACATTGTTGTGCTGGCCAAGCAGGTGCCAGACACACGTAATGTCGGTCCCGATGCGATGACCCCAGAGGGTACTGTAAACCGCAGTGCCTTGCCTGCGATATTCAATCCCGAGGATCTCAATGCGTTGGAGCAGGCTCTTCGTTTGAAGGACTCCAATCCCGGAACGACCGTAAATGTGATAACTATGGGGCCTGGCAGGGCTGCCGAGGTTATACGCGAGGCTATGTATCGCGGTGCAGATGGAGGCTATCTGCTGACTGACCGTGCTTTTGCAGGTGCAGACACGCTTGCTACGAGCTATGCACTCAGTACGGCCATCAAGCATGTATGCCCTGATGCTGACCTGATTATCGGGGGCCGTCAGGCCATTGACGGAGATACCGCTCAGGTCGGTCCCCAGGTGGCAGAGAAATTGGGAATGAACCAGATAACGTACACCGAGGAGGTGCTCGCTCTCGAAGACGGTGTTATTACTGTCAGGCGCCACATTGACGGTGGAGTGGAGACTGTGCAGAGTCCGTTGCCAGTCGTACTGACAGTGAATGGCAGTGCAGCACCCTGCCGTCCGCGCAATGTAAGGCGTGTGATGCAGTTCAAGCGAGCCCTGGCTCCCATGGAACTTGCGCCCGGCACCAGCTATTCAGACCTGCCGTATGCTAATCAGTATGAGCAGAAGCCTTATCTGAAAATTGCCCAGCTGACATGTGCCGACATCGATGCAGACCTGCAGCAGTGCGGTCTTGCAGGGTCGCCAACCAAGGTCAAGGCGGTGGAGAATATCGTCTTCAGGGCCAAGGAAAGCAAGGTGCTGACAGGCAGTGACCAGGATATAAACGGTTTGATGGCGGAGCTTTTGGGCTCCCACACAATTGGATAGTACCCATGAACAGTGTATTTGTATATTGTGAGCTTGAAGGCACAAAGGTTGCCGAGGTAAGCCAGGAGTTGTTGACCAAGGGTCGTAAGCTCGCCAACACGTTGGGTGTACAGCTGGAAGCCATAGCTGCGGGAAGTGGCATTACCGGCATGGTGGAGTCACAGATTATCCCGTACGGCGTGGACAAGTTGCATATTTTCGATGCCGAAGGCCTCAGTCCCTACACCAGCAGACCGCATACGGCAGTATTGGTCAACCTGTTCAGACAGGAGATGCCACAGATATGCCTGATGGGAGCTGATGTCGTAGGCCGCGACCTGGGACCGCGCGTCAGCAGCGCCCTGCACAGCGGGTTGACGGCAGACTGCACTTCGCTGGAAATCGGTCCGCACGACGACAAGAAATCGGGCAAGCACTACGATGAGCTGCTCTATCAGATTCGCCCGGCTTTCGGTGGAAACATAGTTGCCACCATCGTCAATCCCGAGAACCGTCCCCAGATGGCCACTGTCCGTTCGGGTGTGATGAAGGCCGAGATACTGGACCCCGACTACAAAGGCCAGGTGATTATCCAGGATGTCGCCAAGTTTGTACCCGAGACGGAATATGTGACCAAGGTTCTGGACCGTCATGTCCAGGCAGCAAGAAATAATCTGAAGGGAGCGACAATCATAGTTGCAGGCGGTTACGGAGTAGGTTCCAGGGAGGGCTTCGGCCTGTTGTATGACCTGGCCAAGGTCCTGCATGCCGAGGTGGGTGCGAGCCGTGCCGCCGTCGATGCCGGTTTCTGCGACCACGACCTGCAGATTGGCCAGACGGGAGTGACAGTCCGCCCCAAGGTATATATTGCATGCGGCATCAGCGGTGCCATACAGCACGTAGCCGGAATGAAGGAGAGCGGCATCATCATATCGGTCAACAACGACGAGAATGCCCCCATCAACCAGATTGCAGACTATGTAATCAACGGAACGGTCGAGGAGGTCCTGCCCAAGATGATAAAGTATTACAAACAAAACTCGAAGTAAGAAGGATATGTACAGCGAACAAATCAAATTTGAACTTGAGAACAGTCCTCTGATGCCGAGGATTGTAGAGCTGAAGGAGCGCAACTATGCCGACAAGGACAGTTATGCCGACGCCCCGCAGGATTACGCAGACGCAATGGACAGCTATGACCGTCTCCTGGACGTCGTCGCCGACATAATGGAAAACGTTGTGGC
>DJYQ01000013.1:0-18556 GCA_002450165.1 Prevotellaceae bacterium UBA6974 | reverse complement strand
TATGCCGAAAAGACATACCAGAACCTGCAGACAATGATTCAGGCAGGTCTAAACGGCGTAACCATGCCACGTCGCTACAACGGTCTGAACATACCGGTAACCGTATATACAGCAGCCAACGAGATGGTTTCGACAGCCGATGCGGGATTCGAGAATATATGGTCCTTGCAAGACTGCATCGAGACGCTGTACTGCTTTGGCAGCGAGGAGCAGCGGCAGAAGTACATCCCCCGTGTCTGTGCCGGCGAGACAATGTCCATGGACCTCACCGAGCCCGATGCAGGGTCGGACCTGCAGAGCGTCATGCTCCGTGCCACGTACGACCAGGAGAACGACTGCTGGCGACTGAACGGCACCAAGCGCTTCATCACCAATGGCGACAGCGACATCCATCTGGTCCTTGCCCGCAGCGAGGCAGGCACACGCGACGGTCGCGGTCTGTCCATGTTCATCTACGACAAGCGTGACGGCGGCGTCGATGTCCGTCGTATCGAGAACAAGCTGGGCATCCACGGCTCGCCCACATGCGAGCTCGTTTACAAGAACGCCAAGTGCCAGCTGTGCGGCGAACGCAAGCTTGGACTCATCAAATACGTCATGTCACTGATGAACGGCGCACGCCTGGGCATAGCCGCACAAAGCGTGGGACTGTCGCAGGCCGCATACAACGAGGCAGTTTCCTATGCCCGTGACCGCAAGCAGTTCGGCAGGGCTATTATAGAGTTCCCCGCTGTTCAGGAAATGATAAGCAATATCCGTTGCAAGCTGGATGCCGGCCGTGCCCTGCTGTACCAGACAGCACGATATGTAGATATCTACAAGGCCCTGGAGGATATTGCACGCGAACGCAAGCTCAGTGCCGAGGAGCGTCAGGAACTGAAGAAATACCAGAAGCTCGCCGACTCCTTCACCCCGCTTGCCAAGGGCATGAACAGCGAATACTGCAACCAGAATGCATACGACTGCATCCAGGTACACGGAGGCAGCGGCTTCATGCTGGAATATGCCTGTCAGCGCATCTACCGCGATGCCCGCATTACCAGCATATACGAGGGTACGACCCAGCTGCAGACCGTAGCAGCAATCCGCTACGTAACCAACGGCATGTATGCAAGCGTCATAGCCGATTACGAGCAGCAGGCCGAAGGTGTTGCCGATGCTGCCAGCCTTGGTCGCGTCCGGGCAATGGCGGAAAAGTTCAACGCAGCCACCGCAGCAGTCAAGGAAACCGAGAACCAAGAGGTGCTTGACCTGTGCGCACGCCATCTGTACGAGATGGCAGCAGACGTCATCATGTCCCACCTGCTGTTGCAGAATGCGGCAAAGGACGAAACCCTCTTTGCCCAGAGCCTGGCCCTGTATCTGAACCATGCCGAGGCCGACGTCAGCAAGCACGCCACATTCATCAGCAACGTCGTTTCCCAGGGCTGTGAGCCATACCGCACAGCGTAGTAGCAACGGTATTTAAAACAAGAAAGCGTGAATCCAATACAGGGTTCACGCTTTTTTGTGGCAATAATAGAAGTTGGCACAAATAAACTACCGTTGTTATTATTCGTCAATTCGTAAACATAGCTGTTTTTCTTGTCCACATTCACATCTTAAAAAGAAACAATAACTCCCAAGGCAAAACACTCATGCTTCGGGATTTATTTTGTATATTTGCATTGCCCTAGAAGGTTTGAGCTACCCACGCCAAACGTGGGTGCGGCGTAAGGCAAATGGGCTTCATGGATTATTTTATGAACTGGATTATCTTATTTTTCGCAGGATTGTGTGAGGTTGCATTCACCTACTGTCTCGGACGGGCCAAAGGCGTTGAGGGGGCAGCCTGGTGGACGTGGATGGTGTCTTTTGGGGTGTTCTACATCCTCAGTGCTATTCTGTTGGCAAAAGCTACGCAGACACTGCCACTTGGTACGGCATACGCTGTGTGGACAGGCATCGGAGCTGTTGGAGCCGTGCTTGTCGGCATCTTCATCTTCAAAGAACCTGCCACATTCTGGCGACTGTTCTTCCTGACAACACTAATTGCCTCAATTGTTGGACTTAAAACCGTTTCATCATGAGTAATTTCAGAGCTATGCGCCGTCACAGGCAGCAACTTTCCAACGAGGAGAACATAGCGATTTTGCAGAAGGCAACGGCAGGGAGGACTGGCCATTCTGGGCCTAATCAGTAGTTTTGTCTAGAGATAAGGTATGATAAAGATTGATACGACCAATATGTGCTCACATCTTCAGAAGAAACTTTTTGACGAGGACGGAGCATATCATCACCTTTTGCAAGCCATGGAAGACGATCCCGAAATCACGGCTGTTGTCCGGTCGCGTCAGCTCCATATCTATAGGAATGGCAAAAAGGTTTTGATACTGGCAGGAAAGGCGGCACCCAAAGTCATCAGAGAAGACAGGATTTGCGAGCTTCTATAATGGCAGGGTGAGATCAATACGGCTCACCAACCGTGCCGACGGTAATATCAAAAGCGTGAATTCCCGACCAGGGTTCACGCTTTTTTCGTACAATATCAAGAAAACGACATTTACTTTATCACCCTGTCGGGCCTTCGGGTAAAAAACCAGTGATACCAGTCAATAATGGACTTACGCCTGTTTGGATCTTTATATTGCTCGCTGACATCTGTGCCATTAATATCTGGGCAGACTTTCCAATCTATATTGCTCTCCAATGTTATCGGAAACTCTATCCCCAACGATGTCCCAACCCTTTTCAGTTCCTTTATATTCATTGGGCCGTACAAATCCGGACTGTGCCTGCTGGCTATCCAATAATCGGACAGTTTGCTGTTGAAGACAATATACTGACCCTCATAGTCATAGTCATTCATAGAGCGCCCCTTGTAATTTATGGCCCTCTTGTCCACCAAATGCGTGTTTCCCAGAATCTTGTCCGGCTGCTTGCTTTCCACAATTAGCCAGTTGTCATCCTTATACTCTCTTGAGATATAACCGACATACATACGGGAGAGACCGGTGGAACATAGCGTATCAATCCTGCCGTTGGTGCGATGCACGAACAAAGGGCGCCATTGGTTGTATCGAAAGATGGAGTCATTAGACATCCAAATGGTTACAGTATCCTTACCGTGCTCAATACTATATGGTGTGATATTATACATCCTGCTTGGATCCATCAGGAGGTCCTTACAGGTAAGACAACTGTCAGGTGTTTCAAATATCAAATCTCTCCCATTCGGACAATACACGCCAAAAAAATCGTCATTGACTTCAGTCCTAAAATAAGAATCACATCCCCCTCCAAAAAGTAGAGCATAAGCTACTAAAAAAGGTGTTGCTATTATTACGAAGATAAAACCTAATATGTACAATATTATTCGTTCCATAGTTTAATCATGATTGTCAGTTAATTTTGAGCGTTCCTATGAAATGAATATCAAATACTGTCGTACCTGTAACATTACGGTTGATAAGGCCCATGACAATCCCTAACGGACCTAACATTAGGTTGTCTGCACATATACTAAAATCCTTCGGAAATCTCTTTTCTTTCTTGCCTTAATTGTTTCAAATTAGAATTAATCAGATGATAGCATTTCTCCAAGTATAATCCTAATTCATTAAAGCCAAACTTCTTATCATAAAACTTTGAGCCATCAGATATCCTGAGTTTTCTGATTCCACTTTTTTTTATCTTGTCCAGCTGCTCTTCCGTAACATAAAAGTACAATTTTGTATATTTTTCCTCGTGGTTATATGGCTCGGTCCATATAATGTCGCCATATACATAACTGATATATCCTTTTTTTTGAATCTTTCCTTCTATTCTGAAAGCATGCAGATGTATCAGTTCATCGTTACCAAGCCGCATCAGCATTTCAACGTCTGTAGAGAATTTCTCATTAGGTAACATTACAATGGCCCATGACTTGGAATTATCCGCCAAACAGAACAGACCAGTATCAAACTTTTTATTTCCTATAACAAAAGACCTGGACGAAGTTTTAACGTGACACACTCCACATGAGTCTATCTCACTAGTCTCGACACTTTGGCCGTATGAAACTAAAGCAAACAAAACAAGAATGTAATAGAGCACCCCTCTCTTCATAACAAAAAATTTACTTTAAATGCTGTCTTTTGTGCAAACAAAGATATGCAAAATTCTGAAATATGCCATACAAAAATACAAAATATCAGATATGTACAACAAGTAATTTCGGTAAAAAAATCGGTGGGACTATTATTTTCCTGTATTTTGGAATGCAAACATTATGAACATTATGACGGACACGAAATTACACAACGGGCGGCGGGGGAGGAGGTTTCGCGAGGCTGTGGACGGGCCGGCAATCATGCGGCACTACGCTACGATGGGGACGGCGGAACTGGCGGAGAGGCTGGGGCTGTCGGTTAAGCAGATTAAGAACTATGTCTATCGTCAGAACTTGGGGCGGTGGGCCAGAAAGGACGCAGACTACCTGTCAAGGATAAACAGCGAGAAGGGGAAAAAGGGCGGCCGGCCAAGGAAAATAAAAAGCTGAGTCTTTTTCTGAACGTCAACTTGTTTGTTTATTTGCATGCGGAAGATACTAACCGACCACGGTGAGTTGTTCAACCGACCACGGTCAATCTGGTAATCGACCACGGTCAATCCGGTAACCGACCACGGTGAGTTGTTCAATCGACCACGGTCAGTTCAGTAATCGACCGCAGTGAGTTATAATTTTATTGTTTAATCTAAAAAACTTGATTTATGTCACAGTTAAAGTTACGTATCAAGAAGGTTGTCATGAAGAAGCCTGTAACGAAGGAACCAGGCTTTGCAACCCGAGTATTAACCAATGGCACGGCTGAGTTTGAGGACATCGTTAAGGAGGCGGGCCACAACACGACGATGCACAAGGCAGAGCTGCGCATGGCCTTCGAGCTGTGCATGGACTCGGTGACCGAGATGCTGAAGCAGGGCTACATCGTGGACCTGGGACCAATCGGCAAGATTTATCCAAGCTGTTCGAGCGGCTGGTATGAGAAAGCCGAGGATATGAAGCTGGACGATGTCAAGCCGCAGTTGTACTACCGTGCAGGTGAAGAGGTAGAGGCTGCTGTGAAGTCTGCCAAGCTTGTGTGGGCAAAGTCCAGCGATGATGATGAGGACGAGGCTCCCGAGGGCGGTAACACGGGTAACGGATCTACGGAACCGGAGAACACTGGCGAGAACGAGAACCAAAACCAAAACGGTGGCGGCACCAATACCGGTGACAACGGCGGCGGCACACCGGGCTCGGGTGGTGATGAATTTGGAAGCTAAAGGCCCCTTCCCAGCCTCCCCCATCAGAGGGGGAGGAGCTTTTGACATTTTAACCCCCTCCTCCCCATTGTCGGGAAGAGGGGGCTGTTTTGTATTTCCACCCACTGATTTCCTACTCCTTGGCATCCAGACTGGTCACGCTGAGTCCGTCGGGCAGCATGATTTTGCGCTCGTGGGTCTTGAACCGTGGCGACAGCAGGCTCCATTCGGGTTTCTGAAATTTCTTGTCAATAGTGATGTCGGCCATGTCGCATGCAGTGTAGAACAGGTAGTCGGCATTTATGGGCTGGTGGCTGATACCCTTCAACCTGCGCGCAGCATCCTGGTGGGTTTGGGTCCACTGGTCGCTGGACCAGAACATCATGGCAACGTGGTACTCGTCCTTGTCGGGATTCAGCGCACATCCGCGTCCCGGCTTGTCCAGCTCCAGTACCTCGCCGTGGTCGGATGCGAACAGGAATGCCGAACGTGCATCGGGCTTGTCGATGGCACGTATCATGCTGCTCATGATGTAGTCGGTGTACAGCACGGTATTGTCGTATGCGTTGACCATCAGCTCATCGGTAGCAGGGATGCCAGGTCCGCCGTCGGTAGCCAGGTTGGGGCGATAGGCGTCGTACTGCGGGGTGAAGTTGTCGAAGTACAGATGCGACTGGTACAGCTGGACCAGGAAGAACACCTTGGGATAGACCTGCGTGAGCGAATCAATCAGGCCGGGGATGACCGAATCGTTACGGACGTTATAGACCGTGTCTGCACCGTGGGTCAGGTACTTCTCGTACGTCAGCAGTTTGCCGGGGCTTATGACAATTGTCTTGAATCCACACTCCCTGTACGGCTTGAGTATGCCATATTCGGTGTAGTTGATGTCGTAGTCGTCCACCGTGGCACGCGACAGCATCATGGGGACCGAATACATGGTGAGCGTGGCGTTGGAGTAGTAGTCCGTAAACGACACCATATTGTCCAGCGACTGCAGCAACGGGGTGGTCTGCCTGCCGTAACCGTTTATCCCCAGGTTGGCGGCACGCAGGCTTTCGCCGATGCACATTATATAATACTCACGCCCCTGGATGTCCGGACGGGTTGCGCCGAAGGTCATTCCCTGGGCCTGCGGGACGAGCAGGCGTTGGCACACCCTCTGATAGGCGGCCAGTCCGCAGCACTTGATGATGTTGTATGGAGCAACGTGCATGTACATGCCTAAGCCGGCGGCACACAGCAGTCCGGCCCATGTTGCAATGCGCAGGGTGCGTGTCCGGGGACAGTTGCCGGGCTGGATGCAGCGGATGACCATGGCTGCGATGCCGCAGAGCAGCTGTGGCAGGGTGCTGGCCATGTTCAGCATGTTGTTGTCCATGAAGTGCGACGACTCCTTGTCAGTCGATGTCATGATGCCTATGATATGCGCGGTCTGGACCAGTGACCTCAGACCGACGGAGAAGAACATCTCGGTACCTGCCAGCATCATCAGACAGAAGAACAGCAAGCAGAAGACAATCCGGCTGCGTATATGCAGCAGGGCATAGGTCAGCGGTATGCAGCAGGCAATGGATGCGAACAGGAACAGGATGTCGTCCTGATGCAGCAGCACGCGGGTGAATGCCGGTATGCAGAAGACCAGCATCAGCAGGACGAAGAGTGTTGTATTCAGTGTCTTGTTGTTTTTCATTTTGCGATTCAGGTTATTTTCGTTTGTCAGTGTATCATACATGTTGTTTCGTGCAAGGTTTATTCTCGGGCATATATCTGTGGTGGAGCCAGCCTACGGCAAAAGTAATCACCAGGAACAAAGCCGTCGTCATATACACCATCCCCTCACAGTCCATCCACTGGTACAGGAACAGCCGCACGAAGGCGTGGAGCAGGAACAGGCTGGAGGATATCCTGCCGACCCACGTCAGGATGCGGTTACGGAACAGCCCGGCGAATGTGCAGAAGGTGAGGGCGGTCAGCACGTCCGTCAGCGGCGTCAGGGGTTTGACGACATAGCTTGCGCACAGCGCGACGGGCAGCAGCAGGTGGTACCATTTGGTGTCGGACTTGCCGCAGCGGGCAATTACGATGCCTGTGGCGAATGTGGCGTACCAGGCGAAGATGTGATGACGCATGATGTACCACAGGGTCGTCTCGCCCAGTGGGTAGTACAGGCATAAGGTGTTGATTGCCACGCCGGTGGCGATAAGCAGCGTCAGTGCCCTGGTGCTGAGTCTGGCTAACAGGGGAAAGACCAGATAGCATTCCAGTATCAGCGGGAAGAACCAGTACGGCCCGGGCAGGGTGATGCCCCACTGACCGGTCATACAGCTGTTGAGTATGCTGTACAGTGCCATCAGTGGCAGCGACAGCCATGCAATCTTGGTCAGATGGTGCAGGTAGAAGGACCACAGCTCGCGTCCGCCCAGACACTTGCCGTCGCAATACTTCAGGCTCAGTCCATAGCCGCTGAGGAACAGGAATATGCAGACTCCGGTCCAGCCGGTGAAGCTGACGATGTACAGGGGGTTGTACCAATGCAGGCAGAACAGCTGGGTATATTGGGCACCGAACTTCATCTCGTTGCCGTCAATCGGAATCAGGTGACGGTCAAAGTTGTACAGCATTATCATGAGAATGGCAATGCCGCGTAGTGCGTGGCATTCGGTCTGGGACAGGGCGCGGTTAATCATGTCTGTGCTGTGTGTTTTGGTTTCGGTCGGTTTTTCCCCTTATACCTTCTTAATATATTATACAAAAGCCTTTATTCGGCCAGGAATTCGCGGGCCTTCTGCAGGGCGACGTCGATATGCGGACAGATGTGGTCCTGGTTCATTTTGTCGTAGAAGTGTGCCTTCTCCAGCTGCGAGTGAACCTTGGGCGTAACGCCCGACAGTATGATGTGAATGCCCTGCGAGTGGTTCATC
Organism: Prevotellaceae bacterium UBA6974; assembly: GCA_002450165.1. GTDB lineage: Bacteria > Bacteroidota > Bacteroidia > Bacteroidales > Bacteroidaceae > Physcousia. The sequence goes on along the minus strand of DJYQ01000013.1, from coordinate 10,364 downwards.
TCAATCAGGTTGGCCAGGTTGTGAATGCCGGTCGAATCGATGAACGGCACCTTGCGCATACGGATAATCTGCACCTTGGGCTTGTGACCTGAGCTGAGGGCGGATTGCAGGTCGTCGAATTTGTTGGCTATGCCGAAGAAGTACGGACCGTTGATTTCATATACGGCACAACCGTCGGGGATAATCAGATGTTCCTCGTGCACATCCATGTCGGCCTCGTCGGACGGGTCTATTTCGTTGCGGATGACACTGATTTCGGTGGTCTCCATTACACGCTTGATGAACAGTGCGCAGGCGATAATCAGTCCAATCTCGATGGCAATGGTCAGGTCAAATATGACTGTCAGGAAGAAGGTGACGAGCAGGACGGTAACGTCGCTCTTGGGGTTCTTCAGCAGACCCTTGAACGTCCGCCAGCCGCTCATGTTGTACGATACGATGACCAGCACGCCGGCCAGGGTTGCCATGGGGATATAGCTGGCATAGGGCATCAGGACCAGGAGTATGAGCAGCAGCACCACGGCATGGATGATGCCGGCGATGGGCGTGCGACCGCCATTGTTGATGTTGGTCATCGTGCGTGCTATGGCTCCCGTGGCGGGAATGCCGCCGAACAGCGGAGTCACCAGATTGGCGGCACCCTGGGCAATCAGTTCCATGTTGCTGTCGTGGCGGTCACTGATTACACCATCTGCCACAGCGGCACTCAGCAATGATTCTATTGCGCCCAGTATGGCAATCGTAAATGCTACGGGCAGCAGGTTCTGGACGGTTTCGAACGTAAATGCGGGTACGACCATTTCGGGCAGCTTGGACTGGATGTTGAAACGGTCGCCAATGGTATCGACAACGATGTCGGGAAACATGCTCTTGGCCAGAATTACGGCTCCGGTGCCCAGCAGGATTCCGTACAGCGAGCCGGGAATTTTGTTCAGCACGGGAATGCGGCGCACTGCGCGTGGACTGAGAATGATGACCAGCAGCGAACCGATGGCGACCAGGAAATTCCACGGGTTGAATGTGTTGATGTTGTGTGCGTAGCATACCCATTTGCCGACGAAATTGCCGGGGGTCTTGAGCGGAACGGTAATCAGATGCCCGCTTTTATCGGCTACTTGCTGCGTCAGGCCCAGTACGTCGCCCATTTGGGCGGTGAAGATTGTCACTGCAATGCCGGCGGTGAAACCGATGATTATGGGGTAGGGGATGAACTTGATTACGGCACCCAGTTTGAAGACTCCCAGACCAATCAGTATGACGCCTGCCATCATCGTTGCTACCAACAGGCCTTGCAATCCGTATGCGGGATTGTTGACTATTCCGTATATGATTACGATAAACGCTCCGGTGGGACCGCCTATCTGTACCTTGGTGCCACCCAGGGCCGAAATGATGAATCCGGCTACGATGGCCGTTATTATGCCTTTTTCCGGTGTTACGCCACTGGCTATGCCAAAGGCTATTGCCAGGGGCAGGGCTACAATTCCCACGATGACACCCGCCATCAGGTCTTTCATGAAGGAATCCGTGTTGTAATTCTTCATGCAGTACAGAATGCGCGGTTTCAAGCCAAGAAATTTCATATATATTTGTCTGTTAATGTTTTAGTTTTGTCTGCCGTTTCTCTTATTCGTTTGCAAAATTATCAAAACTTTTCGTTTTCATTTTCATTTTCGTTAATTTTAATTAACTTTGTCTCGCAATTATTAATCTAAATCGTTTTTTTACTATGTTTGAAGGTCAGCCTAAAGGGTTGTGGACACTGGCACTGTCCAACACTGGTGAGCGTTTCGGTTACTACACTATGCTCGCTGTATTTGCTCTTTTTCTCGGTGAGAATTTCGGTTTTGCCGCTGGTACGGCAAGCGAGATTTATACTTGGTTCCTAACGGCGGTCTATTTTCTGCCCCTTGTCGGAGGCATGGCGGCAGACCGTTGGGGATACAGCAAGATGGTTGTCATCGGCATCTTGATTATGTTCTTCGGCTATCTGCTTCTGTCTGTTCCACTGGGTAGCGGTACGGTCGCTATTGCGGCGATGGGCGCTGCCCTGTTGCTTGTCAGCCTGGGAACGGGCCTGTTCAAGGGTAATCTGCAAGTGATGGTGGGAGACCTGTATAACGCTCCCGAGTATGCCGACAAGCGTGATTCGGGCTTCTCGCTGTTCTATATGGCCATAAACATCGGTGCCTTGTTTGCACCGACGGCAGCCATCAGGATTATGGACTGGGCACAGGTTTCGCTTGGCTACAGCAAGGCCGATAGCTATCACTTTGCCTTTGCCGTAGCTTGTGTCTCCGTCATCTTCTCTATTCTGGTTTACTACTTGGGAAGAAGCACATACAAGCAGGTGCTCACGGTTAAGAAGGACAAGGTGGCTTCTGTAGATGAGAAGGTCGAGGAGATGTCTCCAGCCGAGACTCGTGAGCGCATCGTATGTCTGTGCCTCGTCTTTGCCGTTGTTATTTTCTTCTGGATGGCATTCCACCAGAACGGCCTGACGCTGACGTGGTTTGCCGACGAGTTCACGGCTCGCTCTGCTACAGGCATTACGGGTATGGAGTTCAACGTGATGAACCTGATCTGGTGCATCCTGATTGTATATGGTATTTTCGGATTGATAAGCAGCAACAGCGCAAAGGCAAAGGTTATAAATGCACTGCTCATAGTTGCTCCGGCAGCTGTCCTCGGTTATAACTATGTACAGACGGCAAGTGAGGTTGTGACTGTCGATGCTCCCATCTTCCAGCAGTTCAATCCGTGCTTCGTTGTAGCCTTGACACCCGTGAGCATCGCTCTCTTCGGCTGGCTCGGCAAGAAGGGCAAGGAGCCCAAAGCTCCGGTCAAGATAGGTCTGGGTATGCTGGTGGCTGCCTGTGCCTATCTGCTGATGACGGTTTGCAGCTTGGGTCTGCCCGCAACAGACCACCCCAACCATGTCTATGACTTCAACCCCAACCTGCTTGTCAGTACCTATCTTATCCTGACTTTTGCCGAGTTGCTGCTTTCGCCTATCGGCATTTCGTTTGTGACGAAGGTTGCTCCTCCGAAGTACAAGGGCATGATGATGGGCGGATGGTTCGTGGCAACAGCTCTTGGCAACAAGCTTGTCAGCATCCCTGGTCACATGTGGGATATGCCGCTGTGGATTGTCTGGGCAACCCTGATGGGCATCTGCCTCTTGGCCGCCCTGTTCATCTTCTCGATTATCAGAAAGCTGAACAAGGTTAGCTGATGAACAAGGAAACACCTTCTTTATGGGTATCATTAGTGCCACTGGTTATTCTGGTGGCACTCATTTCTATTGTAGTCTCTATATTCGGTGACGAGACGCTTTCTGGCGCCTCACAGATTTCGCTCATCGTAGCCACATCTGTGTGTCTGAGCATAGGACTGCTGCGCAAGGATGTCACATGGGCCGACTTCGAGAAAGCACTCTCTGATAAAATGGGGAGCATCAGCGGAGCTGTCATCATCCTGTTGCTGATAGGTGCCCTTGGAGGTTCCTGGATGGTGGGCGGGATAGTCCCTACCTTGATATATTATGGTATGCAGATAATGTCGCCCCAGTGGTTCCTGGTATCTGCTTGCCTTATCTGTGCGCTGGTTAGTGTGATAACGGGCTCTTCATGGACCACCATTGCCACCATTGGTATCGCCTTGATGGGAATAGGACAGGCCATTGGATACGATGAGGCTTGGACCGCAGGCGCCATCATCTCAGGCGCATACTTTGGCGATAAGATATCACCCCTCTCAGATACCACAGTACTGGCCAGCAGTACAGCCGGTACTCCACTCTTTACGCATATCCGTTACATGCTCTACACCACTGTTCCCACTTTTCTTATCACACTAACCGTATTCGCTATTAAGGGCTTGGGGTTTGCTCCTACACAGGCAGATCATGCGCTGAAGGTTGCAAATGCCCTGCAGGACACTTTCTTTATTTCACCTTGGCTGCTGACGGTTCCTGTTCTTACAGGCGTACTAATAGCCATGCGTCTGCCTTCGATGGTAGTCCTTTTCTTAGCTACATTGATGGGAACAGTGACGGCTGCTGTAACACAGGGCGCCTTGTTGGACGAGATTGCCGGAACAGATTTGGAAGGATTCTCCCAACGACTGCGTGGTGCACTGATTGTGGTGTATGGTTCCACAAACCTGAATACAGGGGTGCCTGAACTGAACGACTTAGTGGCTACACGCGGTATGGCAGGAATGCTGGGAACTATCTGGCTGATTATCTGTGCAATGCTCTTTGGAGCCGCAATGACAGCAACGGGAATGTTGGAGACCATTATGAAAGCATTGATACGTCTGGTACGAGGTGTTGTCTCGCTAGTGACAACAACTGCTTTTACAGGTGTGTTCCTGAATGTGGTGGCTGCTGACCAGTACCTGTCAATCATTCTTTCTGCTACTATGTTCGGCCCTACATATAAGCGCTATGGGTTGGAGCCTCGTCTGCTTAGTAGAACTTGTGAGGATAGTGCGACTGTTACCTCTGTGCTGATTCCCTGGAACACGTGCGGTATGACACAAAGTTCTGTGCTGGGTGTCTCTACTATAGTATATGCTCCCTTCTGCTTCTTCTGCTACCTGAGTCCCATCATGACAGTTATTGCATCTATATTCCTTAAGAAAAGAGTGAAAGAATGAAGAATTTGCTACCGCAGCGGATAACTGTCAACTATAAACTATAAACAATAAACAGTAAACAGTAACACGGTAAACAGTAAACGGTAAGCCAACAACTCGTCAACTATCCTAGAAAGTATTAAAATTATGTTAAAATACCTGCAAAGTTTTGGTGGGTATTTTTATTTGTCATACTTTTGCAGTGTACTATTTAGCTATTACACTATGATAAGTATTGAAAATGTTACATTCGGGTACAATAAGTACCACAATGTTTTAGAGAATTTCAGTTTGCAATTCAAAAAGGGCGGAGTATATGGCCTGCTTGGTAAGAACGGTACAGGAAAGAGCACGTTGCTTTACCTGATGATGGGTTTGTTGCGTCCCAAGCAGGGCGAGGTTAGAGTAGACGGCGTACTTGCGTCTCAGCGTCTGCCTGAAATGTTGCAGGAGATGTTCATTGTTCCTGAGGAATACGACCTTCCACACATCAGCTTCAAGCAGTATGTAAAGAGCCTGAAGCCATTCTATCCAAAGTTCTCGGATGAATTGCTGGATCATTGTCTGTCTGGTTTTGATATGTCTAAAGATATTAATCTGGGTGCGCTCTCTATGGGACAAAAGAAAAAAGTATATATGTGTCTGGCTTTGGCAACGAATACCGATTACCTGTTGATGGACGAACCTACCAACGGATTGGATATCCTTTCAAAGAGTCAGTTTCGCAAGGTAGTGATTGAGGGTATGTCAGAAGGCAAGACTATTATTATCTCTACCCATCAGGTGCATGATGTGGAGCGTATGCTGGATCATGTTTGCATTATTGAGCCTAACAAGGTATTACTGGATGCTCCCTTAGTAGAAGGGGATGAACCCATTGACCTGGAGAAACTTTTCATTGAAACATTAACTAACAAGAAAGTGGAGGATTAAGATATGAAAGCATTTGATTTTAACAGATTCCTGAATGTGGCTCGCTGGGACCTTACCATCAATCGTAAGTTCTATATTCGCCAACTTATAGTGATAGCAGGCTGTGTGCTTGTACCTATTATAATAAACTATGTCTCACTATTGTATGGATACTGGATTGTCAGCGACAAAGTAAATTTTGCTGAGTATAGTGAATCAATAGTTGCTGGTTTCTATAATGTAACGGGGAGGGTTGTTTATTACCGCATTCTTTTAGCTGCTGCTATGATACAGATGTTATGCTACATGTTCCATAACCTTGTTACCAAGCAGGGACGTATTAGCGAACTGACCCTTCCTGCCACTAATTCGGAACGTTTCCTATGGCACGCTGGCTGTTCTTTTTTTGGTACCTTATTGGTGTTCATGGGAAGTATTATAGTGGCAGACTTGGTACATGCCATCTTAGGTTGGGCATTGTTTGGGGTTACAAATCCTCAGTCCATCACGTTGGCAACGTGGGATGTGTTCTCTTTCGCTTTCCGTGACCTTAAGTATAGCAACAATATTGCATTGGTATGTTTCTCTACCTTTGGATTTCTTGGCCAATTAAGCACGTTCTCTTTGGGTAGTGCCTTTAAGTATCGTCATACTTTTGGCTACGTACTACTCTTCCATATTGTGTTATGGTTTGTTTCGCTCCTCTTCGGTGGAATGTTAGGCCTGTTTCTTGTTAAGATTAATTTTGACATTCAAATGATTGCTGATATACCTTCATGGGTGGGTGCTTGGTTACTTGCTACTTTTGCAATAGCAATCTTCTGCCTTATCTGGTGGCTGACTTACCGTCTGTACTGCCGAGCACAGATTACAACACGCAGGAATCCTTAGTTATTTGTAAATTGGTTAGCGGTTAACGGTTAGCGTTTTCGTTATCGTTTCCTAAAGTCAATAACCAATAACCAATTAACGGTAAACAGTAAACAGTAAACTTTCTATTATGGACTTTAAAAATCAGAAACCTATATATCTACAGATAGCGGAAAGCATCTGTGATAGTATTCTTGCAGGGAAATACCGTGAGAATGAAAAACTGCCATCAGTACGTGAGTTTGCGGCTGAGGTAGAGGTGAACGTTAATACCGTGGCCCGCTCTTTCGAGTGGTTGCAGAACCAGGATGTTGTAGCAACACGTCGTGGCTTGGGAAACTTTGTCAACGAGGGTGCTCGTGACGCTGTTCTGGCACTCCGTAAGAAGGAGTTCTTTGAGGAGCAGGTACCTGAATTCTTCCGCACCATGAAGGCATTAGATATTACTATGGATCAGGTAATAGCATGTGGAAAATATGCTTGTGCATTCCTGGCTACTATACTAACTCCAAATGGTTTGATATACTAACCCAAATACAGATAATTAATTTAACAAGTTAAATAAAACCATTAAGATTATGAAAGCACGTTTTATTCTATCGCCTATTGTGCTGTTGGTAGCTCTTAGTATCATTCTTTCCAGTTGTACTGAAATAGCGACAAAGTTTGCAGAGAAGGTAGCTAAAGAAGCTATGGATTTTGAGCATGAGGATTCTGCCAAATGGGGCAGCGTTATGGAGCAAGAACTCAGTTTTCCTGCTTTCACCAGTATAAAAACAAAGGGAAAGGTGTGCATTGTTCTCTCGCAAGACAGTGTAAGCTCTGTACGCGTTCGTGCAAATAAAAAATGTATTGAGGCTTATACTTTTGATGTAAGGAGAGACGAGCTGAGGATAGAATGTAAGGGTTTTAAGGGCAATGTGGATAAGAATACGCCTCCTGTGACATTCTACATCGCTGTTCCCAACTTGCAGGAACTGGAGCTTACTGGAGCAGGTAAGCTGGAAGTGGTTGGTACTATGGAGCAGACAGAGCCACTTGAAATAGAGATAAATGGTGCAGGTAAAGTTAACATAGACACGCTTTCTGTAGCATCGCTGAACGTGGAACTGAATGGCGTAGCAGACTGCTCGTTTGCCAAGGTTCTGGCACAAGGTGATATAGAGATTGACGTAAATGGTGCTGGCGACATAAATGCCAATGTGTTCTGCCAGGAGCTTGAGGTTGAACTCAATGGTGCAGGCAAAGCCGTCTTGAGCGGAGAATGCAAGAACTTCGTTTGCGAAGAGAACGGTGCCAGCAAAGTTGACTTCTCTAAATTGAAAAGATGATTTCTCTAACTAGGAAAAATGATTCATTTAACTAACATTCATAAAACGTATTAGGGCGCCCAGCCGCTTCATGTGCTGAAGGGTATTGACTTGCACATAGGAAAGTGTGAGTTTGTTGCTATCATGGGCGCATCGGGTTCCGGCAAATCGACCCTGCTGAACATACTGGGCATCCTGGACGATTATGACGAGGGTGAGTACCGCTTGGACGGCACTCTCATCCGCAACCTGTCTGAGACACGCGCAGCTGACTATCGCAATCGCATGATAGGTTTTATCTTCCAGAGTTTTAACCTGATATCCTTTAAGGATGCAATGGAGAATGTTGCATTGCCACTCTTCTACCAAGGGGTAAGCAGAAGGAAACGCAATCAGCTGGCAATGGAGTATCTGGAAAAGGTGGGTCTAACGGAATGGGCTCACCATATGCCCAACGAATTGTCGGGCGGGCAGAAACAGCGTGTTGCCATAGCGCGTGCACTCATCACGCAGCCCCGCATTATCCTAGCCGACGAGCCGACGGGCGCATTGGACAGTAAGACTTCTCTGGAGGTGATGCAGCTGCTGAAGAAACTGCACGAGCAGGGAATTGACCATCATCGTGGTTACACACGAGAGTGGTGTTGCCTATCAGGCAGAAAAGATTGTACACATAAAGGACGGTCAGATAGAGAATGTAGAGTTGAACGACGGCTCTAAAAATCTCCTTTTGGCGTGAATGGAGTAATGAAGTAGGAGTGAAAAGTTATTAGGTTAAGGGTATGCTTGAGCTTTTACAGGAGATAAAAGGTACCTTGAGGCGCAACATGATGCGTACCATTGCTACAGGATTTGCTGTGGTTAGCGGACTGTTCTTGCTAATTGTGCTACAGGGAGCGGGCAATGGTGTTATCCATTCGTTTCAGTATAACATGGGAAGTTTTGCCTTTGATGCCGTTCACGTTTTTGGCGGTAGGACAACCAAGCCTTGGGAAGGTATAAAAGAAGGCCGGTTGATTAGGCTGGACAACCGCGATTTATATATGAGTCGCCATCACTTTCCTCATCAGATTACCAATGCTATTCCTACAGTAAATCAGGATGGTGTGGTGGCCAGCTTCGGCAGCCATTATATCAGCAGTAGTTCAATGGTGGGCGTTTTTCCCGAGTATGCCGCTTCGCAAGCTGTGGAGATGCTGGAGGGACGCTTCATTAATATCATGGACATCGCAGAGAAGCGTAAGGTTTGTGTGATGGGAAGCAATAGTTGCAAGGATCTTTTCAAAGAAGACAGTTCTGCTATAGGACGGAGAGTGAAGCTTGGAAACATCCTGTACACTGTGGTATGAAAATACAAAACGGACGAGATGTTCAACGGTAGCAATTTCTATGTACCTTATACTACTTTGTGTACCATATACAATAAAGCCCGATTTCATCGAGCAGCAGGAGTCAAAATTGATTTGGAAGGTTGTCAAGACGCAACTGGGCGAGATGCATAACAGACAAGTGTATGATGTGGTAGATGGCGTAGTAAATAATATATGTCAGAAAAATGACCTTGATACAGCCTCGGTGCATGTTTTTGTATCATCTTCATACGAGGTGAATGCCTTTGCTACTGTTGGTGGACATTTGATTGTTAACAGGGGACTTTTGCGTGATTGCAGGAATGAATCCGAATTAGCGGGGGTTCTCAGCCACGAGATTGCACACATTCAGCTTCATCATCTCAGCAGTACATTCCAGATAGACCTGGCATTAACTGCAATTTCCATTATGTTGTCAAATGGTTCCAAGTCAGACTTTTTAACTCATATGCTCTATCAATTTGTGCATAATACGATAGTCCGTGACAAGGAGACTGAAGCAGATGACCAAGCCGTAAGGTATTTGCGTAAGGCGGGTTATAATCCAAAGGATATGGCCAATTTTATGCGTCGGATGCAATCAAGTGGTATGTTAGAGTTCATTTCAGATCACCCAGATTCCCAGAAACGTGCCGGCATGATAGAGAAAAAGGTCGCGCATTCGAAAATACAGAACCAAAACATCCTTTCTGACTATACGTGGGAAAAAATGAAGAAGGAAGTACAATGACGCTCTGTCAAGCTTGTATATTCGCGCGTATTATATATAAGGTACAATAAGGACAGAAAGTGTTTTATCACACTTTTTTCATTTTTTTTTTATAAAAAGGACCATGGTAAATATCGTTGTTTCATAATTTTGGCATACCTTTGCACTCGCAAACGAGCCGGAGGCCCTCTTGTACAGTGGGTCTATTGGTTATACGGCTTATATGCAATTGATCTTTGATAGATTTCCATAGACAAATAGAAAAGATGTAGTACAAGATAGTAAAGTACGAGAACCGTTTATTCTTTTTATGGTCAGGTCAGCTTAAGAGATATTTTACAGTGAAGAGTTTGATCCTGGCTCAGGATGAACGCTAGCTACAGGCTTAACACATGCAAGTCGAGGGGCAGCATGGTGTTTGCTTGCAAACTCTGATGGCGACCGGCGAATGGGTGAGTAACGCGTATCCAACCTGCCCTGTGCCCGGGAATAGCCCTTGGAAACGAGGATTAACGCCCGATGGCGTGCGATGACCGCATGGGAAATGCACTA